>CAYWIT010000001.1:0-250369 GCA_964458415.1 uncultured Rhodospirillaceae bacterium
CGTGGTTTTCGACAACCTCGGGACGATCGCGGGGAATATCTACACGGCCATCGGTACGGATTTTACCAACAGCAACATACTGGTGGGCGCGGCTGATATCGCGAATGGCGCGGTTTTTGCGAATATGGGCGGCATGGTCGGAAATGTGACGGTGAATAACGGCGGTGTGTTTAAGGGGACGGGATCGACGATAGGGATTGTGACCAATGACGGCACTTTTGCGCCGGGCGCTTCTATCGGCACGCATACGATTACCGGCAATTTCGTGCAAAATGCCGGCGGAACGCTGGAAATAGAATACGACACTTCTTCCGCCGATCTGGTCGCTATCTCCGGTACGGCGGCGCTGGATGGGAACGTACGTTTTCTGGGGCCTGCCGTCGGGATTGTTGACGGAACGACATATACATTTTTACAGGCGGCGGGCGGGATTTCCGGCACGCTGACGGCTTCCGACAATCAGTTGTTGATTGATACCAGCGTGCTTTTGGGAGCCAATACCGCGCAGCTTGTTCTGAACCGCATTCCGGTAACGTCGGTCGCCAGAACGACCTCGGCGCAGGCGGTGGCTCTGGCCGTCGACCAGAATCTGGCGAACAACCCGGGTTCGGCGCCAGCACTGGAAACCTACCTCAACAGTCTGGGGGATATGGATGCCGTGGCGGATGTGATGGAAACCCAGACAGGGATGGCGGGAATGGCGGCGGTTTCTGCCGGCATGGGAATGATGCGGGGAAATACGGCGGTGGCCCTGAACAGGGTTCACGCCACCGAAGGCGCGCGGTCTGCGGCGGCGCTGGCAGGCATTTCTCCCGCTGCCGGCGGGGAAGGCGCAACGGCGGTACGGCCCGGGAGTTTCTGGATGCAGGGAACGCGCCGGAACGGGGATGTATCCAGTGACAGCCATGGAATTGGCCATCAGTATGACGCGACGGGCCTTGCCTTTGGCGCGGATGTCAAGACGGCCAATGATACGACCGTGGGTCTCTTCGGTGCGTTTTCCTCATCGCACAGTCGCGCCGGAAACGGCTTTTTGGACCGGGCGAAAACCTTTGTCAAACAGCTGGGAATCTATGGCGGAAAAGAGAAGGGGCCGGTGCATGTCAATGGAATGGCGTCTTTTGCCGGAATGAATTTCAAGACGCTCCGCCCAACCGGTCTTGGCACGGCACAGGCTGATTTTTCGGGAACGGGGGTTTTGAGCTCCGCCGAGGTCTCCTATGATCTTCCAACCGGGGGCCGGTTAAAACTGGCGCCGTTTATGGGGATCAAGGGCGGCTTTCTCCATCATGACGGGTACGCGGAGACGGGGGCCGGGGCTTTGAATCTTAGCGCCAGCGCGGAGACGTCCTCGCAATTTTCATCCGAACTCGGGGTTGGGTGTTCTGTGACCTTTGTGACGCCGGAAAAAACAGGGGCAGAGCCGCTTTTGATAACGCCGTCTCTTCGCCTGTCTTGGGTTCACGAGTATCTGGATCAAGGGCAGGACGTGCAGGCGCGGTTTTCCTCGACGCCCGCAATCGTCTTTAACAGCCGTTCTCCCGAGCAAAATCGGGATTCTCTTCATATCAAGGCAGATGTGGTCTTGGGAACGCAGGAGGAGAACAAGTTGAACATTTTTACGTCTTATGAAGGGGCGCTGTCCAGAGATGCCGCTGATCACGCCTTTACAGTAGGGGTGCGATATAAATGGTGATGCCCGTGATCGGGGGCGGGAACAGCGTTGCGCAGGTCGGCGATACGCCGCGGGACGTTCAAAATCCGTTTCATCTCCATCTCAGCAGCGAATTCCGCGGCTGGCTTGCGGCAGAGGGGATAAGTCTGGCTCTGACAACCTATGAGGGGGCGAAGCTTATCCTGATCGGCCCCGGCCTTCAGGGCGGGACCACCGTTACCGAACGCAATTTTGAACGCTGCATGGCACTGGCGGTCGAGAGCGATCGTAACATCTGGCTTTCAACCCACCATCATATCTGGCGGCTGGAAAACGGGCTACAGCCGCAGCGGCAGCTGGAAGGATGGGATCGCATCTATCTTCCGCGGAGCGCCTGGGTTACGGGCGGCGTCGATATGCATGACCTGTCCTGTGATGCGGCAGGGCAGCTTTTCGGCGTTGTCACGCTTTATAACTGTATTGCGCGGATCGGCACGGGGCGCGGGAGCTTTTCTCCTTTCTGGCGGCCGCCGTTTATTTCAGAAATTATCGCGGAGGATCGCTGCCACCTGAACGGATTCTGTATGGAAGACGGACGACCGGCCTATGTTTCGATCGTCGGGGTTTCGGACAAAATTGACGGCTGGCGCGCACAGCGTAACGACGGGGGTGTCCTGATGGACATGCGCAGCAACAAAGTCATCGCGCAGGACCTGTCCATGCCGCATACCCCGCGGCTTCACAGGGGGAAGCTATGGTTTCTGGAGGCTGGCCGCGGCTGGCTTTGTACGGCGGATCCGGTGACGGGAACGGTTGAAAGACGGCTCTGGCGTCCGGGGTTCCTGCGTGGCCTTCGCTTTCATGACCGCTACGCTTTTATTTGCAGTTCAAAGCCGCGGGATAATACCTTTAAAGGACTGCATCTGGATCAGGAGCTGGAACAGCGGGGGCAAGAGGCCCGCTGCGCGCTGGATATTATCGACCTGGATAAAATGGAGGTCATTCATTCTATCGAAGTGACGGGCGCGGTGAAGGAACTTTATGATGTCGCGGTTCTGTCCGGTTGCCGGCAACCGCTGCTTTACGGCATCGAAGGCGAGGATATCCGCAAGATCGTCGTTTTGGGCGAGGACAGCAGCGGTCAGGGGCCTCTGGCCAGTCGTCCTGCACTGGAATAGGTTTTTTTATACCTGTGTCTGGATTTTTGCGCTTTCTGTTCCTTTTTCGGCGCCGTTATCATTCGTCTCCGAAAGGAAACGCGCGCGGATCACGGCAATGGATTCCTCCAGCATTTCCGCAGGGGTCAGGCTGGTGGTGTCCAGAACATAAGCATCTTCGGCGGCGCGGGTCGGGGCAATTTTACGGCTTGTGTCGCGCGCGTCGCGCGCTTTGAGATCCGCAAGGACGCGGTTATAGGTCAGTTCGGGATGCGCAGTATGCAGTTCGTTATAACGGCGTTTTGCACGCTCTTCAACGCTGGCGGTGACAAAAAGCTTGATATCCGCCTGTGGGCAGACGATGGTGCCGATATCGCGGCCATCCAGAACAACGCCGCCCTTATCCTCGGGCGGGTTCTCGGCAAAACTGCGTTGATAATCGAGCAATTCAAGACGGACTTCCGGCAGGGCGGCGACTTTTGAAGCGGCTTCGGCGACTTCTGTCGTGCGCAGGGCGGGATTGGCCAGAAGTTCGGGAGTCAGGTTGCGTTTGATAATTGCCAGCGCCGGTTCCACATCTTCAAAGTCGGCTGGATTCCCCCCCAGTTCCAGCGTGGCAAGGGCAACCGCGCGGTAAAGGGCGCCGGTATCAAGAAAGGCATAGCCGAGACGATCTGCCATTTTCTTTGCGAGCGTGCCCTTGCCGGAAGCAGCTGGGCCATCTACGGCAATGACAATCTTTTTTTGTGGGGTTTTTCCGGTTTCGTATTGCGGAATGAAATCTGTTTTTCTGAAACTGACGATGGCCATGGAATTCCCCCTTAAAAAGTAAATATTCAGTTAAGTTTATGTTAACATAATGTTAATGGGTAAACAAGGAAGATTTTATCTTATTGGTTTTATTGCATATTTATCTGTATTGTTTTCAGGGAGTCCTTCACGACTCGATTTCTCCCCTTAATTGTTCAAGATAATCTTTCATCGTTTTCAGCCGTTTTTGTGCCTCTTGTCGGGCCGTTTCCGTTTGCATGGTTTCCGCGATTTTGAACAGCTTGACCGGAAAATGATCAATGGCGAATAACCCGTCATTCAGCGCGCGGGCGGCTGCCCAGGGGTCGTCAGGGCAATAATAGGGGCGTTGCATCAGCGCCGAGGTTGAAAAGCAACGCGCAATACCGATAGCGCCAAGTCCGTCAAGGCGGTCGGCATCCTGCACGACTTTGGCCTCAATTGTTTCCGGTGGAATGTCGGCACTGAAGCTGTGAGCGGCGATGGCGTGCCGGATCGCGTCAAGATAGCGTGGCGGATATCCGAGGCCATCCAGATAGTCTGCCGCCGCCTGCGCAGACAGGCGCGACGCCTGACGGCGGCGCGGGTCGTTTTTGGGCACGTTGACAAAATCATGGAAGTACGCGGCGGGCAGCACGACATGGATATCCGCGTTTTCCAGCCGCGCCAGTTTAAGCGCCATGGCAACGACGCGGCGGATATGCAGCAGATCGTGCGAAGGATCGGTTGCCGGGTAAATGGTTTCGGCCTTAGCCGCAAAAATTCCGTTCCAGTTTTCAAAATCCTGCGGGTGCATGCGGGTCTCCTATTGCAAATGCGTACGAAACCAGTCAAGCAGGGTTTCCGCGACAAAAATGGCATCGTCTTTCCGGTTTTCAAACAAATGGGTGGCTTCGTCGTCGAGCGGAACAAGCTCCTTGTCGCATGTGGCGCGCGTAAAGATTTCCTCCGCGTTCGCAAAGCTGACAATGTCGTCATGCGGGGCATGAAATACGAACAGCTTTTGCGTTATGCGGGCTGTATCCCCGGCGACATTGTGCGAGAGCAGGTCGTCAACAAAACTGCGCCTGAAGGTGATGCGATGTCCGACGACCACGACCTCGACGGTATGATCATGGAGGGTGATCTGGTTGAACTTGCGGAATTTCTCGATGATATAGGCGGGGTCGCGGGGGGCGCCGATCGTGGCGACCGCCTGTAAAAAATTCAGGTGTTGTGCCGCGGTCAGCGCTGCCGTGCCGCTGATGCTGTGGCCGATCAGCAGCTTGGGCGGCTCAAATTCCACGGCCAGAGCATGACAGGCGGCAATAAGGTCGTGCACGCGGGTTGTAAAATTTGTTTCCGAGAAGTCGCCTTCGCTGCGGCCCAGGCCGGTAACATCGAAACGCAGCATGGCGGCGCCGTGTTCGGCCATTTCACGGCAGACCTTGGCGGCGGCATGGGATTCCTTGGTGCAGGTGAAGCAGGGCGCAAAAACGCCGTAAAACAGGGGGGTTTCCGCAGGCCGGTCCAGTGTGCCGGAAAGTCTGTGCCCTTGCGTATTTACGAAGGAAAAGGGGATGCTTTGTCTCATGCGGGGAGTATAAACCAAAGAAAAAACCGCGGCCAGAGGTTATATAGAAGCCCTCTGCCGCGGTTTTTGCAACCCTGTGGATATTATTGGGCGGGCGTCCCCGGGGTCGCCGGTGTTGCCGGTGTTGCGGGAGTGGCTCCGTTATTCCGGCGTTCCTTGAATTTTTCACGGAACTTCTCTTTGCCGAAGTCTTCGCTGCCTTCGCCGTTTTCTGCGGCGGGGCCCTTGCCGTCACCTCTCCGCTCTTTTCTCATCTCGCGGAATTTCTCCATGGCCGCCTTGCGTTCTTCGGGGCTCATGTTTTCCATTTTCTGCCGCATTTCCTGACGCTTTTTCATGCGTTCCTCGATTTTGGCCCTTTTTTCCGGCGGCAGGCTGCTGAGCCAGGCTTCCCGCTTCTGTTTCAGGGCTTCACGCTGCTCCGGCGTCATGTTTTTAAAGCGTTCGTGCTGTTTCTCGAAAAAGGTCTTGCGCTCCTCGGGGCTCATGTTTTCCATCTTTTGCCGCATTTCTTGACGCTTTTTCATGTGCTCCTGCGGATCACCCGCGCCCTCCTTGCCGGCAAAGTCCGGGCGGGCAGAGCGTTCCTGCGCGATGGGGGCTGCGGTGGCGGGGAGATTGCCGCCCTCCTCTGCCAGAGCGGTTTGCGCAACCGTTGTTGCCAGCGCGAGGGAGAATAAAGTGTTTATCGCAAAAAAACTGTTTATTTTCATGGTTTTACTCCTTTAAAGACCGGGAGACGGCACACCCTTCTCCATCGTATCTGAAAATGACACGGATAAAAAACGAAAACCCTGCGCAGGATTTTCATTTTTCTCACGTGCCAGTTATATATGGAGCCTGAAAACCGTTTAACGTCAGGGCTGCGAGAGGGCTATAATCCTGACCAGAGGGAAGCGGATGCAGGCACCGGTGGAAAAAGACGTCAGAGAGGACAGGGAAGCCGATGATGCCGAGCTTATGCGCCGGATTGCAGAGGGAGACGCCGCAGCCTTTCGCCAGCTTATGCGGCGGTATCTGGCACGGACGGTGCGGATGGCGGCGCGGGTGCTCGGCAGTAACGCCATGGCGGAAGATGTGGCGCAGGAGGCTTTCGTCCGGGTCTGGCGGCATGCCGCAGAATGGAAAAATCCGGCGGTGGCCGGGGCTCGTTTTTCAACCTGGCTCTACCGGATCGTGCTTAATCTCTGTATTGATGCCAAGCGCAAGGACAGGTTTTCAGCGCTCGATGATGCACCGGAACAGGTGGACCTTGCCGGAGATGGCGAGCAGATCATGGTCCGGCAGCAGCAGGCGGCACGGGTCAGGGCGGCGCTGGCTGCTTTGCCGGAGCGGCAGCGGCAGGCTTTTGTCCTTTGTTTTTATGAAGGGTACTCTAACAAGGAGGCGGCAGAGATGCTCGGTATCGGGATCAAGGCGCTGGAATCCCTTCTGGTGCGTTCCAAGCGGACCCTGCGCGCGGCCCTGCAAGGGGAAGAAAGGGAGCGGTTATGAAATTTGAGGAATTCAAAACCTGTGTGGATGTTTATTCCGCCGATCTCGCGCGCTGGCCGCAGGAGCGGGTCAAGGCGGCATTGCGTCTGATGGAGGCTTCACCGGAAGCCAAGCATTATTTTGAACAGGACTTGCGGCTGCTGGAAATAACGCAAGGGGCGGTGGTTTCTGCGCCGGATTTATCCGCGCTGGAAGACAGGATCATGGCGGTCGTGCTGGCGGCAGAGACGGAAACGGTTTCGGAAGGAAACGCTGTGGTACCGTGGCGGGTGTCATGGCTGGCTTTGCCGGGGGGTGGGCTGCTGGCCGCCGCGTTTCTGGGTTTTATGGTAGGCCTGCAATCGGTGCAAAGCGATCTTTTGCTGGATCCGGTTTTTTATGCCGAAGAGCAGATCATTCAGAGCGGCAGCGATTTCTATGCCGGGGGAGTTTTTTAAAGATGGAACTGCGCAAACTGGCGATTATTCTGGGGTTCGGGCTCTTTTTTTCGCTTCTGGCCAATATGTTCATGGCCGGTCTTTTGATGGGCAGGACGGCGGCTCCTGACAAGGAACGGGTTTCTTCCGTCTGGGTGGAAAAAGATCAGGAACTGCGGCAGAATCTTTCCGCCGAGGATCGGGCGGCGGTAAAGAAAGCAATGGAAGGAATGCGCGGGCGGTTTCAAGCCTTGCGGCAGGAATTGCAGGTCGCGCAGGAAAATGTCCAGCAGGCCATGAATGCGGAGCCCTTTGATCAGGCGGCGCTGGATGCGGCGTTGCGGATCGAAAAAGAAAAGAAGATGGAAATGCTGCAGCAGATGCGTCAGGCACGGCAGTCGGCTATGCAGAATCTTTCGCCGGAGGGGCAGAAAGCGCTGCAACGCTTCGGGCGTGGCGGCGAGAGCCGCGGGGAGCGGCAGCGGCCTTTTATGCGTAATCGTCCCCAGCAGAATGAAAAAATGCCCGATCCGGGCCAGACGCCTTGATCGCTTTTGGCTTTCTGCTATTTTAAAAACAGGTTGATTAACGGGGCGTGACCCTAAAGGAGTTGACGATGAAGACCATTCAGAAAAAGATAATGCTGGCGGCGGTATTGGCAGTTCTTATGGCCCCTCTGGCTGCTTGTAACACGATTGAAGGAATAGGCCGTGACGCCAAGGCTGCCGGAGAGGCTGTAACCGGCGCTGCGAGCAAGTCCAAAGGCTATTGAGCAGGGGCAGGGGCGCTAAAAGGCGGGCGGCGCCTTTTTTTTGTTTCTTTTCGCAGCTTCCTTTTCCGCATCCCTGTCCGTAATTGTGTTTAATTCCTGTTTCCGGCCCGGCGGATAAGAAAAGCTTTCTCTGGCGGCATGCGGCTTTGTGGCGATACTGAAGTCCTTCTGGATTTGCGGGGCGGATGTCAGCAGCGTCTTTTTTCCGGTGACGATTTCAAACAGTGTACGCTGGTCGAGGTGGTCGGGCAGCGTTTCCGGCATACGGATTTGCAGGGGTTTGAGGATCGCGAGGGATGCGCGCAATCCGGTCGTCCAGTTCAGGGCAGGATCTGCGGGCGTTGTCAGGCCGGAATTTTCCAGCTGTGTCAACAAGGTGCGGGATTCTGCCTGTCCCAGATTGACATGAAAGCGCTCATGCTCTGCGATGATATCCGTTCTGTCCATGGCTGGAATATAATTGAGAAGGGTTGCCCGGGCGACATTAAACAAATCCGCGGGTTTTTCCTTTCCAGCGTGGTGTGCAAAGCCGGAGACCATGAAGTCTTTGTCTTTCGAAAGGGTTTCAAGAGCGTGGAAAGCCTCGTTCGGCGTGCAGGATGTCATCAGCTGACGGTGGCCGGAAACGATATAAAGGATTTTCTTGTCCGCATTGTAATAGGCATTGTCAATATTGTCCTTATGAATGATGATTCCGCCTGCTTGCAAAACGCCGGGCATTTTTTCAGCGGCGCGGGTAATTCCGGCTACCAGATCCTGATCGACCTGAATGAAGCCGGGCTTTTTGGCGATGCCGTAGCGGTTGCACTCAAAACCGTGCTCGGGAGAATTCTCGTAACCAAGATAGCCAAGCGCCTTGATATTGAAAGAGAGGTGGGCATAGGCGCAGCCGGGGGCAATGATGCCATCGGTATCTTGCAGGGCGGTGGCCAGTTTCTGCTGACTTGCCGCGGAAATGCCCTGCAGGGTATAGAAAAACCCGTCCGTGCCGAGGTGATCCAGAAAATCGTCAAATGCGGCGCTTTCTACGCGGAACTGAACGGAGTCTTTTTCCGGATGCAGCGCCACAATGGCGGCATTGGCCGGATTAAACCACAGGCCGTCCAGAGAGAGCAGGGAGGGCGCAGATGTCAGCTCCATCTTGCCATTCAGGATTTCCGCCCCGCCGTATTTATCGATCAGCAGATGGCTTCCGTTCCCCTGCGGCTGGATCAGCAGGACGCTATTGGCGTTGACGCTATGGACATCACCAGTGGTTTCGTTGCGGAAATGAACAAAATCGTTCCGCCAGCGGATGGCGGAAACAACAGTCTTGTCCGCATGAATATCGCCGCTGCGGTTCTGGAGATACATTTTTGTGCCGCAGCTTGTTGTTTCCAGCCGGTCAATTTTTTCGGGCCGGAACAGGCCGTCGGTTTCCGGCAGGAAGGAAAAGCGCCTTTTCAGAAAGGTCAGGATTTCTCTGGCCATGACGGCAGAGATTTCCGTTTGCAGGGACTGGGTGGTATCCTGCGAGGTATATTTCAGGGAACCGGAATTTCCATTGTACCAGATATTGGCAATGCGCTGCGGGTTGATCAGGAGGCGGTCTTCCGACAGGCGCAGATTGCTGCTGAAAGCGGCTTCTTCCATTGAGGAAAGAATCTCCTGCGTCTTTTTGTCGGTTGCGCGTCCGGCGGCTTCGGCAAGAATGTTTGCCTTGACGACATCGGCGCCGAACGGCTCCAGAAGGGCGGCGATCCATTGCAGTTTTTGTGCTTCTGGCATGGCGCTTTCGCAGATTTTCTGCAGCCATTCATTTTTGGGGCCGGTAAGGTTTTTGCGGAGCAGATCAAGGCTGCCATGGGCAAAAGTGACCGCCAGCAGGCGTCTGGCTGTATTAATGTTGAAGGATTGCGGATCGTCCAGAATATGATCGCGGAAAAAAGCGGCCATCGGCAAAAAGGGCGCTGTGCTGTGCGGCGCGGTGTAGTGGAGTTCCTTCAACAATCCGGCATCCAGCGCAGCGTCTGTCAGGAAAGCGAGTTTGGATTTATCCTTGCCGCTTGTTTCAACAATTTTTCCCAGCAGGGAGACGTTCGGACGGCAAAGATTCCACAAGGCTTGAACTTTCTGCCCCTGCCCGGATTTGCTACCGATTTCAAAAAATAGCGTCATCAGGCTGGCTGTATCGTGACGGTGCAGGGCATCTTCAAGACGCGCGTAGTTGTTTACGGTGGTGGACGTATCCTTGTCCTGCTGTGGCAAAACGGCATTTAATGTGCTTTTCAGCATTTCCGGCTCGTTATAAAAGCGCCGGGCAATCTTCTCCAGAGCGGAATCGAATTTTCCCAGCCGCAGGGCATCAGGGAACGCGGTGTTTTTATCGGGGCTGTCATAAAGCCTGAGCAGCGCCATATGGAGGGCGTGGGGCGGCAGGGGGTCTTTCTCCAGTGTGCGGGAGAGGAGATTGTCGAAGATTGCCGCCGGTGTATCCAGTCCGGTGAGAACAAGCTGTTCTTCAAACATGAGGGCAGTCCTGAAAAGCGCGGCGCGCTTATCATTGCCGACAATGTGGTTGAGCGCGATATCCGCTATGCTCTTGGCGCCGAAATCCTTTAGCAGGACGGCACGAAGGAAATCGCTCTTCTTGTTTTGCGGGGAATAAAAAGTATCGCTGAAGGCCTGCACGTCTTGTCGGTCAAGCAGGCTCGCGATTTCGCAATAATACCGGGCTTCCTTGTGCAGGGCTTCGGTTTTCGTTTCAAGGGCGTCGTAGAAATCGCGCTCGGCCAGCCGGATGATATAGGCCGGATCCTGATATTGCAGGAGCAGGGATTCGGCGGCGGGTTTTTCTGTTTCTGGTGCGGGTTCCAGTGTCTCGCCGATCCAATCCATGAACCCGTCGATATAATAATGCCGGTCGCTTTGCAGGCCGATGATTTCATTGCGGGTTTCCACCCATTGACGGCGGATATTTTCTTTTTCGCGCGCCCGTTGTTCCTCCTCCTGCTTGCTGTTGTTTTTTTTAAACCAGGAGGACAGCGTACTCATCAGGCCTTTTTCCTCAGGCGGGGCGGGCGGCTGGGGTTCTGGCGGGGCTTCTTCTATGTCGTCGGGAAGAGTAACGGCAGGAAGCTCTCTTAAAAGATTCCCCGGCATCCCGCGCTTGAGAAGGGCTGCATCACGCAGGAAGGCGCAGTCGGCGCCAAAGCTGTCTGCTGCCAGTGTTTCGAAATCGCTGATCCCCAGAATAAATCCGGCTCTTGCGCCCATCGTTTTCAGAAGGGCACGGGCCTGTGTTTCGTTTTTGTTGTCAACGATCGCGCGGTGCAGAAGGCGGTGCTCGATCAATATGTCTTTTTTTTGCGCCTCAAGCCAGTTTGTTACAGATTCGCTGTTGCTTTCCAGAACCGTGAGATAATCTTCAAGCTGGTCGCGCAGTCGGGCCAGCGCCTGCGGATCTTTCGGCAGGGGGATTCCCTGTTTTTCCGGGACGGCAGAGCCGGAAAGCTTTGAAATAGGAGGAGATTTTTGACCCATTGTTTTCAGGAATCCTTCGCCATCATGTTTGATACGGGCCACTATAACATCGGGCAAAAGTTTATGCAAATCTTTTTCGGAAAATCAGGCTTGACAAAAGAGTGAATATAATCAATATGTTGGGCAGTCAAAAAAGGAGAACAAGGATGTCAATTTTAAAGGAATTTCGTGATTTTGCCATGCGGGGCAATGTGATCGATCTGGCGGTCGGGGTGATTATCGGCGCTTCTTTTGGTAAAATTGTCGCTTCTCTGGTCGAGGATGTTATTATGCCGCCGCTCGGCTTGCTGATGGGCCAGGTGGATTTTGCCGATAAGTTTATCGTGCTGAAGGGCGCGGGTGATTTCGCGACCATCGCTGCCGCCAAAGCTGCAGGAGCCGTCACGCTGAATTACGGACTTTTTATCAATACGATTGTGCAGTTCGTTATTGTGGCTTTTGCAATTTTTATTGTGATCAAGCAGATCAACCGGTTGAAGCGGAAAGAGGATCAGGCACCGGCGGCACCATTACCCCCGTCACGTTCGGAACTGTTGCTGGAGGAAATCCGCGATCTGCTGAAAAAATAACCGTTGCTGGTTATTTTTTTACTGAATTTTCAGCCTTGCGGTTGCGTAAGACGGCAAGCAGCGTTTCAATCTTGCCATCCCCGCCCTGAATAACGGAGTTGAAATCGGAGCGCTGGGTCACGCTCATGCTGATGCTTTCAACGATAACGTCGATAATGCGGTATTGCCCGTTTTTATTGCGGACGCGCCATTCCAGATTGACGGGCGGGCCGTCTTTCTGAAGAATCTGGCTGGAGACGATGGAATCTTTTTCATCAATTTTGAGCGCGCCCAGAACCGTGAATTGCTGTCCGGAATATTCCTCGAACCGGCGGGAATAGGTTTGCACGATCATGTCCTCGAAGAGGGAAAGGTATTCCTTTTTTTCTTCTGCCGAGGCGTTCTTCCAGTTTATGCCCAGAGCGAAGCGGCCAATGGTCTGTACATCGAAATTTTTGTTCAGCAGGGTACGGACGCGTTTTTCACGTTCCTGATGCGCCAGGTCTTTTGCGGTCAGGGAGGTCAGGGCTTCGTTTCCCAGATTTTCCACAAATTTCTGGGCACCGTTTTCTGTTTTGGCGCTGGCAAGAGATGGCGTCGGCAGGGCGGCAAAGCTGCCAAAAGCAAGGGCGGCGACAAAGGCAAACATGAAAGTGCGGCGGATCATTTGGTCAATTCTCTCATTTTTTAATTTTTGGCGGACTTCTTTATTCCGCATATTCATCGTAGTCCGAAATGTAGGAACGGCCATTTTCGGGGTTTTCGTCGCGAATAAGCGAAGCGCGCTTCTGGCTGTAGGCGCTGCGAACAGCGGCATAATAATCCAGACTGTTCCGGCGCAGGTCTTCGATAGCCTTGACCAAGCGGGCGCGGTTATCAAGCCCTTCGATAGCGCCGCGGGTATAATAGATCCACTCTTTATCCGCGTTATGCGTGACGATGCGCACCGGATCTGCATAAGAATCCACCGCCAGACCTGCCGTATCGCGCAGAGAGGAAGGGCCAAGAACAGGCAGGACAAGATAGAAGCCGTCACCGAAACCCCAGACGGCCAGCGTCTGCCCGAAGTCTTCGCTTTCATAGGACAGTCCTTGGGTAGAGGCAACATCGACAAGGCCGCCGATCCCGGCTGTCGTATTGATCAGGAAGCGCGCCGTGGCAACACCGGCATCGCCGATATCTCCTTGCAGAAGGCTGTTGGCAACGATCAGGGGCGATCTCAGGTTGCGCATGAAGTTCTGAACGGAGTTGCGGGCGACTTCCGGAAGGATAAAATTATAGGCCTTGGCCGCAGGTTCGATCAGGATGATATCAAGGAAATTATTGAAGGCAAAAATGGCGCGGTTGACGGGTTCAATCGGGTCATTGATTTCGGCGGCTTTCATTCCGCTGGCCGGAGGGGCCGAGCGGGCGCAGCCCGAGACCGTGACTGCGGTAAAAAGACAAAGCGTGATTATAAGGGCATAGCGGCCGGAGAAGCGTTTTGTTCCAGTTTTTTTTGTCTCGGTCATTTTTGCCCCTTATATTCCTTATCTTCCTATTTTACGTACAGTCTACCTCATTTTGATGAGGGAATCGTTAATTTCATCAGCCGTCTTCCAGATGCAAAAGAGCTGTTGTTCCGAGCAGGAGGCCAAGAACCGCCGGTGTCCAGGCCGCCAGATAGACGGGGATTTTTTGCGTAAGACCGAAGGCCTGCAGCATAGAATCAAGGAAGAATATAAAGAATCCTGTCGCTACGCCAAGTCCTATTAGCAAGGTGGTGCCCCCGAATCTGGGAGGGCGTAGCGAAAATGTCGCAGCCAGCAGGATCATGGCGGCGAAAAGAAAAGGTTTGGCAAGCAGAGACTGAAAATGGATGCGCAGTTGGATCACGGGCAGCCCCGTTTCTTCCATAATGCGAATATATTCCGGGATCATCCAGAACGATATGGTTTCCGGATCTGCGAAGGATTCCTCTATTTTTCGTAAGGTGAGGTCCGTTGGCAGGCGCGTTTCCTTCTGGTACGTGATGTCGTTACGGTCATTGATGATGGCATCGCGGATATCCCAGTAGCCGTCCTGCAGAACGGCGACAGGGCTGTCAATCCGGTGTGTGAAATTGTCCCGATCGTCGAAGAAAAACACGATGACGCGCCCGAGCTTCTTTTGTGCGCTCTCAAAGCTTTCCGAATGGACCAGGGCGTAGCCGGATTCGACGGGCTGCCGGAGCCAGATTCCGGTGCGCGAAACGGTGACGAGGTTGGAGTTCTTTTTCAGGTGAAGAACTTCCATTTGATCGAAGCGGGCGAGCAGCAGGGAGGAAATGGGGTTGATGACCGTCGTGGTGACAGTGCCGATGACAAGCGCTGCGACGACAAGCGGGGCCAGAAACTGCCAGACGGAAAGACCGGCGGCGCGGATAATGACCAGCTCATGTGTCTTGTTGAGTTTCCAGCAGGTGTAAATGGCGCTGAAAAGAACGCCAAAGGGCAGCATTTGCTGTCCGACATAAGGGAGTTTCAGGGCGGCCATCGAAAGAACGGTGCCAAAAGCGACGTCAGACAGATTGCCGGCGCGCCGGAGCAGTTCGGCGATGTCGAAGACAAAAATAATGCCGAGAAGAATCAGGCTGAGCACGGCAAAGTTCAGCAAGAATGCTTTTGTGATGTAACGGGCCAGCGTGGGGGTGGCGGCGATCATACCGTTGCTTCCTTCCGAGAAGGGAGGCTACGCGCGTTCCAGAAGCGGACGATGGCGGCCATTTTCCGCTCCCCCGCGGCGCCAAGCAGGTAAAAGCCGGTAATCACGGGAACGGCTGTTGCCAGATAAAGAACGGGGATCAGTTCCGAATGTCTTCTGATCAGGCTGACAAGGGCAAGATTGAGGGACTGCAGAAGGATGATGACCATTGCCGCTGCGAAAACCTTGCGCGCCTGACCGCGCCGGTTAAAGGGGCCGGAGAGGATAAAGACAAGCGCAATCAGCGAGAAACCGAGCGCGTTAAAAGGCGTGATAATGCGGTGATGCGCCTCGGCAAGGAAGGTGTTCCGGTTGACGGTTTTGCGCGAGACACGGGGATCGGGGCGCAGCAGTTCGAAGAAAGTGAGCTCTTTGGGTTCACGCCAGCGCGGCGTTGTCTCTCCCTCGAGTCCCTTGATCTCAATGGCGTATTGCGAAAAGTAGAGGCGGGAAACGGCGTTGTTCTTTTTGTCCATTTGCTGGCGCAGGCCATCAAAGACGACGATGTTGGGAACGTCGCCCTGCATGACGATACGGCCGCGCTTGGCGGTGATGGTAACCGGCGGGTCGTCTTTTTGCCGCATGTCATGGATCATCAGGCCCAGAAGGTCGCCGTTGACGTCGCGGGCGCGTAAATAAACCGTCAGGCTTTTGCCGAAAGTATTGAAGACCCCCTCGCGCAGCAGGAAGGTAGAGTATTCCGCCTTGACGGAGGCGCGTAGTTGTTGCATCGCCGTTGCGCTCAAAGGCGAAACTGTTGTCGAGAAGATCAGCAGCAGCAGGGTCATCGCCAGTGCCAGAATAACCGCCGGCCGGGCCAGATGGTGCTGGTCGCAACCGCAGCTGCGCAGGATAATGAGCTCGTTGTCCATAATCATTTTATTGTAAACAAAGAGAATGGCGGTGACGAGCGAGAGCGGAAAAATTATTTCCAGAAATTTTGGCAGGGTCAGGGCGACCAGTTTGATGAATATTCCCGCCGGAGCATCGGAGCTGGCGACGATTTCCAGCAGCTTCAGCGATTGTGTCAGCCAGATGACAGCCGTCAACGTCACGACAATAAAGCTTGTCACGGTCAGCAGGTTGCGCAGCAAATAGCGGGTCATCAGGGTCATGGCACGATGAGGATTTTAAAACGGTTCATACTGTATTATATTGCATTCAGGATGTTTATCAAAAAAGGGGAATAACCGCCATGAAAATCTCGTTCGACGCCAAGCCGCCGAAAGTTTCCGCGCATGTCGTTTTTGTCGCAGAAGGGGGAAAACTTCTGGATTCGGCGCAGAAACTGGATAAAAAAACCGGTGGCGCCCTGAAACGGGCTATCGCGGCGGAAAGTTTTACGGCGCAAAAGGCGCAGGTGCTGGCTATTCCGGGGCCTGCCGGCATTGCAACGGGGCATATCGTTCTGCTCGGCATCGGCAAGGTGGAAGGGCTGAAATCGGCTGATTTTGAAAAAATGGGCAGCGTGCTGGTTGCGGCGCTGAATGCCCGTCATGTCGATTCTGCCGAAGTGACCTTTGATTTGGCAAGTCGGGATCTGCGGGGCTTCGATGCACAGCATGCCATTTTGCGCATGGCGACGGGGGCGCTTCTGAACAGTTATCGTTTTGACAAGTATCTGACCAAAGAACCGAAAGACAAAAAACCGACATTGAAGGCGCTGCATTTCACGGTTGAAGATGCCGCGAAGCTGCGGAAAATGTTTGCGGCGGAAAGCAAGGTGGCGGATGCGGTGTTTCTGGTGCGCGATCTCGTCTCTGAAGCGCCGAATGCGCTTTATCCGGAAAGCTTCGCCAAAATTATCAAGGCCGAGCTGGAACCGCTGGGCATTGATGTGCATGTTCTCAACCGCAAGGAAATAGAAAAAAACGGCATGGGGGCCCTGATTGCCGTTGGGCAGGGCAGCGCACGGGAACCGAAGCTGGTGACCATGCAGTATAATGGCGGCAAGAAAAGCGACCGGACCATCGCCTTTGTGGGCAAAGGCGTCACCTTTGATTCCGGCGGCATCTCGATTAAACCCGGTCCCGGCATGGAAGAAATGAAGTGGGATATGGCGGGGGCTGCGACGGTGACGGGCCTGATGAAGGCGCTGGCGGCACGGCAGGCAAAAGTGAATGTCGTGGGGGTTGTGGCGCTGGCGGAAAACATGCCCTCCGGCACGGCCTGCCGTCCGGGCGATATTGTAACCTCCATGTCCGGCCAGACCATTGAAATCCACAATACGGATGCCGAGGGGCGGCTGATCCTTTGCGATGCGCTGTGGTATTGTCAGGAAAAATTCCGTCCGGCGCAGATCATCGATCTGGCGACGCTGACGGGCGCGGTGATTATCGCTCTGGGCCATGAATATGGCGGGGTCTTTGCAAATGACGATGATCTGGCGCGGCACCTGATCCATGCCGGAAAGGAAACGGGCGAGGAGTTGTGGCATATGCCGCTGCATGAGGCCTGGGACAAATCGCTGGATTCCCCCGCGGCGGATATGAAGAACATCAGCGGCAGCCGGGACGCAGGCAGCGCGATTGGCGCCCATTTTCTGAAGCGGTTCATCAAGGACAATGTGAAATGGGCGCATCTTGATATTGCGGGAACGGCCTGGGCCTATAAAGACAGGCCCGGCGTCCCCAAGGGAGCCTCGGCTTTTGGCGTCCGGCTGCTGGATCGTTACGTTGCGGAGTATTGCGAGAAATAAAAACAGCGGATTCGTTGCGAAAAGAACGCCGGAGGGAGAATGTATATTCTGAAGTCGCGGCGCTTTTTGCCTTTGTTCGTGACCCAGTTTCTGGGCGCCTTTAACGATAACCTGTTTAAAAATGCGCTGGTGATGCTGGTGGTTTTTCGCTATGCGGCGCACTCCCCGATTGATCCGCAAATCCTCGTCACGCTGGCCGCCGGAATTTTTATTTTTCCGTTTTTGCTGTTCTCGGCGACGGCGGGGCAGCTGGCGGATAAAATGGATCGGGCGCTGCTGGCGCGCTATGTCAAGCTGGCGGAGATCGGCTTCATGGTTCTGGCTGCGCTGGGCTTTCTATTGCCGAATATCTGGCTGCTGCTGACCGTTCTTTTCTGCATGGGGACGCATTCCGCTTTTTTCGGGCCGGTAAAATACGCCATCCTGCCGCAGCATCTGGCTGCTGACGAAATTCTTTCCGGCAACGGCTGGGTGGAGGCGGGAACTTTTCTGGCTATTCTGCTGGGCACGATTTTTGGCGGGCTTCTGGTCATGCATCCGGAAGGTCCGGTACTGATTGCGGGTGCGACGGTTCTGGTCGCGGTCGCCGGATATGTTTCCAGCCGGTCCATTCCTGCTGCTCCCGGCCCTTCGCCGGAGCTGGCCGTCAATCCCAATGTCTTTCGGGAAACGCTGCACACGCTTGGCCAGATACGCGCAGAGCCGGAGGTCTGCCGCGTGATGGTGGCGATTTCCTGGTTCTGGTTTGTCGGTGCGGTCTATCTGGCGCAGTTTCCGGCTTTTGGAAAGGTTTTTCTTTCCGGCGATGAAAGCGTCGTAACCTTGATGCTGACGTTGTTTTCCATCGGCATCGGCGCCGGATCGCTGCTGTGTAACCGTTTGCTGAAGGGGCGCGTGGCGGCAACCTATGTTCCGGCGGCAGCTCTGGCCATGGCGGCCTTCGGAATAGATCTTTATTTCGCGACACGCGGCGGATCAGGACTGCCGGCAAGTGCCGTGCAAACGGCTTTTGATTTCATGGCGACGGGGGCGGGATGGCGTGTCATGTTCGACCTGTTCATGATCGCGCTGGCTGGCGGCGTTTTCGTCGTGCCGCTTTACGCCATGGTGCAAAAGCATGCCGACCCGCAATATCTGGCGCGGCGGATAGCCGGGCTGAATGTCATGAATGCGCTTTTTATGGTGGCGTCATCACTGGTGACGGTATTCCTTTTTGCGCTGTCGCTGCGGATCCCCGAGGTTTTCCTGATCGTTGCCGTGCTGAATATTCTGGCCGCAGTCTATACCCGGCCATTGCGGCGGATTCTTTAAAGATCAAATTTTTCCGGGAGGACATTGTTGCCGAAAGCGTCACGAAATCTGGAGTGGGCGGCGCTGGTTTCCGGCGTCAGGTGCAGGGGGGCGGTTTCGTCAAGATAGTTTATATTTGCGATGCTGCCGTCAAGCGGAACGATTTCATTTTTTATTTTGACGTACCAGAGGGGCTTGGGAAATGACGGTGCGCGCAAGAGGCGCAGGAGTTTTCCATCGGGGTAGAAAGGCAGGGGCATCTCGTCAATGATCGTCGTCTCCGGCAAAAAGCGGTAGATCGGCTCCAGCTTGTTCAGCAGCGGAAGATATTCCGCCTTCGTCAGCAGAGATGCTTGTTTCCAGCGCATGGTATTTTTTTCTTTCTTTTGCTATTATCCCCTGACAATACTCTTTTCGCGGAAAAAAGGCAAAGGCATGACCGAAGTTCGTTTCTATCATTTGCAGACAAAGCGGCTGGAACAGGCTTTGCCTGAAATTATGGCCAAGGCGCTGGAGCGGCAGTATCGTGTCGTGATCAAAACAACAGGTCCGCAACGTGCGGCCCAGCTGGAGGAGGCACTCTGGACATATGATGCGGGAAGTTTTTTGCCGCACGGCCATGTCCGTGATGGATTCGAATCGCAGCAGCCGATCTGGATCACGGACGCGGATGAAAACCCGAATGCGGCGACGATGCTTGTTTTAACCGACGGGCTGGCTTCTCCGCTGATGGCGGATTTTCCGCTCTGCTGCGAGATATTTGACGGCAACGATGCCGCGGCTCTCGCTGCGGCACGGGCGCACTGGAAAGATTACAAGGCGAAGGGCTATGACCTGTCGTATTTCCAGCAGGATGAAAATGGCAAGTGGCAGAAAAAAGAAAGCTGACGATTCTCTTACAGGCAGGGGAAGGCGCGGGCGAGAGAAGCCGCAACGGCGACATTTGCATCACCCTGCAGTTCGTTTGGAAAATTTTTAGCGAAGAGGACAAAGGTGTCCACCGCCTGCTGGCTTTTGACAGCGGCGTGGTTGCAGGCCCGAAATCCGCCGATGGTGTCTGTCAGAAGGGTGTTGGCGATGGCACTGACATATCCCGCGCAAAAGCCGTAATCGGTGTCATAGGTGCTGGCGCACATCCGGGCCAGATCCGCTCCCGAAAAGTCGGAGAGCTGGCGTGAAGCTGCCTGACTGCCGGTTGTCATGAGGAAAGAAAGAAAAAGGGCAGACAGAAGAAGAGCGAAGCGCATGATTCTTATCCCATCAGTTGCGGGCGATGTTTGCCGCCGCAGGGGCGTCCGCGCGCGCAACGGCGGTCTCCGCCGATTTTTCCAGCAAGGCCGCAAACTGTTGCTTGTCCTTTTTCATGAATCTTTGGAACTCTTCCAGTTCCTTGCCTTTCAGGGCTTTCCCGGTCGCCATTTTCAGGGAGGACGGGTTCACCTGCTTGCCGCTGTTCATGACCTCGTAATGCAGATGCGGGCCTGTCGAACGTCCTGTGGTGCCGACGTAGCCGATAACCTGCCCCTGCTTGACGCGGCTCCCCGCGCGCAGGCCGGATTTGAAACCGTTGAGATGGGCATAGGCAGTTTTGAGGTCGCCACGGTGGCGGATCCGGACATAGTTGCCGAAAGAGCTGAAGGGGCCCATTTTTTCGATGACGCCATCACCGGCAGCATAAATAGGCGTTCCACGTGGCGCTGCGAAGTCAACGCCCTTGTGCATTTTTGAATAGCCGAGCACGGGATGGCGGCGCATGCCGAAGCCGGAGGAGAGCCTTGCGCCGTCAATCGGCGTCTTCATCAGGACTTTTTTCGCCGACTGCCCTTTTTCGTCATAGTAATCGACATCGCCTGATTTGTCTTCATAGCGGTAAAAGGGCATGATGCGATCACCCAGAGCCATCTGCGCATAGAGGATATTGCCGCGACCTGGAATGTTTTTACCATCTTCCGTCACGTATTCCTCATACATCACTTCGAATCCGTCGCCGGACTGGATATCGCGCTGAAAGTCGACGTTCATTGAATACATTTTGATCATGTCAAGAATGACGTTATCCGGCACGCCTTGTGCTTTGGCGGAAACGTAAAGGGAGCTGTCGATTTTCCCGCTAAAGCCGCGCATGTTGCGGTGGACCTGCTTTTCCTGCTGATCAACGCTGTAGCGGCCATCCTCATCGCGGTTGACGATGACGGTGTTAACGAGGTCTTTTTCAAGGCTGATCCCGCTAAAGCGGCGGTCTGTCAGCGTAGGGTCTTTATGAAAGAAAACCGTAATCTCATGACCGGGGTTCAGTCCGCGCGGATCATAGACTTTGCTAAGGGCGGCAATGGCCTGATGCGCCTCTTCACGGGGGACATTATTTTCAACCAGCAGGCCCATGAGCGTATCGCCCTTGCCGACCTCCACTTTTTTCTGGGAAACCAGCAGGTTTTCGCCTGTTTCAAGCAGGGCGTTGATGCCGGACTGCAGGGCGGCTACTTTTTGTGCCAGCGCCTGACCATTGGCGGCAGCCAGCGTTGCCGGAGGTTTGGGGGCGGATTGTTCCTCGCGGGCAAAGGAGGATACGGAGTAATCCGCAGGCGCCGGCGCGGCAGAAAAGGCTTCTTTCAGGCTGCTGTTCACCGCAGGCTCCGTCAGCGCTAATGCGTTGGGGGTATTGATGGCAGCGACATTATCAGGCAGGCTTACAACAGATTCCTCGGAATTAAAAAACGTCAGCGCTGTATAGACGCTTGCGATCAGCAAGGCGGGAAGAACGGCCTGACGTATGCGGCCGCGACGCTTGTGAAAAATGCGGGAGCGAGGAGAGTAGAATTGTTTCACGTCCTAAACCTTGCAGTGTTATTGCGAATACCCCTGAGTGAATACGAGATCGTCGGATATTGCAAGTTTTGATGTTAACGTCTCGTTAACAATGTACTCCATAATATACTTTGATTTTAGGCAGTTCCAGAAAAAATCACCAATCAAATTTCATAATGTTTTAATTAAGTTGTAAAGACATAATGCGACGGCTTGTGAAAACAATTCCGGACCTATATATATGGAGGCCTGAAAAGCAAACCAGAATGGATTACGCAAGATGAGCAACAGGCCGGAGCCGAACGAGGGGACGATGACACAAGAAGGCACACTGATGAAGGGCAAGCGCGGATTGATTATGGGCGTGGCCAATGATCGCTCGATTGCCTGGGGCATTGCCGAGATGGCGCATCGGCAGGGTGCGGAACTGGCCTTTACCTTTCAGGGCGAGGCGCTGGAAAAGCGTGTGCGGCCTTTGGCGGAGTCCGTGCAGTCTAAAATCGTGCTGCCCTGTGACGTGACCGATGCAGCCAGTATCGATGCGACGTTTTCCGCAGTGGAAAAGGAATGGGGCGGGCTCGATTTCGTTGTGCATGCCATCGCCTATTCCGACAAGAACGAATTGGACGGTCTCTATCTCGACACCACACGTGACAATTTCCTCAAGACCATGGATATCTCGGTCTATTCCTTTACCGCCGTGGCGCAACGCGCCGTTCCCTTGATGAAAAACGGCGGCAGTCTGGTGACGATGACCTATTACGGCGCCGAGCGCGTGATGCCGCATTACAACGTCATGGGCGTGGCCAAGGCCGCGCTGGAGGCTTCGGTGCGCTATCTGGCCAGCGATGTGGGCAAGGATAATATCCGTGTCAACGCGATCAGCGCCGGACCGATCAAGACGCTGGCCGCGAGCGGCATCGGCGATTTCCGCTATATCCTGAAATGGAACGAACTGAATTCCCCCCTGCGGCGCAACGTGACGATTCGTGATGTCGGCGGGGCGGGGCTGTTCTTGCTGAGCGATCTGGGGGCTGGCGTAACGGGCGAGGTGCTCTACGTCGATTCCGGCTACAACACCATCGGCATGGTCGCGGTCGATTCCGCCAAACAGACGGCAGAGCTGTTACAGGGAATTTCGGGCTGATGTCCGCCAATACCTTCGGGACGCTTTTTAAATACACCAGCTGGGGTGAAAGCCATGGTCCGGCCATTGGCTGCGTGGTGGATGGCGTGCCGCCAAGGCTGGATCTTGATGACACCTATATCCAGAAATTTCTGGATCAGCGCAAACCCGGACAGAATCGCTTCGCCACGCAGCGGCAGGAATCCGATCAGGTCAAAATTCTCTCGGGCGTATTCGCGGGAAAGACGACGGGGGCGCCGATCAGTCTGATGATCGAAAATACGGATTCGCGGTCAAAGGATTATGAAGAGATCAAGGACAAGTACCGTCCCGGCCATGCCGATTTCACCTATGACGCCAAATACGGGATTCGTGATTACCGCGGTGGCGGCCGGTCGTCGGCGCGGGAAACGGCCTGTCGCGTGGCGGCGGGGGCGGTAGCGCGCAAGGTTCTTGAAACACAGATCGATAGCGGTGTGGAAATCCGTGCCGCCGTTGTCCAGATCGGTCCGCATAAGATCAACCGTGATAACTGGGATTGGGCAGCGGTCGGACAGAATGCGTTTTTTACGCCGGATGCCGCGATTGTTTCTCTTTGGGAAAGCTTTCTCGATGAAACGCGCAAGCGGGGCTCAAGCGCAGGCGCGATTGTCGAGGTCGTGGCAGCAGGAATTCCGGCTGGTCTGGGCGCGCCGGTGGCGGATAAACTGGATGCCGCGATTGCCGCGGCGCTGATGGGAATCAATGCGGTGAAGGGCGTTGAAATCGGCAGCGGATTTGCGGCAGCGGAATTGTCGGGAGAGACCAATGCCGACCAGATTCGTATGCAGGGGGGCAAGCCGCATTTCCTTTCCAACCATGCAGGCGGGATTCTGGGCGGGATTTCAACCGGGCAGGAGATTGTTGCGCGGCTGGCCTTCAAACCGACCAGTTCGATTTTGCAGCCGTTGCAGACCATTACCCGTGACGGCATCGAGACGGAGATAATCACCAAGGGACGGCATGATCCCTGTGTCGGGATTCGCGGCGCACCGGTGGCCGCGGCGATGCTGGCGCTTGTGCTGGCCGATCACTGGCTGCGGCATAAGGCGCAGTGCCTTTAAAAAGATATCTTTCAAGATCAGAATCTTGGGAATCTTTTTTAAACTAAGCCCGAATCGGAATACGTGAAAAGCCGGGTTCCGCCGGAAAGGTGAATGTTTTCAACGTGCAGAAGGCCGGCAGCTTGCCGGAATCACATTTTCAATCCCTTGAAAGTAAAAGACTTTTTCGTTTTTTTAAAGCGGGTGTAAAAAAGACTCGACTCTTATCCACAGCTCACGGAAACTCTGACTCAAGGAAAAGCACCGTTACCAATTTTTTGGCTCCGGTGCCTCCCTTAATACTTCGCTTCGAAATGACTGGCCCTGTGTGTCTTGAGACATGCGGGGCTCTTTTTTTTGTGTTGATGCGTCGGAATATAGCTGCATTTTTTTTATCGTTCAATGAAGAATGTTAGGATAGTCTTAAAAAAATTTTCACGGCAGTTCCAGAAAAGGGTTGACATGACTTACATTCCACAGCGCCGTAAAGAGGATCGCCCCGCCGGCCGGTTCTTCAGATTCATGCGCCGGTTCTTTTTCTTTGTCGGCGTATCGGTGACGATCTCGGCGTTTTTTCTGGCCTTGTCCTTGTCACAGCTGATAGAGAATGCGCAACCGCCGTTGCCGGATAATATGTTGCTGACCTATACATTTAATTCGGATGTCTCAGAGAGCGGCACCGCACCGTCACTGGATCGTTCGCTCTTGCGTCCGGCGACGACATTGCGTGAAATCGTCGCGGCGCTTTATGCGGCAGCAAAGGATGACCGGGTCAAGGGCTTTGTGGCCAGGCTTGAGGATGCGGATTTTTCTCTGGCGCAGGTGCAGGAGCTGCGCGCTGCTGTCGCGGCTTTTAGAATGTCGGGAAAACCGGCGGCCATTTATAGTGACAGTTTCGGCGGACTTGCGTCCGGCATGGGGGATTACTATCTGGCGGCGGCTTTTGGTGAAGTCTGGCTGCAACCGGTCGGCGTGGTCGCGGCCAGCGGGATTGCGATGGAAGTCCCCTTTTTTAAAGGCGCTTTTGACAAGCTGGGCATTGCGACGGATTTTGCGCATCGGGGAACTTATAAATCGGCGCCGGAAAGCCTGACGGAAGCCGGCATGACCGCGCCGCATCGTGAAATGATGGAATCTCTAGTCACGGATGTTTCTTCCCAGATGATTTCCGGCATTGCTGCTGATCGCGGTCTGGCGCCGGAAAAACTGAAAGAGCTGGTAAACGCCGCCCCTTTCAGCGACAAGGCCGCTTTGCGGGAAAAACTTGTGGACCGGCTCGGCTATTATGACGAGGCGCTGGCGGAGGCCGGAAAGAAAGCGGGTGATCAGGAGGTGGCGACAGTTTCTTTGCTGCGCTATTCCGCTGCCCTGCGCAAGTCTGACAAGACTGCTTCAAAATTCGTTTCAAAATTTGGCAGCAGGGAAAAAGACAAGGAGGGGCACAAGAGCGGGGACAAGAAGAAAGCGCATCCGAAAATCGCGCTGATTTACGGGACGGGGGAAATCGTGCCCTATGGCGGAAAATCACCCTCCGGCTTTGGCGAAAGCGGTATGGCGGCGGACAAGATCGTTGAGGCTTTTCAATCGGCGCAGGAGGATGGGGACGTGGCGGCTATCGTTTTCCGTGTCGATAGTCCCGGCGGCGCGCCGACAGCGGCAGAATCCATTCGGCGCGCTTTGATGCAGGCCCGCGCCAAGGGAAAGCCGGTTGTTGTTTCCATGAGCGGTACGGCGGCTTCGGGGGCTTATTGGGTCGCTGCGGCAGCGGATAAAATCATTGCGCAACCGGCAACCCTGACGGGATCCATCGGTGTTTTTGGCGGAAAATTCGTGCTGGCGGGGCTGTGGGAAAAACTGGGCGTGAACTGGGAAGGCGTGTCTTCCGGTGACCGGGCGCGGATGTGGTCGTCGCATAAGGCCTTCACGCCGGAGGAGAAACAGAAATTCGACGCCATGCTGGGCGATATTTACGAGGCCTTTCTGGAGCGTGTGATGGAAGGACGCAATATGACCCGCGCGCAGGTTGAAGCGGTGGCCGAGGGACGGGTCTGGACGGGACGTCAGGCGCAGGCAAACGGGCTGGTGGACGAACTGGGCGGGCTTGATCGCGCGATAGAGGTGGCCAAAGCACAGGCGAAGCTTGAGCTGGCACAAGATATTCCGGTTGTGGATTTCCCACCGCGCAAAACGCCGCTGGAACTTTTCTTGTCTCTTGCGACGGAGGGGGCTTTGTTCCGTCCTACGTTTACGTTCAGTCTGGAGGACATAGGGACGCAACTGCCGTTTTTGCGGACGGAGGCCCTGACGTTGGCGGTCCGCCCCCTTGGTTTCTGAAAACTGTCGAGAAATAAGTTGCACTTCACTCGCCAGATCCTAAAATCGGTATGGTGAATAAAAAATAAAAGGCAAATGGAAAGATGGCTATGAAATTGCACAAAGCGCAGCAGGACGAGATTAACAGCCTGACACTTCATATGATTCTTTATGCGACGATCGGAACCTTGTGTGCCGCTTTTATCGCTCTGGGGCTCAGGCTTATGCAGCTTGCCACCATCAGTCCGGAGTTGCAGTTTATCCCTTGGGCGCTGGCTCTGGTCTTCGGGGTCTCCATCGCGTACAAGCGGGGCGTGCAATCTGTCCATAAACTGAAAGACGGGGAATAATCTACCCTAAAACAGTTTGTCGATGGTGCTTTGTTTTTTCTCGATCACAGGAACGTCCCCTGCCGTGGCAGGCTGGCCTTCCTCCTGATTCTTTTTCAGGCGTTCCGCTTCGGCTTTCGGATCCACTATGGAGGCGGGGACCTGTTCCGATGCCGGCGGCGGCTCCTTCCAGAAAATCAGCTTGTCGCCGATAGTTTTGTTTTTCAGGGCCAGATAACCGTTATCGCGCTCGATCGTGTCGCGGATTTCGGGAGAGGCGGCATCGGCGCCCATTTTGCGGAGCAGCGCGGATTCCGCATCGCCTTTATTCGGGGCGGCGCTGGGGACGCCCATCAGGACGGATTTCGCCAGCCCCGAGGATTCCGATGCCGGAGCGAGATTTCCCGTAGCGGGCGGCCGCAGGGTATAATCCGGCGGCAATGTCAGCGGCGCGCGTTTGACAACCATGAATTCATCGGGCGAGTTGCGCCCGACGCCAAGTTCTTTTTTAACGGCGGAACAACCTGCCAGCATTGTCAGGGCAACCAGAGTGACCACGGCTGTGCTTGTTTTTCTTTTTCTTGTCGTCATGGCGTGACCTTTCTTTGCTGCCGTCTATCCCAGCAGCAGGTTTTTGTTCTTATTCAGAAATGAGTCGATAATCAGCAACAGTGCACCGATAACAATGCAGCTGTCCGCCAGATTGAAGGCGGGCCAGTGATATTGGTTATTGATATGCAGATCGATAAAGTCCGCCACTGCGCCAAAGCGCACCCGGTCGATGACATTGCCGATCGCGCCACCGATAATCAGGGACAGGCCGATGGAGAGCGGCGGCCTGCGGGACAAGGCCAGCCAGATCAGCATGGGAATGGAAATGAGCAGGGAAATGCCGATGAACAGCATGGGCATGCGCGGGTCGTTGGTATCAAACAGGCCGAAGCTGATCCCCTGGTTCCAGACCATGACGAAATTGAGAAAGGGCAGCAGGGTGACAGAGTTAAAATGCTCGCGCTCATGAATAAAAAATGGAATTTTGTTTTCTGTCATGAACCAGCGGGCGAAATCAGGCGCTTCGCCATTGACGCGCAGCATGGTTTCCATGACCAGCCATTTGGTGTATTGGTCCGCCACAACGATGGCGACAATCAGGAAAAGGCCCAACAGAAAAAAACGGCCGGGTTTGAAACGTACAAGATTTGTCATGGACTTCCCATTATGGAACGGTGTTTACAAGAGGATTTCAGCACAGACCGCGCCACAAGGCAATCCTGTGTAATTTGTGCTTTTAACGCAGAGACATCTGAAAAGGATTTTTCTGACCGGAGATGATGGCACGGGCGCACCTCCAGCTGTTTTCCGTATATTTCCTCCTGAAAATCGAAGATATGGGTTTCAAAAAGCGGGGTTTGTGTTTTGAACATGGGGCGAATGCCGAAATTGGCAATGCCGGCGCGCCAGATTTCTTCGTCCTCCAGCCGGGTCTCAACGGCGTAAACCCCGTAAGGCAGCGGTGTGTAGCGCGCAAACTGCTGATTGGCGGTGGGATAGCCCAGCAGGCGCCCGCGCTTGTCGCCGTGGATGACAGTATCGGTAAAGGACCATCTCCATCCTAGAAGCTCGGCTGCCGCATCAAATTCGGCACAAGCAAGGTGCTCGCGGATAAGCGTCGAGGAATAGACCTTGTTTTCCGTATTTTTCTGCGGTTCAAGGGCGGTCAGGCTAAAGCCGCCTTTTTCCGCCGCCTGCCGGAGTGTGTTTACCGTGCCGGAGCGCTGATGGCCGAAGGCGAAGTCCGCGCCGACAAAAATATGTCCGGGGGCGACTTTCTTTACAAGGATATCCTGAATAAAGCCTTCGCCCGTGATCCGCGCGAAAGCGGCGTCAAAAGTCACCGCGATCAGATGGTCTACGCCCAGTTCCGCCATTAACCGTTGCTTGAGCGGGAGCAGGGTAAGGCGGAAGGGTTTTCCGTCTTTTTGAAAAAATTCGCGCGGGTGCGGCTCAAAGGTCATAACGGCAAGGGAACGGTTGTCGGCCTGGGCTTTTTTCCGTGCTTCCGAAATCAGAAAGCGGTGCCCCAGATGGACGCCGTCGAAGTTGCCGATCACCAGAACGCAGCCGTTCACGGTCTCCGGAAGGCGGTCTGGGGAAAGGTGAAGCTGGAGCTGTGGCATTTTGCCCTTATTGTTTTGCGGTTTTGCCGCTATCATAGTAAAGAGGGAGAAGAATAGAAAGCTGAAATCAAATGATGGACCGGCGCTTTTGGGGATTACTGGCTGTTTTTTGCGCGTTGTCAGGGCAGGTGGCGCTGGCAGAGTCGTCTTATCCCGCCTGCACCTGTACACCGGCTTCTTTTTCAGGGAGATGGCGTGGCGCCGAGGCCGTGTTTGTCGGTACGGTCGAAAATATCAGTGTTGTCGAGGCGTTGCGGGTTTATGGTGGCGGTGATCTGCCGGTCGAGGTGAGTTTGCATGTTGATGCTGGATTCAAGACGGCTCAAGCAGGCGAGAAGTTTGTCCTCAAAACAAGCCTGACCAAGGATACCTGTCTGGGGTATCCTTTCAGGGCGGGGGAGAAATATCTGGTTTTCGCCTATCAGCGGCTGGCGGCGGAACGGGAAGACTGGTCGTTGTATCCGTTTCCTTCCGATACCTATGGCGTAGGCGGGCTTTGCGGCGGGACCAAGCCCTTTGACGATTCGGCAACCGGTGCCGATTTGCAGATGATTGCGGTCGAAATCGACAAGGCGGAGGCTTTGCGCAAAAGCGGTGCGGCGGGAGCCCTCCGTGGGATTAAAAAAGAAAAGCAATAACAAGCGCTTACGGCAAAATGAAAACTGGTGCATCCGAAAGCGAAAACGTGTATTTTAAAATCCCCTGAAGAAAGATTCCCGAGGATGGATAGGATCATGTCGTTGCGCAAACGTATTATGCCGGTATTATTTGTGGCGGTGGTTTTGGCCTGCGCGCCATTGCAGGCTGTGGCGAAGGAAATGATCGGCATTGCCGCCGTGGTCAATGACGACATTGTGACCTTGTCCGACCTGAACAACCGGATGAATCTTTATATCTCCGGCAATCCGCAACGGCCGACGCCGGAAGAACGCAAGAAAATGGAACAGCAGGTTTTGAACCGGCTGATCGACGAGGCGCTGCAATTGCAGGAAGCGAAAAGCCTGAACATCACAATTGACGAGGATCAGGTCAGTCAGGGTTTTGTCAATGTGGCGCGACAAAACAATATGGCGCCCGATGAATTCAAAAAACGCCTTGCCGCCGCGGGGGTGAAGGTTGAAAGCCTTTATGCGCAGATCCGCGCGGATATGGCCTGGGCGCAGGTCGTGCGTCAAAAGCTGCGGCCGCAGATCAATATCTCGGAGAGCGAGATCGACGCCGCCTTGCAGCAGGAGCAGTCTGTTCAGGGAAAACCTGAATATCGGGTGGCTGAAATTTTTCTGGCCGTCAAGGATCCTGCGGTGGCGGAAGACGTGCAGAAGAAGGCTGACAGTATTGTCGCGCAGCTGATCAAGGGCGCTTCTTTTCCTGCGGTAGCGCAGAATGTTTCCGAAGCGCCGGGGGCGGCGACCGGCGGCGATCTGGGCTGGGTGCGCCCCGGGCAGATAGATAAAGCCCTTGAGGCAGCCTTGCAGAAAATGCAGCCAGGACAGTTGAGTCCGCCTTTGCGCAGTGATAAAGGCTTTCACATTCTGTTGTTGCGGGATGTGCGTCATCCCGGCACGGGCTTCGTCGCGCCGCCGCCCGTTGCTGCTCCGGCTGCTCGAGCGGTCACAGAGACCATTGTTGCCCTGAAACAGATTATGATTCCGGTTGCCGCCACTGATCCGGCGCCGGTGGTGAATGCCAAAATGGCCCGTGCGGCTTCGCTCAAGGAGGAAATCGATTCCTGCGAAACCATGGCCCGCAAGATGCAGGATTTTCCTTCGCCGGGGACGGGGGACATGGGCAAGGGCGCCTTGTCGGCGCTGCCGGAACCTATCCGTCAGGTTGTTGAAAATTTGAAAATCGGGGAATTGAGCGAGCCGGTCCGCGCGCCGAACGGTGTCGCGGTCTTTATGGTGTGCGCACGGGAAGAGGCTCCGGCCGCTGCTGCGGAAACGCAGCAACCGGCACCCGCTCCTGTGCCAACAGCGCCGGCTGTTGCTGCTCCGGGCAGCGAGGCCTCCCGCGAAGCCATCGCCAACAAGCTGGGCGGCCAGCGTCTTGACCAGATTCAAGAGCGTTACCTGCGCGATCTGCGGGCCGCCGCCTTTATCGACAAGCGGCTTTGAACGGGGAGGACGCCGATAGGGCGGGAAGCCTCTCCGCCTTGCCACCCTTGCGGGAGGTGGTGGACGGTTTCGGCTTGCTGGCAAAACGGTCGCTCGGGCAGAACTTTCTGCTGGATATGAATTTGACGGCGAAAATTGCACGGGCGGCGGGCGACCTGACCGGAAAAAATGTCATTGAAATCGGACCCGGGCCCGGAGGACTGACACGCGCGCTGCTGGAAGCGGGAGCGGCTTCGGTTCACGCGATCGAGCGGGATGACCGCTGTGTGGCGGCCTTGCAAGAGCTTGTCACGGCGGCGGAAGGGCGGTTGGTGCTGCATGCTGATGATGCGCTTAAAGTGGATTACGCGGCGCTTTGCCCGGCGCCCCGCGCCATCGTTGCGAACCTGCCTTATAATATCGGCACGGTTTTGCTGATCGGCTGGTTGAAGAATCTGACGTTGTTTGACAGCATGACCCTGATGTTCCAGAAAGAGGTTGCCGAGCGGATCGCTGCGCGTGTGGATACTTCCGCCTATGGGCGGCTGTCGGTGATGGCACAGTGGCTTTGTCAGGTGGAAAAGAAATTTGATATTCCAAGACAGGCTTTTACCCCGCCGCCAAAAATCACGTCAACCGTTATCCGGTTGCGGCCCAGAACGGACCGCAGCGAGAGCGTGGCTTTTGATGTCATGGAGCGCCTTGTTGCGGCGGCTTTTGGACAGCGGCGCAAGATGCTGCGGCAAAGCCTGAAAACGTTGGAAGTTGACAGCAACAGGATTTTCGAGCTTTCCGGCGTTGATCCGACCGCAAGAGCCGAGCAGATCGACGTGGCGGGATTTTTGCGCATGGCGCAGGCGCTGGAACAGCAGCTGTAAAGAGAGGGCTCAGGCGGCGGCTGTTTCCATGTCGCCCATCAGCTTTTCGAACCTCTCGATATAGCTTTTCTTGGCGTCATTGGCCGATTGCAGCGAAATTTTCCAGTCGCTGACCGGAATGGGCGGTGGGCCAAAGAGCTTGCGGCTTTCGGCATCCGAAAAACCGGCGATTTGCGTTGCTTCCAGATAGGCGGAAATTTTGTCCGCGCGCTTGATGAATTTCTTGAGTTGCGGCGTGATGACTGGCGGCAGGCCAAAGCGGATATGGATGGCTTGCATCAGTCTGTCCTCGAACACGCGGTAATCCAGCCCGAGCGCATTTTTAAACGGTGAAATCATATCGCCCACCACGTATTCCGAAGCGTCATGCAGCAGAGCCGCCAGTCGCCATTGGTAAGAGACCTCGGGTTGCAGGACGCTTGAAATATCCTCGACCAGAACGGAGTGCTGCGCTACGGAGAAGGAATGATCGCCGCAGGTCTGACCGTTCCATCTTGCGACTCTGGAAAGTCCGTGCGCGATATCCTCGATTTCGATGTCCATAGCCGAAGGGTTGATGAGGTCTAGTCGTCTGCCGCTCAACATTCTTTGCCAGGCCCGCATGAGATTCCCTTTCCTTCCTGCCGGAACAGCCTTGCCTTGCGGAGACCCTCATGTTAAACATAAGGCGCCTTCAAGACTCCGGCGTTACTTCATAGATCCTGTTCATGATAATTCAGGGGACGGGATTCTGCCAGAGCTTTCAGGCGCAAAATACAGAAGAAATTTCAGGCACGGAAAGGAATTCATCGTGGCAGGCAGCGTTAACAAAGTCATCCTCGTCGGCAATCTGGGTAAAGATCCCGAGGTCAGAACCTTCCAGAACGGCGGGCGTGTTGCCAATCTTTCCATTGCGACCTCTGAAAGCTGGAAAGACAAAGCGACAGGCGAGAAAAAAGAGCGTACCGAATGGCACCGTGTCGTTATTTTCAACGAAGCGCTGGTCGGCGTGGCAGAGCGTTACCTGAAAAAGGGCGCCAAGGTTTATCTTGAAGGCCAGCTTGAAACGCGTAAGTACGAAAAAGACGGACGCGAGGTCTATACAACGGAAGTCGTGCTGCGCCCCTATCGCGGCGAGCTGACGATGCTTGACGGCGCGCGCGGCAGCAGCGGGGATATCGCCAATGATTATAGCGAGCCGCAGTCGATGTCGGCGGGGTCTTCTTCGGGCGGGTCTTTCGCCGCGTCCGGCAAAAGCGATATGGATGACGAAATTCCGTTCTGAGCACGGAGCTAGGGCGCTATGCAGATATCCGGTCTTGTGAAAGCTTCCCTGCTGCCGTTGATTGTTCTCGGGGGCGTGATGATGGCTGCCGGCGGCGGCTGGTTTCTGGCTTACGGCGTTTGGGTGCCTCTCTGGCCGGGGATCCTTTTCTTCGGGTTGTCTTTTTTTCTGTTTCCGCTTTTGCTGATTCCGGCAGCGATGTTTGCGGGGATCATGACGGCCTTCGCGCAATCGAACAAAACTCTGGCGAAGGTCTGCGGCCTTCTCAGTATGGGCTGGATTGTTTTGCTTTTCTCCCTTCATGCGGCGGCAATTTTTGCACTGGTCGGGGATTTTGCGGCAACGCCTTTGCTTTGGGGCATGACCTTATGGGCGGCTGGCGTGACGGTAACGCCGTGGGCGGTGTTTGCGTGGAAGGATCGGGATAATATTCTTTTTACCGGACTTGTGCTCATGCTGCTGGCGGCCTGTCTTCTCACCGGGGGACTTTACGTTGCCGGAGCGGGGATGTCGTTTGGCCTGACCTTTCTGACGATCGGTGCCGTGATGGTTTTGTTGCTGTCCTTGCAGGGGCTCTACGAGAAGATCTTTTTGAAGTAGTTCTCCGCTTGAAGCGACGGCAATATATTAAATACAGATAAATCAATAACTTATATTTGAAATAGTCGTTGTATAATATTTGACATATTTGTAACTGTTTTCTATAGTGCTCCTACAAGCAAGGAAGACGCAGGATGTCTGATTCCGCACAAAATGACAGTATCGGTGATCAATGGCGCTTCTGGCAGGAGGCGGCCAGACATGCCGGAAATAACGACTGGGAAAAGATACGGGCTTTGCTGGCGAAAGATCCTGCGGAGCGGCCCTCGCTGCATTTTGCCGCAAGCGTATTTACGCTGGCTGCCAAGGCGGGAGAGCTGGGCATTGTGGAAGAGATGCTGTGCCGTGGCTATAAAATAGAGGCCGAAGAAGGCGCGCGCCTGTTGCGCGGGCTGGCGCTTTTCCCCACCTCGAAAACAACGCCCGTCATTAATTTTCTGTTGAAGGAGAATCTGGCCGATCCGGAACAGGCGATAAAGTCTCTGGCGGCGCGGAACGACCAGCTGGGCACCGTGGCGATGATGGAAACTTTCCGCCAGGCGCAAGCGGATATTCTTTGCGGGGGAAGCAGTTTTTTTCTGGCTCATTATGCTTGCAACCTGAAGATGATGGAATATCTTCATGGCCATGATGCTGATCTTTATCATCCTGCAATCGTGGCATCGCAGTATGGCCGCCGCGCCGAAGTCAAGGCAGAGGCCGTGCAGCTTTACCGCATGTTTCTGGCCGGGGACAGAAAGAAAGCGTTGGCCTGTTATGAGGAAGAAGAGCAGCAGGGCGCGGTGTCGCTGACGCTGGCGGCACGGGCAGGAAAGCTTCCTGAATTATTGACCCTTGCGCAGGCGAACGGAAAACCGGTGACAGCGGACGATCTTATCGCGCCTGCAAATGGCGGCGCGCCCGCGTTGGCCGTGGCAGCGGCGCAAGGGGATTTGCCGGCCCTCTTTGATCTTGCCCATTGGCGCGGCCGCAGCGACGAAGTAAAAAAGTTATATGAAGCCCTTGAAGCTTATAAGGCAACTGGAGCTGTTGATCTGGGGCAGCTGGATGCCGCGGCGGAAAGCCGCCGCCTGCACGCGCTGTCTGCCGCGCGGCGTGACAAATGGAGGCTGAAGCCATGATTGATCCGTCGCAGCGGGATATGGAGCTGGGCCGCGCGCTTTTGGCGCAGGCAGAGGCGGGCGATGCCGTAACGGTCGAGCGTCTGCTGGCGGAAGGCGCCGAATGCTGGTGGCACAAGATCGAGCTGCTCTCCTCGCCGCCAACGGCGACAATCATGGATCAACGCGATATCAGCCGCTTTTTCACGCTTTCCCTGCATAATGACATGAAAAAGCAGAATATCCCGCTTTATATGGCGGCCTGGCACGGGCATGAGGCCGTGGTGGACGTTTTTTTGCAACGCCATGCCTATGACAGCGGTACGCTGACAACGGCGCTTTATGGCGCGGTGAGCGCGGGATCTTTGCCGATTGTGCAGAAGCTGCTGGCGGCTGGCGCCGATCCGCTGGCGGCTGACGGAATTATCCTGCGCAATAATCTGGAAGCCACGGCGGAAATTATCAGTGCCCTGATTGCGGTGGCCGATAAGGGGCAGGCGCTGGCAATTGTCCTGTCGAAAGAAAAAAAAGAGCTGGTTTTTTCCCTGCTGGGAGAAGACAGGGAGCTGGATCTGCGTCCGGCGCTCAAGGTGATATGTCAGGCGATGAATGCGCGCGAAAACGTCTGGAACCCGCAGGATCAGGGCTATTATCTGGACATGCTGCGGGTGCTTTTAGGCTTTGCCACAGGGCGCGGCGATGATATGGGGCAACTGATAAACTATACGATGAAGCGGGCTGTGGTGGATCTGGCGGCGCCGGTCATTGATGTTCTTGTACGGGAGGGGTCTTTTGACAAAACGGTGCCGCAGCGCGTTCCGTTGCTCAATCTCGCGTTACAGACGGTTTCGGGACTGGTCGGGGAAAACCAGCGCGTGGCGGCGTATGACTATTTTTCTGTCGTGGAAAAGTTGCTGGAGAAGGGGGCCGATCCCAAGCCGTTGCTGTTCGAGGCGGCCGAGCTGGGGCATGTCAAATTTGCCCATCTGGCGCTGAAACATGGCGCCGATCCCCGCATGATGGCCATGCTCAAGGCGGACAGCATGATCTGGAAGGACGGCAGTCTCTCGAGCCTGACGGTCAGGGATGTTTTCTCTCTTGGCGTCATTGGCCTCTCGAACGACGAAGCGGATTTTCTGGCGGGCGGGAAAGACAAGCGGTCGGTTATGGGTCTGACCCCGGAATTTCTGCGTTTTTCCAGCGTCAAAACAAGGCATAGCGGTCTGGCGCTGGCTTTGATGTGCGGGGAGGGCGCGCCTGCGATAGAAGCGCTGCTGACAGCGGAAACACCCTTGCAGGCAAATGATTTATTGATGGCGGATCGGGACGACTATCGCGTGATTGACCATGTGTTGCGTGACCGCGCTTTGGTTAAAAAAATCATGGACAGCAAGAACTGGCATTTCCGTGCCGAGGAATACGAGCGTGTCTGGAATATCCTGCCGGTGGATGTGCAGAAGATATATGCGGAACAATACACCGAGACGGTGAACGTGCTGCGCAGCATACAGGATCAGCGGGATTTGCGCGCCAAAGCCGCGGCGCATAAAAATCGCTTCAAACTGAAGTGATGCTCAGGGCTGCGGCGGAGGCTGTTTTCTATGCGGGTTCTTGCTGACGAAGACTGTGCCATCCGCCTTTTGCTGCAGGGTTTGCGACAAGCCCAAATTTTCCGCCAGTTTGTTATAGGTGAAAACTATTCTGTGCAGTATGCCGGTATCAACATCTCTCATTGCCGCGCTTTGCGCGATGAGGGCAGCCATGGCATCCATTTGTGATTTGCTGGGCGGCGTCTCGTTGCCTTCTGCCAGATTGCGGCGCGTGATTTCAAGATCGGCTGCGATGCTGGCAAGGTACAGGCGCTTGGCATCAACGGAAAAACCGGAAATTTTATTCTGCCGCCTTTTCGCATCGGGAGCGGCAAGCGCATCAAGGAATTCTTCAATCAGGGATGCAGTTTCGGTCGAGAAAAAATCCTTAATGGTTTCGGCATTTTCGCCGCCGACAATCAGTGCAGCCGCTGTCAGCCTGTCAACGGCAGCATCATCAAGCCTGCCGCGGAATTCATCCTCGACGGTTGCGGCGGTCATCAGACCCAGAATATCAAGATGGGTCACATAAAAGAGGGCGTCCATGATTTCGTCGTGTTGAGGCAGCAGATTGCGGGCGATTTCGGTCAGGCGCTCATGTTCTGCCTGTGCGGCGTCATCGGGGAGGATATCGAATTCGGAGTCCTGATCGAGGATGTCACCGGTCGCCTCTGGAAAGAGCGTGCCTTTATCCGGAAAAGAGCGGGGCCGGGGATCTTCGGCCGCGTCGAAAAAGAACTGCTTGAAGGAACGGTCAAAGGGCTGCTTTGGTTTCTGCGCCATTATCGGGTTGTCCTTTCTGTGGTTTTCGATGACATAATACAAAAACGGAAAGGTCTTGGAAAGGAAAAGTTACGGTAACTTTCTTTCCAGCACAGTCAACGTGTAATCCGCCTCTTCTCCTGGGGCAGCGGGATGAAATTCCCTTTTGATTTCAATCCATTCATCGGGATTAAAGTCTGGGAACAGCATGTCTCCCGCGGGTTTGAGGTGGATGCGGGTCAGGTAAAAGCGCTGTGCCAGAGGCAGAGCCTGACGGTAAATCTCGCCGCCGCCGCAGACGAAAATCTCCGTTGCTGTGCTTTCAAGGGCGCGTTGTCCGGCAATTTTCAGGGCTTCCGCGAGGGAGCGCGTAACATGGGTGTCTGCACAGGCCCATTGCGGGTCGCGAGTTACGACGATATTGGGGCGCCCGGGCAAGGGCTTGCCGCCGAAAGATTCAAAGGTCTTGCGTCCGAAAATAACCGGTTTGCCGAGAGTGATGTTTTTAAAGGAGCGCAGCTCGGACGGAATTCTCCACGGCAGCTTGTCTTCCCGTCCAATGACGCCGTTATCGGCGATGGCGGCAATCAGGCAGATTGTCGGAGATGCGGCATTCATACCGCGACGTCGCCCTTGATGGCGGGATGGGACTGATAATCCTGAAGCGCGAAGTCTTCATAGCGGAAGTCGAAAATATTTTTCACGGCAGGATTCAGCACCATGCGCGGCAGCGGGTGCGGTGCGCGCGCAAGCTGGGTTTTTACCTGTTCCATGTGATTGGTATAGATGTGCAGATCACCAAAGCTATGCACAAAATCTCCGGGTTGCAGTCCGGCTATTTGCGCCAGCATCAGCGTGAGCAGGGCATAGGAGGCGATGTTGAACGGCACGCCGAGAAAGACGTCGGCGCTGCGCTGGTAAAGCTGGCAAGACAGTTTTCCGTCCGCGACGTAGAACTGGAACAGGCAATGACAGGGGGCGAGTGCCATTTTCGGAAGATCTGCGGGATTCCAGGCCGAGACAATCAGGCGCCGGCTGTCGGGATTGGTTTTGATGTCATGAACGAGGCTGGTGATCTGGTCGATCGTTCCGCCATCAGGGCAGGACCATGAGCGCCATTGGCGGCCATAAACGGGGCCGAGGTTGCCCTCCGCATCGGCCCATTCATCCCAGATCCGCACGCCGTTCTCCTTGAGATACTGGATGTTGGTGTCTCCCTTGAGGAACCAGAGCAACTCGTGAATAATGGATTTGGTATGGATTTTTTTTGTGGTGACCAGCGGAAAGCCGTCCGCAAGGTTATACCGTGTCTGATAGCCAAAGGTTGAAACCGTATCGACGCCGGTACGGTTTTTTTTGAGCGTGCCGTTGTCCAGCACATGCTGCATCAGATCGAGATATTGTTTCATGTCCCCTCCGGAAGAAAGATGACATTAACATGAAAACTGGAAAAAGGCGCGACAGAATTTCCGCCGCGCCCTTTTCTGAAAAAAGAAGAAGGTCATTTTTTCAGGAAGTTTCCGATTTCCTCTTCCAGCGTGGTGGCCAGTTTGCTCAATCCGCGGGCCGCATCCAGCGTTTGCTGGGCGACAGAGCCGGTTTCGTTTGCGGCTTGCTGGACGCCAGTGATATTGTGCGATACTTCCGCTGTCCCGGCGGCGGCTTGCTGGACGTTCTTGGCGATTTCGGTTGTGGCCTGCGCCTGTTCGGCAATCGCATGCAGCACGCTGCCGGAAATTTCATCCATCGTCGTGATGGTGTCGGAAATGCTGCGGATTGATTCTACAGCATTGGCGGTTTCGGACTGGATCCCTGCGATTTGCTTGGCGATTTCTTCGGTAGCCTTGGCGGTTTGCGAAGCCAGGCTCTTGACCTCGCTTGCCACGACGGCAAAGCCTTTGCCAGCGTCACCCGCCCTCGCCGCTTCAATTGTGGCGTTGAGGGCGAGCAGATTGGTTTGCTCTGCGTTCTCGGTGATCAGTTCAACCACCGCGCCGATTTTGCTGGCAGCGGTGCTCAGGCCCTGTACGGCTTTGTTGGCGATCCCGGCATCGGTGACGGCTTTTCTGGCGATGTCGGCAGAGTGTTTCACCTGCTGGCTGACGGTTGAAATGGTGTTTGACAGTTCTTCAGCAGCGGCAGCGACCGTTTGCACGTTGGTCGAGGCTTCTTCCGAAGCGGCAGCAACGGCCGTTGACTGGCGCGAGGTTTCCTCCGCTGTGGCCGACATTGATTGTGCCGCGGATTGCAGTTCGGTCGAAGTCGCGGCAACGGATTTGGAGACTTCCTGCACCTTCGCGGCCAGAGCGTGCTGGGCGGTTACGACGTTCCAGCTGACCATGGCGCCGACGTAGAAGCCGCGGCTGTCGACAATAGCTGATGTATTCAGGTCCAGTTTTTCCCCGCCAAGGCTGATGACGGACTGGTAGGGCAGGTTTTTCGGGTCGCCGAGGATCTTGCGCTGGTGCGCGGGAACCTTGTGAAAAACGTCAATACAGGCGCCGAGAACCTGATCAGCCTTGATCGGCAGCAGATGCTCGATGGTTTTCAGCGTTTTCAGGCTGGTCTGGTTCAGGTAGTTGATTTTGAATTCAACCGGATCGCACATCATGATGTTGATGGGCATCAGATCCATCATTTGTCGCAGGTTTTCGGGTCGCAGGTCATGATGTTGACCGGAACGTTGTCCAGCATTTTGCTATCAAGGCTTTGCGGCAGAAAACTGTTCCGGCGGTTGGTGACGGTAGCTGTTTTTGACATTTGTTCCTCTCCTGTAGGCAGTTCACAGGGTTAGTTGTATCAGCAGGCATCGCTTGATCAAAGTCAAATTGGTAAAAATATCATTATATTTCAAATTGTTATTATATTTTAAAGGCGCCGTTTAAGTATTGTTTGGTCTCGGTCTGGCGCATGACTGGATTTATGCAGCGTCACATGCTATATTAAAGGTGTCAGGCAACTGACTATGGCGATAAACGTGCTGCGGAATAGGCGATACGGACCCGGGGGCGGTACCCGGCGCCTCCACCATAAAAAAGGTTTTGCTGCCAAGGAACAGGATTTTGGCAGCATCCGGTAGGGGGGCGAAACAGGATCGACGTGCGTAGTAAAGGTGGTTGCTTTCGCTCGGCATTGTACCGCCGTTATCGGGCTACTTTTACAAATGCTAATGACAACACGCCCGCAAGGGCAGAACTTCGTCTCGCTGCTTAACGTAGCCTGACAGGTTAGCATAAATTCCTTGACCAGTAATGGACAGGGTGGGGCGCGGGGCGGCCTAGCAACAGAACCGCCCCATTTTTTTACCCCGTCTTTACCTTATGTATAAATGAAGAAAATCCATGACAGCGGCGGCTTGTCTCTTTACACTGTGTCAGACGAGCAGGAGCAGGAAAAGATATGTCGCGTAATAAAGAAGACGCCTTTCGTTATGACAGGATGGTAGAAAAGGCCTTGCGGGGCGTGGTGCGTCAGGCGCTGGAAGAGGTGATCAAGGACGGTCTTCTTGATGATCATCATTTTTATATTACTTTCTTTACCGATTTTCCGGGTGTCAAGATTCCGCAATATCTGAAAGACAGATATCCCGGCGAAATGACGATTGTTTTACAGCACCAGTTTTATGATCTGGAAGTCGATGACACCAGATTTACCGTCATGCTCAGCTTTAACAATGTGCCGGAGCGGCTGACGATTCCGCTGGCGGCGGTGACGATCTTTGCCGATCCTTCGGTTAATTTTGCCCTGCAGTTCCAGCCTTTGTCCGAAGACGACGATGATCTGCATTTCGAAGCCGAGGAGCTGGACGTCGATAAAGAAGACAAGCAGCGCAAAAAAGGCGAGGTGATCTCGCTCGATAGTTTCCGTAAAAAGGATAAGGACAAAGGAGAGGCCTGAAAAGGCTTTTCTGTGTCATGAGCCGTTGCCTTTCCGGCAGTTGCATGCTATTCCGTAATGTAACGTCACAGAGGACTTTAAAAACAAGGCAAGCCGTTGCAAAGCGGCTGCGACATCGGGGTGTTCCCGCCACTTTCAACGAGGAGACAGAAAATGAATTTCGAAAAATCGGGGCTTCCCCGCCATGACCTGATCGAAGACGCTTTCGATTTCAGTTATGCCAACATAATGGCGAATGAAAAAGAGGCGCTGAATGACTTTGCGCAGCAGATGGAAGGCATTCGCCTGCAGCATCTGGCCAATCTTGATATGGAGAAGCAGTCCACCAATATGAGTGATGACGATTATCGTCAGCAGAAAAAAGCGCTCGAGGACATGCATGAACAGCAGCTGAAAATGGGGCCGCAGCTGGTGCGTGAAGAGCTGTCCCGTATTTTTGAAATGCGGCGGGTGCGCCCGGCGCAGGAAATCACCCACAACGCGGAAAGCGTTGTGCCGGAAGTTATTTCTGCCTTGCTGCTGATCGACGCGATCCGTTCTCCGATTGACTACCGCAAGGTCGAGGAAAAATTTGGCACCGGCGTTGCCGGTCTGGTCGCCAATCTGGTGCATATTGATGCCTATCCGACTGAGCGTGCGACGACATTGGGGAATGCCGATGCGAATGTCAAAAGCGCTTATCTCGCCCTGATGATTTCCGGGATGGGACAGATTATTGAACAGGCGGCGCAAAATCCGCTGCAGCGCCTGATGTTCCCGCCGGGACAGGAAGACCAGATCCACACCAGCATCAAGCTGATGTGGGGCAACGATGCCAAGCTGGATGCGCGTGTTGTTGAAGTCTTTAATAAGGTTGCCGAAGTGGCTTCTTCCGATTATCGGCTGGAAGTCGATGGAAATGACATCCAGTTGGTCAAAGGCAGCTTCTCCGCGCCGAAGGGCCCCGATTTCAAGCCGAACGTTCCAAAAGGCCCCGGCGGCGGCGGTTTGGGCGGCGACGTTTTCTAAACGGGCGTTCATGTAATATCGGAGAAGGGCGTGGAAATTTCCGCGCCCTTCTTTTTTTTTGCAAAAATAGCTTTCTTTTCGCTGGACAGCGCGAATCGTTTTTGCAAATGTGTGCACCACACTGCCGTTTGGGGGCGGGAAAAAAGAATAGCCAAAATACAGAGAGGGAATTCGAAATGATTATTTTCGAAGCGGGGAAAGTTGTACATTCAAAATGGCGTCAGGATCTTGATGCAGCCAAGGCAGAGATGGGCTTGATGCCTCCTGCATCACGGGTCTCCGTTCTCGTTTCGGGAAGAGCTCTGCCGCGCGGCATTTTTGCTCACGGCAATGATAATGACAGCGCTGCTGTTTTTCCGCCCGTTTCTTTCTCGTCCGTGCAGAAAGATATTGCGTCCTGATTACTTGCGGGGCGCAGGAAAGGCGCATTTCGGGTAGCGCAGGTCGTCGGGAGAGACTTGTCTCCATGTCTCTGTTTTCGAGAACAGGCCGAATTTACTGACAACCTTCAGTTCGTCGTCGCTGATCTGGGTGACGTTCATTTTAACGGTCATGTTCATGCCGCGCAGCTCCATGGTGCCTTGCCATTTTTTATCCGCGACCTGACGAAAATCCGTTTTGGGGGAATGGCCGCAGACCGAAAGGATGTCTGTCGTTGAAGGGGGTTGATTGTTTTCAAGGGAGAAAGACGTGGGCAGATTAAATTTTTGCCGCGGATCGCCAAAATAATCATAAATTTTAGTGTCGTTCGGATTGACCCAATAGATATAGCCGCAAACATTATTTTCCGCGCATTCGCGCAGGCTGATGACGGCGTCGAGATATTCCGTTTTCCACAGGGTTTCGGTTGACAGGGCGACTGGATTTTTGGGGAGAGGCGTGGCTTCAAGGGAGGGTGCCAGCGCGGCGCTGTTGAAGGCAAGGCTGAGGGGCAGGATTATTTTTCTCAGCTTGGCAGACCATTTGGACATCACAATATATCCTGTTGTTAGATCAAAACAGATTCGCAGGGGAAACTGAAGCGGCATAATGTATCGACCGTTCAAATATCTGCGAAACAGGTTTATTCTTGTATCTATCTGTTTAAGCAGTGTATTTGCCTATTGTCAATTGGATGTATTAACGTCCGTTAATGCCATAAGACAGACATTACCAATTTCTTAACCTTTCTATGTCAGTTTAAAGGTGGAGGTTTATGAAGGGGTTATGGGATTTTTAAAAATGGCAGGAGAGAACGAGACGCGCCCGCAGGATATGACAGCAGCGGCAGAGCCGGTTGATTCTGCCGAGACGGCTGCGCCCGAAAAAATCATCATGCCGCCCTCCGATGTCGCAAGCAAGAGCAAGCAACGGATCGGGGATCGGCTGGTTGAAAAGGGTGTCATCACCAGGGATCAGCTGGACGTCGCCCTGCACGAAAAAAACAAAAGCGGGAAAATGATTGGCGAGATTCTTGTCGATCTCGGCTTTATATCGGATGAACTCCTGACGGATTTTCTGGCTGAGTCCACGGGTCTGGAGCAGTTCGATCATAAGAAGACGATGCTGGATCCGGAGGCCATCGCCGTTATTGTCAAAAAAGATGCGCTTAAGTACCAGATGCTGCCGGTGGCGCTGGACAGGCAGAAGAACGAAGCCATCATTGCGATGGCCGACCCCTATGATGTTATGGCGCTGGACAAGCTGAAACAGGTCTTGCCCAAGGGCTGCGCGGTCCGGCCTCAGGTCTGCCCGCCCGCAATTATCGCTGACGTCATTCACAAGGCTTACGGGGTTTCTACTTCTATTGACGCTATCCTGAAGGAGCTGGCCGGAGACAAGGCTTCCGCGAAAAAGAATCTTGATACATTGTCCGATGACGAGGCCTACAGCCATCCGATTGTCCGTCTTGTGAATGCGCTGGTCTTCGAAGCGGTCAAGATGGGCGCTTCGGATCTTCACTTTGAGCCGGAAGAAAATTTTATCCGTCTGCGGTATCGTCTTGATGGCGATTTGATCACGGTACATACCTTGCATAGGGAATACTGGAACGGAATTTGCCAGCGCCTGAAAATTTTGTCGGAAATGAATATTGCCGACAAGCTTTCACCGCAAGACGGGCGTTTTGGCCTGAATGTCGGCGGGCGTGAAGCAGATTTCCGCGTTTCGGCACTGCCGACCATTCATGGCGAGAACATCGTTCTCCGCGTTCTGGACAAAAGCACGTCGATCAAGCCGCTTGAAAGTCTGGGGTTCAGTGCGCATAACATGCATTTGATCAAGAAAACGCAGGCCCGTCCGGAAGGCATTGTTATCGTTACAGGTCCGACAGGGTCGGGGAAAACGACCACGCTCTATTCCATGCTGAACGCGATCAACACGCCGGACGTGAATATCCAGACGCTGGAAGATCCGGTGGAATATTCTCTGGGGATGATCCGGCAGACGCATGTGCGCGACGGGGCGGGGCTTTCTTTCGGCGACGGGATCAAGGCCTTGCTGCGTCAGGATCCGGACATCATCTTCATCGGCGAGGTGCGCGATCAGGTGACGGCGGAGCAGGCGCTGAAAGCGGCGATGACGGGGCATCAGGTCTATACCTCCTTGCATACGAACGACTGTTTTGGCGCTTTTCCGCGCTTGCTGGATCTGGGACTGCAACCGGGGATGCTGGCAGGAGCGGTTATTGCCACCTTCGCGCAGCGTCTTGTCAGAACGCTTTGTCAGAAGTGCAAGCAGGCGGCTCCAGCGACGGCAGAAGAATGTAAACTGCTCGGTGCAAATCCGGATGATCCGCCAGTTATTTACCATGGCGTGGGGTGTCCGGAATGCGGCAATTCCGGCTACAAAGGACGCGTGGGCTGCATCGAGATATTGTATATGGATGAAGAACTGGACGATATTATCGCTGCGGGCGCGAATAAAACGGCATTGAAGGCTGCGGCCCGCAAAAAAGGATTCAAGAGTATGGTGGATGACGGCATTCTGAAAATATATGAGGGCGTCACCAGTCTTGATGCCGTTACCAAGGTCCTCAATTTCGCGGACAGAATGTAATTATCGCGCGGTTCTTTTTGCGCAATGCCTTGGTTTTTTCCCCTGATTAATGTAACACTATAAGACGTATGGGTTTTAGGGGGTATTTCAGTCCGTGCCGAAATACAGATACAGAGCTATAAATGAAAAAGGGCGGCCTATTCGCGGCGTTGTGACGGCGGCGAATGAATCCGATCTTTTCAACCGGTTGCAGGAAACGGGCATGTCCTTGCTCGACTGCAAGGAAATGAATGAAAAAGCGGGAAAGCTTGCGGCACTGACGGCAGCGAAGGTCAAAACCCGCGATCTGGTCCAGATGTTTATCCATCTCGAGCAGCTGCAGAAGGCCGGCGTGCCTTTGCTGGATGCGCTTTCCGATATTCGGGATACTTCTGAATCGAGCCGTTTGCGTGATATCATGTCGGATATTTATGCGGAAGTGTCGGCAGGAAGCTCGCTTTCCACCGGCTTTTCCAAGCATCCCGCCATTTTCGAGCCGATCTTTATTTCTCTGGTGGCGGCGGGGGAAGAAACGGGAAATCTTATTGAATCGTTCCAGCAGGTGATCAAGCACTTGAAGTGGACCGATGCCATGAATACCAAGGTCAAAAAGGCAACGCGCTATCCAAAAATTCTTCTGGCTGTGGTGATCGGCGTGGTCTGGATGATGATGGGTTATGTTGTGCCGGAGGTCGTCGGGTTTCTGGAGAATATCGGACAGGAACTGCCCGGTGTGACGCTGGCGCTGATCGCGACGTCGAAATTTTTCGGCAATTACTTTCACTATATCATAATCGGCATTATCGTCGCGTTCATAGCTTTTCGTGTCGGACGCAATATTTCTGAATCTTTCCGGTATCATACCGATTATCTGGCGCTGCGCATGCCGATGATGGGGATGCTGATCCGCAAGATTTCCCTGTCACGCTTTTGCGCGACGCTGGCCGTGCTGTTCACAAGCGGTCTGGAAATTCTGAAGTGTCTGGATGCGGCAAACCAGACTTCCGGCAATCTGGTTATAACAGAAGCGTTGCAGGCCGTGCGGCAGCGGGTGCAGGAGGGCAGCCCGCTCTCGGTTGCGATTAACGCCTCCGGGGAGTTTCCGTCTCTTGTCGTACGCATGGTCAAGATCGGGGAAGAGTCGGGTAACCTGACCGGAGTGCTGGAGCAGGTGGCGGAGTTTTACGATAAGGACGTTAACGATGCGGTGGATGCGATGATCCAGATGATCGAGCCGATGTTGACGGTTATTCTGGGGGGGATCATTCTCTGGATCGCGGCAGGGGTCTTTGGCCCTGTCTATAACAGTTTTGGAAAGATGGGGATCTGACCGATGGGCGGAATAGGGGGAAATCGTCGCGTTATCGTGATCGGGGGCGAGGGGATAGCTCTTTATACGCCGGTCGGCAGCGGCATGCAGCGGGATGTCTCGTTGTCCTGGGATGTCCCCGAGTTTGACCGGCAATTGACTGAGGCGTTGGAAAAACGCAGCGCTTCAAGATCGGTCACGGTTTTGTTCGATGGCGCGGATCAGGCTTACCGCAAGGCCGAGGATATTCCCAAACTGTCGCCGATTGACCGCCCGCGGTTCGTCCGGCGCAAGCTGGAGCTGACTTTCCCGAGTTACCCGATCCGGGCGTCCATGGAAATCAAGCCGCCGAAAGTCAAAGGCGTGCGTCGTGCGGCGGGGGGGACGCCGTCGTATTTTTTTGTGGCGTTGCCGGAAACGGCGCAGGTAGACCGTGTCGGTCAGGCCTTATATGAATCCGGTGTTCCTGTTTCCGGTTTTGGTCTTTTGCCTGTTGAATCTGTCGGTCTGGTGAAGGTGCTGGCAGAAAAGGCGTTTGACGGGAAGGGCAAGCGGTCGCGCTGGGTCGTCCTCGTCGGGCAACATGAAACCGGGGGATTGCGCCAGATAGTTATCAAGGACGGCAATCTGGCGCTGACACGTCTGACGCCGACTTCGGAAGGCGGCGCCTCAGGCGCGGGTTGGGTCGATGAAGTGGCGCGGGAATTCAAGGCAACGCTGACCTATGTTTCGCGTTACGGTTTTAACCAGAATGACGGTCTGGATGTAATCGTTATCTGCGGCGATGTCGAGAAGCAGTTCTTTGAGCAGCAGGATATTCCGGCCACAAACTTCAAGTGCCTGAATGCGGGGGAGGCTCTCCGGTATATCGGCGTCAAGGGTTTCGGGCTGGAGCGGTCAAATTTCGTGGATATCCTGCATGCGGCCTGGGCAAGCCGCAGGGCTTCGCTGTCCTTGCCGGTGCGGGTGCCGAGTATCCACCGGGTCATGGCGCCGCGTCTTGCGGCCCGTGTCGGAATGGGCCTTTGCGTGCTGGGCATGCTGACGGTACTGGGGTTCTCGGCACATTCCTATACGCAATATCTTTCGCTGCAGGAGGATATTTCTTTTAACAACAATCAAAAAATCATGCTGGACCGCGAGTACGAGCAGGAAGCGAAAGTTTTCGAAAAGCTGCCGGTCAAGCCGGCGGTCATTAAAGCTTCGCTGGCTGTCAAGGACCTGCTTGAAAAGAATGCGATTAACGCCTCAAGCAACCTCTACGCGCTAAAACGGGCGCTGGGGGCGGATATTATTCTCAAGGAGCTTTCTATAGAGCATAAGGCGCCGATCTTGACGCCAGCGGCAAATACGGGCTGGGCCACGCCTGTCGCCAAGAGTGAAACGGGAACGGTCCTGATCAAGTTTTCTTTCGGGTTGCCGGAAGGGTTTCAGCTTGAACAAAAAGTGAAGCGGGCAGAAGACCTGCTGGCGGCCCTGAAGAAATCCTATCCGGAGTATGATGTCAGAATCGCCAGCCAGTTCGGCAAGGTGTCACGGACAGGAAAATTTGGCGGCGGGATTGGTGACGGGCAACAGTCCTCCGGCGCCGTAGCCGATCTTGCGACGTTCGAACTGGAAGGGGCGCCGTTGCCATGAAGCTTATCGGAATAAAGCGGGCGCTTTATCTTTTTATCCTGCTGGCGACCAATGCGGCGCTGGCGGCCGTGTTTTTTCTTTTTCTGGAGCCGCTGCAGACGGACTCAGAAGCAGAGCTGGCGCGGGTCAAGGGGCAGATCTCGGCGTTGCATGGCAATATCAGCAATATAAAACAAGAGCTAAAGCTCTATCAGGAAAACAAGCCGCGCTATGATGCGCTGGATGGCCGCGGGTTCTTTTTGCCGCAGGACAATTTCATGATCGAGCGGAAGCTGGATGAATTGCGCAATAGCGCCGGAGTGCAGGGTTTTGCTTTCGAGATCAGCGATCTCAGTGAGATCGAGAATGCGGATGCCAAAACTGCCGGACAGCGCCTTGTGATGCGGCGGATTACCCTGCGCCAGGTCAAATCGCTGGTAGACATGAATTTTTACAATTTTATCTATCAGATGCAGACGAAGTTTCCCATTCAGGTCCGCTTGAATAATTTCAGGGTTGCCCAGACCCCGGCGGTGGATCCCCCGCTTCTCGCACGGGTTGCCAAGGGTGAAAACGTCGGCTTCATTGATGGCGACATGGCTTTTGACTGGTTTACGCTTGTGCCGCTGGAAGATGGAAATGCAGGGGCTTCTGCGGGAGGGGCGCGATGAAACGGGTTGTTGTTATTTTGGCGGGGCTACTGGTTCTGGTGCCGGCCTTGTCGTTTGCGCAAGACCCGTCCGCCGCGCCGCCGGCAGAAGGTGCGGTTCCTGTGCCCGCGGTGGCCGGCGCCTTTCTGGATACCTTTTTGTTTAATCCGGGGGAGCTGGCGACAATAGAAAAAGCGGTCAAGGGAAAAGTAACCGGCACATCAATGCTGAGTGCGCAGAACCAGATCAATATCCCGAAGAAACGGGTTATCGCTCTTGCGGGCGTGGTGTACAAGTCTGACGATGACTGGATTGTCTGGATCAACGGGCATAAGATCACGCCGGGTCAGTTGCTGCCGGAAATTATCGAGATCGGGGTGAAGGAGGATATCGTTCGGATGAAGTGGTTCGATATCGGGCTTAACGGAATTATTTCCATTACGCTGCGGCCGCATCAGACTTATGATATTGTGACGGGGGTATTATTACCGGGATGACAGGTGTAACGACAGCAGCTACTGGAATGCAGACCGCCGCCGCGATCGGCGTGCAGGGGGTTTCGGCTGATTACGGTCAGGGGCCGGTTATCGAGAATATTTCATTCGAGGTTGGTGCCGGGGAAACATTTGGACTGATTGGCCTGAACGGCGCAGGAAAAACAACGCTGATCAAGATCATGCTGGGGTTGATGGAAGCGCGTGCTGGCGAGATCAGTATTTTCGGCAAGACAACGCTGGAAGCGGAGAGCAAGAAAAAAATTGCCTATCTGCCGGAAAAGTTCGAGCCGCCATCGTTTCTCAGCGGTCTCGAGTTTGTGCGCTTTTCCCTTGATCTTTATGGCCGTACCTATGACAGGGAGGGCGTTTTGCAGGCGGCTGACCGTGTTGCGCTTTCCCGCCCCGCTCTGGCAAGGCGCGTCAATACGTATTCGAAGGGGATGCGCCAGAAAACGGGATTGATGGGAACTTGGCTGACGGAATGTCCCCTGCTTATTCTTGACGAGCCGATGAGTGGACTTGATCCGCGGGCGCGCGTTTTGGTCAAGGACGAGATTGTCGCCTGTAAAAAGCGCGGCATGACGGTCTTTTTGAGTTCGCACATACTGGCTGATATGGATGAAATTTGTGATCGCGTCGCGGTCATTCATGACGGGGCGCTTTGTTTTGTCGGAACGCCTGCGGCGCTGAAAGCGCAGGCGGGACAGGATTATCTCGAACGCGCCTTTCTAAAAGTCATTGAAGGGTCAACAAGGGTTTATGAATCATGAGCATTTTTGGCAGGAAAGACGGAAAAATGAAAACCAGCGCGGATGAAACGGATGTCACGACGGATTTTGGCGCGGATGACATGTCTGTTGAGGGCGAGGGCGGTCTTTCCGCTCCGGTGCGCGCCGCGCCGCTGAGCGCCGTCAAGGCTGGAGGCGGCGCCAAGAAGGGCGTCTTGCTGGGGCTGCTGGTTCTGGTTGCGGGCGGGCTTGGCGGTGGATATTATTACCTGAACACCATGGCTGGGGATGTGGCGCCGCCCGTTGCGGCGCAGGTCGCTGTACCGGCCGTTGCACCGGCTGTTGTGGCGCAGCCGCAAGACCCTGTTGACAAACTTCTTTCCACCGCAGAAAGCGATGATTTTGCGCTGGCCGTTCCGCCGCAGCCGGAAGCCGTGCAGAATGAGCAGGGTCCTGCCTTGCCGCAGGAAGATTTGTCGCAACCTGCAGCGCCTGCGGCTGTTGCTGCCGGTTCCGATGTAGTAGCGCCGGTCATGCCGGCCGTCGAAGTTGCTGCTCAGACGCAGGATGAGGCGATGGATGCCCTTGGTGCGCCGCCGGCTGAAGAGGTCGTGCCGGCACTTCCGGCAGGTATGATGGTGGCGCCCCTTACGGAAGGGGCTATGCCGCCCTTGCCACCCATCGTGGAAACGGTGCCGGATCTGACGCCTGAAAATACGGCGGGAGCGGAACAGCCGCTTGCTGAGCCGAGCGCTGCGGAACTGGCTCTGGCGCAAAATGCGCCCCTTCTTGCAGAATCGAAAAGTGATGCGCCGCCTTCTTTCGAGGACCTGTCGGCCATCAATAAGATGGTGGAGCAGCCGGCGATTGTGCGCAATCTTCCCAAGGAATATCTTGTCGTGCACAAGGACCGTAATGCCGATGATGTGGATTCACGGCTGACGGCGGCGCGGCTGTCCTTGTCGCAGGGGCGCAATCAGGCGGCGCTGCAGTTTTTTAATGAGCTTTATCAGCAAAATCCGCGGGACAAGCGCGTCATGATGGGGCGCGCTGTCGCGTTGCAAAAACTCGGGCAGACGGAAAATGCTCTGACGGCTTATGAAGAGGTTCTGGCGGATGATCCGAAGAACCTGGAGGCGCTGACCAACATGTTGGGGTTGATCAAAACACAGGATCCGGCGCTCGCTTTGGAGAAGCTGCAGGAGCTGCGCGATATTTATCCTTATAATGCGGATATTACCGCGCAGCTGGGGGTCGCACAGGGGGAGAACGGAAATTATAAGGAAGCCCTGAAGTACCTTAACATGGCGGACGCCCTGAAACCGGGGAGCGCCTATGTGCTGTTCAACAAGGCTGTTCTCTATGACAAGATGGGGCAGTCGACGCAGGCGGCTGATATTTATCGCCAGATCGTCCGGATGTCGGTAGATGGCAATCTGGACGCGCCGCTGCCGATTGACCGGATCAAGAACCGTCTCGCCACGATGCGTTGACTGCGGTGGACGGGGGGGCTGTGCCGGAAGGATTTTTTGCCGTCCTGACGGTTATTCTGGGGTTGGCGCTGGGAAGTTTTGCGACGGCCTTGTCCTATAGAATTCCGCGGGATATTTCCATTGCCGCCCGACTGCGTTCGGCCTGCCCTTCCTGTGGGCATGTTCTGGGCATTCCTGACCTTGTTCCGGTTTTTTCATGGCTTTTTTTACGCGGCCGGTGTCGGCATTGCGGCGCGCGGATTGGCTGGCGCTATCCGCTGATCGAATTGTTTACTTTATTGCTCTGTATCGGGTTTTATCTCTCCTATGGGTTCTCGATACCCGTGCTGGCGCTGTTCTTTCTGGCGCCGGTGGTCGTCAGCATTGCCGATATTGATTTTGGTTATAAAATTATCCCTGACGGACTGAATTTGTCAGTGGCGGCGCTTGCGCTGGCCGGGCTGGGCGCACAGGGCTTTCTGTCGGGGGATCCTGCAGATTTAATGGCCGAAGCTGGCCTGCTGGCAATGCAGGGCGGGCTGGTTTATGGCGCGGCGGCAGCGGCTTTGCGCTGGGGCGTTATGTGGGTCATGAAACGGGAGCCGATGGGGCTGGGTGACGTAAAATTTTTTGCAGCGGCGGGAATGTGGCTGGGGCCAGAGCTCGAGACCTTGTCCCATTTTCTGTTGCTCTCCGGGTTGTATGGCGTTTTTCTGGCGCTGTTGTGGAAGAAAATAAGAAAGGAAGCCGCGTTTCCGTTCGGTCCGGCGCTGGTGGCGGCTTTTGTTACCCTGTTACTTTTCTATCCGCCTGATTTTCTGCAGGAATGGATAAGAATATGAAAAAATGCGTTTACCCTTTTTTCAACATATAAGCTTAATCTTTAAAGTCGTGACAGCGGCGAATTCAGGGAGTGGCGTGCCATGGAAATTACCGAGCTTTTGAAATTTACGATGGATAACAAGGCCTCTGACCTGCATCTCAGCGGGAATAACCAGCCCATCGTCCGGATTGACGGCGAGTTGCAGCGGATCAAAACCGACCAGCTGTCCAGCGACGATATCCGTTCCATGCTGTTTGCGGTGATGTCAGAGGAACAGCGCGCGACTTTTGAACGGGATCTCGAGCTCGACTTTGCCATTTCCTTCGGGGAGAATGCCCGCTTTCGTGTGAATGCCTTTACCAACCGGATCGGCTCGGCAGCCGTGTTTCGCGTCATTCCAACGAAAATTCCGACGATGGAGCAGCTTGATTTACCGCCGGTCATGCGCCGTCTGGCCGAACTGGAAAAGGGGCTGGTACTGGTGACGGGGCCAACGGGGAGCGGTAAGTCGACGACTCTGGCGTCCATGATCAATCATATCAATGAAAACTTTCCCAGTCATATCCTGACGGTCGAGGACCCGGTGGAGTTTTTTCATACATCGAAGAAGAGCCTTGTGAATCACCGTGAAGTCGGAAATGATACCAAGAGTTTTGCCCGTGCTTTGAAAAGCGCGTTGCGCGAGGATCCTGACATTATTCTGGTGGGCGAGATGCGCGACTATGAAACGATCGCGCTGGCCCTGACGGCGGCAGAGACGGGCCATCTGGTTTTTGGAACCCTGCACTCGAATACGGCGTCCAAAACCATCGACCGTATTATCGACGTGTTTCCCGCTGCGGAAAAGGAAATGGTACGCGCCATGTTATCCAGCTCTATACAGGGGGTCATTGCGCAAACGCTGCTGCAACGCGAGGGCGGCGGCCGCGTGGCGGCGCATGAAATCATGGTGGGAACCAATGCCGTGCGGAACCTGATCCGCGAGAACCAGCTGGCGCAGGTTTATTCCATGATCCAGACAGGGTCGCGCTATGGCATGCAGACAATGGAAGATTCGGTCAACGACCTGCTGATTGCTGGCACAATCAGCGCCGAAGTCGCGCATGCGGCTCTGAAAGACAGTACGGACGATGCCGAGGAAAGCGGGGGCGTCGGCAAAAAGCCGGGTGTACCGCCGGCAGCGGGCGGCAAACCTGTGGCGCGCGCGCCGCTCAAACCTTCCGGTCATGCCGCGCCGCCGCCAGTGGAAGACAAACCGGACGGAGGATATTCATTTTGAGTGGCGTTGCCGTTTATGCGTACCTGAACGAAATGATCAAAAGGCAGGCCAGTGACCTGTATCTTACGGTGGGCGTGCAGCCGACGCTGAGAATAGAGAATGAGCTGCATACGATGGGCGAGCAGCTTTTGCAGGAAGAGGACCTGCAGTCTATTCTGAACGAGGTGCTGACCAGCCGTCAGCGCCGCGAGTTTGATACGAACATGGAATTGAATCTTGCTTTTGACATGGGTAAGGAAGGCCGTTTTCGTGTCAACGTCTTGCGCCAGCGGCAGCATACCGCACTGGTTATCCGTCGTATTACCAGCGCCATCCCGAATTTTGAGGAGCTTCACCTGCCCAAGATCATGGAATCTCTTTCCATGGAGAAGCGCGGACTGATCATGATTTGCGGCGTGACCTCCTCGGGCAAGTCCACGACGCTCGCTTCGATGATAGATTATCGTAATCGTGTGCTGGGTGGCCATATCGTGACGATTGAGGACCCCATCGAGTATTACCACGAGCATAAAAAAGGCATTGTCACCCAGCGCGAAATCGGCATTGATACCAATTCTTATAGCGTGGCGTTGAAAAACGCATTGCGGCAGAAGCCGGACGTCATTCTGGTCGGTGAGGTGCGCGATCCTGAGGTCATGGAACAGACGATCACGGCTGCCGAAACAGGACATCTTTGTCTGGCCACTATCCATACCAATAATGCGGCGCAGGCGATTGAACGTATCATCAACTTTTTTCCCGAGGACCGGCAACAGCAGATCCGTATTGCGCTCTCCATGAACCTGCGCGCCATCGTCGCCCAGCGGCTGGTGCGGACGATCCAGGGCGACACGGTGGTTGCGATTGAAATCATGCTGAACGAAGCCTTGATCAAGGAGCTGATCCTGAAGGGGGACACCACCAAGGTCAAGGACGTTATGGCTAACAATAATCCGGCCGGAATGGTTGTTTTTGACCAGTCGCTGCTCCGGCTTTATACACAGGGGATCATTTCCGAGCAAACGGCAATTACCGAAGCCGATATTCCTGCGGATATGAAAATGAAGATTCAGGCGCACAAGATGAGCGACACATCAAAAGGTCTTCCCAACATTGACACATCCAAACTCCGTCTGTAACAATGTGAAAGCGAAGCGTCATTGTTTCGGGGTATTGTGGTTTTTCATTTAGGGAAGTTCGGATCAAGACATGATAGAACGGTATCGTTTCTACCGCACAGGCGGTTATGTGGCTGCAACCTGCGCAATGGTTGTCTTTCTTGGCAGTTGTCAGTTAGCGAAAAACCAGCTGGAATATGATCGCGCCGCCGAAGCGGACCGTCAGCATTACAGGGACGTGATGGCCCCGATACCACAGCCCGCAGAGCAACAGGCGGATATCCCGGATTTTCAGGCGGTGCTGTCCACACCGGAGGATTTGTCGCTGCCAACGCCGCTGGTGACGGTTTCGGTGAACCAGACCGTTTCGCTGCGCGAGCTGCTGTTCGAATTGGCGGATCAGGCAGGGGTTGATCTGGAACTCGATCCGCAGATCCGCGGTTCTATTATTTTCACGGCCAAAGAGCGTCCTTTCGATGAAGTCGTCGCGCGTATCTCCGAGATGGCCGGCTTGCGCTATAACTACGAGAACAATGTTCTGCGCGTCGAGCATGATCGCCCCTTTGTCAAAAATTACGACCTGAGCTATCTGACGGTAAGCCGTTCCGGAACATCGTCGATCAATACATCGATATCGCTTTCCGGCACCAGCGACACCGGCAGCTCCACGGGCGGGGGGTCGTCATCCTCGGTGAGTAATACGATCGCGCCGGATGTCTGGAAAGATCTTGAAGAAAATCTTGAGCAGATTCTGACGTCTTCGGATACTTATATGTCTCTGGCGACGACTTCAGATCCGGTTTCCACGCCGGTGAACCCGACGCCACCGCCTCCGCCGCCTTCCGATCCGAATGCCCCGCCGGCACCGCCGCCGCTGCCGGGTTCTCCGGAGGTTGCGCCGATGCCAGCAGCGGCAGCGCCCCAGATCAATATCACGGCACCGCCAGCGGAGCCGATGGTGCCAAGCCCGCCGGCAACATTCTCGATCACGCGCCAGACAGGCATGATCAGCGTTTTTGCCAGCGCCCGACAGCAGCGCCTTGTCGAAAAGTTTCTGAATGATTTCCGTCGCCGCGCGACGACGCAGATTCTGATCGAGGCCAAAGTCCTGCAAGTCGATCTGACAGATGATTATTCAACAGGGGTTGACTGGCGGTCTCTGAACCTGACGGGACTGACTTCATTCGAGTTGACGGGCATGACCTCGCCGGGCACCTTTACCGGAACGCTCAATGCCGGAAACGATTTGCAGATGGCTATCAGCGCCATCAGCACCTTCGGAACGGTCCGCGCGCTGTCCAGTCCGCGGGTCACGGTGCTGAATAACCAGTTGGCCGTGGTGAACGTCGCGGAAAATCAGGTTTATTTCGAGATTTCGGCAACGTCCAGTTCGACGGGCAGTCCGCCGGTGACAACAACGACGTTTGACGTGACGCAGAAATCCGCGCCGGAAGGGGTGCTGATGAACGTGGTTCCTACAGCAAACCCCGATACCGGCGAGATCATGCTGACGGTGCGTCCGACGGTGACGAAGATAACCGAGTACAAGGAAGATCCGTCGATCGAACTGAACGCACCGGGGGCGACGGTACAGAACCTTGTTCCGCAACTTTCCGTGCAGGAACTGGACTCCGTCGTCAAGATGCAGTCCGGCCAGACGCTGGTGATGGGCGGCCTGATGCAGGACCAGAACATCATCACCGATACAGGGGTGCCGATACTGGGCGACATTCCTCTTGTTGGCAACCTGTTCAAGCAGCATTCTGACGCGGTGAAAAAGACCGAGCTGGTGATTTTCCTGCGGGCTGAAATCGTTCCGGGCTCCAATGTGGATGAAATGGACCGTAAATTGTACAAGGGGTTTGCGCTGGATCGCCGCCCTGTCCGCATGTAAGTCCGCGCAGCAGATAGAACGGAAGCAGGTATAATGATTTCTCGCCCTCTGGTCAGATTTATTTTGACAGCGGCACTGCGTGACAAGCTGATGATCACGTTGCTGGTGATGATTGTTCTCGGGGCCAGCCTGTCGACTTTTCTGGGCGGGGCAAGCATCACTGAGGAGGCGAGCTTCGCGCTGGTCTTCGGTGCGGGGGGGCTGCGCTTTCTGGGTGTGATCGGCGTTGTCCTGTTTGTGTCTTTTTATATGCGCCGGGCCTTTGAAACCAAGGAAGTCGAGTTTCTGCTGTCCCGACCGATTTCACGCATGACGTTCTTGTTCAGCCATGCGCTGGCTTTTATGGTTCTGGCCCTGATCGTCGCCGCGGCGGTGAGCGGGGCGGTTTTCTTTCTGGGCAAGCCGGATCTGGGCGGTCTGGCGGCCTGGGGTTCCAGTCTGGTAATCGAGCTTTCCATTATGGCCGTGACGTCATTGTTCTTCTCCCTTGTGCTGTCGAGCGCGGCGGGATCGGCGCTGGCGGCGCTCGGGATCTATGTGCTGGCGCGCATGATCGGCGTGCTGATCGGGATTGCCGCCTTTCCGCCCGATAACATGGTTTTCATGGTGCTGAACAGGGTGATGGACGCGATATCGGTTGTCGTGCCGCGGCTGGACCTGATGGGGCAGACGTCATGGCTGGTCTATGGCGTGGCGGGGTCTGGCGATGCCGGGTTCCTGCTGCGGGCCGGAAGCTATGCCCATGCGCTGGTCTCCACGCTGGGGATGACAGGCTTTGTGCTGGTTCAGGGCGTCCTTTTTATCGGGCTGGTGCTGGCGGCCTCCGCCTATGATTTTGCGCGCAGGCAATTCTGATGGACGGCCGCGCCTTCAGACGCCGGATCAATTTTTTTCTTTTCCTCTTTCTCGGATTGAATGCCGCTTTCTGGTTGGGGGGCAGGGATATCTATGCGAAATGGAGCGGGGTTCCGCCTGTTCCGGGCAAGTCCGGTGCCGTCATGATGACCTTGGGCGACCCGCAGTTTTCTTTCCGCTTTCTGGCGCTGACCTTGCAGAATCTGGGGGATACCGGCGGGCAGACGGCCGCCGTCAAGGACTATGATTTCCAAAAGCTGGGGAAATGGTTCTGGCTGCTGCATGATCTTGATCCGGCCTCGAACCATGTGCCGATGCTGGCGGCATATTATTTCAGCGTCACGACGGATCCGGCGAATGTGGCGGTGCTGGTGGATTATCTGGGCACTGCCGGGCAAAGCCCTGTCGGCGAGAAATGGCGGTGGCTGGCGCAGGCGGTGTTTCTGGCGCGGTACCGCATGAAGGATCTTGATCGCGCGCTGGAGCTGGCCTACAAGCTGGCGCAGCTGGAGCCGGTGGATGGCGCGATGCCGATCTGGGCGCGGCAGATGCCGGCCTTTATCCTGACAGCCAAGGGCGAAAAAGAAGGCGCCGAACATATTGTCCTCTCCCTGCTGGCCAATAGCCGTGATCTTGACCCCAAAGAAATTAACTTTATGAAGTCTTTTCTGGTCGAGCGGCTGGGCTTGTCGGAGAAGGACGTTGAGGCACTGATCAAGGAGAAGGCCGTTCAAGGTCCGCTAGAATAAGGAATAACGATGTTGCCGGGTGTTTATTCAACAACCTTCAGCCTGATCGAGGGGCTGGCGCTGGCCGGATTATTCCAGAGCGTCATGATTCTTGTTTATATGGGGATGCGTCTGCGGAACTGGCGGCAGGCCTCCGTGGCGCTCGCCTATTTCCTTTGTCTGGCCTTGGCCTTCGTTCTCCAGTTCGCGTTGCGGCTGAGCGAGATGGAAATCTATATCCGGCTGGGGCTCTGGACGGCATGGACGTTCTTGTCGCCGCTTTGCTATTTGCTGGTACTGCAGGTCGCGCAGGCGCCGCGGGGACCATCGCGGCGGCAGGTGGCGGTCCTGCTTTTGGTGCCGGGGGCTTTTTTGCTTACGTGGGCGCTCAGCGCCTATGGCGGCGCTTGCGGCACGGCTGGCACATTCTGTGACCGCTTCTTTGAAATTCTTTATTGGCAAGGCGGAATAGCCGGGGCGCTGTCCCTTTTGCTGATCTGGCTGGAACAGGGGCTGTTCGATATATTGCGTCGTTCTGCCGCGGGGCGGAAGGAAAGATACTGGCTGGTCCTGCTGCTGATCATGGTGAATGTTCTGGCGGTAGGCATTCATCTGCTGCGCTCCGGTGACCGGCTGTCCATGACCGAAGCGGATTCCTTGCTGCTGGTGCTGGGAATGTCGTTTGTTTATCTTGCGTCAACGGCTTTGTTCCGGGTTTATCCCTTGCCGGTCGCGCTGGATGAATCCCGGCTGGAAAGACGCGCCTTGACTCCGCCTGAGCGCGAAATCGCCAAGCGGATTCTGCATCTGCTGGAAGTGGATAAAGTATATCAGGAAGCGACGCTCAGCCGTGCCGCGCTGGCGCGGGAGCTGAATATCTCGGAAAACACCCTGTCGCGCGTGCTGAATGCCTCTTTTGGTAAAAGTTTTCCCAAGCTGATGGGCGAATACCGGGTGGAGGATGCGAAGCGGCTGCTGCTGGATCGGGATATTCCGGTGCAGGTTGTGGCGCGCGAATCGGGGTTCAATTCCCTTGCCAGCTTTAACCGCGTGTTCCGCGAGGCGGTTGGAATGAGCCCTTCGGACTGGCGACAGGGGCGATAATGCGGCATCAGATTTCTTGCCCTGACAATTTGACTGCTGTACGTTGGGGGAGGGAAAAGTTTGTCAGATTATACTGATATGGCAAAACGTACGTCTCATTTTGTCATTTCGAGAAACAAAGTGACCAGATTTTAATAAACGCTTAATTTTTTTGTTGAATTATAGGGATTAGATTACCAAACTGATATTGTCTTTATCGCCCAAGGCGAAAATCCAATGTTCTTTTGGGATCGGTGAGTGATAGAGTGCTTTTTGATACGGGTTTAACATTCTTAACATCTGGGGAAAAATATGAAACATTTGCAAACACAAAAGGGCTTCACCCTCGTCGAGTTGGCGATCGTGATGACCATTATCGGCCTGCTGATCGGCGGGATTCTCAAAGGGCAGGAACTGATGGAAAATGCCCGTCTGACAGCAACGATTTCGCAGGTCAAGGCGATCGAAGCGGCTGTTACGACCTTCCGTGACAGCTATAACGCCATGCCGGGGGATATGAGCAACGCCAATACGAGAATTCGTGGTTGTACAGCGGGCTGTAATGCTGGTTCTGCGAATGCAAATAACTCACTTGTCGGGCCAGTTCCCATGCCATTTGGGGGGGTGCAAGCAACGGCAGCCGGTTGGGCGAGTGGTGCAGCAGCAGCGGCAGAAGCAGATGAAACCATTCTGTTCTGGCAGCATCTTCTTCTGGCTGGTTTGTTGAGTGGCTATACCGATACTGCCGTGACACAGGGGTCTATTCCTCCTGCATTCGGGACGACGATGCCTGCAGCTCGTGTTGCGGGTGGTTTCATTGCCGGACAGGGGAACGGGACGAATGGCTCGGGATCACTCAATCCTACGGCAGGGCAGGGTGTAACGGGTCTAATGCTTGCGTTGACGAACATTCCTAACGGGGCGTTGTCCACGACAACAGGGACAAATCCGCTGAACCCGGCGCGGGCAGCTCAGATTGACCGCAAAATGGATGATGGTCGTCCAGCAAGTGGTTACGTACAAGCCTTTGGTGTTGGGGCGTCCTGCTTTACTACGGCGGCGGCGCTGACCTACGCTGAGGTTATTGATCAGAAGGATTGCGGTCTCTTCTTCCGTATCCAAGGTTAATAGAAACGACCTATAATAAAGGGAAGCCCGGGCCATGTGCCCGGGCTTTTCTTTTGCGGGGCTGGATTTGCAATCCATGTTTGTCATGCCGCATTTATTGCGGCATCCACGCATGGTTCACAGGCAAAGCATGTATGGACACCGCAATGCGTGCGGTGTGACGGTTTCAGGGGTCAGGGATCAGGCGGGCGCGAACCATGCCTGCAGGATTTCGGAATAGATGCGGGTGAGCGCGTGGAGGTCGGCGACGGCAACGCGTTCATCCGTTTTATGCATGGTTTCGCCGACGATGCCGAATTCGATCACCGGGCAATAGTTGCGGATAAACCTTGCATCCGAGGTGCCGCCAGAGGTGCTGGCTTCCGGTATGCGGCCGGTGACGGCGTGCACGGCATTTTCAATCAGCGCGGAATATTTTCCGGGCGGAGTGTAAAAGCTTTCCCCGCCGATACGCAGGCGCAGGTTATAGGGTATGGCGCAATCATTCAGCGCCGCGCGCAGTTTTTTCTCCAGTGTGTCGCCGGTATATGTATCGTTAAAACGTACATTGAATGTGGCGCGGGCTTCGGCTGGAATGACGTTTTCCGCTGCATTGCCGATGTCGATATTGACGATTTCGAGGTTAGAAGGCTCGAAATGCGCGGTGCCGGCGTCCAGTGTCAAATTATCCAGTGCGGAGAGCAGTTTCAGCAATTTTGGAACCGGGTTGTCGGCCAGATGCGGATAGGCGACATGGCCTTGCATTCCTTTGACGGTCAGGTATCCGGTCAGCGTGCCGCGCCGCCCGATCTTCATCATATCGCCGAGCTTCTTGCGCGAGGTGGGCTCCCCGACCAGACAGAAATCGATTTTTTCGCCGCGGGTGACCAGCCATTCCAGCACCTTGCGCGTCCCGTTGATGGCGGGGCCTTCCTCGTCGCCGGTAATCAGAAAGCTGAGCGAGCCCTGTTGCGGTTTATGCACGGCGGTAAAATCCAGCGCTGCGGCGACAAAAGCGGCAAGGGAGCCCTTCATATCGGCAGCGCCGCGCCCGCAGATACAGCCTTCTCTGATATCGCCGCTGAAAGGGTCAAAAGACCATTTCGCAACGTCCCCTGTCGGCACCACATCGACATGTCCGGCAAAGCAGAGATGCGGCGCGGTTGTGCCGAAGCGGGCATAGAGATTTTCGACGTCCGGCGTTCCGGCCTCGGAAAATTTCAGGCGGTGACAGGTAAATCCCTGCGCAGACAAGAGCTTTTCAAGATAGGTGATGACATCGCCGGCGTCCGGCGTCACGCTCGGACAACGCAGCAAGTCCTGCAAAATGGAAACGGGATCAGTCACGGAGCAGCTCGTTAATGGAGGTTTTGGCACGGGTTTGCGCGTCCACGCGCTTGACGATGACCGCGCAATAAAGCGCGGGGCCGGGGGTGCCGTCGGGCAGGGGCTTGCCTTGCAGGGTGCCGGGGACGACGACGGCGCCGGCCGGAACGCGTCCGGTAAAAATCTCCCCGCTGGCGCGGTCAATGATTTTTGTCGAAGCGCCGATAAACACGCCCATCGAAAGGACCGCGCCGTTTTCAACGATGACGCCTTCGGCGACTTCCGATCGGGCGCCGATAAAGACGTTGTCTTCAATGATGACGGGATTGGCCTGCAGGGGCTCCAGCACGCCGCCAATGCCGACGCCGCCAGAGATATGGCAGTTCTGGCCGATGCGCGCGCAAGAGCCGACGGTGGACCAGGTATCGATCATCGTACCTTCCCCGATATGGGCGCCGACATTGACAAAACAGGGCATCAGCACGACTTTGGGCGCGATATAGGCGGAGGCGCGGACAAAGCAACCGGGCGCGGCGCGGAATCCCGCCGCGCGGAAAGCTTTGTCGTCCATGCCGTGAAAGCGGGGCGGCACCTTGTCAAACCACGGCGTTCCATCGGGGCCGCCTTTGATAAGGGCGTTGTCATTCATGCGGAAGGACAGCAGGATGGCTTTTTTCAGCCACTGGTGGACCTGCCAGCCCTGTTCCGTTTTTTCGGTGACGCAGAGCCTGCCTTCGCCCAGCAGCGCCATGGTGTCGTCGATGGCCTTTTTCCCGATGATTTTCATCTTGTCGGAGAGGCCCTCGCGCTGCTCCCATACGGCGTTAACGGCGTCTTCCAGTTCGGTGTATTCTGCTGCTGTCATGGTTGTTTCCTGATCGTGGCGCGAAGCCAGTCGGGAAGCTTGACGGCTTTGTGATGGATATGTTCGGGATGCGGCTCCGCCGGGTTGTGATCCTGCCCGTGCAGCCAGACGGTCGTCATCCCCAGATCGTGCGCAGGTTTCAGATTGATGGCCATGTCTTCGAACATGCAGGCCCGTTTCGGGTCGATTTCATATTTTTTTAAAAAAGACTGGTAGCTGGGAACATGGGGCTTGGGCCAGTAATCCGCATCTTCAATGGCGTGGATGGCGTCGAAATGATGCGCGAGATCCAGATGATCCAGCATGGTCCGGGCGAAGTGCCTCGGGGAGTTGGTAAAGATGATTTTTCGTCCCGGCAGATGGCCAAGGTATTCCCGCGTTATCGCGCAGGGCGGCACGGGGGCGGGGTCAACGTCATGGGCGTGGCGCAGAAAGGCGTCCGGAGCGATGCCGTGCTCGCTCATCATGCCGCGCAGGGTCGTGCCGTATTTAAGATAGTAGCTGTGGCGTTTTTCTGCCGCCGCTTCCTCGGAAATATTCAGGTGTGCCGCAATCAGGCCGGTCATGCGCTTGCCGATTTCCTTGAAGATATGGCTTTCCGCATCATACAGGGTATTGTCGAGGTCAAAGACCCAGGTATCAATATGGATGAAACGCTCCATCAGACGGCCTTTCGCGATTTCAGCGCGGTAGACAGGGTGCCATCGTCAAGGTAGTCGATCTGTCCGCCGATCGGCACGCCATGGGCCAGCTGGCTGATAATAACGCCGCAGGCCTGCAGGCAGTCAGAGATGTAATGGGCCGTGGTTTGTCCGTCGATGGTCGCGTTGAGCGCGACAATGACCTCGCGTACATTGCCGTCCCGGATGCGGGAGACCAGATGGGGAATGGAAAGGTCTTCCGGGCCGATACCGTCGAGGGCAGAGAGCGTTCCGCCCAGAACATGATAATAGCCGCGAAAGGCGCCGGTTTTTTCAATCGCCCAGAGGTCGGAAATATCCTCCACAACGCAGAGCAGGGATTTGTCGCGTCCCGCATTGGCGCAGACGGAGCAGGGCGATACGGTGTCGAGATTGTGGCATTCGGGGCATTCGCGGATGATTTCCGCCGCGCGCGCCAGGCCCTGCGCCAGCGGGAGCATCAGGCTCTCGCGGTTCTTGAGCAGGTGCAAAACCACGCGCCGGGCCGATCTGGGGCCAAGGCCGGGAAGCCGTGTGACCAGCTTGATAAGATGTTCGATGTCTGTTCCGATCATGTCCGGGAGTATAGCCGTGAATGGTGGCGTTTTCCAGTCATAATACTATTTTATGGTGATGGAAAGGTCGCCGATATTCTCGATGTGGCCGTCGATTTTGTCCCCTTGGAAAACGGGCCCGACACCGGCAGGGGTTCCGGTCATCAGCAAATCGCCCGGTTTGAGCGTGATGAAGCGGGACAGGAGGGAAATCAGTTGCGGCACGGACCAGCGCATTTCGGCAAGATTGCCGTCCTGCCGGATTTCGCCATTGACGGAAAGCTGTATTTTCCCGCGCGCGGGCGGTGTGGCAAGCGTTTTTGCGGGGGTAATCGCGCTGCAAGGGGTGGCGTGGTCGAAACCTTTGGCCATATCCCAAGGCTTTCCCTCCGCTTTGGCCCGTTGCTGCAGGTCGCGACGGGTCAGGTCGATGCCGGCGGCATAGCCGAAGATGCAGTCCGCTGCCTTCTCCGCGGGGAGGGCCTGTCCGCCGTGATGGAGGGCAACGACCAGCTCGATTTCATGATGCAGGGCTTCTGTCTGGGGCGGATAAGGAACGGCATCGCCGTCATGCGCGATGGAATCCGCTGGTTTCGTGAAAAAAACAGGCGTATCCGTCGGGGTTGCGGCTTTCGCGCCCATTTCCTTTGCGTGGGAGGCATAGTTTTGCCCGATGCAGAAAATGCGGTGCACGGGAAAGACCAGACTCTGTCCGGTTATGGGTAGAAAAGGAAGCGGGGCAGGAGAAAAAACGTATCTGATTATTTAGGCTCCGGCGGTTTTGGGTGGCTCCTTGCAAGATTGAGCGTGGGCTCAATTCTTCCGCCCGAATGTTCCGGCACATCAATCACGGGACTATCGGGGGTTTTTTCGGCAGCGCGTTTCTGCTCTACCAGCGCCAGTGCGGATTCTACCGGCGTAATGGTCCGGCCATGTTTGTCCGCAAGCAGGATTGGGCTGTCTATTTTTTGTAGCAAATTTGTTTTTTCCCGGGCGTCCAGTTCCAGTTTTCCGCCCCTGACATCGTCCAGCACCTGCTTCAGTCCTGCGGCTTCCTGCGCTGTTTGCGCCTGATCGATGCGCTGCTGCAGGGCCTGTTCAAACGGGTCTTCTGCCTGTGCAAAGCGCGATGCGATAGCGGCGGGCTGTTTCTTTCCAGCTACTTCCGGCTGCGGGGCCGGCGCCTGTTCCGGATGTTCCTGCGGGGCGCCGAGCATCCGTTGCATGGTGCGCTGATAGGCTTCAGGGCTTTGCTGTTCCAGTTTCTTCCAGATGGCCGAATCCGGCGCGGGGGCGAAATTGGTAACGGGCATGCCGGCTTTCTGGGCTGTCAGCCACATCATCTCCTGATGTTCGACGGGGCCATGCAGGTTGATCGATCCCCAGCCTTTGCTGATGGCGAGCATTACAACGGCATCTGCCGCTTCCTGATCAAAATGAGGTTTGCCGAACAGCTTGCCGGGGACCCCGATGAATTCGATGGGGCGGCCATCCGGGCCCTGAAGCATCGAAGCGCTCCAGATCAGCTCGATGCCGTTATCCAGCGTAAAGTTAACTCCTTTTTTTGTTTGCTTGACGTTATTCGGATTGACGAACTGAAGCAGGGCGTCCCGCTCGTGCAGTCCTCCCCAGCACTGGGTCAGGACGGTATCAAGCGGTGTCAGAAGTTCTTCGGCATGGGCATCAATCACCGGTAGTTTTTCGCGGGAGGGCCGGGCTGGCGTGTCAGCGGCAGGGGAAGCGCCGGCAAAATTTTGTGGTTCCGGAAGTGTGTCTGGCGCTTTTGTGGCGGTCTGTGCTACTTCGGTCATTTGCTCACCTTGAAATTAACCTGCTGTTAATAAATGCGATAGTCCATTATAGCATAATTCCGGGGCGGGCCCAAGAAATACAAGGTTATATATAAAAATCAATACGTTATGAGTTAGTTGTATTTCGGCGTTTTGCGGGCGGGGTCGTAAAAACGAAACAGGTCGCGGTCAAGGCCGATTCCCGTTTTGCTATCGAACAGCTCGATTTCTGTGACCAGTCCCTGTGCATCCACCACGCGCCACTTTTTCAAGGACATCGGATTTTCGGTGAGACCCAGGATCAGTGAGCCGGCAAGGGGATCATCGGTTTGGGTCAGTGTAATCTGCAAAAGATTGCCGCCGCGCTGGACGTCTCCAACGCTGATGTTGCCCGAGAGCTTGAGGTCCGGCCGCAGGAAAAAATCGGCAAGCGAATGGCTGATCGGGGCATTGCTGGTCTGTTTCATCTCCCCATCGTAGTAATAAATGAATGTCCCGTCCGCAACGATGAAATCCGTCACCGGCGGGTCATATTCAAAGCGCATGCGACCAGGGCGGCTCAGGTAAAAATTTCCGGCAATCTGTTGTCCGTCGGGGCCGGTCTGGATGAAACGCGCCTTGAGCGTGGAGAGTGCGTCAAGATAGGCTTCTGCCTTTTCCACATCCTGTTGCGCGCGGGGCGCGGCAAAGGCGGGGGTGGCAATCAGGACAAAAAAACAAAGGACAAGCAAGAGGGTGCGCATGATGTATTTTGTTCTTTCTATTCGTTCAGGGCGATTTGTTTCGCCAGAAATGCGTCCATGGCCCTGTGAAGGTAATCAAGAGACGGGGCATGTTTTGCTGTTGAGCGGATCGCGACGACAACCGGGGCGTGATGCAGGGTGGTTTTTGCGACAACGCCAACGGTTTTGAAAGTCTCGTCGGTGAGCTCGACATCGGCGCGGAATCCCAGAGAGATGCTGTTGTCGTTGCGGCGAACGGTGCTTTCGACCTGCTGGTTTTCCTGATCGGGGGTGCTGTAGGATTCAAGCCAGGCCTTCATGTTGTTTCTGATATAATCCTTGAGCTCGTTTTCATGCATTTCGAGGTAATCTACACGTTCCAGCGGGGTGCTTTCCCCGATACGGGCATTTTCCCATGTGACGGTGCCAATGGATTTTAACAGTTCTATGCTGCCTGTGCTGCCGATATTGGCGATGGTGTTGCAGGTGCCGAAAACGGCAAGCAGCGTCTCGTTGCCTTTTAACAGCATGTCATCGGCCATCAGGCGGAAGAGCAGTCCTTCGTTCTTGACTGTCTGGTCAAGAAAGCACATGTCGTCCGGGGCTTCCAGAATGATCTGTTTCTGCCCCACGGGGACATAAAGCGTCCGGCGGGTGTCGCGCGGGTGTGCGGCCCAGGCCTGTGCCAGGAGGCCGACAAGGGCAAGCGTAGCGACGGCGAGGATAAGAATGCGCGTTTTCATGATGCGTCAGGTCCCATAGTTGTCTATTAAAATTTCGCGCTTGCCGACATGGTTGGCCGCGCTGACCAAGCCTTCCTTTTCCATGCGTTCGACGATGCGGGCGGCACGATTATAGCCGATTTGCAGGTGGCGCTGGACGAAGCTGGTGGAAACCTTGCGTTCGCGCAGAACAAGGGCCACAGCCTGATCGTAAAGATCGTCGCCGCCTTCGCCCCCCCCGCCGAAACTGCCGAGATCGCCGCTTTCTTCGTCCTCGGTCACGCCGTCGATATAGTTCGGGACGCCTTGCTGGCGCAGATAACCGACGATTTTTTCAACTTCGCTGTCGCCGACAAAGGGACCGTGGACGCGGGTAATGCGGCCGCCTGCGGCCATATAGAGCATGTCGCCCTGTCCGAGCAGCTGTTCAGCGCCGCCATCGCCCAGAATGGTGCGGCTGTCTATTTTGCTGGTCACCTGAAAACTGATCCGTGTCGGGAAGTTGGCCTTGATCACGCCGGTGATAACGTCAACCGAGGGCCGCTGCGTGGCCATGATCAGATGGATGCCGGCGGCACGCGCCATTTGCGCCAGACGCTGGATGGCGTTTTCCACTTCCTTGCCGGCGACCAGCATCAGATCGGCGAATTCATCGACAACGACGACAATATAGGGCAGGGAGACGAGCGGGATCGGCTGCTCCTCATAAACGGGCTTGCCGGTGTCGGCGTCAAATCCTGTCTGGATTTTGTGCATGAGCACTTCGCCCTTGTCGCGGGCATCGCGGATGCGTTCGTTAAAACCGTCAATATTGCGCACGCCGAGTTTGGACATGGCGCGGTAGCGGTCTTCCATTTCGCGCACGGCCCATTTCAGGGCGGTGACGGCGCGGTGTGCTTCGGTGACAACCGGGGTCAGCAGGTGCGGAATTTCATCATAGACGGAAAGCTCCAGCATTTTCGGGTCGATCATGATGAAGCGGCACTGTTCGGGGGACAGGCGGTAAAGCAGGGAAAGGATCATCGTATTGACAGCGACGGATTTCCCCGATCCGGTCGTTCCGGCGACAAGCAGATGCGGCATGCGGGCCAGATCGGCGATAACGGGATCGCCGGCAATGTTTTTGCCCAGCACCAGCGGAAGCCGGGCCTGCGTTCTGTCGTAGTCGCGGGTATTGAGGAGTTCCTTCAGATAGACGGTTTCACGCTTTGCATTCGGCAGTTCGATGCCGATGGCGTTTTTTCCGGGGACGACGGCGACCCGCACGGAAACCGCGCTCATCGAGCGGGCGATATCGTCCGAAAGGCCGATAACGCGCGAGGTTTTGGTCCCTGGCGCAGGCTCCATTTCATAAAGCGTCACGATGGGGCCCGGATTGACCTTGAGAATTTCTCCCTGTACGCCGAAATCGCTTAGAGTGGATTGCAGCATTTCCGCATTTTTCTGCAGGGCGGCTTCGTCCAGCTTGATTACAGCGCTGGCCGGCGTTTCGCCAAGAAGGTCAAGCGGTGGCAGCTGCCATTCTTCTTCCGAGGCATGAAGATCTAGTTTTTTTTGTTTCTCGTCCTTGCGGTCGAGGGGTTTCGGCTTTTCGGCGCGCGGGGCAACGACAGGCTTGCGGCGCGGCGCGGCGAGGGAGGCATGAAGCGGGGCTGTATCTTCCGCTGTATCGTCTTCGGCGGCGTCCATGGCGTCCTTGTCGAGCAGGATGCGGCGCCGGGAACGGTTTAAGGATACTGGCGTATTCTCTGTGGCCGCGCTGTATTTGCTGTGCCACGCGCGGAAGGCATTACAAGCAGCGGCCGTTTTTTCGGTGCAGATCGCCATGATGTTGCGGCTTTTGCGGAGGCCGGATAGCCATTCTTCAGGGCTGAGACCCAGAGCCGGAATGCCGGTGGCTAGAAAGACGCCGCCCGCCGTTGTGGCGACAAAGGCAAAAGCCATTGTGCCGATCCATCCCTGCAGATGGGCGCTGAGGGAATTGAAAATCAGGCCGCCAACGCTGCCGCCCATATAAGCGCCGAGTCCCCAGAATTCGAAAGCAGGGAGGCGGGCGAGCAAAATGGAAGCGGAGACGGTGGCAATCAGCAAGAGCGGAATTTTGACGCTCATATTTTGCAGCGGCTGGCGCTTCAGGATACGGTATCCCCAGACGCCCAGAGCGAGGGCCAGAAAGGCGGGCGCCAGTCCCAGCGTTTGCAGCAACAGATCAGCGGTATGGGCGCCGAAAGAGCCAAACAGGTTGTGAATCCCGCTGCCGCTGCCGGTGGAATTGAAGGAGGGGTCTTTGGCATCATAGCTGGCCAGCATCAGCAGCAGGCTGCCGCTGGCGGCAATCAGCACCGTTCCTGCGGCGTCCGTCAGACGGCGGGCCATGAATTGCTGCATGGAAGCCGGGAGCAGGGGATGGCTGCTTTTTTTTGAACGAACGGACAGTTTACGCGCGGATGGTCGTGAAAAAATGTTCATCTGGTCCCCAAACCCTGATGTTGCTGTGGACTTGCCGGATCATCACGGCAAGGTTATCCGCGACCGCTGCCTTCGCCAAGATCAAGCTGGCCAGTCGGGTTTTCTTCCAGCAGATCGGCAACCTGCTCATAGACGGAAGCATTGTCGTTCATCTGTTCTTTAAGGGGCTGGTTCTGTTCGCCCACGTTCCGAAAGAAAAGCGCCGCATCACGAAGCAGCTTGGCGGCCAGTTGCGCATGTGTTGCCATAATTTATCTCCCCTTATGCCTTAAATTATAGTGACTATAATCTAGCATGCAGGGGCAACGTGGTCACGTGCAAAATCCAGCGATATTTTAGAGTTCTGGCTAAGGCTGCCGGCTTCTGTAGGCATGCAGGGGATAGGTGCCGAGCATCCGGATATCGCCGGCAAAAAAACCCAGTTCATCAAGGGCATGCTGGAAGCCGAGGTCATCGGGGTGCCCTTCGATTTCGCAATAAAACAGCGCGGAATTGAACTTGTTTCCCTCCAGATAGCTTTCAATTTTCATGATATTGAGCCCGTTGGTGGCAAAGCCGCCCAAGGCCTTGTAAAGCGCGGCGGGGATATTGCGGACCTTGAACAGCAGCGAAGTCATGTATTTTTTTCCGCGCTGCTTTTCCGGTTTTTTTGCGGCTTTGGCAAGGATGATGAAGCGGGTGGTGTTGTCGGTTTCATCCTCGATATTCTTTTTCAGGATTTTCAGGCCGTAGAGCTCCGCCGCCAGTTCCGAGGCAATGGCGGCGATGTGCCGGTCTCTCAACTCCGCAACTTTCATCGCCGATCCTGCGGTATCTTCAAAGACCAGAGGCTTTAGCCCGTGTTCGGCAATGATTTTACGGCATTGCGGCAGGGCGTGGACATGGCTGTACACCGTTTTGACGTCGGACAGCTTTGCTTCCGGAATAGCCAGCAGGCAGTGGTGCACGGGAATAAAATGCTCGCCGGTGATTTTGAGCGGGGAGCGTGGCAGCAGATGATGGATATCCGCGACACGTCCGGCGATGGAGTTGTCGATGGGGATCATCGCCATATCCGCTTTGCCGCTTTCAACGGCCTTGAAGGCATCGGCGAAGGTCGGGCAGGGCAGCGGCTCCATTTTGGGAAATGCGGTCAGGCAGGCTGTGTGCGAAAAGGCGCCGGGCCTGCCCTGAAAGGCGATTTTACCGGTGGCGGCTTTATGGGTCATGGCGCGTTTCCTTTCAGCGTCGCGCGGGCGGCTTCAAGGTCCTCTGGTGTATCGACGCCAAGCGGAACGGTATCGACGACGGCGATGTCAATGCGCAGGCCATGCGCAAGGGCGCGGAGCTGCTCCAGTTTTTCGCGTTTTTCCAGAGCTGCCGGCGGGGCGGCGACAAATTTTTCCAGTGCGGCGCGTTTGTAGGCGTAGAGCCCGATGTGGTGCAAAAGGGGGCCTTCGCCCGAAGGCGCCGTTGCCCGCGTGAAATAAAGCGCGCGGCCCGTTTTCACTTCAGCGGAGAAGTCAATTTCGGCAATGGCCTTGACAACATTGGGATTGGTTTTCTCGGCTTCTTTCGTGATGATGGCGGCGAGCGTGCCGATATCGGTTTCCGGATCCTGCAGCAGCGCAAAGGCGGACTGGATCAGCGCAGGGTCAAGCGTCGGCAAATCACCCTGCACATTGATGACGGCATCATATTTTTTTTCGGGATCAAGGATTGCCAGCGCGGCCAGAATGCGGTCGGACCCCGAGGGGAGCGCGGGATCGGTCAGGATGGCGGTTCCGCCCGCCTTTTCGACGGCGGCCTTGATTTCAGGCTCCGCGCAGGCAATTGCAACGGGGCCGAGGCCGGATTCCAGCGCCCGTTTCATGACCTGCACGATCATCGGCAGGCCCTGAATATCGGCCAGCGGTTTGCCGGGCAGGCGGGTTGAAGCCATGCGGGCGGGAATGAGGATAATCGGTTTTTTGGGGGGCATGTCGCGTTTCCTGAAATTTCAAGCCAGCCGGAAAAATAACATATTCCCAATAAGGTTGCATATTGAGAATTTTTGCCACGCACGATATATTTTCAATAAAAAAGAAGGGGGCAATCATTATGATTTTTTCAAATTTTCTCAACTGGGCGGCGCTGGGCTGGTTCGTGCTGAATTGGGCGGGGTATACCGTCTATGCGCGAAAATGTGCGACGGGGGGTCAGAACTGCCTGACGGGGGTTCTCTATAGCTACCGTCTTGACTGGGTCCGTAACATGCTGCGCCACGATAACCGGATTACCGATATGGCGCTTCTGGGCAATCTGACGAATATGGTCAGTTTTCTGGCGTCCACCGGCATTCTGGTGATTGCCGGCGCCCTGACGGCGGTATATTCGGTCGAGAACGTCATGGATCTTCTGGCTGATCATGCTTTTATTGCCGCAACGACGCGGGAGGCGGTGCAGTTCAAGCTTCTGCTGGTGGCGGCGATATTCGGCTTTGCCTTTTTCAAGTTTACATGGTCGATGCGCCAGCATACGTTTTGTTCCATCCTGCTGGGGGCGGCGCCTGTCGCCAAGGGAGAAACCCTGACGGCGGCGGAGGAAGAGCTTGCCGCCTGTATCGCAAAAATTTCCGACCGTGCGGGCTACGAGTTCAATCTCGGCCTGCGCTCCTACTATTTCGCGATAGCGGTCTTGACGTGGTTTATCAATCCGTGGCTGTTTATGCCGGTCTGCACGGTTGTTGTCTTCGTTCTTTATCGTCGCGAGTTCCGCTCTACCACGCTGAAGTATCTCGTGATGGGGAGGGATTTTGTTTCTCCCGGCTGCTCAGCGGGTTAGAACCGGGCGGTCAGTGTTCCGAACATGCGTGGATTGTCGTCGCCCATGGCTTCGACGTCGCGGGTAAGCGGAACGGCGTATTCAAAGGAACCGGAAATATTTTCGTTCAGCGTGGCGCGGAAGCCCAAACCGGAGGAGGCGAGGGAGCGCCGGCGTTCCTTCACAACGGCATTGTCGTTGTCCCAGACCTTGCCGATGTCGTAAAAGCCATAGACCTGAAACTGGTCAACGGGAAGGGGCAGGGCTTGATTCATGCGCAGTTCAAGGCGTCCGGCAAGGCCGTTTTCACCGGTGATTTCCGAGTTGTCGTAGGCGCTGCCGTAAGCGGTGCCGCCAACGCCGAATTCCTCGGAAGCGAGCAATGTGTTTGCCGATTTCTGGCCGGAAGCGGAAGCGAGCAATTCAAACCGGTCTGTCAGGCGTTGCAGACGGGAGACTTCCAGCGTTCCCTTGAAAAATGTGGGGTTGCCGGCGGCGCGCGTCATGTTGGCGTCACCTTTGTTGCTGGCGTGCAGGATGCCAAGCCCCTGACTTACTTCCAGCGTGCCTGTGTTCATGCCGACATAGCGGTCGGTAAATTGGTAGGTACCGGACAGCCGCGCAACACGGAGACGGTCTTCGGTGCGTCCGCCGCCAAGGTTGTCGTTACGGGTGGAATTCAGAAAATTGAATTTGACGGAGGTAAAAAGGTTTTCGTTGCGGGCGCGGATAAAGGGATGCATCAGCTCCAGATTGAAGGTATGCGCCCTGCCGCGCACATCGAAAGCTGAAAGCGTATAGCCCGGCTCGGTGGAGGAAACGCTGCCGCCGACAGTCAGGCGCGTGCCTTCATGATTGAGTGGCTGTATCCACGAAAGCGCGGCGTAATCCAGCTCGCGGTCAGGGGTGCCGTCGGGAGCTGTTACCGCCTGAAAATCGATACCTTCGTAAAGGCCAAAGACGTTGTTCAGGCGGCCGCCGGCGTTAAGCTGGAGCGGGCCCAGATAGCGCGAGCCGCGGTTATCCACCTGCATGAACAGGTCATAGGGTTTTTGATCGACAACCAGTGTTACATCCGAGGCCCCCGGTGTTTTCGGGGAAGGAGAAAGAACGGCGCGGGCGCTGATGCCGGAGAGGTCGTTCATCAGCAGAACGTAGCGCTCCAGAGCTTTGGCATTGAGCGGCTTGGCAGCGCGGATGTTTTCGGCGTATTGCGCCAGCCATGCGATGTCGCTTTGGGTTTTGCCCTGAATCGCGACTTCGTCAACAAAGCCTTCGACAACGCGCAGACGGATGCTTCCGCCTTCAATTGTTTGCGGCGGGACGACGACCTGCGTCAGGATATAGCCCTCATTGCGATATTTTGCGGTCAGTTTTTCGGCAATGCCGTAAACATCGGCCAGAGTGATGGTCGTGCCGATCATGTCACGATAGAGCGGCTCGATATCAGACGGCTGATAGGCGGTCATGTTATCGACTGTGACGGATTTCAAAGTCAGCTTGATTTTTTCAGCGCCTTGCGGAGCCGTTACGGCGCCTCCTGTTGCGACGCTTTCCGCACCTTCGACCCGCGTCGGGGCTTGCAGGGGGGCAATCTGTCCCGGCACGCGCGACGGCTCTGCCGTGCTGGGAACGGTCTGGGCAAAAGCGGTAAAGGAAGAGGCCGTCAGGAAAGCGGCTGTGGACAAGAGAGCGATATACCGGAATTGCATTGTTTTGCCTTTTCTGAAATCAAAAATATCCGGGGATTATAACGAAGATCCCTTTGTTTTCAAAAGAGGAATAGCATTTTTACGGAGCTTGCGCAAAGCAAAACCCCGTTGCGTGGTTATTTTGCAACGGGGTCTCGTATTATGTTATATAGCGTGCAGGAAGAGCTTTAGTCTTCACAGGCTTCCGCATCCGCAAGAATTGAGCTGGGATCGCCATCAAGGTTCATATTGACGGCATAGGTGCCACCCAGATGCTGTCCGATTTTGCTCCAGCAATGCCCATCAACGATACCTGTACCGTCGCCGCCAGCCGCAGGAGCCAGATTTGCCAGATCCTCTACACTCAGTTCGCCGTCATCGCCGCCAGCCGCAGGAGCCAGATTTGCCAGATCCTGAATGGAAAGGCCTGTCGGACCGCCACCATTCGTGGAGGGGAGCCCCAGAATGGTAATTCCGGACCGGCCAGGACGGAATTTGCTTGCAGCAATCCTGCGGAGCAGCAGGCTGTCGTTAATGTCGCCCGGGACGTATCCGGCAAAAATCTGGCCTAGCGACGTATTATCGTCATAGTCGTTGATCATCTGCTCGATGGCCGCGAGCTGTGCCGCTGTCATAGAGCCGCCGCTGACGCCGTCATAGGTTGCCAGCGTTCCGTCGATAATGGTCGGTCGGCCCGGGTCAAAGAACGCACCCTGCAGCAATTCGATGTAATAAGTGGACTGGCCATCGAAAATCGTCGTGCCGATGGTGTCGTCAACCAGCTCCAGATAGGCATATTCAGGCATATACGGAGTTTCGTCATATTCTTCGTCAAAGAAGAAGTTTTGTTCGTACTGCGGATAGTAGCCGCCTTGCGCGCGTTCAAAGCGCAGGGCAACGTCACCACCGGTGAAAGTATTGGTTTCACCGGTCAGGTCGATCAGGCCGCTGGCAAGCCAGGCGCCGACAAAGTTGTCAATAAAGCCGTTGCCAGCAATATTGATATTATCGTTGTTGAAGGCGCGGGCATCCAGACCCACCTGATTGTTGGAGATGGTGTTGCCAAGGATATCAACGGTTCCGTTACCGCTCATGATGCCGAAATCAGGGAAGTCAATACGGGCGATGCTGAATTCACTTTCACCTTTGTCTCTGAACTCCCCGTTATCCCAGAGGCGGATGCCGGAACTGGCGTTGCCGGAGACGATTTCATCCTCATAAAATCTTGCCTCGTAATCACCCTCACCTTCCTCGCCGGAGCTGAATGCGCCGTTGATGGTGTTGTTGGAGATGACGATGCGTGGATCAAAGTACTCTTCGACGTCGCCTTCTTCGCTATAGTCATCTTCACTAAAGCTGCGGCTTTCCTCATTGTAGCCAAAGCCACTATAGGCGACCTGAATGCCGTCATCCATGTAATTGGTGATGGTGTTGCCGATAATGTGGACGCCGTTGGAGTAGCCAACTTGAACGCCGTCGTTCCAGATTTCCGATACTGCGTTGTCAAGGATGTCGACCAGGTTGCTGAAGTAGACCTGAATGCCGTTGTAGAAGTGCGAGACGGTATTATCGGCGATGGTCGTGCCGTTGCCGAACCAGACGCCGATACCGGTATCCGAATTGCCGGTAATTGTATTGGCGCTGATGACTGTATCAGGGCTGAAGTTCGCGATAACGCCGTTTTGGACGTATTCAAGCGTGTTGCCCGTAACAAGGCTGCTGGCGCTATTCCAGAGCGAAATGCCGGTATCGTTTGTTTCAGCAACAAAATTGCCGGAAATCAGGCCGCCAAAGGTATTTACAACGTCAATGCCGTCATCCATGGTGCCATAGATTTCGTTGCCGGTAATGGAAAGACCCTCAATGTTTTCGGCGCGGATGCCGTCACCATTATACCATGACCACCAGTCCCATGAGCCGGTGCCGAAGATCCCGTTATCGTGAACGGCAACATCGCTGGAGTCGTCAACGGAGATACCGTTCACCTTCGAGCTATAGATTTCGTTGCCGGTAATGGAAAGACCCTCAACATTTTCGGCGCGGATGCCGTCGCCGGTGCTATATCCCCACCACCAGTCCCAGATTGTGGAGCCGGAATTCGCAACGATGTTAGCGTCGATACCGACGCGGCTGGAGTCGTTGACGACAATGCCGTTATCACTGCTGTCACTCACGTTGTTTTCATTGATATCAACGCGGCAGCCCTCACTGACATCGATGCCGTCATCGCCCGAACCTGCAACGCCGTTTGCGTATATCGCAACGCGATGGCTGTTTTCAACGTGGATGCCGTCTTCGCCAGCGCCGCTGACTTCGCTGTCGCCATAGTCGCCTTCATATTCAGCGGGGCCGAACATCGTTGTTTCATATCCAGCGTCGCCTATTGTGTTGAAGCCGATTTCGACCTTATGGCTGTCGGTCACTTCAATGCCATTGGCGTCGACGTTTTCCACGGTGTTGCCGAGAATATCCAGATGGCGCACGCCATCGGCATCGATGCCGTCGTCACCGGCGTTCCGGACGGTGTTCTGCTCGATCAGGACGCGGCGGCTGCCGGTTACCTGGATGCCGTCGCCATTTGTATAGCCTGTGCTGTTGCCGTGGATGTCGGCGTGATGGCTGCCGTTGGCGTCAATGCCATCATCGCCGGTGAGGAATACAAGGTTGTGGGCGATGGAAAGGTTACGGACATCCTCGGTCTGGATGCCGTCTTCGCCCGTAAGGCCGATCTGGTTGTCCTCAATCGTGGCGTCACCGCGTACGCGTGTTACCTCAATGCCGTTATTGTAGATGAAAAGGACGTCGTTATCCGTGATGGAAACGTTATGCCCGCCGCGAACGTCAATCCCGTCGTCACCGATAAACTTGACCTTGTTGTCAAAGATGGAAATGTCATCGACTTGCTGCACATCAATGCCGTCGCCAGAAGTGAACTTTACTTTATTGGAACCGATATTGACGTCATTGGCCTTTGAAACTTCAATGCCGCTATCGCCGGTGACAGCAACTCTGTTGCTGTAGATGTCAGCTTTGTAAACGTCGCGGACGTCAATCCCGTCGCCGCCAGCAGCCTCTATCTCGTTGAGGGCAATCAGGACTTTCTTGGCATGCTTGACGGAAACGCCGTCATTGCCTGTACCTCCAATTGTGTTGAAGCCGATTTCGACCTTATGGCTGTCGGTCACTTCGATGCCATTGGCATCGACGTCTTCCACGATGTTGCCGAGAATATCCAGATGGCGCACGCCATCGGCATCGATGCCGTCGTCACCGGCGTTCCGGACGGTGTTCTGCTCGATCAGGATGCGGCGGCTGCCGGTTATCTGGATGCCGTCATCGCCCGTGGACGTCACGGTATTGCCGGATATCAAAACATCGTGGCTGTTATCGATGCGGATAGCGTTCTGTGTCAAGTCGTGGATGTTGTTACCGCTGACGGTCAGGTTGCTGACGCCATCGGCGAAGATGCCGTAAGCGCTGTCTGCCGGGGGCAGTCCCTGATCGTGCGGATTGCCATGTTCGCCGTCGTTATGGGGGTCGCCTGTCTGGCCTTCATCGTGCGGGTTGCCGGTGCCGTTACCGGTGCCGAGGAATTTTCCGACGATTTCAAAGCCGTCGACGGTGACGTTATTGGCGGAAACCAGCACGACCGTGCCATCCTCTGTTATACCGGCAAGGATTGGCATGGAGCCATCGCCTTGCAGGGTGAGGGATTTGTAAATGTCGATATTTTCAGCATAATAGCCGGAGGCGACATAGACGGTCGCGTCCTTTCCGGCCACGTCGATGCCTTGCTGGATTTTCGCGTTATTGCTGAGAACGTTGACGAGGGCCGCCGCGCTCGCGATGCGCGCCTTGTCGAGGATATTGCCGTCTTTGTTAAGGATGCGGCCATCAAGGTTAATGGTATCCGCATCAAGAATGAGGTCGCCCAGACCCATTTTCATGTCGTGGACGAGGTCGAGTGTCGGTGCGTCAAGGGTCAGATCGCCCGTGGCAAGGCAGGCAGGCCCCATGCACCAGCGAGCGAGGTTAACATCATCAACGAGGACAATCTTGTCGCCCGCAAGAATGCTGACATTGGACAGCCCCAGCGTTTCCGCGAGCGCGGCTGCGTTAACGACGGGGTCGAAGGTCGAGGTGGAGTTGCCGATTTTGACCAAGGCCGGGTCGATCAATAGCGCGCCCATGGTGCCATGCGGTGCCGAGGCATCTGTCACGCCGTAATAGCCGACGGCATTACGGGCGGAGATTTCTGCCTTGCCGCCGTTGCCGGAGGAAGAACCGGCGCTGACGTCGATTTTGCCCTGAAAGATCACCTTGTTATCGGCCCAGATGCGTACCGCGCCGCCGTTGCCGGCGCTGCCGTCTGCCGCAGCAACAAGATTGCCGGAAGAACCGACATAAACGTCATAGCCGCTGACGGAGATATCCGGATTGGCAAGGTCGGCAGAGGCAGGCGCGTTGCTGGCGATCAGGTTGTCATTCACCTCTACCTTGCCGCCGCCGGTGCTGGACAGCACGATTTTTCCGTTATGGCTGCTGAATTTATTGGCGGTGATAACGCCGTCCATATTGATGACGGTATCAACCACGTTCTTTGCAACATTGGCCGTCATGGTCACAACACCGCCATTGGCGTTGATCTTTCCTTTACTGGTCAGTTCGACCAGTCCTTTTTGCACCTTGTCGTCGGGGGCGATGGAAATCAGGTTGTCGCCGGTCAGGTCCACCGTCACTTTGCTGCCGGAAGCGAGGGTGACCTTGCCCAGTTTCGCGTTGATTGTGCCGCTGTTATGCACATAGGGCGCCACAAAGGCGAGCAGGCCGCTGTCGGCGACGTTGATCGTCGCATTGTTTTCAATCGCGGCAGCCGGATTGGCATCGACGTTTTGCAGGACGAAGGAACCCGTGCCATCGACGAAAGCGCCGATGTCGGCCAGGTCGCCGGTGGAGGCGATCAGTCCGCCGACGTCGATGGTGGCGTTTTTGCCAAAGACAACGCCGTTCTTGTCGAGAATGAAAATGCGGTTATTCGCGGTCAGCGTGCCGTAGATTTTGGAAGGATCGTTTTGCGGACCGACGACGCGGTTAACGGTAATTTGCGAGGAATTTGCCGCCGTGAAAGTAGCTGAAGCATTCTTGCCGATGTTGAAAGTATTCCAGTTGATCACCGCGCGGGCGGCGTCTTGCGTGACGATGAGTTTAGTAGCGTCGGTGGGGTCAATCCCTACAGATGCAAAATTTCCTGGGACGCTTGTTATACCGCCGAAGCTGTTAAAGGAGGGGATTTCTTTATTATCAACTGGCGCTGCAGAGGCCGCTTGCACGGACAGCAGGCTTGCCATTGTCATCGCTGTGGTGGCGAAGAGATGCTTTTAAATCCTGTGACCGAAGGAAATGAAATTTTTTTGTTTTTGCTGTTCCATGATTTTGATTCCTTGTTTCGGTTTAATATGGGGATCATCTGCGGTATGAGCTTTATTTGCGGCTGGATCAAGCCGGAAAGTCAAAAAAACACACCTGTATCTGTGCCGATATTTTTCACATAATCATAGATTCGAAGCAAGGGAAATTTACGAAAAATTAATAATTAAATGTCATTGAAAAACAAGAATATTTATTTTTTGGAGGGCTCTTCCGCCGTCGTATCCACAAAATCGACTTCGATTGGAATATAGCCGCGTTTTTCTCCGCCCTTGAAGTCTTTTTCACTGTGGCGGCGGCGGTCGGGGCCAAAAAACTCCGGGGCGCGGACAAATTTGCGCGGACGCTCGATAATCGCCTCGATACGCTTGTAAAGGCCGTCGGCACTGAAGGGTTTGCGGAGGAATTCAGTGATGCCGGAATCCCGTGCCATGCGCACGCGTTTCTCCGAACTGAAAGCGGTCATGAAAAGGATGGGGACAAAGGGGTTTTTCTTGCTGGCGCGGATACGCTTGGTGAATTCGAGCCCGTTGAAGGCGGTCAGATCCCAATCGACGATCAGCAGATCCGGCGTGTGTTCGTGGAAAGCCTCCAGCCCGCTTTTGGCGTCGGTCCGGGTGATAATGTTCTGGACGCCGAATATCCGGAGCACGCCGTGGATCAGTTCGACGATGGCGGGCTGGCTATCAACAATCAGGACGGTAATATTTCTGAATTTATAGGTCATTTAAAACTCCGCTTTAATCTTAAAAGGAAAAGCAGGGAGTTTAAAGCTAAAAACAACCGGGGTTTTTACCGAATTTGGCAAAAACCCCGGTTGTTTGACGGATAACAGCCTGTGCGAGCTTAAAGGGAAGGAGGCTGCGGCGGCTTGGGTCTATTGGCTGCTGCCGCTTCCGGCGCCTCCGGTGCTGCACTGTCCGTTTCTGCGGTATCTGCAGCGGCCGAACTGAAAGCCTCGCCGATAGCGGAGCGGACATCCTTCAGGGCTTGTGTCTTGGCCAGCATGGCTTCGACATTTTTGCTTTTGCGGGCTTCGGTCAGTTCCTGCACCGTCTCTGCAAACTGCTGCTTCAGCTCTTCCGGTGCGGTCAGGAAGTATTCTTCTTCCGTATCCTTGGCGGCTTCCTTCAATTCATAGTCAGCGTTGGCGTCCGCAGCAAGGGTTTCGCGGAACAGGCGGTCCTGTTCGGCATGGGCCTCGGCATCTTTCAGCATCCGGGCAACTTCTTCCTCGGACAGTCCGCCATTGGCTTTGACGGTGATCTTCTGGGCGCGGCCCGTTTTCAGGTCTTTCGCTTCGACTTTTAGGACGCCGTCGGCATCGATGTTGAGCGAAACTTCAATTTGCGGTGTCGCTGCCTTGGCGGGCAGAATGCCGTCAAGGGTGAACTGGCCCAGCAATTTGTTCTCGCTCGCCTTGGCGCGCTCGCCCTGATATATCCGGATCTGGACGTTGCGCTGGTTGTCCTCGGCGGTGGAATAGACTTCCTTGAATTCCGCCGGGATCGACGAGTTGCGCGGCACCATGATGTTCATCACATCGCCAGCAGCACGGATGCCGATAGAAAGCGGGATAACGTCGAGCAGCAGGACATTTTCAACCTTGCCGTCAAGAATGGCGCCCTGCACCGCAGCGCCCATGGCGACGATTTCGTCGGGGTTGACGTCGCGACGCGGCTCTTTGCCAAAGTATTGTTTGACGGTCTCAACAACCATCGGCATACGGGTCTGTCCGCCGACAAGGATAACCTCGTCGAGATCGGAAGCCTTCAGTCCGGCATCTGCCAGCGCTTTCTTGCAAGGGTCGATCGTCTTGCCGACCAGATCCTTCAGCAGGTTTTCCAGCTGTTTGCGGGTCATGTTGACTTCAAAGTTGATCGTATCGCCCTCCGCGCTCTGCATCAGGAAGGGCAGGCTGACGGTTGTGACGTCCTGTTGCGACAGTTCGATTTTGGCTTTTTCCGCCGCTTCGCGCAGACGCTGGATAACCTGCGCATTTTCCTGCTTCGAGGTTTTGTCGTGGATGTCGATATCGGTGCCATGCTCGCTGTTGAGCTCGTTCACCAGAAATTCGGTGATGACTTCATCGAAGTTTTCGCCGCCAAGGAAGGTGTCGCCGTTGGTGGACAATACGCGGACAAGGCTGCCCTCTTCGGGGTCGATGATGACTTCCAGAATGGAAACGTCGAAAGTGCCGCCGCCGAGGTCGTAAACAGCGATCTTGCCGCCTTCTTTTTTGTCCATGCCGTAGGCCAGCGCCGCGGCAGTGGGTTCGTTGATGATACGCTTGACGTCAAGGCCTGCGATTTTTCCCGCATCGCGCGTGGCTTTGCGCTGGGCGTCATTGAAATAGGCGGGAACGGTGATGACGGCCTCGGTAATTTCCTCGCCGATTTGCTTTTCAACGGCTTCTTTCAGTTCGCGCAGGATTTTCGCGCTGATTTCGGCAGGAGCCATGGCTTTGCCATTGACTTCGACCCAAGCGTCGCCGTTGGGACCGGGCACAATTTTATAGGAGGCGAGAGCTTCCATTTTCTGGACTTCGGGATCATCAAAGCGGCGGCCGATCAGGCGTTTGACGCCGTAGAGGGTTCCCAGCGGATTGACAGCCGACTGGCGTTTGGCGTTTTCGCCGACGATCCACTCTTCGGAGACTTCCTGAGTTTTTTTGTCCTTGGTTTTCTTGAAGGCGATGACGGACGGGGTTGTGCGTTTACCAATCGAGTTTTCGTAGATTTTCGCCTGATCGCTTTCGTAAACTGCAACGGCGGAATTGGTGGTGCCAAGATCGATGCCGATAATTTTACCCATGTCTGTCTCTCCAATCAGAAGTTTCGTTGTCATTTCCTCTACGGGAAATTTTTGTCCGTATCTGCGGACGAATTTAATTCTTTATGTCCAATTTTATGGCTAAGCGATTTGCATTATGTCAACGTAAAGTTGAAAATGCAAGCCGAATTTTAGGACTTTCGGAGCCAAGGTATATCTATTTGATTTTGTTGAGCTAATTACGCATTTCGGGCGCCGAAGAGCGCGCTGCCGATCCGGATGTGCGTAGCGCCAAATCGAATCGCACGGGGAAAGTCCGCGCTCATCCCCATGCTGAGTTTGGCAAGTCCGAGCCCGGTGGCAAGCTTGTGAAGCAAAGCAAAGTGCAAATCGGGAATGTCGTCGGCGGGCGGGATGCACATGAGGCCCTGAATATTCAGACCGGCCTCTTCCTTGCAGAAGGTAAAAAGCTTTTCAAGGTCGCGTGGGGCGATGCCGCCTTTTTGCGGTTCTTCGCCGGTATTCACCTGAATAAAGCAGGGGAGGCTGCGGTTTTGAAGATGCATTTCCGCGCCGAGGGCTTTGGCAAGGCTTTCACGGTCCACTGTTTCAATGACGTCGAACAGCTTGACGGCGTCCTTGGCCTTGTTGCTTTGCAGATGACCGATAAAGTGCAGTTCCGTATCCGGAAAGCGGGCACGGAGCGCGGGCCACTTTTCCAGAGCTTCCTGCACACGGTTCTCGCCGAAAACGCGGTGCCCGTCTTCAAGCAGGGGCGTTATTTTTTCGACCGGTTGCAATTTGCTGACAGCGACGAGCGTAATTTCCGACACGGCGCGTCCAGCATCCTTGCAGGCGGCGGCGATATCCTGTCTGATATCAGTCAGTCCCATCACGGTCCTGCAGTGATGAAGGCCGTGGGGGCGGGGTCGATGACGACAGCTTTGCCTGAGCGGATTTCCAGCACGGCCAGCCCGCGTTCAATCAGCCCGTCGGGACGGAAGCGGAAAACGCCGTCAATGCCGGCAAAACCGCGCGGGTTTACCAGTTGTGCGCGCCCGAAGGGGGAGGGGCCTTCATACGGGGCGCGGGCCAAGACGGCTGCCAGTGCTGTTGTATCGTAAGCCAGCGTGGAAAGACGGGGCGGGGCCGTGCCGAAATTATCCTGATAGCGTTTTTCAAAGTCACGGCGCAGAGCGGGGTCGGGGGCCGCAAACCAGCTGCCGTGCAGAGCGGGGTTACCGGCAAGCGCCGGATCATCCCAGAGGCCTGTGCCGATAAATTTTTTATTGTCGGATTTTATATTGCTGAGCCCAAAGACCGAGACCAGCGTATTCAGGCCCTCGCCGCCGATGGGCAGGACAAGGGCATCAAAGTCGGTTGTCGCGCTGAAGTCCGCAACAAGGGCGGAGATGTCGGGTTGCAGGGGGGAGTAGCGGCTGATTTTTGTGATGGGGACGCCGGTTTTTTGCAGGGTTGCAATGACGATATCGGAATATTCCGTTTGCGGCGCATAGACGGCAAAACGTCTGTATCCCTGATTTTGCGCAAAGCGGGTGACACGCGCCACCTGTGCAAAAGGCAGGAAGCCGGTAACGTAAATATTGTTGCCGGCCAGCGTCCAGTCCGTTGTGTAACTGATCGCCGGAATATCCGTTCCGGCAATAATCGGCTTTATCGCTTTAACGTCGTCGGCGAAAATCGGCCCCAGAATAAGATCAGCGCCAGAGGAAACGGCGGCGCGGGCGGCGGCGGCAGCGCCGGCGGGTGTGCTGCGCGTATCACGTGGGAGCAGTTCAAATCCGCTGCTGCCAACGTCAAAAAGGGCCATTTGCGCAGCGTTGAGCATGGCCTGCCCCATGGCCGCGTGTTTTCCGCTCAGGGGGAGGAGAAGAGAGACGGAAATCTTTTGTTTTGCCGCGCTTCCGGGGAGCGCCGCCGGCGGGACTTTTGTCGTGGGGGTGGCAGAGGCTTCCGGCGCTCTCTCCTGTGTCCGCTGGTATTGCTGATCCTGACGGGTCAGGTCTTGTCTTTGCCCCGGCGTTTGCCAGGCAATATCCGGGATGCTGTCCGGGTCCTTGGTCACTATACCGTTTTCGCCGCGCATGTCCCAGGGGGCGCGGCCAAAACCGCTGCTGCCGGTGCATCCGGCAAGCATGACCAGCAGGGAGAGAATAAAGAAAGAGGCTATCACCGGACGGATTTTTGCATATACTCGGGACATGAAAGGCATGAACAAGGCGCGGCCTCCTCTGGGCATGGGTATCGAATATGAAAGAAAATCCGGAATCAGACCTTCCCTCTGGTCTATATATTATAGCGACCCCGATTGGCAACATGGGGGATATAACATTGCGCGCGGTGGAGACATTAGGGAAAGTAAACGTCATTGCCTGCGAGGATACGCGTGAATCCGGCAAGTTAACGTCATTTTATGACATTCAAACGCAGAAAATTCCCTACCACGAGCATAATGCCGCCGAAATGCGGCCGCGTCTTCTCGCGATGATCCGGAACGGGCAAAGCGTGGCGTTGATTTCCGATGCGGGCATGCCGCTGATTTCCGATCCGGGCTATAAGCTTGTGCAGGCGTGCCGCGCGGAAGGCCTGCCGGTGACCTGCGTGCCGGGCGCCTCGGCGGCGCTGACAGGGCTGGTGCTTTCCGGTCTGCCGACGGACAGGTTTATGTTCGCCGGATTTCTGCCGTCCAAATCATCCGCGCGCCGTACGGCTTTGCAGGAAATGGCAGCTGTGCCGGCAACGCTGGTTTTTTACGAGACGGCGCCGCGTCTGGCCGAAAGCCTTGCGGATATGCAGGCCGTGCTGGGGGATCGCCCTGCTGCGGTTGCGCGCGAGTTGACCAAAAAATTCGAGGAGGTGCGGTCAGACCGTCTTTCCGCGCTTGCTGCATATTACAATGAGGAGGGCCCGCCCAGAGGAGAAATCGCTGTGATCGTCGGCGCGCCCGAGGGCGCGACGCAGAGCCGGCTTTCCGATGCGGACGTGGACAGGATGCTGGCGGAAAAGCTGCAGGACGGTTTTGGTGTCAAGGATGCGGCGGCTTTTGTCGCGGCGCAGACGGGGTTGAAGCGGAATCTGCTGTATCAAAGAGCATTGGAGCTGAAGCACGGGAAATGACGGAAACCAATTATCAGAAAGGACTGTTGGCGGAAAAAAAGGCGCTGGTTTATTTCCGGATCAAGGGCTATCGCGTGCTGGCCGAGCGGTATAAAACCCCTCTGGGGGAGGTCGATCTGATCCTTTCCCGTGGCGAAGTCATTGTTTTTGTCGAAGTCAAGCAGCGCCGGACGATCGAAGCGGCAGCCGAGGCGATACATGCCCGTAATCAGGCCCGTGTGCGGCAGGCGGCGGAACTTTACCTTCAGGAACATCCGGAGTACACTGGGCGGGATATCCGGTTCGATGCGCTGGTGATGGGCCGCAGTGGCTGGCCGCAGCATCTGGAGAATGCTTACTGAAATTTGTCAAAGGGGTCTGGGGTCATGAAATATAGAATTCTTGTTTTGTCGTGTGCTTTGCTGGGCAGTCTCGCGCTGGCGGGTTGCTTTCCGCTGGCGGTGGGGGCGGGCGCCACGGTCGGCGTTGCCGCCGCGCAGGAAGGCGGCGTGCGCGGGGCCGCGACGGATACGGCGATCCGGTTGCAAATTACGGATCTGTGGCTCAAGCATAGTCTGGATATGTATGCGCGGCTGGCGCTGACGGTCAAGGAAGGCCGGGTTTTGCTGACGGGATCGGTGCCGACGGCGGATATGCGCGTCGATGCAGTACGGCTGGCGTGGCAGGCGGATGGTGTCCGGCAGGTGATCAATGAAATACAGGTGGAGGGAAGCGCCGGCATCGCCGCCTATGTCACGGACAGCTGGATTACCGGCAGCCTGAAAACCCAGCTGACGCTCGATAAATATATCCAGTCGATCAATTACTCGGTGGAAACCGTTAACAGTACGGTTTATCTGATGGGAGTCGCGCAGGATCAGAAGGAGCTCAACCGCGTCATGGATTATGCGCGCAATACTAAATATGTGAAGAACGTTATCAGCTATGTCCGCCTGCGCGGCGAAACGCCGGCCGGGGTGTTGTCACCAGTCACTGGCAGTGTTTCCACGACAAACCAGCCTTATCCTGCCCGCAATGGCAACGATGTTGTCGAGAGCGAGGATCTGCGCTGATGAGCGGTGATGATGCCGCAGACGATTTGCAGCGTTTTGAAACGCAGGAAGAGGCGTTCATTTATCTGCGGCATGTCGGCACGCTCAGGGATGCCGAGATCGATATGGGGGAGGCGGCGCTGGCACTGGCGCTGGCCTTCATGCCCGGGCTTAATGTGGATCGTTACCGGCAGCATTTGCGCAAGCTCGCTGACCATGTGCGGGAGGAATACCAGTCCCGTCTGCGCATGAAGGAGCAGGATACGCTGCACTTGCGTGTGCAGGTGCTGCGCAAGATCATCCATGAGGCCCACGGTTATAGCGGCGATGACGATACTTATGATGACATCCAGAATATAAGCCTGATCCGCGTGATCGAGCGGCGCAAGGGTCTGCCCGTGTCGCTGGGCATCATTTATATCGTGCTGGCGCGGGCGATGGCGTGGGATATCGAGGGACTCAATTTCCCGGGGCATTTCCTGTTGCGGCTGCAAAAAGAAGGGGAGCGTGTCATTCTTGATCCCTTTCGCGGCGGGCAGGAAATGGACGCGGCGGCCTTGCGAAATCTGCTGAAATCCATTATCGGCAAGGGAGCCGAATTGTCGCATAATTACTATGATATAGTGCAAAACCGCGATGTTCTGCTCCGCTTGCAGAACAATCTTAAAAAGCGCCTGATCGATGCCGAGGATTATGTGGGCGCCGTGCAGGTGATCGAAACGATGGAGGCGATCGCGCCGGAGGAATATCGGACCCTGTTCGATAAAGGCGTTCTTTACGCCAAGCTGGGACAGAAAAAACAGGCCGAGACCGCCTTGCTTGATTATATCGACAAGGTTCCTGCCGCCCGTGACCGCCAGCAGGCACAGGCCTTGCTGGCGCAAATCCGCGAGACGTTGCGTTAGTTTTTTGGTGCGGCCGTCATTCAGGCGTTTCGCAAATACCACGCATAATCCAGTTCGGTGACCTGTGCATAAAATCTGTCTTGTTCGGTACGCTTGACGGCGGAATAGACGCGGGAAAAATCCGCGCCCAGATAGGACCGGATATAGGCACCGTTGTCGAACAGGTCCATTGCGTTATACCAGTTTCTGGGCAAAGGGGTGGCTGGTTTTTGTTTTGCTGAATAGCCATCGCCGGTCACGGGGGCGCCGGGGTCCATTTTCTCCGTAATGCCAAGATGAACGGCGGACAACAGCGCGGCCAGCGCAAGGTAAGGATTGGCATCCGCGCCGGACATGCGGTGCTCGATATGCCGCGACGGGGCGGGACCAGCGGGAACGCGCAGGGCGACAGTGCGGTTATTGACGCCCCAGGTCGCCGCGATCGGGGCATACGAATTTGTTTTAAAGCGGCGATAGGAATTCGCATTGGGCGCGAAAATCGCCATGGATTCCGGCAGCATTGTCATCATGCCGGCAATGGCTTGCCGCAGCAGCGGGGTGCCTTCCGGGGTATCGCTCGCGAAAAGATTGTTGCCTTTTTCATCCTCGAGGCTGATATGGAGGTGCATGCCGTTGCCGGAGCGGTCGGCAAAGGGTTTTGCCATGAAGGTCGCCTCGCAGCCGTGTTCGAGCGCGACACCCTTGACAAGGCGCTTGTACAGAACGGTTTCGTCGGCGGCTTGTAACGCATCGTTGCGGTGCCGGAGGGTGATTTCCAGTTGTCCTGCCGCATATTCCGATATGGCGGTTTCGGCCGGAATGCCTTGTACGGCACAGGCGGCATAAAGATCGCGCAGGAAGGCGCTGGCGTCATCGAGTTCCCGCACGCCATAGGCCTGAATGTCCCAAGAGCGGTATCCGGAGAGCGGCGATTGCGGCGGCTGGAGACGACCGAGCGGGTCACGTTCCTGATCGAGCAAAAAGAACTCCAGCTCGCAGGCGACGACCGGCTTGATTCCCAAGGGCTTGAATTTTTCAATGACGGCGGCAAGAACGTGGCGCGGATCATAAACGCAGGGGCTGCCGTCAAGCTCGTAGACCGAGAGCATCAGTTGCGCCTGCTGCAGCCCCATCCAGGGCATAGGCAGCAGCGTGCCGGCAACAGGTTTGCCAAGGCGGTCGGCGTCGCCGTCTTCCCAGACAAGGCCGGTTTTCTCGACGTCTTCGCCGGTAATGTCGAGCGCCAGCATGGTTCCGGGCAAATATCTGCCGTTTTCAAAAACGGAGCGCAATTCATGCAGACGCATGTTTTTGCCACGGGGAACCCCCGTTAGATTGGTGAAGAATACCTGAACGGTGTCGATCCCGGGATGATCCTTCAGAAAGGCTTCGTATTCGGCCAGTGTTGCGATTGTCATTATGTTTCCTGTTTGAGAAGCGCGTCCATGCAGTTCGCCAGTGTTTTCACGAGTCTATCAACCTGTTCCGGACTTGTCGCCGGAGAGACGAGAGTCATGTTGTGAAAGGGTGCGATTAAAAAGCCCCGGTTGATAAGGTAAAGATGGAGGGCAAGCTCGAGGCGGCCCTGCATGACGGCTTGCGCTTCTGTTCCGTTACGGGGCGGTGTTGCGGCGCAGACAAATTCGGCGCGCGCCCCGATATGCGAGACGTGCCAAGGGAGGGCGCGTAAAGCGATTTCTGCCGCAATGGCCTTTGCGAGTTGCGCCGATAACGGCAGCATATGGCTGTAGGCGGTTTCGGTCATGACTTCGCTCAGGTTGACCCGCATCGCCCGCATGGCCAGAGCATTCGCGCTGAGGGTTGTTCCCATTCCGCTGTATCCGGAACCGGCTTCTTCTTTCGCGGCGGGCATGCGGGCGGCAATCTCCGCGCTGCAGCCGAAAACGGCGGCGGGGAAGCCGCCGGCAATGGCTTTCCCGATGGTGAGAAAGTCGGGCTTCAGGCCGTGCACTCTTGTATAGCCGCCATAGCCCGTCGAGACGGTATGCGTTTCGTCAATGACCAGCAAGGTGCCATGGGCTTTGGCCAGTTTTTGCAGTTCGTCAAGGAAGCCGGGCTGGGGCAGGACCATGCCGATGTTGGTCAGGGCCGGTTCGGTGAGGATGCAGGCGACATCCCGGTCTTTGAGCGCGGATTCAAGTGCCGCGGGATCGTTGAATTCGACGACTTTGGTATGTGTCGTCATGTCGTAAACCTGACCGATCAGGCCGAGCCGGTGAATGGCCCTGCCATCTTTCAGCCGGACATAGGTATCATCGGCAGAGCCGTGGTAGGCACCGTGGAAAATCAGGATTTTCTTGCGGCGGGTAAGGGCGCGGGCCCAGCGAATGACATATCTGTTGGCATCCGTCGCCGTGGCGCAGACTTGCCAATAGGGCAGGCCGAAGCAATTGGCCAGAAGTTCCCCCGCTGCCACCGCGTCTTCGGTGGGGAGCATATAGGTGAGCCCCTTGCTGCCGTATTCCGCAAGGGCGCGGGCGATCGGAGGCGGGGAGTGCCCGAACATGGATCCGGTATCGCCGAGGCAGAAATCATCATAGCTGTGGCCATCGACATCGTGCAGTCTGGATCCGCTTGCTTCCGCTACAAAAATGGGGAAGGGCGTGCCCCAGTCGAGCATCCAGTGCATCGGCACGCCATCGGTCCAGTGCCGGCGGGCTTGTTGTGCCAAAAGCGCGGATTTCGGACGCTGGGCGGCAAAGATCCGGCTTTCTTCGGTAATGATGTGCTCAATTGTTTGCGCTCTTATCATCGCGGCTCCCCTGCCTGTATAGGATATCCGACGGGTCTTAAATTGTTGTAAATGCAGCCATTGTCATAATTGTTGACCGGAGGGGGCGCAAGAAAAAACAAAAATTGCACGGGTATAACCTTTTAAAAGAAGCGGCTAGCGGATATAGTTTCTTCATTCAGCTTCAACCATAATTTAGGGTGTTTTCTCATGGCGTTGATCGGTCTTCTCAGTCTGGTTCTATTGGTAGCCTTCACGATGCTTTATCTTGGCAAGGGGATGGCGACCAAGCCGAAATTTATGGAGGAGGCGATTGCCTTCATCACGGCGCGCATACAGGTTATTTCTTTTTATGGCGCGATCTATGGGGTGCTGGCGGCGTCGCTGTTTGTGTTGCTGGCCTGGGATCATACGGCGCGGCTGGTCGGGCTTTTTGCCAATGTTCTGATCGTCATGATGGCGCTGCCCTTCGCGTTCGAACAGATTGCCGCAAAATTTGAAGGCAAAATCAATACGGCCATTCTCGAAGAGGCCCGGTCGGTCATCGGTTTTGTAACGCGCAAGGAAAAAATCTTCGGCTATGTCGGCGCCGCGGCATCCCTTGTGCTGTTCGCGGTTGTCTTCCGCTAACCGCTGTTCGGTCTGGCCCGAGACGAATACTTCCCCTACTTCCTTCCTTCATAAGGAGTGCATCGTGACCGTTATAAATGTCGATAAGGTCTTTGGCAAAAAAACCATTCCGGAAATCAGGAAGGGGATTCAGGCGGCGGGGATAGATCGGGTCAAGGTCGGGGTTTTTGATATCGACGGCATTCTGCGCGGAAAGTACATGAGCGCCGAAAAGTTTTTGAGCGCGCTTGATCACGGCTTTGGATTCTGTGATGTGATTTTCGGGTGGGATTCCAATGATCAGCTTTATAAAGATTCAAAATTTACCGGCTGGCATACAGCCTATCCTGACGCGATGGCGCGGATTATCCCTGAAAGCGTCCGGGCGATACCGTTCGAGCCCAATACGGTTTTCTTTCTGGCCGCGTTTGTAGAGAAGGCAGCCACCGTCTGCCCCCGCAATCTTCTGGCGCGCACGCTGGCACGGGCAGAGGATATGGGTTTCAAGGCCTATGCGGCCTGCGAGTTTGAATTTTTTGTTTTTGATGAAACGCCGGATAGCGTCCGGGCAAAAAATTATAAAGGTCTGCAAAACATCACGCCTGGATTTTTCGGCTATTCCGTGCTGAGAAATTCCGTCCATGCGGAATTCTACCACGAACTGATGGATTTGTGCCGGGACATGCGCTTCCCGATCGAGGGGCTGCACACGGAAACGGGGGCGGGTGTTCTTGAAGCCGCTCTTGCTTATGATGCGGCGATGGAGTCGGCAGATAAAGCGGCGCTGTTCAAGACCTTTACCAAGATACTGGCGCAGCGGCGCGGCTGGATGGCGACGTTCATGGCAAAATATTCGAATAACTGGCCGGGACAGTCCGGCCATATTCATGTTTCGCTGCGGGACAAGAAAACCGGCAAGCCTGTCTTCTTCGATAAAAAGAAGGAATACGGGATGTCGGATACCATGCGCTGGTTTGTCGGCGGGCAACAGGCCCTGATGCCGGAATTCCTGTCCATGGTGGCTTGCACGGTGAACAGCTATAGCCGTCTGGTGCCGGGATTCTGGGCGCCGACTTCGGCGACATGGGGCGTGGAAAACCGGACGACGGCCCTGCGCGTCATTCCGGGCAGCGAGAAATCGCAACGGGTGGAATACCGCATTGCGGCGGCGGATATCAATCCCTATATCGCGCTTTCCGCAGCAATCGGTTCCGGCCTGTGGGGGATCGAAAACAGGATTGAGCCAACCGAGGCGGTCAAGGGCAATGCCTATGACCAGACCTTTCCGAAAAAGCAAAGCCTGCCGCGCAATCTGACGGAGGCGGCGGGCTGGCTGCGGAAATCAAAGGCGGCCAACGAGATTTTTGGCGCGGCTTTCGTTGATCACTATGCCACGAGCCGGGAATGGGAAGAAACAGAGTTCCAGAAGGCCATTACCGATTGGGAACTGGCCCGGTATTTTGAAATTATTTAGGAGAATTAGAAAATGGGAAACGTCTTGCTGAAAGCCAAGGAAAATATGCTGCAATGCCTTTCGCCGATCGATGGCAGTGTTTATGTGGAGCGCCCGTTGGGCACGGCGGCGGATATTGACCGCGTTTTAAAACGGGCCAAGGAGGCGCAGAAATCATGGCGGAAAGTGCCGCTGGCCGACAAGCAGGAATATATGTTGAAGGCGCTGGATTATTTCCTCGCCCATGCCGAGGAGATGGCCGTGGAGCTGTGCCGGATGATGGGCCGTCCCGCTTCGCAGGCCGTGAATGAAATCAGGGGCGGATTTCAGGAGCGGGTGCGCTTTATGACGGCGCTTGCGCCTGAAGCCCTCGCCGATATCGTGCCAACACCGAAAGAAGGGTTCAAACGTTATATCAAGCGCGAGCCGATGGGCGTGGTGGCGATTATCGCGCCCTGGAATTATCCTTATCTGACATCGGTGAATGCCATTGTTCCGGCGCTGCTGGCGGGGAACACGGTCGTTTTGAAGCATTCGCACCAGACGCCGCTTTGCGCCGACCGTTATATGCAGGCTTTCGCCGCGGCGGGTCTGCCGGAGGGGGTATTCCAGTTTATCGAGCTTTCCCACGCCGATACGGAGAAGATGATTGCCGATCCGCGCGTAGATTATGTGGCGTTCACGGGTTCCGTGAACGGCGGCCATGCGGTGCAAAAAGCCCTGAGCGGGAAATTTATCGCCGCCGGTCTGGAGCTGGGCGGCAAGGATCCGGCTTACGTGCGGGCGGATGCCGATTTGAAATATGCCGTCGAGAATCTGGTGGATGGCGCGTTTTTCAATTCCGGACAATCCTGCTGCGGCATAGAGCGGATCTATGTGCACGAGAGCCTTTACGATGTGTTTGTCACGCAATTCGTCACGCTGACAAAGGCGTCTTACAAGCTGGGCAATCCGCTGGAGCAGGGGATCAATCTGGGGCCGATGATCCGCAGCGCGGCGGCGGATTTCGTGCGCGGGCAGATTAAAGATGCCCTCAAGCAAGGCGCCAGAGCCCTGATTGACGAAAGCCTGTTTCCGGCAAGCAAGGCCGGAACGCCCTATCTGGCGCCGCAGGTTCTGGTTGATGTCGATCATTCCATGTCTGTTATGACCGAAGAAAGCTTTGGCCCGGTTGTCGGCATTATGAAGGTCTCTTCCGACGAAGAGGCGATCAGGCTGATGAATGACAGCGCTTATGGCCTGACGGCCTCCCTCTGGACGGCGGATGCAGTGGCGGCGGAGAAAATCGCCGACGAGATTGAAACCGGAACGGTTTTCATGAATCGCTGCGATTATCTTGATCCGGCTCTGCCCTGGACAGGGGTGAAAGACACGGGCCGCGGTGCGACGCTTTCCGTTGTCGGCTTTGAACAGGTGACAAGGCCCAAAAGCATTCATTTCAGGACAAAAATTTAAGGAAGACATCATGGCGCAAAACCTTACCGGAAAATGGAATTACCCGACAACTGTGTTCTTTGGTCCGGGAACAATCCAGAAATTGCCCGAGGCCTGCAAAACGCTGGGCATGAAAAATCCATTGCTGATTACGGACGAAGGGCTGAAAGAGAATCCGATCACGCAGAAGGCGTTAACGGTGAATGAAAAGGCTGGCTTGAAAACAGGGCTTTTCGCGGGCATTAAAGGTAACCCGATCGGTCAGAATATCGAGGATGGCGTTAAAGCCTATCGTGCTGGAAAGCATGATGGCGTCATCGCTTTCGGCGGCGGCAGCGGCGTCGATGCCGCCAAGGCGATTGCCCTGATGGTGGGGCAGGACAGGCCGCTTTGGGACTTTGTGGACGAGGGCGATAATTTTCTGCGGGTGAAGGTGGAAACCATGGCGCCGGTCGTCGCGGTGCCGACGACTTCGGGGACAGGCTCGGAAGTGGGGCGCGCCAGCGTTATCACCAACGAGTCGACCCATGAAAAGAAAATTATTTTTCATCCGAAGATGCTTCCGGCGATTGTGATTGCGGATCCGGATCTGACCCTGGGGCTCCCCCCGCATATTACGGCCGCCACCGGAGTTGACGCTTTTGTCCACTGTTTCGAAGCATTCTGCGCGCCGGGGTACCATCCCATGGCGGACGGGATTGCGCTTGAAGGCATGCGGCTGGTGGCTTCTTATCTGCCGCGGGCCTATAGCGACGGGAGCGATATTGAGGCGCGGGCGAATATGCTGGCGGCGGCGGCGATGGGGGCGACCGCTTTTCAGAAGGGACTGGGCGGCGTGCATGCGCTGGCGCATCCGCTGGGCGCTGTTTACGACAAGCATCACGGGCTCTTGAATGCCATTCTGCTGCCTTACGTCATGGAGAGAAATCGCGCGGCGCTTGCCGCGAAAATGGACATGCTTTCCCGCTTTCTTGACTTGCAGGAGACGGGGTTTGATGCCGTTCTGGAATGGGTGCTGGATTTCAGGAAACAGCTGGGGATTCCCGCCACGCTGGCGGAAATCGGCATTTCTGCCGCGCGCGCCGATGAAATTGGCGCCATGGCGCTGGCGGATCCGTCTTCGGGTGGAAACCCGTTGCCGCTGACAGCGGCGGATTATGCCGAAATCTTCAGGAAGTCCTGCGGCGGCTAGGCGGTGTTTACCCCTCGGAGGTGGCGTGGAAAGCGTATTGATGACGAGCCGTATCGCGGGGGAGGAGCTTTATATTTCCCTGCGCGGAGAATGGGTGGTCGCCCATGTCCGGCAAGTGCAGCGCGTTCTCGGAGAGAATCTTGTCCAAGCTGCGGGGCTGAAGCGGGTCATTTTTCAGGGGGAAGGGCTTGAGGCGCTGGATACGGCGGGAGTCTGGATTTTATATGCGGCAAGGCGCGATCTTGCGCGAACCGGGCTGGAAACCCGTCTTGAAGGGCTGAAGCCGGAATATCTGGATTTTTACAATACGGTCACGCAAATACCGGGCCAGAAGGCTGGCGGAAAACAGGCGGCTGGAGGTTTTTTTCCGGCCATGGAAGCGCTGGGGAGGTTCACGGTTCAGGGGCTGGCGCATCTGGGCGAGGCTTTTGCTTTTATCGGTCGTCTCTTCGTGACGTTGTTTGCAAGCCTGTTGCAGCCAAAGCATCTCCGTTTTTCGTCTATCGTGCGCCATATTGATGAAACCGGAATCAGGGCCGTGCCGATCGTCGCCATGATGGCTTTTCTGATCAGTGTCGTGCTGGCCTATCAGGGGGCAACGCAGCTTGGCCGTTTCGGCGCTGAGATCTTTACCATCGACCTGACGGTGATATCGATCTTGCGGGAGATGGGGGTGCTGCTGACCGCCATTCTTGTGGCCGGGCGTTCCGGCAGCGCTTTTGCTGCCGAAATCGGCGTTATGAAGCTGCGCGAGGAAGTCGATGCGCTGAACGCGCTGGGCATCGATCCTTACGAGGTTCTGGTCCTGCCGCGGGTTCTGGCGCTGATGATTGCCCTGCCGCTCTTAACGCTGGTTGCCAATTTCGCCGGGCTGGCGGGGGGCGCGATGATGTCGCTGACGCTGCTGGACATTTCCTTGCACCAGCATTTGCAGCGCGTGCACGAGATTTTTTCGTTGCAGATGTTTTTTGTCGGGATGATCAAGGCTCCTGTTTTTGCCTTTATTATCGCGACGGTCGGCACGTTCCGCGGCATGAAGGTTTCCGGCTCGGCGGAAAGCGTCGGGCGCTACACCACAATTGCCGTGGTGGAATCCATCTTTCTCGTTATTCTCGCCGATGCGCTTTTTTCAGTTATTTTTTCGGAGCTGGATATATGAGCGAGCGAGAAGTGCTGATCAGAATTCGGGGAATCGTCAACCGCTTTGGCGCGCAGGTGGTGCATGACGCTCTGGATCTTGATATTTACAAAGGGGAAATTCTGGGGCTTGTGGGGGGGTCCGGTTCCGGCAAGTCGGTGCTGGTGCGCACGATACTGGGTTTGAACGCGCCCCGAAGCGGGAGTATACAGGCGCTTGGCAAGGATATTCTGCGGCTTTCGACCGAGGACCTTCTGGCGCTGCAAAGAGAGTGGGGGGTCATGTTCCAGAATGGCGCCTTGTTTTCCAGCCTGAACGTGCTGGAAAATATTCAGGTGCCGCTGCTGGAACAGATGGGGGTGCCGGAGAAACTCGGCCGCGAACTGGCGGAGATAAAAGTCGGTCTGGTGGGGCTTCCTGCCGCAGCGGGAGAAAAATATCCGGCGGAACTCTCCGGCGGCATGGTCAAAAGGGCGGCTTTGGCGCGGGCGCTGGCGCTGGATCCCAAAATTCTGTTCCTTGACGAGCCGACGGCCGGTCTGGATCCTGTCGCCGCTGCTGCTTTTGATGCGTTGATTTTGTATTTGCGCAGGATTCTAAATCTGACAGTGGTTATCATAACCCATGATCCGGATACGATTGTTACGGTTTGTGACCGTATCGCCGTTATTGTCGATAAAAAAGTTGTTGCTGATACGCTGGATGGTATCATGAAAAACGAACATCCGTGGATCAGGGCGTATTTTCACGGGCCAAGGATGCGATCCGCGCGGCTGGCGAAGGAACGGGGAGAGTAATGGACAGGCATGTCAGGTATGTCATTGTCGGTATTTTTGTCAGCGTGATGCTGGCGCTGGGCGCTGTTTTTCTGATCTGGGCGGCGGGGACCTATGATCTGCGTAATTTTCAGCACTATACGGTCTATTTTCAGGGTTCGGTGAGCGGTCTGACGGAAGGAAGCACCGTGCGTTACAGAGGCGTTGAGGTTGGAAATGTCAGCGCGATTCGGCTGGCGAAGGAGCGCACCGATCTTGTCAAGGTCGATATCCAGATTGATGAAGAAACGCCGGTGCGGTTGAGCACGGAGGCCAGTCTTCAGCCGTTGGGGATTACCGGATTGTCTTTCATTTCCTTGACCACGGATGACAATGCCGATATGCGCCCGCCGGAGAAAATCGAAGGCGAGCGCTATCCTGTTGTACGCGCCACCCGGTCGCAACTGGATATCATTTTTGGCGATGTGCCGCAGGTCACGCAAAAGCTGCTGGATCTGGCGGGGCGGCTCAGTTCATTGCTGAGTGATGACAACGTTCGCAATCTTTCCGAGACCATCGTCAATGTCAATAAAGTCAGCAATGGATTGAATCAGGTTCTGAGTCCGGAAAATGTCGAGAGCCTGTCAAAGGCGGTGGCGGATGTCAGTACGGCCAGCGGTGCGCTGAACCGGGTTTTAAGTCCGGAGAATACCGCGCAGCTTTCCAGGACTATTTCCAGCTTCAGCACGGCCAGTGACGATTTTAGTCAGGCCATGAAGGGGCTGGGACAGGCGGCGGAGAACATCGAGCAGGCCACCAATACGATCGAGGGGATTCTCCGGAAGAACGAGGGCAACATCGACCGTTTCACAGGGGCGGGGATTGATGAAGTCATGCTTTTATTGCGGGATAGCCGTAAAATGGTGGATTCTATCCGCAAGCTTTCGGATAAACTGGGAGAGGACCCCTCCCGCGTTATCTATCAGCCCGGTACGGAAGGGGTAAAGGTGAAGAAATGACAAAAAACAGGGTGCTGTGCTATGTGGTGCTGCCGATAGGGTTTTTTCTGGCGGCCTGTACGGGATTGAAGTCCTCTTTGCCCGGGCCCGATTTCTATCTGCTTCACCCGGCGGCGGTGGAACAGGCCGCGCACCCTGATCATCCTGTTTCCATTTCTGTCGAAATGCCGGAGGTTTCCGCCGGTCTTGATACGGACAAAATCGCGCTGTTCAAGAATAACGGCAGGCAGCTGGATTATTTTTCAGGGGTGCGCTGGAACGGGGCGCTGGATGATATTTTGCAGGATTTTATTATCAGGACATTCGAGGCGTCCTATAGTGTCGCGGCGGTCGAGGGCAACGGGCTGCGCCAGAAGGCCGATTATAAAATAACCACTAAAATTCGTGATTTTCAGGCTGAATACGGCAGCGATCTGAACGCGCTGCCGCTGCTGCATGTCGGGATCGTCATGGCGGCGGTCAAGCTGCCCGAGGAGGAAACGGTCGCCCGGGTCAGGCTGGAGAAAACCTTTCGGGCGGAGGAGAACGGCATGAGTGCCATCGTTTCCGGTTTTGAAAAGGCCCTTCAGGAGATACTCCGCGAGGCCCTGAATGAAATAGGCCGGAAAATCTGATCAGGCAGAAAGGTTTCTGTAGCCGGTTTCAATTCTTTCAACAGGGGGGATGTTGCCGATCTGAAGGTGGCGTTCCTGCGGGCCGAGTTTTCCGAGCGTTTTTCCCGCCGGGTCCTGAAATCCCTGAACAAAATAGCGCCCCTGAAACCCTTTTTCCGCTAATTCCGTCAGAATGGTGCCGATATCGCTTTCATCGAGCAAGGAAGTATGCACCGTCGTACGGATTTCGACCGGAACGGCGGTCTGGGTGATAAGAAGGTCCAGCGTTTCATCAAACGGGAGTCTCGTCTTGAGCTTGGTAATGGCCGTGAATTTTTTCTGCGGGGCCTTGTAATCAAGGGCAATGTAATCAAGCAGTGCCTCGTCCAGCAAGGCGCGCAATATGGCGGGGCGGCTACCATTGGTGTCAAGCTTGACGGCAAAGCCCATTTTTTTGAGCTGACGGGCAAAGGCGACGATTCCGGGGTAGAGGGTGGCCTCTCCGCCCGACAGCACTACGCCTTCCAGCCGCCCACGGCGGGTCTCAAGAAAGCGGAAGGCGTCGCTCTCCGTGACGCGCCCGGATTTGCCCTTCACGATCTGCGGGTTGTGACAATAGGCACAGCGCATGTTGCATCCGGCGAACCAGACGATACAGGCTGTTTTGTCAGGAAAATCCTGCAGCGTGAAGGGCGTTACGTCATATATGGGCAGGCCGGATTTCACGAAAACAGATCTTTCGATTCAACGCAGCGTTCCAGGAAATGCCTGCGCTCCTTGTGCTCGCCTTTTTTGCCGGTATTGAAGCTGTCAACGGGACGGAAATAGCCCATGACCCGCGTCCAGACCTGTGTCTTTTCCTGACAATGCGGGCATTTTTCCTGCTCGCCATTCAGGTAACCGTGCGTGGCGCAGACGGAAAAAACCGGTGTGATCGTGATATAGGGCAGCTGATAGTTTTCCAGCACGTTTTTGACAAATTTTTTGCAGGCCGTGGCGCTGGAGATTCTTTCACTCATGTAAAGGTGCAGGACCGTTCCGCCGGTGTATTTGCATTGCAGGGCGTTTTGCAGGTCAAGCGCTTCGAAGGGGTCATCGGTATGGCCGACCGGAAACTGCGACGAATTCGTGTAATAGATATTTTCGCCCGATCCGGCCTGCAGGATATCCGGGAAGCGTTTTTTATCTTCCTTGGCAAAACGGTAGGTGGTGCCCTCTGCCGGCGTGGCTTCCAGATTATAAAGGTTGCCGGTGTCCTGCTGGTACTGGCGGATGCGTTCCCGCATGTGATCGAGAATGCCGAGGCAGATATCGATCCCCTTCGGGGAAGCAAGGTCGATAGTGTCGCCGGAAAAATTGCGCAGCATCTCGTTCATGCCGTTGACGCCGATGGTGCTGAAGTGGTTTCTGAGGAAGGGAAGATAGCGTGCGGTATAAGGATAGAGGCCGCGATCATACATTTCCTGCACAAAATGCCGCTTCTTTTCCAGCGTGGATTTCGCAATGTCCATCAGGCGGTCGATTTCTTCCATCAGGCCCTTGAAGTCGCCTTTGAAGCGATAGCCCAGCCGCGCCATGTTGAGCGTGACAACACCGAGCGATCCGGTCATTTCGGCAGAGCCGAAGAGGCCGTTGCCGCGTTTTTGCAACTCGCGCAGATCAAGCTGCAGGCGGCAGCACATCGAGCGTACCGCTCCGGGGGAATAAGCGTCCGGATTCGGCACGCGCTCGCCTTTGTCGTTTTTCTTCCACTGGCTGCCGGTGAAATTCTGGAAGTAGGAGGAACCGACTTTGGCGGTATTTTCGAAAATGGCTTGTGCGACAGGGCTTTCCCAGTCGAAATCGTCTGTCACGTTGACGGTCGGAATCGGGAAGGTAAAGGGGGCGCCTTGCGAATCCCCTTCGGTCATGACTTCGTAATAAGCGATGTCGATCATTTCGATTTCCGGCGCGAAATGGCGATAGGTCATGTCTTCGAGCGTGACGATGCCAAAATCGCGTTTTTGGGCGAGGGCCAGCAAGGCGTCATCCTGCAGTCCTTTGAACAGGTGCTCGTCGCGGGCGGTCGGAAAATTGCGTTGCAGGTCTTCCGGTACGGAGATATCCAGCGTGATATTGGTAAAGGGAGACTGTCCCCAGCGCGCCGGAACATTGAGATTATAAACGAACTGGCGAATGGCTTTTTTGACTTCCTTGAAAGACAGGCTGTCCTTGAATACATAGGGGGCCAGATAGGTATCGAAGCTGCTAAAGGCCTGCGCTCCCGCCCATTCCGACTGCAGGATGCCGAGGAAATTGGACATTTGCCCCAGCGCTTCGCGGAAATGCCGCGGCGGGCGGGAGGCCACGCGGCCGGAAACGCCGTTAAAGCCGTCGTTGAGCAGCTGGCGCAGGCTCCAGCCCGCGCAATAGCCGGTCAGGCAGTCGAGGTCATGAATATGGATGGAACCCTCGCGATGGGCCTTTCCTTCCTCGGGGCTGTAAATATCGTCAAGCCAGAAGTTGGCAATGACTTTGCCGGCCAGATTGTTGATGAGCCCGGCGTTGGAATAGCCTGTATTGGCATTGGCGTTGATGCGCCAGTCCTGCTTGGAAATGTATTCCTTGACAGCATCCGAGCAGTCGATGCGGGTGGAGGAGAAGATTGTTTCGACAGGGTTCAGGAGGGACAAGGTCCCTTTCGGTGTTTGCATGCTGTGCTCCCGTGCGTTCGCTTCGTTTGTTTTTTATTTATTGAGAAGAACACAAGATTTTGTGTTCAATACAGCCATGGTACCACTATATGCGGTGAGGCGGCTTTGACCTGAATCAATTACAGGGGGTAAAAGTCAGTGTTTGAACTGGCACGTTGGGCAGTTTTCCTTATCTTTGTCAGTGCAAATAAAGGCTGTATCTGCATCGCAAAAATGGCAAAGCGAATAGGCATTCCGGAGCGTAATATGTTCCTGATCTATGTCAATTCCGCTTTTTTTGAGTTCCTTGAGGGAGCGGGAAAATGTTTCCGGCGTCATGCCGAGATGGTTGGCAATCAGGGCCTTTCTGAAAGGAAGCGTGATGTCGAGGGTATCGGGCTTTTGTTCCAGATGCAGCTTGAGCAGATAGTAACCCAGACGCTGTAAGGGGGGTTTGGTGACAATGCTGTCGAGCTGATGCATAGCGTTCTTGTAGTGCTTGGTGATAATTCTCAGCAGATTGGTTGCAAATTGCGGGTTGCTGAGAACATATGCGCGGACAAAGCCTTCCGGGATCATGAGAACTTTTGCATTCTCCTGTACCTGAACGGAAATAGGCGACGGGCCGCCCATGAAAATGACGGCATCCATGCAGGTCTCGCCTTTCCTGAGCAGGCGCATCGTAGCTTCCCCGCCCTCTACATCCGTCCGAAAGGTTTTCAGAATACCTTCGATGATATAGTAGAGGTGGGTTGGCGTGTCGCCCTGCTGGATCAACAGTCTGCCCGTGGGGTATTCCTGCAGGATTGCATTGTTGAGCAGCAGCTGCATGCCATTTTCGTCCAGTCCGTCAAACAGGCTTGCTGTTGTATTCAGATTTTGGGCCGGAACGAGTCTGATGTCATTCATGGAAATAGGCATAAAATATTCTTTTAACTCAAAAAGATAATGACTTGATTCAGATCAAGTCTCTGACTACAAGATCATGGCAAAAATGTGCAGGAGAATCAAGAAGGCAATCCACCGCAAGGATATGCCTAGTCAGAGAGGGTGTTACATTATGACAACAGCAACAAAAACCGAACAAGTCCGGGCGCTTTCGCTGAGTACCTTCGCATTTACAGTGTGTTTTGCGGTGTGGACAATTTTTTCTATCATCGGCGTTCAGATCAAGGAAGAGTTGGGACTGACGGATACGCAGTTCGGTTTGTTGGCGGGGACGCCCATTCTGACCGGTTCGCTGATTCGGCTTGTTTTGGGAATCTGGACGGACCAGTACGGCGGACGGATTGTCTATACGCTTGTCATGCTTTCTGCCGCGGTGGCGACTTGGTTGCTGACGTCCGCCGAAACATATTTCCAGTTTCTTCTGGCGGCATTGGGGGTCGGGATTGCCGGCGGTTCGTTTGCGGTCGGCGTGGCTTATGTGGCCAAGTTTTTCACGGTGAAGAAGCAGGGTACGGCGCTGGGCATTTTCGGGGCAGGCAATATCGGCGCGGCAGTAACAAAATTCTGCGCGCCCTTTATCATGGTTGCTTACGGCTGGGAACGGGTGGCGGATATCTGGGCGATCGCAATTGCGGTTACGGCGGTCTTGTTTTTTGTCTTTTCGAAAGATGACCCCGATCTCCGCCAGCGCAAGGCGTCCGGCGTCAAGCCACGCGGCATGATGGAGCAACTTGCCCCGTTAAAAAACCTGCAGGTCTGGCGGTTTTCGCTTTATTACTTCTTTGTTTTCGGCGCCTTTGTCGCCTTGGCGCTCTGGTTGCCGCGCTATCTGATGGGCGCCTACGGTCTTGATATCAAGCAGGCCGGGATGATTGCGGTGCTGTATTCCGTTCCGGCGAGCCTGTTCCGTGTTGTCGGTGGCTGGATGTCGGACAGGTTTGGCGCGCGCTTTGTCATGTACCTGACGTTTCTGGTGAGCGCTGTTTGCTGCTTTCTGCTGTCTTATCCGTCAACCCATTATATTGTTGCCGGAACGGAAGGGCCGATCGAGTTTGACCTGCGCATGACGTTGCCTGTGTTTGTTGTCCTGACTTTCATTCTCGGCTTTTTCATGTCGCTCGGCAAAGCTGCGGTCTACAAGCATATTCCGGTTTATTATCCGGAGCATGTCGGCGCGGTCGGCGGTGTGGTGGGCATGATCGGCGGTCTGGGCGGGTTCATTCTTCCTTATGCTTTCGGGTTTTTGAAGGATGCGACGCAGGTCTGGACCAGCTGCTTTATGCTGCTCTTTGTCATCGTGGCCATTTCCACGGTCTGGATGCACTTTGCGATCATTATCGCCGAGCGGAAAAAGCATCCTGAGCTTAGAAAACCGAAGTTCTTCCCCGAGCTTGAAGAAAAAGCCGGAAAAAATTGAGATTAAAAAAACAAGGAGACTAAAAAATGGCCAAAGATCTGACGCGCTGGGACCCGGAAGACGACGCTTTCTGGCAGGCGGAAGGCAAGTCAATCGCCTATCGCAATCTGTGGATATCCATCCCGGCATTGCTGTGCGGCTTTGCCGTGTGGATTTATTGGAGCATTATTACGGTGCAGATGCTCAATCTCGGTTTTCCTTTTACGCAAGCCGATCTGTTTACGCTGAATTCCATCGCAGGGTTGGCAGGGGCAACCTTGCGCATCCCGGCCTCTTTCTTTGTGCGCATTGCCGGCGGACGTAATACGATTTTCTTCACGACGGCCTTGCTGCTGATCCCGGCCTGGTGTACAGGGATGGCCCTGCAGGATATCGACACGCCGCTGTGGAAATTCCAGTTGCTGGCGCTGCTCTGCGGTTTTGGCGGCGGCAACTTCGCTGCGTCCATGTCGAATATCAGCTTTTTCTTTCCGAAAAAAGTGCAGGGGCTGGCTTTGGGGTTGAACGCCGGTCTTGGCAATTTCGGCGTGACATCGACGCAAATTCTGATTCCCGCCGTCATGACCATCGGTCTGTTCGGCGGCTCTTCGATGGTGCTGAAGAGCGGGAGCGGTACGTTGATCGGAAAAATCCCTGCCGGATCCGAAACCTGGATTCACAATGCGGGATTTGTCTGGTTTGCCATTTTGGTGCCAATTGTCATCCTTTCCTGGTTTATGATGAACAACATCAAAACTGAAAACGTAACACCCAATCCGGGCACGCCTGTTGCGGCTTTTTTCAAGATCGCGGTCATGCTGGCTGTTGCTCTTGCTACGGCGGCGGGCGGACTGTGGCTGATTTTGCCGGAAAGCGCGAACGGATCCGGCTATAATGTCAGTAAATGGATCGTTATGCCGGCGATTATGCTACTGACTGTCGGGTTGCTGGCAATCCTGCCGGGGCTCAGCCAGCGTGTGCGGACGCAATACAGGATATTCAGTCATCCCCACACATGGATCATGACGATCATCTATACCATGACCTTCGGTTCTTTTATCGGTTATTCGGCGGCCTTGCCGCTGGCTATGAAAGTGATCTTCGGCTTTCAGCATGTGGCGGGCCCTGACGGGGTTCTGACACATACGCTGGCCAATCCGAATGCTCCCGCTGTTCTGACTTACGCCTGGATCGGGCCTTTTATCGGGGCGTTGATCCGGCCAGTGGGCGGGTGGATCTCGGACAAGATGGGCGGGGCGCTGGTAACGCAGATTTGTTCCGTTGTCATGGTTGCGGGGGCGCTGGTGGCGGCGCATTACATGCAGCTTGCTTATAATTCTGCGACGCCGGAAGTTTATTTCCAGCCATTTTTCCTGACCTTCATGGTACTGTTTCTGGCTACGGGGATCGGCAACGGCTCCACCTTCCGCACTATCGCGGTGGTCTTTGACAAGCAGCAGGCCGGACCTGTGCTGGGATGGACCTCGGCTGTGGCGGCCTATGGCGCGTTTATTATTCCCATCGTGTTCGGGGAGCAAATCGAAGGGGGGACGCCGCAGCAAGCGCTTTATGGCTTTGCTGCATTCTATTTCCTCTGCCTGCTGCTGAACGGTGCCGCCTATCTGCGCAAGGGCGCAAAGTACAAAAACCCCTGATTTCTAAAGCATATGGAGATAAGTGATGAGCTATTTTCTTGACCGCCTGACGTTTCTTGCCCAACCCAAGGAGGAATTCTCCAAGGGTCACGGGGTCATGACCTCCGAAAACCGCAAATGGGAGGAGGCCTATCGCGGGCGCTGGGCGCATGACAAGATTGTGCGCTCGACGCATGGCGTGAACTGCACGGGGTCCTGCTCGTGGAAAATTTACGTCAAGAATGGACTTATCACTTGGGAAACGCAGCAGACGGATTATCCGCGCACCCGCCCGGATATGCCCAATCACGAACCGCGCGGCTGTGCGCGGGGGGCAAGCTATTCCTGGTATATCTACAGCGCCAATCGTCTGAAGTACCCGATGATTCGCAAGCGTCTGCTGAAGATCTGGCGCGAGGCGAAAAAAACGGAAGGGGATCCGGTCAAGGCGTGGGCGAAGATTCAATCCGATCCAGAGGCGCGGAAATCCTATCAGGTCGTCCGCGGAATGGGCGGTTTTGTGCGGGCGGAATGGGAAGAAGTCAATGAGATTATCGCCGCTTCCAATATTCATACGATTAAAAAGCACGGTCCGGACCGTGTTTGCGGGTTTTCGCCTATTCCGGCGATGTCGATGGTGTCCTATGCGGCCGGCTCGCGCTACCTGTCGCTGATCGGCGGCGTGTGCATGAGCTTTTACGACTGGTATTGCGATTTGCCGCCTTCCTCGCCGCAAACCTGGGGCGAGCAGACAGACGTGCCCGAAAGCGCTGATTGGTATAATTCAAGCTTTATCATCATGTGGGGTTCGAACGTGCCGCAGACGCGCACGCCGGATGCGCATTTTATGACCGAGGTGCGGTATAAGGGCACGCAGGTTGTCACCGTGACTCCGGATTATTCCGAGGCGTCTAAATTCGCCGATATCTGGCTGCACCCGAAACAGGGGACCGACGCCGCGCTGGGCATGGCGATGGGGCATGTCATTCTGAAGGAATTCCACCTCGACAAGACAAGCAAGTATTTTGACGAATATTGCCGTACTTACAGCGATATGCCTTTTTTGGTCATGCTGGAAAAACAGGGGGATCGCTGGGTGCCGGGCCGGATGGTGCGGGCCTCGGATTTCTCTGATGGTAAAGGGGAGGCAAATAATCCGGACTGGAAAACCGTTTGCTATGATGAAAAGTCTGGGGACATTGTTGTTCCTACCGGCTCTATCGGTTTCCGCTGGGGCGAGGAAGGAAAGTGGAATATCGTTCCCAAAGACGCAAAATCGAGCGGCGACATTCTTCCGCGCAAGACGCTGCTGGGCGTACAGGACGAAGTCCTGCCTGTCGGCTTTGCCTATTTCGGCAATGCGGTGCATGAGCACGGCTATTTTGAGACCAATGCGCAAAAGGACGTCCTGATCAAGAACCTTCCCGTCAAAATGGTGGAATTGAAGAGCGGAAAAACCCCGGTCGTGACGGTATTTGACCTTCTTTGTGCGAATTACGGTCTTGATCGCGGACTGGGCGGCGAGGGAGTCGCCAAATCCTATGACGATAACGTGCCTTATACGCCGGCGTGGCAGGAAAAGGTAACGGGAGTGCCGCGCGATCAGGTGATCCGCGTTGCACGGGCTTTTGCCGATACGGCGGACAAGACCAAAGGCAAGTCGATGATCATTATCGGCGCCGCGATGAACCATTGGTATCACATGGATATGAACTATCGCGCCTGCATCAACATGCTGGTTTTCTGCGGTTGCGTCGGACAGTCCGGCGGTGGCTGGGCGCATTATGTAGGGCAGGAAAAACTGCGTCCGCAAATGGGCTGGGCGCCGCTGGCTTTCGCGCTCGACTGGGCGCGTCCGCCGCGTCAGCAGAACAGCACATCCTTCTGGTACGCGCATACGGATCAGTGGCGCTATGAAACGCTGGGCCTGCAGGAAATTGTCTCTCCGCTGGCGGATAAAGCCAAGTGGAAGGGAACCTTGATCGACTGCAATATCCGCTCGGAACGGATGGGCTGGTTGCCGTCGGCGCCGCAGATGCAGAAAAATCCGCTGGATATCGTGCGCGAGGCCGAAGGATTGGGCAAAGATCCTGTCGAATATACGGTAACCGAGCTGAAGAGCGGCGGTCTGCGCATGTCCTGTGAAGATCCCGACCATCCCGATAACTGGCCGCGCAACCTGTTTGTCTGGCGCTCGAACTTGCTGGGGTCGAGCGGCAAGGGCCATGAATATTTCCTCAAGCACCTGCTGGGCACGCAGCATGGCGTGCAGGGCAAGGATCTTGGCACGGATGGCGCGCAGTCAACGACAGAGGCTGTCTGGCATGACGCGGCGCCGGAGGGCAAGCTGGATCTGCTGGTGACGCTGGATTTCCGCATGTCAACGACCTGTGTTTATTCCGATATCGTGCTGCCGACGGCAAGCTGGTATGAGAAAAACGACCTGAACACTTCGGATATGCACCCGTTTATCCATCCATTGTCGGAGGCGATCGCGCCCGTCTGGCAGAGCCGGTCGGACTGGGAGATTTACAAGGGGCTGGCGAAGAAGTTTTCCGAACTGGCGCCGGGACATCTCGGCGTCGAGAAGGATCTGGTTCTGACGCCGATCATGCATGATACCGCGCAGGAGTTGGCGCAGCCGGTGGATGTCAAGGACTGGAAACGCGGCGAATGCGAGCCGGTGCCCGGGAAGACCATGCCGTCAATCAAGGTTATCGAGCGCGATTATCCGGCGACTTACGAGCGCTTTACGACACTGGGGCCTTTGATGGAAAAGCTGGGCAACGGGGGCAAGGGCATCGCTTGGAATACCGCGCATGAGGTCGATTTCCTCAAAAAACTGAACGGCATGAAAAGTGATCGTGCGAAAATCGAGAGCGATATTGATGCCTGCGAGGTTATTCTCAGCCTGGCGCCGGAAACGAATGGCGAGGTGGCGGTGAAATCATGGGCTTCGCTCAGCAAAATCACCGGACGCGACCACACACATCTGGCCAAGCCGAAAGAGGAAGAGAAATTGCGCTTCCGCGACCTGCAGGCGCAGCCGCGCAAGATTATCTCCGCGCCGACGTGGAGCGGGCTTGAATCCGAGCATGTCAGCTATAATGCGGGATATACCAACGTGCATGAATTCATTCCCTGGCGGACGCTGACGGGGCGCCAGCAGCTTTATCAGGATCATGAATGGATGCGCGCTTTTGGCGAGACGATGGTTTCCTACCGTCCGCCCATCAATACGCGCACCGTTCACATGATGCTGGAAAAGCATGGTAAAGAGAGTCCGACAGTATTGTTGAACTGGATCACGCCGCATCAGAAATGGGGCATCCACTCGACTTATACGGACAATCTCCACATGTTGACGCTGTCACGTGGCGGACCGATCGTCTGGATGAGTGAAACGGACGCAAAAAAAGTTGAGGTCAAGGATAACGACTGGGTCGAGGTTTTCAACACCAACGGCGCCATTGTTGCCCGTGCCGTCGTTAGCCAGCGGGTAAACGAGGGTATGATGCTGATGTATCACGCACAGGAAAAACTCACGAATATGCCGGGCAGCCAGATCACCCAAGCGCGCGGTGGCATTCATAATTCTGTCACGCGGGCGACGGTCAAACCGACGCATATGATCGGCGGCTATGCCCAGCAGAGCTATGGTTTCAATTACTACGGCACGGTTGGTTCCAACCGCGACGAGTTTGTTATCGTGCGAAGAATGGACCGGGTTGACTGGATGGATGAACCGGCGGAACTGGCGGCGGGAGAATAAACATGAAAATACGCGCGCAAATCGGTATGGTATTGAATCTTGACAAGTGTATCGGCTGTCATACCTGCTCCGTGACTTGTAAAAACGTATGGACCTCCAGAGAGGGCGTCGAATACGTCTGGTTCAACAACGTCGAGACGAAACCCGGAGTGGGTTATCCGAAGGAATGGGAAAATCAGGACAAGTGGAACGGTGGCTGGGTTCGCAAAAAGGGCGGGGCGATCGAGCCCAAGATCGGCGGGCGCTGGCGCGTTCTGGCCAAGATTTTCGGCAATCCTGACCTGCCGGAGATTGATGATTATTACGAACCCTTCACCTTCGACTACGAGCATCTGCAAAAAGCGCCTGAAATGAAGACGATGCCGACCGCGCGGCCGCGTTCGCTGGTGTCCGGCGAGCGGATGGAGAAGATCAACTGGGGACCGAACTGGGAGGAAATTCTAGGGACGGAGTTCGAGCATCGTAAAAAAGACAAGAACTTTGACGGTATCGAGAAGGAAATCTACGGCGAATTTGAAAACACCTTCATGATGTATTTGCCGCGTCTTTGCGAACATTGTCTGAATCCAACTTGCGTGGCGGCCTGTCCGTCGGGCTCGATTTACAAGCGCGAAGAGGACGGCATTGTTCTTGTCGATCAGGACAAGTGCCGCGGCTGGCGGATGTGTATTTCCGGCTGCCCCTATAAAAAGATTTATTATAACTGGAAATCCGGCAAGGCGGAGAAGTGCACGTTCTGCTATCCGCGTATTGAGAACGGGGAGCCGACGGTCTGTTCGGAAACCTGTGTCGGGCGGATCCGCTATCTTGGTGTCATGCTTTACGATGCCGATCGTATATCGGAAGCGGCATCGGTCGAAAATGTCGAGGATCTGTATGAAGCGCAGCTGGGTATTTTCCTCAATCCGCACGATCCGGAGGTCATCGCGCAGGCACGGCGGGACGGTATTCCTGAAAACTGGATTACCGGCGCGCAAAATTCCCCCGTCTATAAAATGGCGATGGAGTGGAAGGTCGCTTTCCCGCTGCATCCGGAATATCGCACCTTGCCGATGGTTTGGTATATTCCGCCATTGAGCCCGCTGCAGGCAGCGGCGCAGTCCGGCAAGATTCCCACAACGGCTGACGGTATCATGCCGGATCTGGACCAGCTCCGTATCCCGGTGAAATATCTTGCCAACCTGCTGACCGGGGGAAAGATCGAGCCTGTCAAGCTGGCGCTGAAACGTATGATGGCCATGCGTCACTTCATGCGTGGACGTCATGTCGAGGGCAAGGATGACGCCATGGTTTTGGCCTCTGTCGGCATTGATACCAGAACGGTGGAGGACATGTACAAGGTCATGGCGATTGCGAATTACGAAGATCGCTATGTGATTCCGACCGGTCATCGTGAGGAAACTATTGATGCCTATGGCGCCCGTGGATCTTGCGGATTCAGTTTTGGCAATGGCTGTTCCAGCCATTCCAACAGCAATGTCGATTTGTTCGAAAACAGCAAGACTTATGGCGGAAAGGCCAGCGGCTGTAAAGACAACCGCATCAATACAATATTCAAGCGGGATTTTGAATCATGAAAACACTGAAAATACTGGGATTGCTACTGACCTATCCAGGGCGCGAGCTTGTTTCGGCGCTGCCGGAGCTCTTGACGGTGCTGAAAGAAGAAGCCTGGTTGCCGCAGGAGAATATTGCGCGGATTGAAAACCTTGCGGCTTGGCTGACGATGACGGATTTGCTCGACGTACAGGAAGGCTATGTCAGCCTGTTTGATCGCACGCCGTCTCTTTGCCTGCATTTGTTTGAGCATGTGCACGGGGACAGCCGCGATCGTGGCCCGGCCATGGTCGATCTGGCGGAGGTTTACCGCGGACACGGCTTCGAGGTCGCCGGCGAGGAAACGCCGGATTATCTGCCGCTGTTTCTGGAGTATCTCTCCCTGCGGCCCGCTGCCGAAGCGCGGGAAAACCTTGATAACGCGATTGATATCATCGCGGCAATCCGCAAGCGGCTGGAAAAGCGTGAAACGCCCTATGCCGCCGTTTTTGCCGCTTTGGAAAGCGCGGCGGCGCGCAAGCCGGACGATGTGGCTGTGCAGAGAGCCTTGCAGAAGGCTTCCGGCGCTCCGGCGACCGAACGTGAGCTTGATGCGGCATGGGAAGAGCAGTTTGCCTTTGACGGCGATGGACAAAGCGGAGGCAGCTGCCCCAAGGTCGGGAATATGATGTCGCGCCTGAAGGAAATGGAATCCACAAAGGAGAAAGGGACGTTATCATGAATTATTTCCTGTTCCAGATTCTGCCTTATATAGCGATATTGACCTGCGTTCTTGGCAGTATCCTGCGTTTTGACCGGGATCCTTATTCATGGCGCAGCAAATCCAGCCAGCTTTTGCGCAAGAAGCAGCTTATCGTCGGCAGCGTGCTGTTTCACGTCGGGATTCTGATTGTTCTGGCGGGCCACGCCGTAGGCCTGTTGACGCCGATTTGGGTGTTCGATTTTATCGGCATCAGCCATGGCGCCAAACAGCTGATGGCGATTGTTGTCGGCGGCGTTGCGGGTATGGTCTGTCTCGTGGGGCTTCTGATGTTGCTGCACCGCCGCTTGACGGATCCGCGGATCCGCAATACCAGCTCCTTTGCGGATATCGCGATATTGTTTCTCCTGCTGGCGCAATTGCTGCTGGGACTTTCAACGATTTTTGTCTCCATGCAGCACCTGAATGGGGAGGAAATGGTCAAGTTCATGCTCTGGGTGCAATATATCCTGACCTTCCGAGAAGGGGCTTCGGAGTTTGTCGCGGATGTTGCACTGGTTTTCAAGCTGCATCTGACGCTTGGAATGTTCCTCTTTATCGTTTTCCCCTTCACGCGTCTGGTGCATATATTGAGTGCGCCGGTAGGGTATATCTTCCGCAAGCAGTATCAAATCGTGAGACGGAGAGAAATCTGATGTCGGCAGCCGCACATTCGGGAGAGCAGAAAGCGCGGATCAGTGTCAACGGGGTCGGGATCACGCAGGCGCAGATTGATGCGGAGGTGCAACATCATCCGGCACCGGATTTCTTCTCCGCGCAGGAGGCGGCGGCGCGGGCGCTGGTGGTGCGGGAGCTTTTGTTGCAGCAGGCAGAAAAGCTCGGTCTGTACGAGAGGAACGTAACCAGCCCGGAAAAGGCCATCGAGGAATTGCTGGCACGTGAAGTGATCACGCCGGAGCCTGATGACGAAATCTGTCGCCGGTATTTCGAGAACAATCGTAAAAAGTTCGTGACGACGCCGCTTTATGAGGCGTCGCATATTCTCTTTCTGGCGCCGCCGGAAGAAGTGGAAGCACGGCGGCAGGCTTTTGAAAAGGCGGAGAAAGCGATTGCGCATTTGCGTGCGCATCCGGAGGATTTCGCAAAGTTTGCCGAGAGCCATTCTGCCTGCTCATCCGGAAGGTCCGGGGGGCATCTCGGTCAGATCGGGAAGGGACAGACCCTTCCTCCTTTCGAAGCGGCGCTGGCCATGCTGTCTGAGGGGGAAATCAGCAAGGAGCCGGTGGCAACGGAGGTCGGGTATCACGTCATCCATCTGGGCCGTAAGGTTGAGGGACGGGAAATGCCTTATGAAGCTGTACGGGACTGGATTGCGAATTTTCTGAAGGACAAAAGCTATCATCAGGCCGTACGGCAGTATATTCAAGTATTGGCGGGGCAGGCGGCAATCATTGGCATCAAGATTACCCAATCCGACTCGCCCTTGGTGCAGTAATGGCTGTTATAGATAAATTGTTTTCCGACCCTGTCTGGGGCCGCGGATTCAGGCCATTCTTTATGGCCGGGGCAGGTTTCGCCGTAATCTCCCTTCCTTATTGGGCGCTGGTTTTTGCGGGGACGCTTTCCGGCCCTGTCGGCCATCTTGCCGATCCGATGCTCTGGCATGCGCATGAGATGATATTCGGCTTTACTCTGGCGATTATTTCAGGATTTCTGCTAACGGCGGTTGCGAACTGGACCGGTTGGGCGCCGGTGCGGGGGGCGCATCTCGCGGCATTGCTTGCCGTCTGGGGGGCGGGGCGTATCTTCATGTCTTTTTCCGTTCTGCCGGCTATGGCGGCAAATTTTATCGATCTGCTTTTTATTCCGCTGCTAGCCATCAGCCTGTTTGTGCCGTTGTGGAAGAAGAGGGATATCAGGAACTTTGTTTTTCTGGGCCTATTGACAGGGTTGTTTTTGTGCAATCTGGGTTTTCATGCCACGGCTTCACGCGATTTTCTGCTGGCGGCGCTTCTGCTTGTCATGACGGTGGTGTCGATTGTCGGGGGGCGCGTGGTGCCTTCTTTTACAGTGGCGTGGCTGCGGTTTCACGGGACACCGGCGGTGCAAAGAAACCTGCTGATTCCCGATACGATCGGTGGCGTTTTATTCATTGCGCTATCCGTACTGGCGCTCTTCGGGCAGTTTGAGGGTGTTGTTTTTGGCGGGACCAGTTTTATTCTCTGCGGCGTTTTGTTATGGCGTATCTCCCGCCATTATCCGCAGAAATCGCTGGCAGAGCCGATGCTGTGGATTCTGCACGCCGGGTTTGCGTGGATGGCATTGGGGGTTTTCCTGCTGGGATTGTCCGCTTTTGATACTGTCCCCTTGTCAATTGCGCTGCATGCATTGACAACCGGATCTATCGGCAGTTTTGTGATCGGGATGATCTCCCGCGTGTCTTTGGGGCATACGGGGCGTGAAATCATTGCAGGCAAGGCAACCGTAGCTACTTTCTATATGATCCAGTTGGCAGCGCTGCTGCGGGTCTTTGCGGGATTCTTCGTGCCGGAGTTATATGTCTGGTGGATTGGCCTATCGGCGGTGTTATGGGCGCTGGCCTTCGGCACGTTTATTGTCGTTTATGCGCCGATTTTATGGGGCCGCCGCGCAGACGGGTTGCTCGCCTGAGAAGTCGCAGAATTCGACCAGTTTTTGCGGCGTATGAATGATAATCTTTTTCCCCTGCGTCTCGACCCCGTAAGGTTCCAGTTTGGCGAGAGCGCGGGAAAAGGTTTCCGGCTGGATATTCAGGCGGGTGGAGATCAGGGATTTATCATAGGGCAGCTCCACAAGCAGGGGGCCTGCGCTTTCATCCTGATGATGTTGGCAGAATTTTAACAGAAACGTGCCGATTCTCTGCGGCGCGGTGCGGGCTGTGACCTGTTCAAGCTGTTGGACAAGATAATGCTGCCGCGACGCGATGGCACCAAGTATTTTAAGCGCAAAGAGACTGTCCTCGCTTATTTTTTCTACAAAATAGCTGCGGGGGATTTCCAGCAGGACAGCGTCTTCAATAGCTTCGGCACTCACGGGGTAGGTTTGTTTTTCGTTAAAAACGGCGGCTTCGGCAAAAGTCTCGCCGGGACCGAAGATGTGGATAATCACCTCCCCGCCTTCGCGCGAGGTGCGGTAGAGCTTTACCCATCCCCGGATGATAATAAAGAAGCTTTCGGCCTTGTCGCCCATATCGAAAATCAGGCTTCCTTTTTGCAGCCTTTTTTCATGGACATGCTCGGCCAGGTTCTGAAGGGCCTTTTCGTCGAGGCCTTGAAAAAAGGGGGATTTTATCAGAACTTCTGTTGTATTCATGGCGCTGCCCTTATGTTAGCGTATAGTATAAATGACACACCAAAAGCATAAAAGGGAATATTTATGACGGGTAGAATTGCAGGAATTATTCTGGCAGGCGGGCAGTCCTCGCGGATGGGGCAGGACAAGGCCGGGCTGGTTTATCAAGGGCAGAAGCTGCTGGATTTTATGGTCAAAAAGGTTTTGGAAACAGGCGTTGCCGAAGTGATGGTCAGTGGTCAGGCAGCGGGTTATACATGTCTGGCGGACGAGACGCCATGGCAGGGGCCGGCCCGCGCCATGCTGGGAATGGCTGGACGGCTGCAAGGCTTCGAGGCTGCGCTGTTTGTGCCGGTTGACATGCCCCTGATAACGGTCGGGCTTTTGCAAAAGCTGCTGCAATCTCCAGCGGGCGGATACTATGCCGGACATTTCCTTCCGGCCTGCGTGCCGTTGAAGCAGCTGTCGCCTGCCGTTGAAAAAGCTTTCACGGGACAGAACCTCTCCGTTGAAAAGCTTCTGCGGGAAATCGGCGCTCCACAGTTTCCTGTCAGGCCGGAAGACGAGGCGTTTTTCCTGAATGTCAATACGCCAGAAGAATATAAAAAGCTTTCAGGCTGACTGCAGAAGATGCCCCGGGATTCCGTGATAAAATCCGTTTGAGAATGTTGCTTGCGGCAACAGGGCAGCCAGCTTTCCGCTGGCTTTATCAGGGCAGAGTGTGCCTTCCAGAACGTCGCGGTACAAGCGGCTGATCTTGATCATGTTTTTGCTACTGGGGGAAAGCCGGAAACAGCTCACACCCATTTTCTTCATCTGTTCTATTTCATGCAGTAGATTTACATGGGTATAGGAAAGAGTCTGGATACCGTTGATCGCCAGAAAGGGGGCGCCGTCAAGGGTGTGCAGATCTTTTCCGTCTGGATCGTTTTTGCAGACGAATTGGCATGAATCGCGGGAAAGGCCGTGGTGTCGCGCATGATAGCACCTGCCCGAGAGGGCAAGGGGGAGCCGGCCGAAAACCTGGATTTCCGTTTCCGCCTTCTTCTTTTTTGCCGCTTGGGACAGGATGGCGATAACTTCTGCAGACAGCTCGTGCGGGAGGCAAAAGCGTATCGCTCCTTTTGCTGCCAGATAGCCGAGCGTTTCGGCATTGTAGACATTGATATAGGGACCGATGACATGTGGCTTTCCCTTCATCTCCGCATGCAGGGAAATATCGTTGGCTTCGACAAGGAGGGCATCCTGTCCGGCAAGGTCTTTTCCGGCGCGGGCTTCCCGTGCGGACATGACAAGGGCAAGGGAGGAAAAAATGATCCTCTTGCCGCCATTCTGCAGCCTTTCCACTGCCTCCGGCAAAAACGGCTCGAAAAAGGGGGCGCGTTTCGAACAGACGACTTCGCCGATGTAGACATCATCTATATCCGTTTCATCGGCGATGCGGAAATAGAAATCGCGCCAGTCTTCCGGCTTCCAGTTGAAAAGGGCGGGCCCCATCGTGAGCTTGTGCTTCATGCCTATCTCCATCTTTTATCGTAGGCGCCTTCGGTCGTATTCTGTCCCTCGGCTTGCAGGGACAGCCGGAGGTCGGGAATTTCCCTGCCACTCTCTGCGGCGTCAAGAATCTCGCGGAAAGAACCGACAACGGCGGCGATATAGGCCCGGCTTCTCTGCCTCCCCTCGATTTTGAAGGCGGTGACGCCGGCCTTGATCAGTTCGGGCATCATGTCGGCAGCATTCAGGCTGGCGGGCTCTTCGAAGATATACTCCGTCTTTTTTCCGACCTGAAAGCGGCCCTTGCAGAGCGTGGGGTAGGCGGCATTGCTGCCTTTCTCAAAAACATTGATCGTGAAGTCGCCCAGCCGCGAGACGAGCGATCCGTCACGATCCTCCTCATAGGCGACATGGCTGGCGGGCGAGCAGACGCCGTTCATATTGGGGGATTTCCCGGTGCAGTAGGACGAAAGCGCACATCTTCCCTCTGCCATGACGCAAAGACCGCCGAACACGAAAACCTCGATTTCGCAACCGGTTTGCTTTTTTAGCGCGGTGATTTCCGGCAAGCTGAGAACACGCGGCAGGACAACGCGCTTGGCGTTGAAGTTGTCAACGAAATAGCGGATGGCGGCGGGATTGCTGGCCGAGGCCTGAACGGAGAGATGAAGGCGCAGGTGGGGATGCTTCCTTGCCACATAATCGGCCAGTCCGATATCGGCAATAATAACGGCATCCGCTTTGGCGCGTGCGGCATTATCGACAGCATTTGTCCAGAGATCAAAACGGCCGGCTTGCGGATAGGTATTGATGGCGACCAGAACTTTCTTGCCGTGCGTATGGGCGTATTGCACTCCTGAGGCCATTTCTGCGGGAGAAAAGTTCAGGCCGGGAAAATTTCTGGCATTGGTTTCATCGCGAAAACCGGCATAAACGGCATCAGCGCCGGCGTCTACGGCGGTTTTCAGGGCGGCCGGCGTTCCTGCCGGGCAAATGAGTTCGGGGCGCGGGCTCATAGGGGCAGGGCTCCCCGCAAAAGAGAAGTGGTCCCGATATCCATGTCATCAATGGCATTGCGCAGGGCCAAAGCCGCGCCGATATCGCCATTGATGACGATCTCGCGCGAGAAGAACAGGGCATCGGCATCTTCCCTTCCAGTGATCATGCGGAGATGTGCCAGAATAGAGCCGGAAATTGTTGCGGCGACCCTGCTCCTGTCCTGCGGCAGGGAGCGCCGGACAAGCACGCGGGGCCTGTCAGGATTTGTTTCCAGCAGGACGCAAAAGGGCAGGTCCGTCATTTCGATGACATAGGTTTTTCCGGCGTGCTCTCCCAACCGTAAAAACAGTTCCGGATTGCGCCGGACGATATTCTTCATCGACAGATTAAAAAGGATTTCCAGCGGCAGAAGGGGGAACGGTCGCGTTAACCGGTTAACCAGATCTGGCAGGGACCTGAAACGGGAGAGGTCTGGCGGGTTCATTTGTAATCCTTTATTTTTTTCTGCATTTTATTCCTAAGGTTCTTTCCGGGGACTTGATCTGGATCAAAGCGGTGGCGTTATCCCTGTCTGTAAATTGTTGCATGAAGAAAAAACAACAGAAAATGAGCAGTTTACGGGATTTTCTGGCCCTTCTGGAGGGGCGGGGCGAGGTTCTATATATCGATGCGCCTGTTTCCGTTGTTCATGAGATGACAGAGTTGCACCGGCGTGTTCTGGAGGCGGGAGGGCCGGTGCTTGTTTTCAGGAATCCTGTTCTGTCCAACGGAAAAGCCGGAAAAGTTCCGGTTGTTGTCAATCTGTTCGGTACCCGGGAACGGGTATCGCTGGCGCTTGGTCTGGGGCGCGGCATGACGCCTGCGGACATGGGACAATGGATGTCATCCCTGCGCCAGCCGGAACCGCCGTCCGGTATGGGGGATATCATGCGGCGGCTGCCGCTGTTGCGCGACGCGATGGATATGCGGTCCGTGCGCGTGACGCAGGCGCCTGTTCAGGAGATTGCTGTTACCGGCAAGAAAATCAATTTATATGAGCTGCCGGTACAAAACTTCTGGCCGGGAGAGCCGGCGCCGCTGATCAGTTTTCCGGTGGTGGTCACGTCCGAGCCGGATTGCGGCGATGATGCCACCAGATATAATCTGGGGATCTACCGGATGCAATTGATTGGCAAGGACAGACTGATTGCGCGCTGGCTGCCGCAGCGTGGCGGGGCGCGGCATCACAGGTTGTGGCGGGAGCAGGGCCATGATATGCCGGTGGCCGCCGTTATCGGGGCCGATCCGGCCACTATATTGTCGGCAGTGACGCCCGTGCCGGACAGCGTCTCGGAATATTGCTTTTCGGGCCTTGTCCGCGGTGCGCCAGCGCAGCTGGTCCGGGCAAAAACCGTGCCTTTGCTTGTTCCGGCTCATGCGGAAATGGTGATCGAGGGCTATGTGTCCGCCACGGAGAAAGCTGCCGAAGGCCCTTATTGCGATCATACGGGATATCTGAACAGCGTCGAGGATTTTCCGGTTTTCCGGGTCACGGCCATTACGCGCCGGCGTGATCCGTTCTATCTGTCTACCTATCTTTCACGGCCGCCGGACGAGGCATCAATCATGGCGGCGGTGCTCAATGACATGTTTTTGCCGCTGATGCAGCAGCAGTTTCCAGAGATTGTCGATTGCTATCTGCCCCCCGAAGCCTGTTCCTATCGTATTGCGATTATTTCGATCAGGAAAACCTATCCGGGACAGGCGCGGCGCGTGATGATGGGGATGTGGTCGTTTCTTTATCAATTCAGCTATACCAAGATGATTATTGTCGTCGATGAGGACGTGAATGTCCGGAACTGGGACGATGTGCTCTGGGCGCTTTCAACGCGTATGGACTCGTCCCGCGATGTCTGCCTGATGAATAATACGCCGGTGGATTATCTTGATTTTGCCTCGCCGGCCAGCGGACTGGGGGGAAAGATCGGGTTTGACGCTACCAACAAGATTGGCAGCGAAACACAGCGGGTCTGGGGACGGCAGGTCGAGATGCCGGAGAATATCAGACAGCGCGTGGATCTTCTCTGGCAGGAACTCGGCATAGAAAGGCGGGCGGCATGACAACCACGGGGCGCGTTCTTTTGCGGGCGCTGAAAAAAGCGGGGGCAAAGGCGGTATTCGGCTTGCCCGGAGATTATGCCTTGCCGTTTTTTCGCGAGATCGAGGATAGCGCTATTTTGCCGCTGTTTACGCTGAGCCATGAACCGGGAATCGGCTTTGCCGCGGATGGCGCAGCGCGGCAGGGGGGCGGCATCGGCGTGGCGGCGGTGACCTACGGCGCCGGAGCGATGAACATGGTGAACCCCGTTGCCTGCGCCTGGGCCGAGCATACGCCTCTGGTCGTTATTTCGGGGGCGCCGGGAACGCGCGAAATGGACGGCGGATTGATGCTGCATCACCAAATTCGCACGCCGGAGACGCAAATGAATGTGTTCCGCGAATTTACCTGTGCGCAGGCGCGACTCGATGATCCGGAAACGGCGCCGGAGGAAATCGTCCGCGTGATCACGGCTTGTCTGGCGGCTTCGCGCCCGGTTTATATTGAACTGCCGCGCGACATGGCGGGCACCACGTGCAAGCCGGTTTCACGTGATTTTCTGGAAGAGGCCCCTTTGCCGCTGCCGCTGCTCGAGGCGGCGCTGGCGGATATTTCCGCGCGGCTGGCGGCGGCAAAAAACCCTGCGGTCATCGCGGGGGCGCAGGCGCGGCGTTTTGGCCTTGAGGAGAGCGTTTACCGGCTGGCGGAGGGCTGGCAGATGCCGTTATTGACCAGCTTCATGGGCAAGGGGTTGTTTGCCGGTAAAGGCTGGCCCCATGTGGGAACGTATCTGGGGCTGGCAGGGCGGGCTGATTTGCGCGCCATGGTGGAAGACGCCGATCTTCTGTTCATTCTCGGCGTGACGCCTTGTGATACCAACTGGGGGATTTCCGGCAAGCGGGTTGACGCCAGAAACGCAATTCTTGCCACGTCGGACAGTGTGATTGTCTGTGGAAAAAAATATGAGGGGCTGACGGTAAAATCTCTTGTTCCGGCCTTGCACAGGTTGCGGCATACGGGGGGAAGCATTGTTCCTGTATTGCAACAGGGACCAGTCGCTAATGACGGGATTGTCGATGGGCCGCTTGTGCCCGATCATATCGCGCCAATTCTCCAAGCGGTGCTGGACGGGTGCAATCCGGCACCTCCGCTTGTGACGGATATCGGGGATTGCCTGTTCATGGCGATGGCCATGGAAAGGCTACGGGTTCTTGCTTCCGGATATTATGCGACGATGGGGTTCGGGATTCCGGCGGCGCTCGGCTTGCAGGCCGCGACGGGTGAGCGTCCCGTGGTTCTTGTCGGCGACGGCGGATTCCAGATGACGGGGTGGGAGCTTTTGAATTGTCCGCGCCATGGGCTTGATCCTGTCGTGATCGTGTTGAATAACGGTTCGTGGGAAATGCTGCGCCGTTTCCAGCCGGAGGCGGGCTATGTCTCCATTTCCGGCTTGTGCTATGCGGATCTGGCGCGGGATATGGGCGGCGCCGGGGTTACCGTGCGTACGGCGGAGGAGCTTCGCCAGGCGCTGGGTTCGGCGCTGGGCCAGCGTGGAAAATTCCAGTTGATCGAGTCTGTTTTACCGGCCGGGCGCTGTACGTCAACAATGCAACGGTTTACAGAAGCGATCCGGAAGAGCGGAACATAGGCATTAAATTTATGGGCTCTCAGCAAACGTCACGGTGACGCCGCGTTTCTTGAAATAGGACTGCATTAATTTACGGCCTTGCCGGTTGTTTTGCATGAGCCGTGCGGGTTCTACCGTTACAGTTTTTTCGCCTGCTTCTGCCAGAACGGCTTTTAGTTGCCGGATATGTACATCCAGATCCGCGTTATCGTTTTTGAGCGAGGCGTAAATATTCTCGAGAGCTTGCTGGATTGCGGAGGATGTCATGTTTTTTTACTTTTTTGTAGAATGAGGGTTATGTCCTTGCAGGGTAACCTGAAGGGTTTTTCAGGTCAACCAAAAGAAACCCCCCGCATGATACGGGGGGTCTTTTTCAGGAAGGGAATGCGGCGTCAGGCGTTGACGCTTTCCTTGACTCCGGCTGGATCGCGCAGGACGTAGCCGCGCCCCCAGACGGTTTCGATGCAGTTGCCGGCCTCGGGAGAAATCTTTTCAATCTTTTTACGCAGTTTGCAGATGAAAACGTCGATAATCTTGACTTCGGGCTCGTCCATGCCGCCATAAAGGTGGTTGAGGAACATTTCCTTGGTCAGGGTCGCCCCTTTACGCAGGGACAGCAGTTCGATAATGCCGTATTCCTTGCTGGTCAGATGCAGCTGCTTGGCATCGACTTCAACAGTGCGTTGATCCAGATTGATGCTGATCGGGCCGGTTTTGATGATGCTTTGCGCATGGCCTTTGCTGCGGCGGACAATGGCCTGAATGCGGGCCAGCAGCTCGCGTTTGTCAAAGGGCTTGGTCAGGTAGTCGTCGGCGCCGAAGCCGAGACCCTTGAGCTTGCTGTCCAGTTCGGAAAGGCCTGAAAGGATCAGGATAGGCGTTTCTACCTTGGCGGCGCGCAGGCGCTTGAGAACTTCGTAACCATCAAGATCCGGCAGCATAAGGTCGAGGATAATGATGTCGTATTCATAGAGTTTGCCGATTTCCAGCCCGTCTTCTCCCATATCGGTCGTGTCGACAACGTAGCCGTCCGCCTTGAGCATGAGTTCGATGCTTTTGGCTGTGTTCTGGTCATCTTCGATCAATAAAACCCGCATTTGACGTCTTCTCCCCTTTAGAAAATTTTAGTGATGTTGAATCCCTCTTTAATCCTTCCTTAGAATATACCATGTTTATTAATAAAGATTAAAAATATGACCTGTTTTTTAAACATAATTAACAAAAAGAAACTTTTTTTAGCTTATAATGAAATATGAGATAATCCTCCGAGGGGGAAATAATGACATCACGAGACAGATTTATCGAGAATTTGGCAGACAGTATCGACGCTTTGCCGGATTACCAGCTTTTTGGCCGGGTCACCAAGATTTTAGGAATGCTGGTTGAAATTGGGGGGGTCGAGCGGGAGCTTGCTATTGGCGACCGCTGCAATCTGGTGCCGCGCGGTGTGGATCCGATTCCCTGCGAGGTTGTCGGTTTCCGAGAAGGCCGGGCGCTGGTGATGCCTTTCAAGCCGTTGGATCGTGTGGGCCTTGGCTGCCGCGCCGAAGTCGCGGCGGCACAACCGGTGATTTATCCCAATGCGTCGTGGCTGGGACGTGTTATCAATGCGATGGGCGAACCGCTCGATGGTAAGGGGCCGCTGCTGCAGGGGGAGGAACCGATGCTTCTGCGCAACCGGCCGCCGGCGGCGCATGACCGCAAACGGCTTGGGGACAAGCTGGACCTTGGTGTGCGGGCGATTAACTGCTTTTTGTCAACCTGCCGTGGCCAGCGGATGGGTATTTTTGCGGGTTCGGGCGTGGGAAAATCTGTGTTGATGTCGATGCTGGCGCGATATACCGAAGCTGAGGTCAGCGTTATCGGACTGATCGGTGAACGCGGACGCGAGGTGCAGGAATTTCTCGAGGATGATCTCGGCCCCGAAGGGCTGAAAAAAAGCGTGGTGATCGTCTCCACTTCCGATGAATCTCCGCTGATGCGCCGGCAGGGCGCCTATCTGACTCTCGCGGTGTCCGAATATTTTCGCGATCAGGGAAAGCAGGTTTTGTGCATGATGGACAGCGTGACGCGTTTCGCCATGGCGCAACGTGAAATCGGTCTTTCGGCGGGGGAGCCGCCGACAAGCAAAGGCTATCCGCCGACAACTTTTTCGGAATTGGCCCGTTTGCTGGAGCGTGCCGGTCCCGGCCATAAGGGGGCCGGTGATATCACCGCCTATTTCTCGATATTGGTCGAGGGCGACGATCACAACGAACCGATCGCCGATGCCGTGCGCGGTATTATCGATGGTCACGTCGTGCTGGATCGTGCCATTGCCGACCGTGGACGCTATCCCGCGATCGACGTTTTGCGGAGCGTGTCACGCTCCATGCCGCGCTGCCTGACCGATGCGCAGGCCGCCCTTGTCCAGAAAGGGCGGGAGATCATGTCCACTTACGAGGATATGGCCGAGCTGATCCGGCTGGGTGCTTACCGGCGCGGCAGCGACGCCAAGGTGGATCTGGCGATCGAGGTTTATCCGCAGCTGGATGCTTTTTTGGCGCAGAGGCCGGAGGAGAAAACCCTGCTGGAAGACGGGTATAAACAGCTTGCCGCTGTGCTGAGCATGCCCTATGAAACACCCGCAAAAAAATGATTGATCTTTCATGGCAGATTTAACTGTTTTGATCCGGCTGCATAAACACGAGCTTGATGAGAAGCGTCGGGCTTTGGGGGAGCTCTATAGCGCTCTGTCCGAGCTGGAACGGCAAAGGCAGATGCTGAAGCAGGAATTGCAGCAGGAAAAAGAGAATGTCGCCCGTTCCGGTGATGTGCACTTTACCTTTGCTTCCTACGCCGCCGCCATGAAGAAAAAACGCGAGGCTCTGGAGCAGGACGCGGCGGTGCTGGAAGAGCGGATCGAACGGGCCAAGGAAAGCCTGATGGACACCTTCAGCGAACTGAAAAAATATGAGATGACGCAGGAGGAGCGCGCGCGGCTGGAGGAGGAGGAGCGCCGCGTTAAAGAATCGCGGATCATGGATGAAATAGGCCTGGAAGGCTTTCGCCGCAAGGGGGAGGAGGAAGGGATTTGAAAATTGTCGAGGCCTTTACGGCCAGTAAAACCGGTGATGACAGTAAAAATGAAGATGCGATTGTCATCACGCCGGACTTTATTGCGGTGCTGGATGGCGTGACGTCCAAGCAATGTCCGCCCATTGACGGCAAGACAGGCGGGCGTTTCGCATCGGGAGAGGTTGCCTGCTTGATCGAAGACTTTCCCGTCGATATTACGGCTATTGAGGCCGTGAAGCGCCTGAATGCGGGATTACGTGCGGCGGTCAGCTTCAAAACGCAATTGCCCGCAGGGGTTGAACCGCCTTCGGTTGTGGCGGCGATTTATTCCCGCGCGCTGGGGCAAATCTGGCGCGTGGGCGATCTTGCCCTGATGATGGATGGCGTCATCAATGACGGAGGAAAGGAAGTGGACAGGGTTGCTTCCGCGGCGCGGGCTTTTGCCATTGAAATCGCGCTCAGCGAGGGACGCAGGCTCGACGATATCGCATTGCACGATATCGGCCGCGAGCAGATCATGCCGCTTTTGAAGGGGCAGCATTTCTTCGCTAACAGGCTGGGGCCTTATGGCTATGCCGTCATCGACGGCTCCAGTGTGCCGGAGGGCATGATCGAGATTTTTGATGTGCGCGAGACCAGAGAACTCGTAATGGCTTCGGATGGCTATCCTGAAATTTTTGGGACGCTGGCTGAATCCGAAGCATTCCTGGCCGAGGTCTTGCATGAGGATCCGTTGCTTTTCCGCAAGTTCAAATCAACCAAGGGTCTGCAGCCGGGCAATATCTCTTTTGACGACAGGACCTATGTGCGGTTTTTGACTAACGGCTGAGATTAGGCCAGCGTTCCGGCGTGATGTCCGGTTTCGATATTGACCCAGCTTTGCTGCCGTGTCTGGAAGCTGATAGCCCCTTGCAGATGAACCTGATCCAGTCCGGCATAAAATTTCTGCATGATTTCCTGCCGGGCGCCAAAGGGCAGGGGATCCGTGCTGCGCAGGATGATATCCAGCCTTTTTTTGTGCAGGAATCCGTCAAGCTGCATGTCTCCCATGCGGGAAAGACGCAGATTGAGAATAAAGCGCGTCACGGGCTTTGCGCCGCCTTCTTCTTCCTTTTTTTCCGGATCATGCTGCTGGCGCACCATGAATTGCAGATTATAAACCTGCTCTTGATGCAGAAGTGGCAGGGAAACAGGGCGCCACTCTCCGGATACAGGTTCCCGGGCTTGGCTGGAAATCCGTCCGAAGTCGGAAGTCAGCCGTTCAAGAAGATCCTTGCGGCCGGATTGCCGGAGGGCCTGCAATGTATTTTCCCCGAGCCAACTGCCAAGATCGCCCATGCGCAACACGGCAAGAAACAAAAGAGCGGTAGGGGCGATACGCTGGGGCTGCGCGGTGGAAGGCAGGACATTGCGCAGGGCCTGTGCGGCATCTGACGTTATCGTCGAGACGGTCTGCAATGTTTCTTCCAGCGCTGTCCAGCGCAGTGAAAGCAGGGGATCAAGTCCTTGCAGGGGACGTTCCGGCACGGCGGGCGATTCCTTAAAGGCATTGAGGAGCTGTTCCGGCGACAAGGGGGTGGCCGCGAAAGTAACGAGGCTGCCAGGGGGAAGCGGGGCTTGCGTTTTCAGCACAAAATCCCCCGTTTCCGTGCGGATCACCGGAAATCCGCTGGGCGTTGGCGCCCCCCCCTGTCCGGTAATGAGTCCTGCGGCAGGGGGTGCGGGTATTTTTTGGGATGTGGCGGCGGTTGGGGGCAGGATGGAAATAATTTCAAGGCGCTGCATATTTTGCGGTAAGGCTGCCGTAATGGAGTCTGTTTTTCCGGGGGGCACTGGTGCGGGGCCCGATCTGGTCTGGGGCTGCGAAAAGTTTTCAAGAATAGAGATAAAAGGGGCCAGCGCGTATTTCCCCACGCCTGTCGGATTCTCTGTCGGGGGAGTTGGCGAAGACGCCGGATTTGGAAAAAGGCGCGGAAGAAGGGCCTGAAAAATATTTTTATCCTCTTCCGGCGGGGGCGCCGGTATTGCTTGCGGCGGGATGTGGCTTTGTAACGCGGCCAGCGTCGGCGGGGTCAGGTAGGGCCCGAGCATGTCGAGCGTTGCTGGCGCTGTAAGAAAAGAAAACAGGATTTTTTGCTCCGCGGGCGGCAGCTGTGACAAGGCTTGCGGGATATTTTCCGCCATCAGGATTTTTTGTACGACGTCTGGAATTTGATTGAATTGAATGGCTGCTTTGATAAGTTCGACCGGGACGGATTGTTTTATCTCCCTGAAGGCGGCGGCAATCGTTTGCAGCGCAAAATATTTTTCTTTTTGGCTGTCTTGCGGGAGCGCCACGGATGGGGACGTCGCGGGAATGTAAATTGCCATGACGCTGTCTCCGGGCTTTAGCGGAGGGAGGGGGGGCTGTTGCGGTTTTACGGCCTCCATCATGGTCTGCAGGGCTTCTTCTTGTTGTCCTGTCACTGTGATGCTGGCCAGTGCCGCTGCGGCCTCCTGCCGGGTGAGTGTAACGCGCACTTCTCTGCCGGGGGGGATTTGCTCTTCTGTGCGAATGACGATGTCACCGCTTTCCGTTCTGATGCGCATTTCCCCGCTGGCGGCGTTTTTTTCCACAACCGTTCCGGTCAATTGCATCTGCACCTGTGCCTGAATTTCCCGGCGCAGTTCCTCGGGCAAAACGATGATCATGGCGTCACGGATAACAGGACGTGCCGGAGCTGCGGGGGTGACGGGCGACACTGGATTGTTGCGATCCACGGGAGTCGCGACAGTCGTTGACACTGGCGTGGAGGGAGGGATACGTGAACTTGTCGTCATGGCTCCTCCGTCCTTTCTGTCGGCGCTGTCAGACGAGGACTTCCTGTGTGATGTATCCGGCGACGGCTTCAATATCTGCCGCCGTTTCGGTATTCGGCGTACGGGTCAGGTAAAGCGTCTGGCCGCGGATCGCGTCACGGACGCGCTTGTCCTGCCGGATAACGCCGGCCAGCGGCGGTGTGATTTTCAGGAAGTTCTTGCAGGCTTTCAGGAGCGTATTATAAGTCGTTTCTCCTTCTTTCTTGCTGCCTGTCATATTCACGATGACGCGAAGATTGTCAGAATGCCCCGCGGCATGGCTGAGTTTGATAAAGGCATAGGCGTCCGTCAGCGCGGTGGGCTCATCTGTTGTTACAACCAGTGTTGCGTCTGCTGCCGCCGCCATGAAACGCACGGTGCGGTCAATTCCGGCGCCGAGGTCAATAATAATGGCGTCGTAGCGCGGCAGCAAGGCGCGGAGCTGTTGCAATATATCGTTCAGGCGTTGCAGCGGCATGGCGGAGAGCGAGCCGTGACCCGATCGTCCGGCAATTACATCGAATCCGCCATCGGCATAATGCTCGACCACGCGTTCCATGCCCAGATTGCCTTCGATCACGTCATTCAGGTCGCGCTTGGCCATCAGGCCGAGCTGGACGTCAATATTGGCGAGTCCCAGATCGCCGTCGAACAGCAGGACTTTCTTGCCCTGTTTTGCCAGCGCATGACTGAGCGTGATGGAGAACCAGGTTTTTCCGACGCCGCCCTTGCCGGAAGCAACGGCGATCAGGCGGTGCGGCCCGGACGGAAGCTGGGGTTTCTGCGGGGGGGCCTGCATTTCAATCGTCATGATTTACCCCTTCCTGAAGTGGTTTTTTTCTTGTCTTTTACTTTATCCTCTTTGGGTAAAGAGGGGATTAACAGCGTGGCCAGCGTCTCGGGCGTGATATGCATAATTCCATGCGCGACCTGCGGGGTGTGGCTGGCCTCGGTAAAGGCAAGGCCGGCCCGCTCTGCCGCGCTCAGCAGGCCGCCCAGCCGACGCGCGAAATCGAGCCTTGTCGGAATAAATTTATGAACGCCAAGGACTTCGAAAGTCATGGCAATTTCGGCCGATTCCTCGGCATCGATTCCGGCGGGAAGAACCAGCGCGCTTTCCGTTTCCGTGACGGACATCAAGCGGGCGAGGTGTTTCATTTCCTGCGGGTCAAATGGATTGAGTCCCCCTGTATCAATGATGATTTCATCGGCTCCCTCCGCCCGCAACAGGGCCTGCCGGAGGCTCTTGGGATCATCCGCTTGTAACAGCGGCAGGGAAAGAATATCGAGGAAGGCGGAAAGCTGCTCGATCCCGCCCGCCCGCGCGATATCCGTTGTGATAATCGCCGGTTTTCTGCCAGCCATGACCGATTGCGCGGCCAGTTTTGCCGTCATCAGCGTTTTTCCGGCACCGGGGGGGCCGACCAGCATGACGGGATGCTTTTGCGCAGAAAACAGAGGATGAAAGGGAAAACTTTTTTCCAGAGCCTGCGCCAGCAGCTTTTGCGGGTCGCCCCCTCCCATTGTCATGGCGGTGCTGATAACACGGTCGCTGACACTGGCCGGGACACGGTGCCGGAGCAGGGCATCGGTGATCGTTTCCGCAACGGTTTCCTCGTCGTAGCCTTCCGGAATTTCCCGTTCCAGCGTTTCAAGGATATTCTCCGGCTGCGGGTTTACCTGCTCGATAGCGGCGGTGATGCGAACCCAGCCGCTTGGCTCTTCGCGTGAACTGACGATGATCGCATCGTCGCCCAGCGTTTCCTTGATCTGGCGCATGGCATCGGACATCGATTTTGCCTGAAATGACTTGAGGCGCATGGTTCCCTTTTATTCCTGTCAGGTGATCTGGGCCAGAGTTTTAATCCGTGCCCGCGGATGAATCTCGTTCTGCGACATGATGGTGGTTTGCGGGCGGAATCTTTCGATAATGGAGCGGACATAGGGTCGGATGGCCGGGCTCGTCAGCATGACGGGGGCCTCTCCCTTCATCGCCATGTCCTCGTACACGGTGCGGACAGACTGGATAAACTGTTGCAGGCGGGAAGGCGGCATCGCCAGCTGCTTTTCCTCGCCCTGTCCGACGAGAGATTCGGCAAAAGCCTGTTCCCAGTCGCCGGAGAGGGTCACAAGCGGCAGGATTCCGGCGGCATTGCTGTGCTGGTCGCAGAGCTGGCGGGCCATGCGCGAGCGGACATGTTCGGTGATCATCGTGACGCTATGCGTAAAGCCCGTCGCTTCGGCAACCCCTTCAAGGATGGTGGGCAGATCGCGGATGGAAACGCGCTCGCCGACAAGGTTTTGCAAAACGCGCTGCAGCCCGGTCAGGGTGATCTTCCCGGGGATGACGTCGGCAATGAGTTTCTGGTGTGTGGCGGGCAGTTCATCCAGAAGCTTTTGCGTTTCCGCATAGGACAGCAGATCCTGCATGTTGTCCTTGATGATTTCGGTGACGTGGGTCGTGATGACTGTGGCGGGATCGACGACGGTATAGCCGCGGAAATGCGCTTCTTCGCGGTAGTCGTTCCCGATCCACATGGCGGGCAGGCCAAAAGTAGGCTCGCGCGTGTTTTCACCGGGCAAATCAACGCGCTCGCCTGTCGGGCTCATGCAGAGGAGCATGTCGGGCCTGATTTCGCCGCGCCCGGCCTCGATTTCCTTGATGCGGACGATATAAGTATTCGGGGGCAGTTGCAGGTTATCCTGAATCCGCACCGAGGGCAGGATGAAGCCCATGTCCTCGGCGAGTTGACGGCGCAGACCTTTGATTTGTTCCGTCAGGCGGCCCGCTTCCGGCGCGTTGACAAGCGGCAGCAGGCCATAGCCGAGTTCGATGCGGATGTTGTCGATGGCGAGCGCCTTGGAAATCGGTTCTTCTGCGACCGGTACGGCGGCTGCCGCTTCCTTATCGGCCTCTTCTTTTGAAGCGATGATTTTCTTGCGGGCCTGCGTTGTCCGCCAAGCGGCAAATCCTGCCCCTCCTGCGATAATCAGAAAAGGCACTGCCGGAATGCCGGGCATGGCGGCCAGAAAGAGCATGAGCACGGAGCTCAATGTGAGGGCTTGCGGATATTTGCTCAACTGCGCGAAAAGCGCTTTTTCCGCGGAACCCGAAACGCCGGCCTTGGAAACGAGCATGCCAGCGGCGACAGAAACGATCAGGGCGGGAATCTGGCTGACCAGTCCGTCACCGATGGTGAGGTGCGTATAGGTGCTTGCGGCTGTGGAGAAATCAAGATCTTTCTGAGCCATGCCGATAATCATGCCGGCGATAATGTTGATAAAGACAATGAGCAGGCCGGCGATCGCATCGCCACGGACGAATTTCGCGGCACCGTCCATGGAACCGAAGAAGGTGCTTTCCTGTTCCAGCTGGCTGCGGCGGAATTTGGCCTCTTTTTCGTCGATCAGCCCGGCGGAAAGATCGGCGTCAACAGCCATTTGCTTGCCCGGCATGGCGTCTAGGCTGAATCTGGCAGCGACCTCGGCGATGCGGCCTGCACCCTTGGTCACGACAACGAAATTGACAATGGTCAGGATCGCAAAAACGATAACGCCAATGACGAAGTTGTCCTGCATGACAAAGCCGCCAAAGGCCTCGATGACGTGGCCGGCCGCCGTTTCGCCTTCGTGGCCGTGGGCGAGGATCAGGCGCGTGGAGGCGAGATTCAGGGCCAGACGGATCATTGTTGCGACAAGAAGGATTGTCGGAAAAGAGCTCAGTTCAAGGGGCTTTTCGATGAACAGGGCTGTCATCAGGATCAGAACGGAAAAAGACAGGGACAGCGCAAGGCTGATATCAAGCAGCCAGCTGGGCATGGGCAGGACCAGCACGGTCAGGATGGAGATAATGCCAAGCGCAAAAATAACATCGCCGCGCAAGCGGAATCCTGTTTTGCTGCTGATTGCGGGGGCGCCTGCTTCGGCCATGGCTTATCCCCCGTTTCCGCTGGCAGCAAAGCCGGAATCGCCGTATTCCTTCAGTTTGTTGCGAAGGGTGCGAATGGAAATGCCTAAAATATTTGCGGCATGGGTCCTGTTGCCCAGGCAATGATCCAGTGTATTCAGAATCAGCTGGCGTTCGACGTCTGCGACGGTCCTGCCGACAAGGGGCGCTGCTTCTGCGGCATTGTTATTGCCGCCTGCGACGGCAAGGGCCTTTTCGGCAGTGATCTGGACGGTTTTATCCGCTACCTGTGCCTGTGGTGCGGATTTTTGTCCGGAAATCATGATGGCGCTGTCTTCGATTTCGTCGCTTTGCGCAATCAGGACGGCGCGGTGCATGGCATTTTCCAGCTCGCGTACATTTCCGGGCCAGTTGTGGGCCTGCAGTTTTTGCGCGGCAGCGGCAGAAATCTTTCGGGCGGGGATGCCGTTCTGCGCGCTGTATTTATCTGCAAACATCTGGGCCAGCGGCAGAATATCGGCCTGCCGCTCGCGCAGCGCGGGCAACGGCAGGTTGATCACGTTCAGTCGGAAATAAAGATCTTCGCGGAATTGTCCGTTGCGCACTGCCTCTTCCATGTCCCGGTTCGAGGTGGCGATCAGGCGGATGTCGATTTTAACCGGGGCGCTGCCTCCCACACGGTCAATGACGCGCTCCTGTATGGCGCGCAGCAGCTTGGCTTGCAATCCGGGGTGCATCTCGCTGACCTCGTCCAGCAGCAGCGTGCCGCCGTTGGCTTCCTCGAATTTCCCGAGACGGCGCGCGACGGCGCCGGTAAAAGCGCCTTTTTCATGGCCAAAGAGTTCGGATTCCAGCAGGGATTCCGGAATCGCTGCGCAATTGAGGGAAATAAAAGGGCCGTTGGCGCGTTTGCTTTTCTTGTGAATGTAGCGTGACATGACTTCTTTTCCCGTGCCGGATTCGCCGGTAATGAGCACGGTCGCGTCGGAAGGCGCGATGCGGTCGGCGATTTGCAGCACCGCCTTCATGGAAGGATCGCCGGCGATCATCGTGCTGCTTTCTTCGGTCACGGCCTGCAATACGGCGGCGATAAGCTCCGCATTGGGGGGCAGGGGGATGTATTCCTTGGCTCCCGCCTTGATGGCGCGCACGGCTGCAGCCGCATCGGTATCAATGCCGCAGGCCACGACCGGCGCTACAAAGCGTTCGGCTTTGAGTTGTTCGATAAAGCCGGCGATATTCTGCTTGACGTCAACCATGATCAGGTCGGCCCCTTTGCCGGAGCGGAGCGCGCCCATTGCCTGGTCAATATCCTCGGTATGGGTGACCTTCGCGCCACGGCCAAGGGCGATCTTCCCCGCCGTGCTGATTTGTCCGTTCAGGCTGCCGACAATCATCAAACGCATTGTTTTATGACCTGTCCGATTTGATGATTTCTGTCATGGTGACGCCGAGTCGGTCTTCAACGACGATAACTTCGCCGCGCGCGACGAGGCGGTTATTGACATAGATGTCGATCGCTTCGCCGACCTTGCGGTCCAGCTCGACCACGGCGCCCCGTCCCAGTTTTAAAAGCTGGCTGACCTGCATGGTGGATTTGCCAAGCACGGCGGAAATCTGGACGGGAATGTCATAGATGGCGTCGATGTCCTGTTTGCGGGCTTCGCCGCTGCCGCTGCCTTGAACCTCGTCGAACTCGACTCCCTGTTTTGTGTCGTTGGTCATTGCTTTCTCCGGTTGTTAAGGGTTATTTCCTGTTATCGTCCATCGTGGATTTTATGCCTGCAATCGCTTTGGTGAATTCGGTTTCGATTTGCATGTAAAGCCGTTCGTAGATACGTTCCGCGCCGCCATCCGACCATTCGACGCGACAGTCCGTTTCTGCGATGGCGTCGTCGGCCAGCAGAATTATTTTTCCGGCATAGCCTTTTTCGAGGGCCATCGCGTCGATTTTTTCTTTGAGGGCGGTAAGATGCGCGGTGGGTACGGTGACGGCGATGCGGGGTTCGTCCCGGCGCTGTTCAATTGCGGCCAGAATGACACTCTGGATTTCTTCCAAAGCGCAGGTGCGGGCAAATTGCGGCAAGAGCTTGTGCGCAATGCGCATGGCGAGGGTTGCGGCGTCGATGGTTTTTTCCGCTTCGCGCCGATCCTCTGCGGCGGCCAGCTTTTCAACCCGGGTTGAAATTTCCTGTAGGGCTTTGACGATTTGCTCTTCTTGCGCCTGCCGCGCCTCGTGCAGGCCTTCCTGCCGCCCTTGCGTCACGCCTTGCTGGCGGGCCAAAGTCATCTGCTCTTCGGAGTAGACGGGCTGTGCCTCCGTCTCCGGTTTCGTCTTGTCGAAATCGTGCGTATCAAACAGAAACTTTTTCATTTCCTCGTCATTTCTAGTAAATGAGCTCACCTTCGTCCTTGCTTGTAACGATTGTAATCTCGCCTCTGTCGGCAAGATCTTTTGCTGTATTGACCAGGCTCTGCTGAGCTTCCTCGACGTCTTTCAGGCGCACGGGACCCATGGCGGCCATATCCTCTTTCATGATCTTGCCAGCGCGTTCGGACATGTTGGAGAAGAAAAGATCTTTCATCGCGTCGGAAGCGCCTTTCAGCGCCAGCGGCAGTTTTTCCTTGTCGGCCGAACGGACAATCGTCTGGATCGCGCTCGGGTCAAGCTTGCCGAGGTCTTCAAATGTGAACATCAGGCTGCGGATCTTCTCGGCGGATTCGGGGCTGCGCTCTTCCAGATTAACCATGAATTTGCTTTCAGTGGCGCGTTCGAGGTTGTTAAAGATTTCAGCCATAATCTCGTGAGAGTCGCGGCGGCTCGTGCGCGCAAGATTGGACATGAATTCCGTGCGCAGCGTTTTTTCGACGTCATCGATGACTTCTTTCTGGACGGCCTCCATGCGCAGCATCCGCATGACGACCTCCATGGCGAAGCCTTCCGGCAGCTGGGCCAAAACGCGGGCGGAGTGCTCGGGAGTTATCTTGGACAAAACCACGGCGACGGTCTGTGGGTATTCTTTTTGCAGATAGCTGGCAAGAATGTCCTCGTTAACGTTGCTCAGCTTTTCCCACATCGTACGTCCGGCAGGGCCGCGGATTTCCTCCATGATCGTATCTACCTTGTCCTTGCCGAGAACGCGAGCAAGGAGGCGCTCTGTACTGTCAAGCGAGCCGACAAGGGAGCTGGTAGAAGAGATGCTTTCCGCGAACTCAACGAAAAGCCGTTCGATAACGCTGGCGCTGACTTTGCCGAGGTTCGACATGGTTTGCGAGAGCTGGAGAATCTCTTCCTCGTCAAGCTGCTCGAAAACGCGTGCCGTATGCTCTTCGCCGAGCGAGAGCAGCAGGATGGCCGATTTTTCCGTGCCGGTCAGGGTGCGGTAGTCTTCACGGACGCGCATGTTTCGTTCTTCCTTCCTTAGCTTTCCTGCGACATCCACTGACGGATGACGGAGACGGATTCATTGGGGTGGCTGGTGACCAGTTCGCTGACCTTCTGGACGGAGGAGGCCTTGACCTTGCCTTCGACAGCGGACATATCCACCATGGATTCAAATTCGTTCTCATCGACCCCGCCGCCCGGCGGAGCCAGTTGTGCCGTCACGCCGCCCTGCGCCATGAGCAGGGCGGTTTCTTCATCGGCGGTGGTTCTGGAACCCTCTCCGCTGCGGGCCATGCCGTTGGCAAAATGCGTTGCCAGCGGGCGCAGGACGAGGAGAATGACAAGGACGGCGACAAGGCTGAGCGCCAGTGTTTCGGCCATGCCGAGAACATCAGCTTTTGCAAACCCCATCAGCGTATCGTCCTTGAGCGGCGCTTCCCCGAAATCGGCTTCGGCGAACTGCATATTGACGACTTCGATGGTATCGCCGCGCGATTCATCGTAACCGGCCGCCGATTTGACCAGAGAAGCGATCTTGTCGAGTTCTTCTTGTGAGCGGGCCGTATATTTCCGGGGCGGTGTCCAGTCTTCCGCGGCCCCTTCCGGTTTTGTCACGGTCATATCCGGTTCATAGCGGCCATCCACCAGAACGGCAACGGAGAGCTTCAGGACTTTGCCGCTTTCCTTGACGGTGCTTTCAATGGTCTTGCTGATCTCATAGTTGGTCGTTTCTTCCGTCCGGTTGCTTTTGACACCGGCAACGCCCGCGGTTCCGGCGCCGGTGCTGGCCGGCAATCCGGGGAGGTTGTTTTCAACGGTAACGCCGGCACCGGCACCGGCGCCGGTATTGTCGATATTGTCTTCGGTCACGCTCTGCGTCGAGCGGACGACCTGCCCGTCCGGATTGTAGGATTCAGAATTGCGGGTGACAACATCAAAGTCGAGATCGGCGGTGACGGTGGCGCGGACCTTGCCGTAACCGACAATGCGGCCGATCATGTCTTCAATGGAACGGGTCAGGCGCATTTCATATTTTTGCCGCAGGTCTTCGCCGTTGCGCGAAGCCATGTCATCGTTATCGCCGTCGCCGCGGGCGAGGAGCGAGCCATTCTGGTCGATAATCGCGACGTGATTTGATTTCAGCTGGGGGACGGCGGCGGCGATCAGATGCTGGATCGCCTGAATTTGTTCCTGCCCCAAGGCCGAGCTGTTGCGAATGTTCAGAAACACGCTGGCACTGGCAGGACGGGTTTCGCGGCTGAAAAGCTCGCGCTGGGGCAAAACGAGATGCACACGGGCATTGCGGATCTGGTCAATTGTTCCGATCGTGCGTGACAGCTCGCCTTCCAGCGCACGCAGCTGGCTGATGTTTTGCTGGAAGCTTGTTGTGCCAAAGGCCTGTTTTTTATCAAAAATCTCATAGCCCATTGAGGCCCGGTGCGGCAGGCCTTCCTGGGCAAGAAGCATGCGGGCCTTGCCGATATCTTTTTGCGGAACGGAAACCTGCGTGCCGTTATCGTTGAGCTTGTATTGAATATTTGCGTTTTCAAGCTTGGCAGCGATTTCAGTTGAGTCGGCCGTCGATAATTCTCCGTAGAGAATGGTCAGGGTAGGGGTGCTGGAGCGCAGGGCGATAAAGATAAAAAATATGATCAGGCCAAAAAATGTGGCCAGCATCATGACGAGGCGACTTGCGCCCAGATTTTTAAGTGTCTCGAGAAAAGAATCCACGTCGCCCACCTTGCTCTGAAACATTCCTGAAGGGGGATTCCGCGCGTTTATAAAAAACCCTTAAAACCCCATACTTCGTAGAATAACCAAATTTCTCCCACTAGGCAAATTTTGCCTCATTTATCTTTATCATTTATAAGTATGCAAAATCTTCGCCTTTTGTTCTCATATACTTGCCAGACCGGAATATTCCAGGTTCAGGCACATTATTTAATATTACATATTAAAAATTGAAAAGATTATAATAAATCAATGCTTTTTAGCTATCTGTTTCGATGCGTAATGTATTATCACTTTTAAAGTATTAACAAACTATTAATAAAGAATTAACAAAGTATTAATGAAATATTTACAAGAAGAATTTAAGTAAACATCCTGTTTTATATCATTTTTTCCTTGAAAAAAGGCGGAGACTGCGATAGCATAGGAAGTGTGGGAGTGTATTATCAACGTGTGTGGAATCATAGAATATGATTGAAGCTGTCAGCACATCGCCGGTTCAAAGTGGTTCCCTGAGACCCCCGTCTCAGAACGGGACCCCTTCGCCTGTAGTAGAGGCGGCTGTGCAGGCTGACGCTTTCTTTATCAGTTCCCGTATTCGTGTTGATACCGAGCTGGACAAAGCCATACTGGAATTCCGTTCCAGTGAGACTGGCGATGTTATCCGCCAATACCCGACTGAATCGCAGATAAGGGCCTTTCAGCGCGCCTCGCAAATAGCGGCAGAGAAGGAGGCAGTAGCCTTGTCCTCTCAGGGGGCGCAGGTGGAGCAGCAGCCGTCTTTGGCCGATACGCATCAGCCGGCCCCTGTTGCGGCAGCGGCGTCTGTTGAAACAGGGGGCGCTGTTGCACCGACTTCCCCGTCTTCCGCAGGCGAAGCGACGGCGGCACAATCCGTTCTGGTTTAATCCCGATTTTTTGATAAATCCTGACTTTAGATCAGGCTATCCGTTGATTTCTCCGCAGGCTTTTGATTTTGCGGTGCGGGGGTGCCTGCGTTCTTTTCCGGTGTAGCTGTTGCGGCTTGTTTCATCAGGCCTGCCGCGATGTTGCGATTGATATCAACGAGCGCCTTGATTTTTTCCGGCTGGGTATCAATCAGAATATCCTTTGTGCGCTTGAAGACGAAGAGCCCGAGAGAAGCGATGTTGTTTTTGACTTCCAGCGGCAGCGGGTGCTCGGCGTTCATGGTTTCCGCGACAAAGATCGTCCAGAGCTTCTGGTTGTATTCAAGCGTCTCCCCAATTTCCGTCACAGAAATTTTTTCGCCCTGTTTCAGGCGGTCGGCCAGATCCTCCAGCTTCAGGGCGGCTTTCATCAGGATTTTTCCTTCCAGCGCCCGCTGGTCGGTGGCCGCTGCTGTGGCGCCATAGGCATCGGAAGCTGTCAAATAGGGATTTTTAGACATTTGCAAGCAGCTCCCTTTCATGTTCTATCAGGTTGCGGGATTCCTTCATCGCCTTGTAATATTCCCCTTTCAGGAGATGGTCGCCGATCTTCATGAAAAAGAGGACGGTGCTGGGGGCGGCGGTTTCGATTTCTGCAGCCTGTTTGAAGAAAAGTTCGTGCAGCGTTTCCGGCTGCGAAGAAAGATACATCAGCTGGATGATAAGATAGATTTTCTTGCAGGGTGAATTTGCATCCTCTTCCCGCATAATGTCCTTTTCGCGCAGAATCGGGGAATCTCCCTCGATATGCAGGCGGGTGCGGGCGCTGTCATTGGTAATCAGCGCGTTGCCGATGATGATTCTTTCCGAAGGTTTGAGGTCGATGATGAGCGCCATGAGATTCTCTCTGCTTTTGAAGGTGAAGTTCTTTCACCGCTGTATTCCTCCATTATGCCACAAAGCGTTTAAGAAACAAATAAAAATCCTGTGAGTGGCGGGCTGGCGTAATAAAAAGAGCCGGTGGCACGATGGCCACCGGCTCCTTTCATATTTAGTAATCCTGTCTGGACTATTAGAACAAGCGCAGTACGGACTGTTGCGCCTGGGAAGCCATCGACAGAGAGGTGATGCCCAACTGTTGTGCCGTTTGCAGGGCCAGCAGTTTTGCGCCTTCCTCGTTCTGGTCGGCCAGGGTCAGTTTGTCCGAACCTTCCTTGAGCAGGTTGACAAGGCTTTTGGTGAAGTCTTCACGTGTCTGGATTGTCGTCAGATTTGTACCAAAAGTACGGGCTTGTGCACGGACGGTGCTCAGGGCGGCATCAATCTGTCCCAGTGACGTTGTGGCACCGGCAGCACCACCCCAAGCAGCGGCAGCAGCAGCAACCGTTAACGAGGTGGAGTCAAAGGCAACGCCAGTAATCGCCAGTGTATCCGACCCGTCTTCGTTGAAGGTCACGGTCAGGTCACCACTGTCGAGCAGGTTGGTACCACGGTATCCGGCATCGTTGATGTAGGAGTCCAACTGCGTTCTCAGGCCGTCAAAGCTAGCCTCAAGAGAGGCCTGATCAGCAGGAGCACCACCGGAAGCGCTTGCTTGGTCAAACGCTTCCTGAGCGATAGCTTTCATCTGCTCCAGCGTTGACGTGATTGCCTTGATACCTTCATCAGCGGCTTTCAACACCTGAATAGCCTGTCCGATACCATCAAGACGGTTGGTCAGGTCGTTAGCGCGGTTGGTGACGGATTGAGAAGCGAAGAAGGCACCAGCGTTATCAAGAGCGCTGTTGACTTTTTTGCCGGTCGCGAGGCGAAGCTGGGTTGAGTCGAGAAGTCTTTGCGTGCCCTGCAAGCTCAACAGGTTCGAACGGAGGGCAGCAGTAAGGGTTACATCAGCCATGGCATTTTCCTTTCCTAGGGTCATGCGGGTTTATAGACAAGATCAAGAGATACTCTCTCGACCATAGTTCATCATCTCATGGGGCTGGTTAACAAAGTCTTTAACAGGGAAAATAAAATTAACATCTTGATTTATAAGGGTAATATAAAAATCATGCAGGGTCTTTCATGGTGCGGAAAGAATCAGCGCCAAAAGGGAAAGGCCGCACAAACATTCTGTTCATGCGGCCTTTGAGGGTGGTGGGTTCCTGTATTATTCTGTTACAGGAGAGGTGGATTAACGCAGACGCAGCAACTCGGACGTCATCTCGTCGGCGGTACTGATCACCTTGGTATTCGCGGAATAGGCCCGCTGGGTGACGATCATTTTGGCAAATTCATCGGCCAGATCGACGTTGGCGGCTTCAAGGGCGCCGCTTTCGATTCCGCCGGCGCTGCCAAGTCCTGCCTCGCGCAGGTTGAAGTCACCTGAAGCGTCGGATTGGCGGAAAACGTTTCCGGTCAGTTCGGCAAGCCCGTTGGCATTGGCAAAGGTGGCCACGGCCAGTTTATAGATCTTGGCGCTCTGGCCGTTACTGAACTGGGCGGTAACAAAACCGTCGCGGTCAATTGAAACCCCGGTTCTCAGACCCAGCTCTGCACCGTTCTGCGTTGTCGAGATGACGTTATATTCACCGGAGAACTGGGAGAAATTGGCCAGGTCAAAGTTGATGTCCTGCAGGTCCGCCCCGTTCCCCCAGTCGATGTTGTTGAGGGCAACCAGCACATCATCGTTTGTATCGGGAGTGGCGTTAAGGTGGCCGTTACCGGTAAAGTTAATCGATCCGGCGGTGACGATGGCGCCTTGTGGAGTCTTGAATTCCACATGCCACCAGCCTTCCGAGTTGGGAACCTCATCCGGTGTTGCCAGCAATGTCGGTGCGGCCGGCGCCGTTGCTGCCGGGGCGCCTGCTGCCAGGCCAAAGCCTGTAAGCGGTGTGCCGGAGTTGTTGGCCAGAGAGATGTTTTCGCTGAGGTTACGGGCCTTGATTGTCATGAACCCGTTGCTGTCCAGCGTGGCGAAGGCTACCGGATCGCTGTTGACGTCGGTGATCGCGTTGATCTGCGCCAGAATATCCGCCATGCTGTCTGTCGCGCCCACGGTGATTGTCGTTACGGCGGGCGAGGCAGAAGGAATGGTGATGTCAAAGGAGTCGCCGGCAGCGAAAGTGTAGCCGTTGACGATTTGCGTATCAATCGGCCCCGTGACCAGCGAAAGGTTGTCGCCGGCGCCGGTGGCGATGGCTGTCGGAGATTCGTGCTTGACGAAATTGATGGTCAGGTCGTGCCCTTCGCCGAGGGAGTCATAGACGCGCAGGCCACGGGTGAAATCCGGCGTGAATCCGGTTGCAACCGGATAGGTGTCAAGCGATTCTCCGGCGTTCAGGTTGACAGCCAGTCCAGCCGAGGATGTCGGTTGTGTCAGGCCGCCCAGAAAGGCGACGTCGACGGGAACAAGCGATCCGATATCTGCCTGCGAGGCAGGGAGTCCGCCGTCCTGGTCCAGCGGCCAGCCGTAGAGATAAAAGCCGGACGTGTTCTGCAGGATGCCGTTGGCGTCTTCGGAGAAAGAACCGGCGCGGGTGTAGAGCGGTTCCGACTGTGAATCTGTTGCCGAGCGTTTGACAACGAAAAAGCCATTGCCGGAGATGGCGACGTCGGTGGATGAGTTGCTCTGCTGCAAAATGCCCTGTTGGTCGATACGCGCGTTCTGCACGGCGCGAACGGAACCCGGGCTGTAGAGGACGGAGCGGCTTTCGCTGGTGACGAGGCTCGAGAAAGCGGCGTCCGTGCGTTTGTAGCCGATCGTGCTGACGTTGGCGATGTTGTTAGAGATCATGCCGATGGACTGGGCTTGCGCCGACAGGCCCGAAACGGCGGTGAAGAGTGATCCGAAAACGCTCATGGTAGTCTCCTTTCAGTGTTTCTAGCTCAATTCTAAAAAGTAATCTTGCAACTCCCGTGCCAGTTACAGCGCCGGAGCCTCGGAAATTTTACGCACGTCGGTAATCGCCACTTTCATATCGCCGACGGTCAGCAGCAGCGATCCGTCATCAGCGGATTCAACGCCGTCAACATGTCCGGGCACGAAAGTGGAAACATTCAGGGCCTTGCCTTCCGCGCCTGTGGCGCCGACGCGAATTTCGTAAGTGCCGGCAGGCAGGGTCAGGCCGTTATTGTCCTTTCCGTTCCAGATGAATTCATGACGACCGGCAGAAGTTTCCGCGCGCTGCGAATAGACGACAGCGCCGGTCTGGTCAATGATGCTGAGCGTTCCGATTTCTGCTGCTTCCGGCAGCAGATAGCCCATCGGGACGGGGCTTGTTCCGTTGGATTCGAAAGTTCTGCCCGTGACCTCTACATTTTTGCCGATAAAGCTGACGCCCAGCGCCGTCAGGTTCAGGGTCTGCATGGTGAGCAGTTTATCCAGCGTGTCGTTGCTGCGGAGTTGCTGTTCGACTTGCGAAAACTGCACCAGCTGGTTGGTAAATTCTGCCGAGTCCATCGGGTTCAGAGGGTCTTGATTTTGGAGCTGCGTTGTCAGCAGGTTCAGAAACTGGCTGAAATCATCATTGAGTTTGGTTGCCGAGGCGGCAATTTTACTATTGGAAGAAGAGGTAAGGGCTGAAACATCCATAATGCGGACTCCTTATCAGACGGTAATGTTGACGCCGTTCGGCGAGATCGTGCCGTAAGTCTGGACGGCGAGCAGGGCATTGGCTTTCTTTTCTGGCGCATTGCCGTTCAGTTGTGCAATAAAGTCGTTGTCGGCGGTGTTGTTATTGTTGTCGCGATCATGTAACTGGCGCTGATTATGATCCTGCTGGCGCAGGTCAAAGCTCAGCGCGTTTTCATCCATATCCAGTCCGCTTTGCTGCAATATCCGTTCGAGCTGTGTGGAATCTTTTTGCAACAGGGCCAGCGTTTCCGGCTTGTCGGCGATCAGATGCGCTTTCATGGCGCCATCCTTGCCGAATTTGAGGCGGATCTCGAGTTTGCCGAGTTCCGCCGGGTTGAGCTGCATAGTGAAAGTGTCCATTTTTGCAGCGGCGTTGCGCTGGATATGCAAGGCAACCATTTGCGTTGTCGCGCCCTGTCCCTGACGGGCGGCAGTCATGTAATTGACGAAGCCCTGATGCGTGGTCTCGTTTGTTACCTTCAGGGAATCTGCCATGAGGGACGATGTATCGCTTGTAAAAGTTTGCTGTCCGGATTGATGGCCGAATTCGCCGCTTTGGAATCCGCTTGCGCCGTTCCCCCCTCCGGCCATGGCATTGACCAGTGCCGGATGCGATGTCATCAGGGGGGCTGCAGGTTTTGCCGGAGTTGTGGCCTGTGGCGCGATTGTCGCCGCGGCAAGAGCTTGCTGCGCTACCGGAGAGGCTGCATTCATAACGCTTTTTTGCGCTGTTTGCAGGCCCCGTTGATCGGCGGATGCGGCTGGCAGTTCTGGCGTGCCTTCAGACAGGACAGGGGCCGCGGTATTTTGGATAAAGACCTGTCCGGAAGGTTCTTGGCGCAGGGTTTTGGCCAGAGCGGTCAGGTATTTCTGGACAGTGGGCTGGTCAAAGCCCTGCTGCTGCAGGAATTGCATCGCATCGGCTTTGAACGCCACCAGAATATCCCGATTGATGGCGCCGTTTGTTAAACCCAATTCCCCGAATTTTGCTTTTAATTGCTCCAGAATGGCCGTATCCGGCAGGTCGCCGCTTTCCTGTCCGGCTTCATGGGCCGCGAGAAGCTGCATAAGCTGGCTGTTTTCCGGCGTGCCGGAGCCGGGTTGCAGGGCATTCAGCATGGTGGCCAGATCCGTTGTATCCGGTGCCTGCGTTTGCATGGCAGGAATGGCCGTTTCCTGCAATGCGGGGGCTAAAGCTGCAGTCAGATCCTGAAGGAGCGTGGCCGGACGGAGGGTCGGGTCTAGTGGCTGGCCTTGCAGGAGGTTCGCAACTTTTCCAGCGATTGATTTTTGATCTTGTGGCGTAAGCCCTTGCAGCAGGGCGCCGATTCCAGTTGCTTCGGCGGCACCGCCTTGCAGGAGAGCGGCAATTTTCTCTGCCAGACCATCGGCTGTTGCGCTGCTCGCGGCAGAAGGGATAGGGAGTGCGGAAAGACCCGGCAGATTTTGCAGGGGTGCGGCTGTTCCTGCCGGTGTTGCGGGCGCAGATGACGCATTAATTTGTGCGAAGATGAGGTTGAGAAAGCCAGCTAGTCCCTGTTGTGCCGGAGCATTGCCCAATGCTTTCGGGGATGTTACGGCCCCCGTTCCTGACAGCATTGATATGGCATTTATTCCGTTCACGTTGAACCTCATAAGTTATCCTGCGTATACTCTTGCACATGCCGTGCCAGTTTTGAGCGACTCTGAAAATAAACTGAAAAAAGAAAGGGCCGCCTGTGGGGAGGCGGCCCTTGGGGTGGTGGAGAGGTGGGGGGAAATCATAGCTGCTGGTCAACGCGGAGAGAGAGCGTCGATGTTTTATAGGTTTGTGTATGACCTTTTGCGGAATAGCCTGTCTGGCATTCATCGGCAACGGTCTTGCGCGCCACGTCAAGAATGCGGTTAACCAGACGTTTGGCGCCATTTCTGGCGGAATCCAGCGCGCCAAGATTGTCCTTGAGGGTCAAGGTGAAGGCTGTTTTTGTCCGAACCAGTTTTTCCCGCAAGGCCAGATCAAGAAGGCTGATTTCCGCTTGCCTTGCCGCGAGGGCGGTGATTTGCGCCTGATAACCTCTGGCATATTCACGTTTTTGTTCCTGCAGGGATTCCACCGTGGCGAAGTCAACGGCTTTTAGCGCTGCCGTTTCTTTTGCAAGCAGGGCTCCGAAGGATTCCAGCAGAACCATCAGGGACTGCACATCCGCGCCGAGGCTGGTTTCAATTTTTGTCGTCGTCATCGTTTTTACTGCGGTCATGGTACACCTCTTTTGTTGGGGTTATGCTGCTGCATCTCAATCATCATTTTCTGGATCTGGTCGGATATGCCGAGACCGGGCCCTTTTGCGATTTCCTTGCCGTATTCGGTGACAAGCATGCTGCGAAACATGTCCTCGCCGTGGCCACCGCCAAAAACGGGGTCGGTTTCCAGCCCTGCAAACATGTGCGAAAGCATTTCAGAGACAAACATTGATTCGAATTCTTTTGCGGTCTGTCCGATCTGGCGGATGTTCGTAGGAGCGTTCTTTGTGGTAAACATTGCCGTTTCGTAAGAGACTGACGTTGCGGGTAACGTTGCGGTCATGTTACATCACCTCGATTTCGGCCTGCAGGGCGCCGGCGGCTTTGATGGATTGCAGGATCGTGATGATATCGCGTGGTCCAACGCCAAGAGCATTCAGGCTGGCCACCAGATCCTGCAGGCTGATGCCTTCCGGCAATACCGCCAGTTTGTTGCCTGTGTCTTCATCAATCTGGATGTCTGTGCGCGGTACGATGGTGGTCTGGCCTTGCTGGGCGAAGGCTTGCGGTTGCGAGACTTGCGGCGTTTCGGTGATGCGGATGGTCAGGTTGCCCTGGGCGAGAGCTACAGTAGAGATCCGTACGTCCTTGCCCATGACGATCACGCCGGAGCGCTCGTCGATGACAACGCGGGCCAGCTGGTCGGGCGACACTTTCAGTTGTTCGATGTCGGTAATCAGGTTGACGAGCCCGGATTGGTATCCTGGCGGAATTTTGACTTCAACTGAAGACGGGTTCTGCGCCTGTGCTGCGGGAAACTTCAGGTAATCATTGATTGCGGAAGCAATGCGCCGTGCGGTGGTAAAGTCCGGATTGCGCAAGGCAAGACGGGTCGAGGACATCTGGGCGAGGTCGAAGGCGATTTCGCGTTCGACAATGGCGCCAGCAGCAATGCGGCCCGTGGTTGGAATGTTTTGGGTGACGGATCCTGCGTCTCCTTTGGCGGAAAACCCCGCGACGGAAACAGGGCCCTGCGCGACCGCATAGACCTGGCCATCAGCGCCCAGCAGCGGCGTGACCAGCAAGGTGCCGCCTTGCAGGCTTTTGGAATCGCCCAGCGCGGAAATGGTCACATCCATCCGCGCCCCCTGATTTGTGAAGGGAGGCAGGGTGCCGGTGACCATCACGGCAGCGATATTTTTGGTATTGAGGTCTTCATCGCGGATATTGACGCCAAGGCGTTCGAGCATCCCGATAATGCTTTGTTGCGTGAAGGGCGAATTCTTGAGGGAGTCACCCGATCCGTTCAGGCCGACGACAAGGCCGTAACCGATCAGCATATTGTCGCGGACGCCTTCGATTTCAACGATATCCTTGATGCGGGTAGAAGGGCCGGTCACCGTTGTGGCTGCCGCCGCATCTTGCGTCATGGGCAGGCTGAAGGTGATCAGGCCGATGATGGCCGCGATTATGAAACTTTTCCCGATGTTTTTAGTTCTGTTTTTAAGCGTTTTCATTTTTCCCACCATTCTGAAAACATTTTTCCCGTTAGAGATATAAGCGAAAACCATGCCAGTTTTACCGGTGTTAAAATGATGCAAATACAGGGGTTTCAGGCAGGGTATTGTGGGTATTGCCTGTAAAAAGGGGGAGGCGGCAAATATTGCCGGTTGGTTTCGGGTAAAGAACGTGACTATAATATGAACATGAAAGTTGAAGGTCCGAACAAAAGCGCGACGACAAAGGGCGTTTCCAGAACCGGCGCACGAACGGGTGCTGCGGGCAGTTCTTTCAGCGGCCTGATTGAGGAAGCAGAGGAAACGGCTGCGCAATCCGCCACCTCTGCAACAATGGCTGTGGGGCCGCTTGATGCGCTTTTATCCCTGCAGGAAGCCGGCGACAGTCTTTCTGGCGGCGGAAAACAGGCCAGAGAGCGGGCGGAATCGCTGCTGGATCAGCTTGACCGGATCCGTATGGGCTTGCTGACAGGGAATATCCCACCATCTGCTTTGCAACAGCTGACAGAAACGTTGCAGACCCAGCGCGAACGGGTTATGGATCCGCATCTGGCCGATATTATTGATGAAATTGATCTGCGGGTGCAGGTGGAGCTGGCTAAATTAGGCCGTTAACGCCCTTTTTTCTTGACATAATAATCGAAAATAGGTACTTTTGCGGCTTCAAAGCAAGGGGAACCCTCGTGCCTGTCAGTTCTACCCAGATATTTAATGCCATCAGCGCCGGAAATGTCGCGGAAGTCCTGGCCCTGCAAAGGAAATACAAGAATCTTGATCCGCGTAATTCTGCGGGAAATACGCCGCTTCATTTTGCCATCCTCATGGAAAAAACAGAGATTGTGAAAAGACTGGTGGAAGAGGCCGGTGTCGATATCAATGCCCGGGGTTTGAAAATGATGACGCCAGTATCATTGGCGGCAAACCTGTGTCTGGAAGATTACGCTGTCTTTCTGGTTGAAAAGGGCGCGGACCTTCGTTTGCGGGATGCTTACAGCAAGGCGGCGCTGGACAGAGCGCACGAGAAAAATCTGAGCAAGCTTAAAGAAGCGATTTGGCAGAGGCTCACGCCCGTTGAAATTGAAGCGGAGTTGTGGACGGCGTTTGAAGCGGGGCATACGGAGGATTTTATCAGTCTGGTTGAAAATCACGGGGCGGATATTTATCGAAAGCATGATAACGGAAGATCCATTGCCGCGGTCACGAAAGACATGACGGATTCGGATATTGCCGGCTTTGTCCGGAGAAGAGAAGGCCTGGCGGCGGCGGCGCGATTGACAGAGCCGACAACTGCGGTTGTTAAAGCGTTTCGTCCGCTTGTTTATAAAAATAAAAATTAGGGTCAGGACCCGTTGTCCGATCCCGTGCCAGACATTTTTTTATAGTTATCAAGGAAACCCTTGAACATATCCACCTCGTTCGCGATTTTAAGAATGGTTTCGCGGTCGGCCAGACTGTCGCCGCCGCTTTCGCGGGTCACGACGCCGAAGGTGGAGGCCAGCGGGGATTTTTCTATTGCGCTTTCATAGCGGTTTTTTAATTCCCGCAGCTTCGCTACATTGCCGGCAAGCTTGTAACCGACGGCGCTGTTGATGATAAGGCGCGCGGATTCTTCATCGAGAATCTGGGAGGAAGGGGGAACCAGCGCGGTCATGGCATCGGCGGCGGCCTCCCAGCGCCGGGCGTGCCAGAGAACGTCGGCCCTGAGTTTGCCCGCATTGCGCGAGGTCAGGGGGGCCAGCGTTGCAACGGCGGCGTCCGTCAGGTTAAGCTGCGATTGCGAACGGGCCCGGAGCAGGGCTCGCTCTTCTGCCTGTGCGGCCGGGATGTCGGCAATAGTTGTTCTGTCGAGCGTTGACAGTGCTTGCTTCGGGCGTCCATCCAGAAGATAAACGGCTGCGAGCTTCACACCTGTTTCCAGCGTCTGCTTGTCGGACAGGCCGGCGGCAAGCTGTTCTTCCAGAATCGTTGCCGCTTTGTCGATGAGGTCCATGCTGATGAGATAGTCGGCAAAATGGAGGGCGGCCACTGTGCCATCCTCGCCCGGGGGCAGGAGACCGCTGAATTCGTTGTATATCGAGATTGCCTCCAGCGGCGATATCTTTCCGGCAAGCGGGCCGATAAAAATATCCGTGAAAATGCGGCGAATGTCATCGCGGATCGGTGTCGCATCGCTGAAAAGACTATCAGCAAGGCCAGCGGCGGCGGACATGGTTTGCAAGGATTGCAGGTAGTCCTGGTTAAGGGCCTGCATCAGGCCGAGGTTATGAAGGATCTGGACTTCAAGTCCGTCACCGCGCCAGGCGAAGCGGAGGCTGTCGATGCGGTCGAGGGCCTCCTCCGGTGTAATGGTTTTTCCCTGCAGTTCCAGATTTGCCAGCGCCAGACTGGCCTTGGCATGGTAAAGCCGGTCCAGTCCGTTTGCCACCGGCTCCCAGAGGGCGCGGGCGTCTTCTATCTTGCCGCGCTGACGGTAGGTTTCGCCTTTCAGATAATCCATAGCGGCCCGGTAATGGGGGGACATGTCGGGTGATCCGGCGTTGAGGGAATCCAGCAGGGCTTCCGCCGCATCGTTGTTGCCGAGCCTGAGCGCGGACTCTGCCATGTAAATAGTAAAGGGGATGCTGATATTGTCGGGATATTTTCCCAGCAGGGCGTCGTCCTTTGGAAAGGAGCGGTTGGCCATGTGCCATTGCTCTGTTGCTGCCGCCGCAAATCCCCTCCAGAGGCTGGTTTCAGGGTGCTGCTGAATCGCCGGCATGGAGAGATCATGCAGGGCGTCATCGTAATGGCCGGCCATGGCGGCAGCGGCACCGCGCAAGGCGACAAAGTTCGGGCTTTTGGCTATTTCCGGGTCGCGTTCGGAAATCAGCCGCAGCATGCCCAGCGTTTCCTGACCAAAATTATTGGCAAAATAAAGCAGGGCGAGCTTCATCATCAGCGCGGCCTGATCCTCCGGCAAGGCAGCGGCGATGGCGGCCTCGATAGCGCGTTTGTTCTCGTAAAGGCGGGTGATGCCGCCCTGCTGCCAGGCCGGAAAATCAAACAGGCGTTTTTCATCGTCATGGATGGTCAGGGATTCGAGGGAAAGTTCATGCGTTTTCTGTCGCGCCAGCGTGGCTGTGAGTCCGGCAGGGGCGGTGATCAGGACTTCGTTCTGCAAGCTGCTGACATTAATTCCGTCGCGCAGCGGCCGGACCACCAGCCCTGAAATCGAGGGCAGGATTTCAAGATCGGTAAAGCGACGGCCTTCGGGATTTTGTTCAGTCGGATAGCTGACCGGAACAACATAAAGAGTGTCGCCAATGGAGGGGTCCTGAAAGCTCAGGACTTGTCCGGCGCCCTTGACGGGGGCCAGTATATGGGCGGTCTGGCTTTCGCTGTCGAGTTCAATGCTGATATCCATCGCAGGCGGTTCACGTTCCGCCGTGCGGGCAATGGCAATATTCCAGGTCAGGCTGTGTTTAAGCACGCTGATGGTCTGGTCCGGCGGTATGTTATAGCGAAAGGCAATGCCGTTTTTAAACCGGAGCGTTTTTGATGCGCCCAGAACGTCTTTGAGCGGTCCGTTGACATCGGGGAGTATTGTGCCAGTGGAGGTGGCATCCATAACGATCCAGAGCGTATGAAAGCGTGTAAATACGGCAATATTCGTGGCTTCAATCGGGGCAATAACGATACGCGTTACGTCCTGCGCTGCCGGAGACGGGGAAACCTCCTGTGGAGCGGCGGCTGTTGCCAAAGGCTTCATCGGTGCAGTTGTCACGGGCTCGACTTTTTTTGCCGGGGCCGGAGCGGTTGGTGCTGCGGCGGCTCTTACAGGCGGAGTTTCTTCTGTTTTTTTCTTTTCTTCAGGCGGGGCAGCCGTTACAGCGGGCTTAATGTCCAGTGGGGCGACCGGTGCTGCGGCTGGCTTGTCTGTTTTCTGTGCGCTTTGTTTGGGGGCAATCGGTTTCGAGGGGGCTGTTTTATCCGTTTCTTTTCCGGGAAAGACATCGACGACAATTTTTTTCAGCAGACGGAATGTCTTGAAATGAGCGTTTTCAGGGATGCTGATGGTTACTTTTTTTGTGCCGTCATCTCCCGCTTCAACGGTCATGCCCTGTACAAGGCCGGTGCGCCCGCCTGGGGGAGTCAGTTGCGCGGGGGTGTCAAAAGAGAGGACAATCTGCCCTGTTTCGGAATTTGCGTGATAGGCCGTCAGTTTTGAAAAGTCGAAAACCAGACGGGTATGATCGGCGTGTTCACCGACCCGCACTGTTGCGGTCACCGGTGTGGCGGATACTGCCGCGAAAACTACATGGGGGAAGCTTAGAAAAATCATCGCAGCGAGAAGCAGCGATGTAAGGTGGAACAGGCCTTTTTTTCTTGCAGACACGATGAATAATCCCCTGTCATCCTTCTGATTACAGGATACACGAAAAATCATTGAAAATCAGTTAGGAATGCCTTGCCATAAGCGGCAGATGGCTTGCGCTGCGCTATTTGTCAAAACTGGCTAGAAGCTTGTCAATCTCGTCTTGCTTTACCGAAGGGCCGTTGAGCTGCGGCCCGTTCAGCAGACTGGTCGGCGCGGGGTCGGGGTCGCCTTTACCAGCCTCATGGGCAAAGACGGCGCTGTTTGTAGTATCGAGGCTATGGCCGAAGGCGTTCAGTATTTCAGCAACCTTGTTTTCAATGTTTTTGAGCGTTTTGACCACTTTGGTGATCCGCTGCCCTGTGATGTCCTGAAAACTGCAGGCTTCATAGATCGCGGTGATGGCGGTCATCATTTCAGCGCGGGCAGTGTCGTCGAGACCTTGCCCGATATGCTCGATCTTGTCACAGGAATCCATGATGGTTCCTGTCGCTTTTGCGGTTTCCCCGATAACGGCGTCCAGTTCGTCCGTCGCGCTCGGAATATGGTTGTGGCTGATTTCGATCGAGCGCATCTGCGCGAGTTCCGCGCGCATGTTCTGGATATAAACCGCAAGGGAGGAAAGGTCGTCATGCAATTTGCGGGCAGCTTCCGTATCCTTGCCGATATTCCCAAGGACGGACTGGATGATGTTGACAACTTCCTTGCGGCTATAAGGCCTTTCGTTCATATCGTGCATTCCTGCTCATTGTTCCAATATACTGTAATTTTTGCGGATCGTGCCGTGCGCTGATCAGAACTCGCCTAGAACGCTGATAAGTTTTTGTTTCAGGGTGTCGGCATTGAAAGGCTTGACGATATAGTTATTGACGCCGGCCTGCCTTGCCGCCAGAACGTTCTCGGTTTTGCTTTCTGCCGTGACCATAATAAAGGGAACGTTATTGCCTTTGCCGCGAACGTCCTTGAGCAGATCCAGCCCCGTCATCGGCTCCATATTCCAGTCGGAAATAATGAGGCCATAGCTCTTGGCGGCTATTTTTTCCAAGGCGGCAGAGCCATCGGTGGCTTCGTCAATATTGTTGAAGCCAAGCTGTTTCAGCAGATTTTTGATAATTCGGATCATGGTCTGGTAATCGTCCACAACCAGAATATTGAGATTTTTATCGACTGTCATTCACGGGGCTCCTGCTTTGCGATCCGGGATCTGAATTTGAATTTGAACTCAAACCGTTCCCCCATTTTGCCCGCTAACAGTTAAGCAACAGTAAATCTGTAGTGATAAAGCGATATTTTTGCCAGATAGCCGTCCTCTGCTCTTGTTTATGGTGTCTCAGGGCGGGGGCAGCAGGGCGGGGGCAGCCGTTTTTTCTGCATGGGAAGTCGTTTCCGGCAGCGGGGGCAGCTGTTTTTGTTCAGCCAGACGAATTGTGACCAGTCTTGCTTTTTCAGGGTTCATGCTGGCAAGAATAGGCGAGCTTTTGCGCTCGTTCATGCGACTGATGACGGAAAGCAGAACCTCCATGTCCAGCGTATCGAAAATTGTGGCAGCTTCCTTGGGTTTCATGCCCTCATAAATTTTGACGAGGCTGCTGATCCGTTCGCTTTGCTCCTGTTGCTGTTTGCCAAGCAGGGATTCCAGCTCGTTACGCAGTTTATTCAGTTCGGCGATTTTATGATCGACTTCCTGTCCGGCGGCGTCCAGCAAAGCTTCGCGTTCCGCAAGCGCTTTTTCGCGTTTGTCCAGCGTATCGCGGCGTTGCGAGAGGGACTGCAGAACGTCAATTTCGGAGGCGCTGAAGGCGCGGGTCTGGCTATAGTTCGGGGGCAGGGCGGGGGCAATTTCCGGCGCCTGTCCGGCGGGGGGCGCGCCGTCAACCGTCAGGGCTGTTTCCCGGACGGCCTTTTCAATTTCATCTTTTTCAATGGAGGGGGGAGCCAGCGGCGGCGGTTCTTCCTTGACGGCGCTGACCTGATCTTTGGCAGCGGCGGGCATAATAGCGCCGATTTCGCTTGCGGCGTGGCTGCTGCCGAAAGTAACGATATTGACAACGCGCAGGGCAAAGGCCATTCCGGCGATAATCAGCAGCACACTGAAAATATTAAGCTGTCTGAAAAGCGACTTGAACGTCATGACGGATCCTTTTTTCATGATGTCTGCTTGGCTTTGATGGCGTCGAGCAGATCTTTCTCTGCCCGGCTGCGCGGCTGGAGGGCGGTTTTTTCAGCGGCGGCGGGGCTGTCAGCCATCTCGGCGGGAGCCGCCGTGGACGTGGTGGATTTGCGGCTTTTTTCCGCCAGTGATTCCAGCCGCCCGGCCAGACTGTCACCGGCCTGAACGATAATTTCAAGCTCTTCGGCAAGCGCCCGCGCCCGGTTGATTTTTTCCTGCAATCTGTCGCCGCTTTCAATCGAGGTTGTTTTGAGCGACTGGATCGCGGCTTCGGCGCGGGACGATGCGACATTCAGTGCGGCGATCAGGGTTTCAAAAGCCTTGCGGTCCACCTGCATTTGCTGAAACTGGCGGGACAGGCGCAGGGCGTGGAAGATTGTCGCGCCAAGTGCGGTCAATATAACGAGGTCAAGGGCCAGCGTGATCCATGCACTCATCAGATATCCTCCGGCTCTTGCGGCTCGATATAATCTTCAATGCTGACGGCGATCTGCCCCTGCTTCTGGCCCATTTTGCCGATAAACATGGGATGGTCGCCGACGCGCATTTCAATCAGGTCTTCGGCACGGGTTTCCAGCGGAATGACGGAACCGGGTTTCAGGTTGATCAGATCGTTCAAAGAAATTGTCGTCTCGCCGAGGATGGCGAAGAGGTTGATGTCCGTCTGGTAGAGCTCGCGAGTCAGGTGCGTCTCCCAGATGGTGTCGCGGCCAAATTTTTCCCCCATGAACATTTGCAGCAGAAGTTCACGGATCGGCTCCAGCGTCGCATAGGGGATCAGAATTTCGATCCGGCCCGAACGGTCGCCCATGTCAATGCGCAGCCGTACCAACACGCCGGCATTGTTGCTTTGGGTGATGGTGGCAAAGCGCGGGTTGGTCTCGATCCGTTCCAGCCGGAAACTGACGGGCGAGAGGGGGTCGAAAGCCGCCGAGAGGTCGTTGAGCACCACATGGGCCATGCGTTCGATCAATTTGGTTTCAATCGTGGTATAGGGGCGTCCTTCGACCCGCAGCGCGGACGTGCCGCGCCGCCCGCCAAGCAGGACGTCAACGATGGCGTAGATGAGGGCGCTGTCAACGACCATCAGGCCGTGGTCATCCCACTCCTCGGCTTTGAAGATGGTCAGCATCGCGGGGAGGGGAATGGAGTTCAGGTAGTCTCCGAACCGCACCGACGAGATGTGGTCGAGGCTGATCTCGACGTTGTCGGAGGTCAGATTGCGGAGCGAGGTGGACATCAGCCGGACCAGGCGGTCAAAGACGATATCCAGCATCGGCAGGCGTTCATAGTTGACCAGCGCCGAGTTGATCAGTTCCATGATCCCGGTCTTGTCCCCTCCGGCAGAATCGTCGTCAAAGCCGAGCAGGCTGTCGATTTCGTTCTGGTCAAGTATGCGCCCGTCATCGGCGACAGGGGCCGCGGCTGCGCTGTCGCCCTCGCCAGACATGGATTCCCATTCCGCCATCATGCGGGCTTCTTCGTCACTCATTGGTTTGTTTACGTCGTCGCTCATTGTACCAGAATCTCCTGAAACAGGACGTCGCGCACTTTTATATTCGGCGCGGCGGCCCGGACGCGGCTTAACATTTCTATTTTCATGCGGTACATACCGGAAGACCCGCGCAGATCGTCGATACGCAGTTCGCGCAGATAAGTCTGGAACTGGTCAACCACACGGGGCAACAGCTCTGTGAAGACAGCTTCATCCTGCTTTTTTTCCAGTTCGATTTTCAGCGTCACCTTGAGGAATCTCGGCTGCTTGGCGGAGCTGCTGAGGTTAACGATCATCGGCGGAATATCGATGAAGGCCCCAGGTCCGGCAGCCTCGGCCTGCAGGGCGGCTGCTTCTGCACATTCGGGAGGAACTTCTGCGCCTTCTTCCAGCGCGGCGCAGTCTACAGCGTGGCCGGGCAGGAAAGAATCGAGATAGCCCATGAAGTAAGCACCAGCCCCGCCACCGCCCAGCAGCAAGAGGGGCAGGACGACGAAGAGGACGATTTTTTTTGCGCTGAACCGTGGCTTTTCCACAGATTCTCCGGTAGCGTCGCCACCCTCGGCAGCGACGTCCTCGGCACCAGCGGTTTCCTTTACGTCTTTTTCAATCTTTACGTCTTTTTTGGCTTTTTTGTCGTCAGCCATCTTTGTCCCCATTTATGGCAAGTCACTGAAGTGAAGCGCAAAACTCTGTTCAATCCCCTGCACATATCGTGCCACGCTTTGGGGCGTGGCGTCAAACATCACGTAGAATTTGCCGATATTCATAAAACGGCCAGAGGGCAAGGCGCTGCGGAAAAAAATGCCCGCCAATTATGCCCTGTTTCAAAAGATGGGGGCTTTGCACAAAAAGAAAAGACCCTGTGCGTCCCTAATATGATGATTTTTATAAGAAATTGTATTTGGCACGGTTTCTGCATTGTTACTTTTCGGGTTAAACGCATCAGACATCAGGTCAAAAGACCGGGCGGTGCGCAAAGAATAAAAATATGGTGGTGAGACATGGAAAACATATCTTATATCGGCTTGTCACAACAGATGGCTTTGCAACGGCAGATGAATGTGACTGCCAACAACCTGGCCAATATGAACACGCCGGGATTCAAGGGGGAAGACGTCCTGTTCCTCGATTATCTCAACAAGCCGCAGGGCGGCGAGGGAATTAATCAGGTGCTGGACTATAACAGCTACCGCAAGCTGGAAACAGGCCCTTTTACCCAGACCTATAATAAGCTCGACTTTGCCATTCAGGGTGAAGGTTATTTTGCCGTGCAGACGGAGGAAGGCATCCGCTATACCCGGGACGGGTCTTTTGCGCTGAATGACAAGCGCGAGATCGTAAACAAATCCGGCCATGCCCTTTTAAATGAAAGCAGCAATCCGCTGGTTATGCCGCCGGATGCCACGCAGATCACGCTGGGCGCTGACGGATCGTTGTCAAGTGAAAACGGTACGATTGGCAAGGTGCAGATCGTTGATTTCGAAAGCCCGCAGCTGATGCGCAAGGTCGGTGATAATCTTTATGATGCCGGCGAGCTGCAAAAGAAAAACATTGAAAACCTGCGGGTCGTGCAGGGCGCTATCGAAGGGTCCAATGTGAACCCGATTACTGAAATGAACAAAATGGTTGAAGTCCTCCGGATGTATCAGGCCACGCAGAAGATGTTGCTGGCGGATCACGAGCGTATCCGGAGCGCCATTCAGAAACTGACAAAAGTTTAAGCCTTGAAGAGAAGAAAAAGGAGATCATCATGTCGCTGACACTCGATATCGGAGCCACGGGAATGCTGGCGCAACAGCTTAATGTCGATGTTATTTCCAACAACATCGCCAATATGACCACGACCGGATACAAGCGGCAGCGGGCCGAGTTTCAGGATCTGTTGTATCAGACCAAGGTCCGTCCGGGGGCGGCGTCCTCTTCGGCAGGAACGACGGTTCCGGCGGGTATCCAGATGGGGCTGGGCGTCAAGGCGGGTTCCGTTTATCGCATTAACGAGCAGGGCGCTCTGCAAATGACGGGGAACGATCTGGACATTGCCAATAAAGGCGAAGGGTATTTTCAAATTACGTTGCCGAGCGGCGAGACGGCTTATACACGGGATGGTTCATTCCAGATGGATCAGAGCGGTCAGTTGGTGACATCGGAAGGTTATCTGGTACAGCCGGGCATTACCATTCCAAGCGATGCCGTCGGAATCAGCATCAACAGTTCCGGACAGGTGCTGGTCAAAATTCAGGGCCAGACGGCGCTGACAAATGCCGGCCAGATCCAGACGGCTTTGTTCCCGAATAATGCCGGCCTCGAGGCTTTGGGCGATAACCTCTATCTGGAGACGGAGGCATCGGGCGCGCCGCTGGTCGGAAATCCCGGGGATCCGGGCTATGGCGAACTGGAGCAAGGGGCTCTGGAAACGTCTAACGTGAATGTCGTGCAGGAGATTACTTCCCTTATTCAGGCCCAGCGCGCCTATGAAATGAATTCCAAGGTGATCCAGACCGGAGATGAAATGCTTTCTACCGTCACGCAAATGCGTTAACCGGTAACAGAAAAGGGGTATTGACATGAGAAAAGAAACAAAAACAGCGACGGGACTAGCCCTTGTTTTGATGCTGGCTTTTGCTGCTCCAGCTCTGGCAACGTCCCCTGTAACCGTCATGTCGGCGCAGCCAAAAGCGAAAAGCGCCGTGGCCGGCAATGTCGTGACGGTCGGTGATGTTTTTAGCGGAGTCAGGGACAAGGGGTTTGCGGATTACGTGCTGGCGCCAGCGCCGCAGAATGGAAAACTGTTGACGCTGAATGCTTTTGATCTCAAACGCATTTCGGAGGCCTTTAATCTGGGCTGGAGGCCGGACACAGGCCGCGAGCAGGTGGTCATTCGCCGCGCGACACAGGAAATCGGCCCTGTCGAGATCGAAGCGGCGCTGCGGACGCGCGCGGCAGCGGACATGCCGGGCGCGAAATTCGATCTGCAAATCGACAGCCGTACGGCAAATCTCCAGATTCCGCAGAATGTGGAAACGACGCTGGTCGTTGACGGGCTGCGGACGGATCTGGCGCGGGGAACCTTTAACGCTTTTCTTTCTGCCGTCAATTCCGCCGGTGATCCCGTCGTCAAGACCGAGGTGACCGGACGGATGCAGGTTCTGCTTTCGGTGCCTGTGCTGAAAACGGCTTTGCAGCAAGGCGACGTTATCACGGCAGATGATATTTCCTGGATGGATCTGCGCGCCGCCGATGTTTCCGCGAATACGGTTGTGGATGCGCAAAAGCTGGTCGGGCAAACGCCGCGGCGCGGCATTGCCGCCCTCAAGCCTCTCTCAGTCGGGGATATCCAGTCCCCTGTGATTGTCAAAAAGGGCGATCTGGTCACGCTGACGCTGCAAAACGGGTTTATTCACCTCACGCTGCAGGGCAAGGCGCTGGAAAGCGGCGCTGCGGGCGAGATGGTCCGCGTGATCAACACGGCATCAAACCAGACGGTCGAGGGTGTGATCACGGGGGCGCAGGCTGTGACTGTTTCTCCGCCGCCCGCGCCGATACTGGCCAGTGCATTCTAAAAACTTGTAAAAACGAAAAAGGGTTGGGAGTATAAAACATGAAAAAAGCATCTGATAAACTGACAAGAGTAACGCTATCCTGCGCAGCGCTGTTGTTGCTAACCGCCTGTGGCGGGATGCAGGACCGTCTTGCCAATATCGGCAAGCCACCAGCCATGACGGAAATCCAGAACCCCTATAGCGCGCCCGGCTACAAGCCCGTGCAGTTGCCGATGCCGCCGCAGGAAGCGATGAACACGAACGCGAATTCTCTCTGGCAATCGTCGCGGCAGACCTTTTTCAAGGATCAGCGCGCAAACAAGGTGGGCGATATCTTGACCGTTATGATCGATATTGCCGATACAGCTGATTTCAAGAATAAAACAACACGCAGTCGTGTCGGCGGAGAAACCGCCGGATTGCCGAACTTTCTGGGCGTGGCAGAAAGCCAGCTCAGCAAGGTTCTGCCGGAGGCCGTTGATCCTGCGAAGCTTGTCGGCATGAGCAGCGATTCTTCGTCCACCGGCGATGGCAAGATCGAGCGCGAGGAGGAGATCAAGATGAGTCTGGCTGCGATGATCATGCAGGTTCTTCCCAACGGCAACTTTGTTATCCGGGGCAATCAGGAAGTCCGCGTCAACAACGAATTGCGCGAGTTGACCCTGCAAGGGGTCGTCCGGCCCGAAGATATCCTGAACAATAACTCCATCTCGCACGAGAAAATTGCCGAAGCCCGCATCTCCTACGGTGGCCGCGGCCAGATTACCGATCTTCAGCAGCCACGCTACGGGCAGCAGTTCTACGATATTGTCTCGCCCTTCTGATACCGGCGATACATCCCTTCTTTAACCCACCCACCCCAACTCAAGGATTTCCTTGGAGGCCAGCCCCGCGCTGGCCTTTTTTCTTTGCTTGAGGGGCTGTGTTATTTCATAATGCTGTTAAAATCGGGTGGAATCGGGGTTTCGAACCCCATTAAACCTATATAATATAGTGGGCATATATTTTTTTTATACACAGAAGGATTCTTCCGATGGGCGAGGCTGCACCGGTGAGCGATACCGCAAAAACAGATATTCCGCTTTGCGAGAACGGCGTGTGGATCTGGGAAAAATATTATCCCGAAGGGCTTTCGTGGCGGGATCCGGTTTTGCAAAAGCCGCTTTGTCATATTCTCGATCATGCGGCGGAGAAATATGGCGCGGAGAAGGCCGCCGATTTTCTGGGTAAAGCCTGGACTTATGCGGAACTGGCGGGGCTGACCAATCGCATTGCGGCGGGACTGCAGAGGATGGGCGTGAAAAAAGGCGTCAAGGTCGGATTGTTTTTGCCGAACACGCCTTATTCCATTTTGTTCTACTACGGGATTCTCAAGGCGGGCGGAACGGTGGTGAATTACAACCCGCTCTATGTGGAGCGGGAGCTGACCGCGCAGGTCGAAGACAGCGAGACGGATATCATGGTCACTGTCGGTCTGAGGGTTCTCTGCGACAAGATGGCGCATGTGCTGCACGAAACGCGGCTGCAAAAGGTGATTGTCTGCCCGTTCGCGGCGGCGCTGCCGTTTCCCAAGAGCCTCCTCTTTTCCCTTCTCAAGACGAAGGATATCGCAAAGCTTCCGGCGGATGCACGCTATGTCGGCTATGACAGCGTGCTTGATAATGACGGACAGCCGGAGCCTGTGACAATCGATCCGGCAGAGGATATCGCGGTGCTGCAATATACGGGCGGCACGACGGGGGTCCCCAAGGGTGCCATGCTGACGCATGCCAATATCTATGCCAATGTCATGCAGGCAACGCATTGGATCCGTGGGTCGGAGCCCTATAAGGACTGCATCGTTGGCGTGCTGCCGCTGTTTCATGTCTTCGCCATGACGGTCGTGCTCAACTGGTCGGTCTGGAACGGGGTGAAAATCCTGTTGCAGCCGAAATTCGACCTGAACGCCCTGATGCAACTGATTAAAAAGCACAAGCCGTCGTTTTTTCCCGCGGTTCCCGCGATTTTCAATGCGATCGCGACGCATCCGGATGTCGGCGCGTATGACTTCTCCTGCCTGAAATTCTGCCTTTCCGGCGGGGCGCCGTTGCCGGCCGATGTCAAGCGCCTGTTCGAGGAAAAAACCGGATCGAAAGCCATCGCCGAGGGTTACGGGCTGACGGAAAGTTCCCCCGTGGCGACGGTCAATCCCGTGGGCGGCAGGATCAAGACGGGATCGGTGGGGCAGCCGTTGCCGGGGACAATCGTCGAGATTGTCAGCCGCGAGGATGGAATGACGGTATTGCCCGTTGGCGAAAAAGGCGAGGTCTGCATTACCGGACCGCAGGTCATGAAGGGGTATTACAACAAACCGGAAGCAACGGCGGAAGTCCTGCGCAATGGACGGCTGCATACGGGCGATGTCGGTTATATTGACAGTGAGGGCTATCTTTATCTGGTGGACCGTATCAAGGATCTGATCCTTGTGCGCGGCTATAATGTTTATCCGCGGATTGTCGAAGAAGCGATTTACCTGCATCCCTCGGTGGAGGAGTGCATCGTCGCGGGTGTGCCGGACGAGGATCGTGGTGAAACGGTCTGGGCCTGGGTCAAGCCGGTTGCCGGACGCAAGCTGACAGAAGCGGATTTGCAGGCCTTTTTGAAGGATAAGCTGAACCCGATCGAATATCCGCGTAAAATCATCATCCGCGACCAGCCGCTGCCGAAGACGGCCGTGGGCAAGCTGAGCCGTAAAGACCTGCTCGCGCAGGAAGGAATCGTTCGTAAGTAAAAATGAGGAAGACAGAAGGAGATTTAAAAATGGCACAAGCCGCACAAAAAACACAGTCGCCGGAGCAAAAGCATATCTGGGAGAAAAGCTATGCGCCGGGGGTGACATGGGATATCGAGATTCCTGCGCAGCCGTTATTTTCTTTTCTTGATCAGGCGGCGGCGCGTTTTACCAATTGTCCGGCGGCGAGTTTTGCGGGCTATACCTATGATTATAAAACCATCGGGAAAATGGTGGAGCGCGCCGCACGCGGGCTGCAGGCGCTGGGCGTTGTCAAGGGTAAAAAAGTCGGGTTGTTTATGCCCAACTCGATTTATTCTCTGGTCATGTACTTTGCCGTTTTGAAAGCGGGCGCGACGGTTGTGAATTACAATCCGGTCTATGTCGAGCGTGATTTGATCAATCAGGTCGAAGACAGCGAAACGGATATGCTGGTGACGCTGGATGCCCAGCCCTTGCTGGACAAGGCCGGTGCCCTGCTCGAAAAGACGCGGCTTGCCCGCATTATTGTCTGTCCGGCCAAGCAGCATCTGGAGCAAACAACCAAAACGCTGGAGCTGAACGGCGATGATATCGTCTGGTTCTGCGATCTGGTCGCCAACGAAGGGGCGCCTGCGCCTGTTTCCATCCAGCCGGACACGGATATCGCCGTGCTGCAATACACGGGCGGAACGACGGGCGTGCCAAAAGGCGCCGCGCTGACGCATAGAAACCTTGTCGCGAATGCGACGCAAATGAGCGTCTGGTTTCACAATGCAGAGGAAGGCAAAGACGGCATGATCGCTGTTTTGCCGTTATTTCATGTTTTTGCCATGACGGTTGTCATGAATATGTCGGTGATGAAGGGGATGCATTTGTATATCCTGCCGCAGTTCAATTTGCAGGATGTTCTGGAACTGATCGGAAAGGAGCGCCCGGCTTTTATTGCAGGCGTGCCGACTATGTATATGGCTATGGCGGGCGCGGATAAAGTCAGCCAGTATGATTTTTCCTGCCTGAAATTCTGCCTGTCCGGCGGGGCGCCGCTGCCGGTGGACGTCAAGCGGCTGCTCGAAGAAAAAACGGGTGCCAAGCTGGTGGCGGAAGGGTACGGCCTGACCGAGTTTTCTCCGGTGGCGACGTGCAATCCGCTGACAGACAAGGCGCGGGCGGGGTCTATCGGGCTGCCAGTTCCCGGTACCGTTGTCGAAATTCTCAGTCTGGAGGACGGAGAAACGCCGCTGCCTCCGGGAGAAAAGGGGGAGGTTTGCGTGACGGGGCCGCAAATGATGCAGGGTTATTACAAGAAGCCGGAGGAGACGGCGGGCGTTATCCGCAAGGGACGGCTGCATACGGGGGATGCCGGATATATCGACGCCGACGGCTTCGTTTATATTGTGGATCGGGTCAAGGACATGATTCTCGTTGGTGGGTATAACGTCTATCCGCGTCATGTCGAGGAAGTGATTTACAGCCACCCTGCCGTACAGGAATGTATTGTTGCCGGAGTGCCGGACAAGTTGCGGGGGGAGACGGTTCAGGCCTGGGTCAAGCCGCGGGATGGCAATCCGCTGGATGGCGAAACACTGCGGGCTTTTTTGCAGGGCAAGCTTTCCCCCATTGAAATGCCAAGGAAAATTATCATCCGGACGGAGCCTTTGCCCAAAACGGCTGTGGGAAAGCTTTCGAAAAAGGATCTGTTGGCACAGGAAGGCATTACGCGTTAAGGCAAAGGGCGGGGGAAGAATCTTCTTGCTTTTGCTTTTGGTGTTTGCTATAAAAACGATCGAGTTCTAAGATTGCTCTTTGTCCATGCTGTAGACGGCTTCGCTGAAGTAGTTTTGTTGCGTTAAACCGAGAGTGACTGCCCAAAGATCGGCGGCAGATTTTAAAACTCTCTACAGGTCTTCTCATCGTGAGGAGGTCATAACGGTTCGACGAAAAGGAAAATTATCATGGCAACCGGTACAGTTAAATGGTTCAATCCCACAAAAGGTTTTGGTTTCATTCAGCCTGAAACAGGCGGCAGCGATGTGTTTGTGCACATTTCCGCGCTGGAAGAGCTGGGGATCAAAACCCTCAATGAAGGCCAGCGCGTCAGCTATGAGCTGGCAACACAGCGCGGCAAAACAGCAGCAACGAATATCAAGCTGATTGCTGCCTAAAACGACTTAACATTACAGGCACTTAAACGATATTAGGTGCGGAATTTGACTGTGCCGGGGCATTGTGCTCCGGCACAAGTTCCTTATTCCCGAAAGAAAATAGATCATGAAAGACTTCTCCGCGCTGGGCTTGCCCCAGCCGCTACTGCACGCATTGGAAAAAATGCGTTTTACGACGCCGACGCCTATTCAGGCACAGGCCATTCCTCCGGCACTGAAAGGTCAGGATATTCTGGGCTCCGCACAGACGGGGACGGGAAAGACGGGTGCCTTCGGCATTCCTTTGCTGGCGCATCTGATGGAGTCAAAGCAATCCGGCGCGCTGGTGATGACGCCAACGCGCGAACTGGCGGCACAGGTTCTGGCAGCCCTGCGCGAAATGCTGAGTGGCAATGCGCAGATTAAAACGGCGCTGCTGATCGGCGGCGACCCGATGGCGCGGCAACTGCAACAGCTTCGGGCGCGTCCGCGGATCATTGTTGGAACGCCGGGACGCATTAACGACCATCTGGAGCAGCGCACGCTGAATCTCTCAGCCATGGACTTTCTGGTTCTGGATGAAACCGACCGTATGCTGGATATGGGGTTCGAGGTGCAGATCGACCGGATTGTCAGGCACATGCCGAAAGTGCGGCAGACGCTGCTTTTCTCGGCGACCCTGCCCGCCAATATCGTCAAAATGTCGGAAAAATACCTGAACAAGCCTGTGCGCGTTGCGGTCGGCTCCACGCATATGCCGATCGACAAGATCAAGCAGGAGCTGGTCCATCTTCCGGCTGCCGAAAAATATGAACAGCTGGTCAAACAGCTGGGCGAGCGTAAAGGCTCGATCATTGTCTTTGTCAAGACCAAGCGCGGCGCGGACCGCATTGCAAAAAAACTGAATGCGGACAAGCATAGCGCCGAAGCGATACATGGCGATTTGAGCCAGAGCAAGCGGACCCGTGTGATCAAGGCGTTCCGTGATCAGGGGCACCGGATCATGGTAGCGACGGATGTTGCCGCGCGCGGGCTGGATATTCCTCATATCGAGCATGTCATTAATTACGACCTGCCGCAATGTCCGGAGGATTATATTCACCGGATCGGACGGACGGCGCGTGCCGGGGCGGAAGGCTCCGCCGTTTGCTTCATCACCCCCGATGATCGCGGGATGTGGCGTGAAATTCAGGCCCTGATGGACCCCTCGGGAAGATCGCAGGATTCCGAAAGAAGCGGAGGGCGCAGCGGGGGCGCCGTGACCCCCTTGCGGGATCAGCGCGTGGCACCGAAAGCGCATCGCAAAGGACGCAGCCCGTCGGCGTCAGGCCGTTCCAGAGATGATCGCTCCAAAGAGGGGCGTTCCTTCGCTGGCGGCAGGCCTGCCGAGCGCAGCAGATATAGCGAAGAAAAACAGCGTAATACACGTTCCAGAGGCGACAGGCCAAGTGAAAGAAGCTTCAGGAGCGAAAGTGCGGGAAGCCGTCGCCCTGTGCGTGCCGAGGGACGTGCGGAAGGCCGGTCGGAAGGACGTGCGGCCAGCAGGCCAGCAGGCAGATCGACGGAAAGAACGGGGAAACCGGCGGCAAGGCCGGCCAGTCGTTCCACCGGGCGCCCAGGTGCGCGTCCGAACGGAAAATCCGGCGGGTATTCCAGAGGGCGTAGTGGCGGCGGACGCTAAAAACAAGCCTTTCTATTCAGCAAGGCCGGAGTTCAGCGACATCTGTTATGCTGGATTCCGGCTTTGTGCTGTCAGGCAATTTTTCTGAGCTCTGTCATGAAGCCATCCATCTTTTTCATCAGGTCGCCAATGTTGCGGGAGGAATGGTCGGAAAGCTTTTCTGTAGTGCCCATGACATCACGTGCAGCCTGATCAACCTGACCGATGCTCCGGTCGATGCCGCGGACATCTGCGGCCATGCCTTGTGTTCCGCCAGAGGCTCTTTCCGCACTGGACGCAATTTCACGCGCGGCGGCGCTTTGCTCTTCAATCGCGGCGGCGACAATCGTCGCGGACTCATTGATTTCACCAATAATGGTGCCGATGCCGGAGAACATGGCCATGACTTTTTCTGTGGCTGTTTGCAGGGCTGCGATCTGTCCGTTGATTTCATTTGTGGCCGTGGCTGTCTGGCCGGCAAGCTGCTTGACTTCCCCGGCCACCACGGAAAACCCTTTTCCGGCTTCTCCGGCCCGCGCGGCTTCAATCGTGGCGTTAAGGGCCAGAAGGTTGGTCTGGGCTGCGATGGTTTCGATCATATCGACGACCGTGCCTATTTTTTCGGACATTTCCTCCAGCGTTTTCATCGTTTCCCGCGCTTCCTCAGTACTGGCGACGGCGCGGGCGGAAATATCGGATGTTCTTGCGATCTGCTGGCTGATTTCGGCAATCGCGCTCGACATTTCCTCGGCGGCGGCGGAAATTGTCTGCACGTTTTGCGAAGCTTCATCTGATTTTACCACGGCGGCGCCCGCCCCGTTTCTTGTCTGCTCCACTGTTTTTTCCATTGTTTGCGCGGTGTCTTTGAGCGTTGCAACGGTATTGTTGACGCCGAGAACGACCTCGCGCAGGGAAGAATCGACATCCGTTGCGATCTCTGAAAATCCGTTCATCTTCTCCGCCACGCTGGATGTGGCACTGTTGATGATTTTCGCGCCCTGAAGCAAAGCGCCGTGCAGGCCATCCTCCAGAATACGGCGGAAATACTGGTTATGGCTGACATATTCCATTGCCGCGGTGGCCTCGCGGATGAAGGCATCGCTGTAATCCGTCATATTATTCACGGCATGTTGCAAGGCGCCGATATCGCCTTGTTCGCTGATATGGGTGATGCGAGTGGAGAAATCCCCCTGCGCCAGAGTGGTGCAAACCTTTGTTGTGCGTGCAATTTCCTGACGTGCTTGCTGCGTAAACCAGAGCGAAAGGCAGCCCAGAGCGCCTGCGATGGCCAGTGCAGCGCTGGCAGCGGATGCAAGGTTGTTCCATGCGAGCGTAACGGAAAGCAGGAGCGCAAGAACGCTGCCCCATTGCGCGTACCAGCATTTAGAGAGAGAAGATAAATTCGTCATAGCTGATTCCTTTTTTTTGCAGGACCGATCCCAGCGTGTTATAGGCGCTTGTCATGCCGTCTTTGCGGTTGGGATGTTTGTTTTCTTCTTCCAGCAAGGCGCTGTATAGCGGGCGGATAACGGTATCCACGATTTTTTTGTCCGGAACGCGACGGTTGGAATGATAGCCGTCAATAACGCCGTTCGTGCTGTAGCTCGGAGTTACGTGCGCCAGCACCCAGTAATAATCGCCGTTTTTTGTTTTATTCACGACATAGGCGAAAACCTCTTTTTTGTCGGCCAGTCTGTCCCAGAGCAGCTTGAAGACGCAGCGCGGCATTTCGGGATGTCGCAGGATGCTGTGTGGCGCGCCCATAACTTCCGTTTCAGTATAGCCGGCGATATTCAGGAAGGCGCGGTTGGCATAGGTGATATGCCCTTTCATATCCGTTTTACTGACAATAATTTCATTTTTGTCAAAAAAGCGCTCTACGCCGGTCAGTTCTGCTGTTGCTGTCATAAAATAGTCTTTCTTGTTTAAAGTTCTTTTTTTACAGTAGCTTGGCGAGCTGGGGGATAAATTGATCTGGATCAAGGTCAGTTATATATTATGTTAAACTACGTCTAGCATTATGTAATACAAACATTTTTCGCTCTCTTTTCCTTCTCCATGGTATAAAATCCCCCTGAATCGGGAACAAAAGGAAAGCTGCGGCGATGCGGCAGAACATAATATATGAGCGAAGCGCGACATAATATTCTGATCCTGAACGGCCCCAACCTGAACATGCTCGGCATGCGGGAGCCGGAGGTCTATGGTTTCAAGACCTTGAGCACGATTGCGCTCGAATGCGAGGAATATGCCGGGGAGCTTGGGTTTTCCATCGATTTTCGCCAGACCAACAGCGAGGGCGAGATGGTGACTATTCTGCAGGATTCCCGGGAAGCCTGCGGCGGCGTTATTATCAACGCCGGGGCATACAGTCATACGTCCATTGCCATTCATGATGCCCTGAAACTGCTGGAGGTTCCGGTAATTGAAGTGCATCTCAGCAATATCTACAAGCGCGAAAGTTTTCGCCATACGTCCTATATCGCGCCGCTGGCGCGGGGCGTTATTTGCGGCTTTGGCGGACATGGATACATTCTGGCTCTTGACGCCATGCGCGGGCTGCTGGATGACGATCAATAAAACGAAAGGAAGACAATAAAAATGCCGCCAATGAAAATTGACCATGAGGCCATTCGTAATCTGGCCACGCTGCTGACGGAAACGGATCTGACGGAAATCGAAATTGCCGAGGGGGAGCATCGTATCCGCGTTACCCGGACGATCAGCGTCCAGACGATCACGGCACCATCATCGGCTCTGTCGATGACTGCGGCGAACGTTCCAGTCGTTGAGAGCGGCAGGATCGCGGCGACAACGCCGGAAAATCATCCGGGGGCGGTCAAATCGCCGATGGTGGGAACGGCTTATCTGCAATCCGAGCCGGGCGCACCGCGCTTCACGAGCAAGGGTGCCACGGTCAAGGCGGGCGACACGCTGCTGATTATCGAAGCCATGAAGGTAATGAATCCGATCAAGGCGGAAAAGGGTGGCGTTGTGACGGATATCCTGATCGAAGACGCGCAGCCTGTCGAATTCGGCCAAGCCCTCGTCATTATCGAGTAACCATTCATGTTTAAAAAAGTTCTTATCGCCAATCGCGGTGAAATCGCCCTGCGCATCGTGCGGGCCTGCAAGGAAATGGGCATCGAGACGGTGGTCGTTCATTCAACGGCGGACGCGAATGCCATGGCCGTGCGGATGGCGGACGAAAGCGTTTGCATCGGGCCGCCATCTTCGCGGCTGAGCTATCTCAACATGCCGGCCATTCTGACGGCGGCGACGATCACCGGCGCGGATGCGGTTCACCCCGGCATCGGCTTCCTCTCTGAAAATGAGGAATTCGCCAGAATGGTGGAAGAGCATGGCTTTACCTTTATTGGTCCGGCTCCGGAGCATATTGCCAAGATGGGTGACAAGGCTGTGGCGAAGGAGACGGTGCGCGCTTTGGGCCTGCCGCTGATCCCCGGCTCCCCCGGCATCGTCAAGAGCGCCGAGGAAGGGCTGGAAATCGCCAAGGATATCGGTTTTCCGGTTTTGATCAAGGCTGTGGCGGGCGGCGGCGGCAAAGGGATGAAAGTCGCCAGATCGGAAGAGGAATTCAAGGATTGTTTCCGCATGGCGTCAAGCGAGGCCAAGGCCGCTTTTGGCAATGGCGATGTCTACATGGAAAAATACCTCTCCCATCCGCGCCATATTGAAATCCAGTTGCTGGGAGACAGTCATGGCAATGCCGTGCATCTGGGGGAGCGCGACTGCTCGATCCAGCGGCGCCACCAAAAAGTGATCGAGGAGGGGCCCTCTCCTGCGCTTACGCCGGAACAGCGTAGTTACATCGGAAATCTTGCCGCAGACTGTATCCGCAAGATGGGGTATCGCGGTGTGGGAACGATGGAATTCCTGTTCGAGGATGACAAGTTCTATTTTCTCGAGATGAATACCCGCTTGCAGGTTGAGCACCCGATTACGGAGCTGATTACCGGCGTCGATCTGGTGCGCGAACAACTGCTGGTCGCCGCAGGCGAGAAATTGCCGTTCAAGCAGGAAAATATTAAAATCATGGGGCATGCCTTTGAATGCCGGATCAATGCCGAGCATCCGGAGACCTTTATTCCCTCTCCCGGACGGATTACGCGGTATCATGCGCCCGGCGGCCTCGGGGTGCGGGTGGACAGCGCCCTGTATGATGGCTATACGGTGCCGTCGCACTATGACAGTCTGGTGGCCAAGCTGATCGTTCATGCCAAGACGCGGGAAGAGGGGCTGATGCGGATGGAACGGGCGCTGCATGAATGCGTGATCGAGGGGATCGAGACGAATATTCCCTTGCATCTGCGGATTCTGCAGGAGCCGGAGTTCCGCGCCGGGAACTTCAATATTCACTGGCTGGAAAAGATGCTGGCGGCGCAACAGGGAAAAGGCAAGAAGGTGGCGGGATGAGAAAGTTCCTTTCTTTTGTTACGGGGGCTCTTTTGCTCACAGCGGTGCCAGCGCAGGCCGCTATGGACAAATACGCTTTTGATACGGCGCATACGCAGATATTTTTTGCCGTGGATCATCTCGGTTTTTCGAAACCGCAGGGAAAGTTTAAAGCTTTTAGCGGCAGCTTCAGTTTCGATCCTGAAAAAGTTGAAAAATCTTCCATCGAGGTTTCCGTTGATCCGGCCAGTATTGATTTTTCGGATGCCGCCTGGGAAGAGCACCTGAGATCTGCGGATTTTTTCAATGTCGCGCAGTTTCCGGCGGTAACGTTTAAAAGCACGAAGGTTGAAAAGACCGGAGAGAATACAGGCAACGTCACTGGGGATCTGACTTTGCTGGGCGTGACGAAACCGGTGACGTTGAATGTCACCTTTAACAAGGCGGCGATCAATCCGGTCAGCAAAAAATATGTTGTGGGTTTTGGCGCCACAGCGGCACTTAAACGTTCTGACTGGGGCATGGTTTTTGGCTTGCCGGGTGTCGGTGACGAGGTGTCTGTGACAATAAATGTCGAAGGTGTCCGCGAGGAGCCCGTGGAAGGAAAGAAAAAATGAGCCTGAAAAACACGCCGGAAAACTATGGGAGCGTCAGCCGCGGGTTCCATTGGCTGACAGCTGCGCTGGTCATTGGATTGCTGGTGCTGGGGCTGCTGCTGGAAGAGATGGCGCGTGGCGCGTTCAAGCTCAAGATGATCAACCTGCACAAGTCTGTAGGGGTCCTTGTCCTGCTCCTGACTTTGGCGCGTATTTTGTGGCATTTCTACAGTAAAAAACCGGCACTGATTGCGACCCTGAAGAAATGGGAGAAAGTGCTAAGCCATACGCTGCACGGGCTGCTGTATCTCGCCCTGATCGGGATGCCGATGTCCGGCTGGATCATGAGCTCCGCCAAAGGCTATCCGGTGAGCCTGTTCAAGCTGGCGACTCTCCCCCAAATTGTCGAGGAAAATAAAGCACTTGCCGAATGGGCGGGTGAAATTCACGAGATTTTAGGGTATACTTTAATTGTGATCATAATAGTGCATTTCGTTGGAGCGTTAAAACATCATTTTATCGACCGGGATGATACGCTGCGCCGGATGACCCCATTTTTAAAGAGGAAGTGAGATGTCGAATTTTCCTGTTTTCACGCTGTTGCTGCTGCTGTTTTTGGCGGTGCCGGCGCAGGCAGGGGAGACAGCACAACGCTGGCTGGTGCTGGAGGAGGGGAGTGGGCTTATTCACCAGATAACCGGGACAATGCCGCAGGCCCGGGCGCAGAATTTCAGTACAGAGATTTATTTTGATCCCGGCGCCCTTGATAAAAGCAGTTTTTTGATAGCTTTTTCTTTTACGCCGCCGGGACAGGCTGCGGCGAATGCAAATACGAATACGCTTGATGGCTACTTTGAATCAGCTTCTGTCAGTCGTAAGGACAAGAGTGTGTTTCTGGCCAAAGGGACGTTGAATATTCTGGGTAATAAGCAGCCGGCTGTTGTTGAAATCAATCCGTATTTTGTTAAAAATACAGATCCGCCAAAAATGGTTTTTGATGGAAAATTTTCTTTTCAGCCAAGGGCCTTCCTGAGCAGCGCGGATGCGGGTCCTTATCCTTCGGAACTGGTGGTGCAGTTCCGCTTTACGGCAGAGCCCCTGCCGTGAAGGATTATTTTATGGGGATATGAAAAGTCAAGAGGGGTATATCATAAGTCTTTGATTTTCGGTTTGGAACTTCCCTGCCGGATAGGTTAAAGTCTATAGAATGAGGACTCTTTATCATCTCTGGCTCCATCCTTCTTCCCGGAAAGTGCGTCTGGCACTTGCCGAAAAGAAGCTTGATTTTGAACTGAAGATCGAAAAAATCTGGGAACGGCGGACGGAGTTTCTGGCGTTGAATCCTGCAGGGGATGTTCCCGTTTTGACCGAGCCGGATGGCACGATCCTGACCGACTCGCAGGTGATCTGCGAATACCTGAACGAGGTTTATAACAGCATTGAGCTTCTGGGCAGTGATCCTCTGCAACGGGCAGAAACACGACGTCTGGTGGCGTGGTTTGATAACAAATTCAATGCCGAAGTAACGGATAACCTTGTCGGCGAAAAGATGATGAAGCGTTTTCTGCGCATGGGGGAGCCGCACGGGCCCTCCATTCGCGCCGGTCATGCGAATATTCACTATCATCTGGATTATATCGGCTTTCTGACGGAACGGCGGCGCTGGCTGGCCGGAGATGCCTTCTCCCTTGCTGATATCACTGCGGCCGCGCATCTTTCCGCCATCGACTATATCGGGGATGTGCCGTGGAATGACCACAAGGCGGCCAAGGACTGGTACGTCAGGATCAAATCACGTCCGGCTTTCAAGCCGTTGCTGGAGGATACTATTCCCGGGTTTCCGCCTCCCGGCCACTATCAGAATCTTGATTTTTGATTCCGGGGAGCGGCGGGGAAATGGTTTCAGGCGCACATATTATTGAGCCAGTCCTGCGCGACAAAAAACTTTTTTGTTTCGGCTACGGCTATACCGCGCGTTTTCTGAGCGAGAGGCTGCGTCCTTACGGGTGGCGGATCGCGGGGACAACGACGATGCCGGAGAAGCAGGAGTTTCTTGAGAAAATCGGGGTTGAATCCTTTTTGTTCGATTCCGGCCATGCCATCATGGATCCCTATCAAACTTTTCGGGATGTGACGCATATTCTTCTTTCCATTCCGCCGGGGGCGGAAGGGGATGCCGTCGCGGAAATTCACGGCCTTGATATTGCCGAGATGCCGCAGCTGGAATGGATCGGATATCTTTCCACGACCGCCGTTTACGGCAATCAGGATGGCAACTGGGTGGATGAAACAAGCCAGCCCGAACCGTCCAGTCGCCGGGGCTCCCTGCGGTTGAGGGCGGAACAGCAGTGGCAGTCGCTCTGGCTCAATTACGGGATTCCGCTGCATATTTTCCGTTTGGCGGGGATCTACGGTCCGGGGCGCAGCGCGATCAATTCCATTCGGGCCGGAACGGCGCGCCGTATTGAAAAACCGGGACATGTGTTTAACCGCATCCATGTCGAAGATATCGTGCAGACACTGGTCGCGTCGATGAACAAGCCAAAGCCGGGCAGCATTTACAATCTGGCAGACGATCTGCCCAGTCCGAGCCATGAAGTGATTTCTTTTGCCTGTAACCTGATCGGCGCGGATGTGCCGCCGCTGGTTCGTTTTGATGAAACGGAAATGGCGCCCATCGTGCGGAGCTTTTACAAGGACAACAAGCGTATTCGCAACGAGCGCATCAAGGCCGAGCTGGGGGTGGAGCTGCTCTATCCTGATTATCGTGTGGGGCTTCAGGCCTGCCTGGAGACGGAGGAAAGCGATGCGGCCTTCCTTGAATTCGAGCAGCCGGACGCCTCAGCGGGGTAGGCTTTCACTGTTTTTCTTGACATTCTGATGGAAATAAGAACAAATAGAGAACATATATTGTCGTTCTCTTCAGTTCGGAATAGTCATGTCTTTCGCCGCTCCTAAGGAATTGCGCTGGCTTTACGTTGATTTCAACAGCTATTTCACCAGTGTGGAGCAGCAGTTGCAGCCACGGCTGCGCGGAAAGCCTGTCATCGTTATTCCTGCGGAAACGGAATCAACCTGCGCGATTGCCGCCAGCTATGAGGCGCGTGCTTTCGGCATCAAGACGGGAACGCCCGTTTATGAGGCACGAAAAAAATGCAAAGAGCTGATTTGTGTGCTGGCGCGGCATGATCATTATGTGTCCTTTCATCACCGTATTTTGGAGGAAATCGACCGCCATATCCCCGTGACGGCGGTGTGTTCAATAGATGAAGTGGCCTGCCGTTTGATGGATAACGAAACCGCGCCGGCCCGCGCCATGGAAATTTCCCGCGCGATCAAAGCAGGTCTGGCAAAAAATATCGGAGAATATCTGCGTTGTTCCATCGGGATCGCGCCCAACCGCTATTTGTCCAAGATTGCCACCGATATGCGAAAGCCGGACGGATTGACCGTACTGCCGCCGGAAGATTTGCCCCACCGGCTGGAGGCGCTGAAGCTTCGCGATCTTCCCGGGATCGGCGTCAATATGGAGGCGCGGCTCAACCGTGCTGGAATTTGGGATATGAAAGCCCTGCTCAATTTGCAACCCCGGCATTTGCGCGCGGTCTGGGGCAGCATTCAGGGGGAGAAGATGTGGTATCTGCTGCGGGGGTATGATCTGCCGGAGCAGGAAACGCGGCGCAGTACCGTGGGGCATAGTCAGGTTTTGGCGCCGGAATTGCGCTCTCCTGCCGCGGCGTGTCAGGTCGCGCGGCGGCTGGTCATGAAAGCGGCGGCTCGGTTGCGGCGTATGGAGTATTATGCCGCGGCGTTTTCGGTGTCGTTTTGCTGTGTGGATGATGCGCGCTTTGGTCTGGAGGCCCGCTGTGCGCCGGCACAGGACAGCTTTTCTTTTTTGCGGATGCTGGAATCCCTCTGGCAGGAGATGGCGCATGAATCCGGGGACCGCCGGATCAAAAAGGTTTCTGTTGTGCTGCATCACTTAACGCCCGTGCAAGGGCGGCAGGCGCAGGGGGATCTGTTTGCAACCGTAGCCTCTGCTGGAAAAGACAGGCATGAACGGTGTGAAAAAATTTCCCGTGCCATGGATGTGCTTAATCAAAAATTCGGGCGCGATACGGTCTTGCTGGGGATGGCGCCAGCGCAGGGGCAATCTTTTTCCGGGACCAAAATTGCTTTTACGCGCATTCCTGATCGAGAGGAGTTTTTGGAGTGATTCCCTGCTTCCGGATTCGCAGCGGGTAAAATGTTAATATTTTTCATAATTTAATAAATGCCCCTGTGGATAAGTTGTTGTAATCCCCCATTAAAGCGCTAAAATTTATGTAAATTATTGCCAAAAGGCCTGTTTTGCGCTACAAAACCGATCTGTTCAGGCAAAGAGTAGTGAAAGATTGAAAGCGCAAATAACGCAAAAACGACTGTATAGCCTTTTGGGATTGATGACGGCGCTCCTTGTTTTTGCAGGCGCGCAGGGGGCGAAGGCTGTTCCGCCGCTCCCGCTGAAAAAGCCGGTTCTTCAGGCAGAGGGGCAGGCCGGCGTTGTGGCTGTGCCGCTGCGCAAGCCCGTTGCCGGGTCAGCAAAAGCCGTCGCTGTTGCGCCTGTTGCTGAAGGGGAATATCAGTCGGCGACTTTTATGCACCGTATTTTCGACCAGTTTACGTCCGGCAAGCGTCTTTCGGAGGAGGATGCCGCGCGCTATGCCCATATTTTTGCTTTTCAGGATATGGGGGATTTTACGCGGGCAGATGCCGAAATCAGGAAGTTGCAGAGCCGCCGTCTGATCGGTTATGTATTGCGGCAGCGCTATCTTCACCCTGATTATACGGCGCAATACGCGGAACTGGCCGCGTGGATGAAAAGCTTTGCCGATCATCCGGGGGCGCAGAATATTTATGAGCTGGCCCTGCGCAAAAAGCCGAAAGAGGCCGCCGTACCGGCAGCTCCCAAGCCGGCAGGCCGTGGCGTCTATGGGCAACATGACTTTGATGTCGGCCCCTTGGCGCAGCCTTATATGCGGGAACAGAAACTCTCCTCCCGACAAAAAGATCTGTTGCGGCGCTTGCGCGGACGTCTGGGCGATAGCCCCACAGCGGCCCTGAAAATGCTGGAAGGCTCCGGTGGCCTGTTCAGTCCGATAGAACGGGCGGCCTTGCGCGGTGAAATCGCTGAATCCTATTTTTATAATGGCAAGGTCGAGAAAGCCTATGCGCTGGCCAGAGAAAGTTCGGACAGTGCCGCCGCAGAATTGCCGATGTCGGGCTGGATCGCGGGACTGGCCGCGTGGAAGACCGGAAAATACGGCGAGGCGGCCCGTTATTTTGAACGCGCCGCTACTTCAGAGCGCTCTTCCGCCTGGCTTGCTTCTGCCGGGGCGCATTGGGCGGCCCGTGCGTGGCTGCGGGCGCGTCAGCCGCAGAAGGTAAACGGCTGGTTACGGCGCGCGGCGGAACATCCCCGGACATTCTATGGCATTATTTCCATGAAGGCGCTGGGCATGGACCGCGGGAATTTTAACTGGGACACGCCGGAATTGACCGATCGTTCTGTGCGGGCGCTGGCTTCTGTTCCGGCGGGACGGCGCGCTGTGGCGCTGGTGGATGCGGAACAGCCCGAGCTTGCCGCGCTGGAATTGCGCCAGATTAATCCGGGTAAAGATGATGTATTGCGCGAGGCGATGATCGCGCTGGCGCAGCAGGTGCGGGTTCCTTCCTTTTCCCTGCAACTGGGCAGCTCTTTTGTTTCTTCGAAGGGCGAGCTTTATGATGCCGCGCTCTATCCTGATGCTCCCTGGGCGCCAGAGGGGGGGTATGATGTTGATAAGGCGCTGGTTTATGCCTTCATCCGGCAGGAGTCCCGCTTTGAACCGGGCGTAAAGAATAAGGCTTCCGGCGCGACGGGCCTGATGCAGCTGATGCCGGCCACGGCGCGTCATGTTGCGCAGATAACGGGGCGGGATATCTCCGGAGAGAGCCTGCTGGATCCTGAGGTGAATATTTCATTGGGGCAAAAGTATCTTGCGGAGCTGCTGGAGAATAATCTGGTCGATAATAATCTTTTCCGTCTGGCTGTGGCCTATAACGCCGGTCCGGGGAAACTGGCACGATGGGAGAAGAATGTCAGTTATGATGACGATCCGCTTTTGTTCATCGAATCCATTCCCGCCGGAGAAACGCGGATGTTCGTTGAAAGGGTTTTGGCCAATTTCTGGATCTATCGCATGAAATATGATCAGGATACGGTTTCCCTCGATAAAGTGGCGGAGGGGGAGTGGCCCGTTTACGTTGCGCAGGATATCCGCCGCGGTCTCCGTTTTGCTGATGCGGCGACGTTTTTTTCGCGCTAATTGGTTAATTTCTTTAGTTTAATGTAATTTATATTTACATATACTTGTAGATTGTATATGTTCGTTTTATGCCCAAAAACACGAAACAGCCCGGTGATGTGCCTGCGTCTGTAAAGCTTGCTTTGCAAGCTCTGGAGATTCTGCGCAATGAAGACTCGGGACAGGCAACTGCCATCGAGAAAATTCTGCCCGGCTATGCGCATAAACTGGAAAAATCCGGTGCGGAAGTAACGGTGGAAACGCTTCTGAAGGCTGGGCGTCAGGGGCCGGAATATTTGAAGCACGATGACCGGAATGGCTCCCCTCAAAAAGAAAATGCGCTGGAAGCGTACAAGCGGATTATAGCGGGGATGTCACCGCAGCGTTTTCATCACAGGCATAGCGCCTCTGAAAAGAGAACCCTTGAAAAGGTAAAAAATCTTGTTGAACAGGGCGCAGATGAAAGAGATCTGCGTTTTGAACTGTTCAAGGCGGCGGGAGAGGGAAGCGTCGAGGTTTTAAGGTTTTTGATCGCGCAGGGCGCCGATGTCACGGCGGGGGATAATCTGGCTATTATAACGGCGGCGCGCCAGGGGCATATGGATATCGTGCGGGTGCTGGTTGAAAACGGCGTGGAGGCGTCTGTTGCGTGTAATATGCCTGTCATAGCAGTGATCGCTGGCGGGCATATCGATATGGTGCGATGGTTGATTGAAAACGGCGCCGATGTAGCCGCCGGTGACAGTGAAGCGGTGATGGTCGCGGCCGCACGCGGGCATATCGATATAGTAAAGCTGCTCATTGAAAATGGCGCGAACGTTACGGCGCAGAGCAATCGGGCTATCATTGAAGCGTCGCGGTCTGGACATACTGATATAGTAAAACTTCTCATCGAAAATGGCGCGGATGTTTCCGCACAAAATAACAGTCCCGCGAAGGTGGCGCTTGTGAACGACCACATTGATACGGTCCACCTTCTTGTCACGCAGGGGGCGGATAGATCCTTTATGGGTATCGCCCGCTTTACGACGATAAGGGCTGATGTATTGGAAGTTTATGACAGGAGGCAGGCTGTCTGGCAAAAGGTTTTGCACATGCCGCCGCCCAAAGGGGTGCATGAGGAAAACCCGGCTTACTTCAAGAAAACGTGTTTTGAGGCGGTTGTCAGCATGCTCGCAGAGGAAGGGTGTACAGGGAACGCCGCCAATGTGATGGCCTTCCGCGCGGCGGCGCTGTTCCAGTCAGAGCAGCGTGTGCTGCAATATCTGGAACGCTGGGGCAGGGCTGGCAGGCAGCCGTTGCACGATTTAATGTACATGATTAAATTGCCGGAGGCGGGCGCGCCGAATCTGAAAGACTGGGGCGATGCCGTATTGAAATGCGGCCCTTCCATGGCGCAGTTGTTAAAGTTCAGCGACAGGATTCCGTCACCCTTGAAATCCGATGATGGCCGGACGTGGTCGATGGTCAATACCCGTGCCGAATGCGCCAAACATTCTTTTTACAGGGCGGCAGAGCATCCGGCTCTGGCGGCATTGTGCTTTGAACACAGGGTTGCCGAAGATGATTTTATCGAGGCGCTGGAATTGGTTAAAAAAGGACCGTCCACGGTCAAGACTGTTCCGGAAATAACGATCGCGGGTCAGAAATTCGATATGGAGGGCGGGAAATTTTATCGCCTGCCGGTCAATGATATCCGGGGGTTGTTTCTGGGCGAGGCCACCGATTGCTGCCAGTCTATCGGGAATACAGGGGGCCCTTGCGCGGAGCATGGCTATACCTCGCCAGACGGCGGTTTTTTCGTTGTTGAAAATGCCAAGGGCCGTATTGTCGCGCAGACCTGGGCCTGGCGCGGTGAAAACGGCGAGATGTGTTTTGACAGCCTCGAGACGCTGGGAAATAACGTGACGGCGGAGCAATGGAAGAAAATCCTGCAGGAAGCCGCAAAGGATCTGACCGCGCGTAAAGATCATGACGTTTCTGCCCTGCATATCGGGACGGGCGGAAATACGCCCGATAAGGCGCTGCGGAAAGCCTTTAAAAAATCGGCTACTGCCCATCCACGGGACTATTCGGGCTATCGTGATTCCAAAGGCGCGCAGATCGTGGTGTGGCAGCGGTAATTTTTATTTCGGCACGGGGGTTTTGGCGGGGATCGCCTGGCGGGCCAGAAGATCGGCACGCTCGTTTTCGGCGTGGCCGTTGTGACCTTTGACCCAGATCCATGAAATATGATGTTGTGGCAGCAGGGTGTCGAGCGCCTTCCAGAGGTCGGGATTCTTGACGTCCTTTTTATCGGCGGTTTTCCAGTCGCGCTGCTTCCAGCCGGAGAGGTACTTGGTAACGCCGTCCATGACATATTTGCTGTCGGTGTGGATAGTGACGTTGCAGCGCTCGGTCAGTGCGGCGAGCCCTTCAATGACGGCAGTCATTTCCATGCGGTTGTTGGTGGTATCCGCTGCTCCGCCGGACAGTTCCTTTTCATGCCCGTTATAGCGCAAAATCGCTCCCCAGCCGCCGGGACCGGGATTGCCGCTGCAAGCGCCATCCGTGAAAATATCAATTTTTTTCATGGCAGGAATCCATAGGCTTCGGGGGTCGCGACGTTCCGGTGAAACCGCAAGATGCGGACATGTTCCAGCGGATCTTTCGCCGTTACGTGGGCGCCTGCTGCGGGGTGAAGAAAATCATAAAGACGGGTGGCGACAATACGGAGTGCTGCGGCGCGCCCGAACAGGGGCAGCAGGGATATTTCTTCCGGGGAGAGCGGCCGGACGCGGTGATAGGCGGCAAGCAGGGCTGCTGTTTTCTTCAGGTCGGGTTCGCCGGTCGCTTGGAAGCACCACGGGTTGAGCGCCAGCATCAGGTCATAGACAAAAAAATCTGTGCAGGAAAAATAAAAGTCGATCACGCCGGACAGTTCTTCGTTTTTAAAAAACACGTTATCGGGGAACAGGTCGGCATGGATGGCTCCGGCGGGAATGCCTGCTGTCGGCAGATGGTGCGCCAGAAAATCGAGTTCGGCGGCAAGCTCCGCTTCCAGCCCTGCGGCAATCCCCGATGCTTTCGAGCCGCAGGCGGTGATCAGGTTTTGCCAGACCTGTAAAGAGACCGGGTTTTTTCTTTGTGCGGTAAATCCTCCGGCGGCAAGGTGCATTTTCGCCAGCAGGTCGCCTACGGCAGCACAATGCGCAGGTGTGGCCGATAGCACGCTTTCTCCCGACAGAAAAGTCGTGATGATGGCAGGCTTGCCGCAGAGCGAGGAAACGGGCATCTCGGTTTTTGTCGGGATAACGCCGGGGCAGGGGATGGATTTTTGCCGGAGATGGTTCATGAAGGCGAGGCAAAAAGGAATGTCTTCCGGCGGTGTGCGCTTTTCGAAAATGGTCAGGATAAAGCGGCCCGCGCCGGTCAGGAGATGAAAGTTGCTGTTCTCGACACCGGAAGCAATGCCTTCAAGGGAGACCGGCGCGCCAATGTCATAGCCAGCAAGAAATTCCGCGAGGTCGTGTGACGGGACGGGAGTATAAACGGCCATCGGGAATCAAACGCCGGGAGGGCGGAATCCCTGCGGCGGACGTGGCGGTGCCGGACGGGTTTCTTTTTCAAAAGGGAAATGCTTGCTGTTGCCTTCAATCAGTCCGGTCTTGCCATGATCGGAAACGCGGTTGCGGGCGTGGTCATGCAGGCTTTTCTCAAGGACGGAGAAGCTGCCCTCCGTATCGGTGAAATCGATATCGATCTCGTTATCATAGGGATTGGTCGAATGGATCTGGACGGCGGGCATGCCGGCAAGGCCGCCGATGCGGATATCGTATTTTGCGTTCAGATCATCCAGATCGTGCATCAGCTGGCTGATGGCCAGTTTTTTTGTGTAGGGGTCGGCACTGAAGGGCAGGTCAGCGGCCCGCAGGACGGATTCCCTGACTTCATCCGCCCAAAGCGCGAATTCCGGATGATTATCCGGCGTTCCGGCCCCCGGGGGCAGACGAAAAGCAATCATGTAACCCAGACCGTTTTCGATATGGGCGCTTTTGATTTGTACGGTCAGGCAATAGGCTTTGGCCATTTTGTTCAGTCCTTTCGTAGCAATTTCTCAAAACGCATTTCCGCGACAGACCCTCTTATTACACGTGTCCCGTTTAAATAGTTCTGTGAAGTCTTCGAAAGATGGGGGGAGTATGAAAGGGATTATGATTCTGCGCAATCGGAAATCCCGGATATTGTCCTGCAAGCCAACAATTTGAAATTATTAATATTTACATATTATGTTGACAGTTTCTTGAAATTAAGGCAATGTTGGCCTTCATGATTATGAATACCAAAGAACGGAGTGGCAAATGGAACAATCGGTAAATTCCCGTTATATGGCGCAGCTTGAAGAATTAACACGGCTCATGAGTTTTTTTAATGAGAAGGCAGAAAAGGCCGCTCAACCCACTCTGATCGAGAAGTTTAGAAAGCTGGAACCTGCGAATAGCCGGGGCCAGCTTGACTATAAAAAATACGCTGCGGAAATTGACCCGGTCTTGGCCCTTGCCATGCAAGATAAGCCGGACGAAGCCAAAAAGCTGTTGCGCCAGATTGCGCAGGCCTATATCGCCGAGGCGCAGGACGTTCGGAAAGGTGTGGCTCCGGCACACAGCAGCGATCAGGTAAAAGAAGCGCAACTTAAAAAAGAACGAGAAAAGAAAGCGCAGCGCCATGAGCTTTTTGCGCGAAAAATTGCCGAAACCATGGTAAAATTCTAACCCGCCAGCACCGCGCAAATCTGTTCATGCAACCGTCTGTCACCGCAAGCGATGACGGCAGCGGGATCGTATGATCTGGCTGTGGGCAGGGGACGACCCTGCCAGTCGGTGATGATGCCGCCCGCCTCCTCGACGATCGGGATCAGCGCGGCGTAGTCGTGCAGTTTCATATAACCTTCCACCACGCTGTCGAGCCATCCGCCCGCCAGTTGCCCGTAGGAATAGCAATCCCCGCCATAGAGCGAGAAGGCGGATTTCTTGCACACGCCCTTGAAGAACCTCAGGTAATCGTCAAAATCAAACATGTCGGGACCGGTGGTGGCGATCGTCGCGGCGGAAATATCGGCGCAGGGGCGGCAGCGGATTTGTTTACCGTTGAGGGTTGTGCCGTGGCCGCGTGCCCCGATCCAGCGTTCCTTGCTGATGGGCTGGTCAAGAACGCCCAGTACGGGAGCGCCTTCATAAAACAAGCCGATCAATGTGCCGAACAACGGGCGGCCAGCGGCAAACGCCTTGGTGCCGTCAACAGGGTCAAGCACCCAGAGATAGCCGGTGGAGCCGTCTTTCGAGCCGAACTCCTCCCCATGAATGCCGTCACCGGGACGCATGCGCTTCAGAATGGCGCGGATGGCCTTTTCCGATTCCTGATCGGCGATGGTAACGGGACTGGCATCGCCTTTGACCTCGATATGAAAATCAGCGCGGAAATAGCGACGGATAATCTCCCCGCTGGCTTCGGCCAGACGGTGGGCCAGAACGACCAGATCCTCGGAAACGGGTTGTTTTAGGGGCATGACAGACTACCTTTTAGCTGGAAAGTGGTGTATGACTTTAAAACATATTTTCAAGAAGAAAAAGAGGCGTGAATCATGATTACAGCGGGCGAGATCAGAAGGACATTTCTGGATTTTTTCAGGAAGAACGGCCACGAGGTGGTGCGGTCTTCCTCGCTGGTGCCTGCGAATGATCCGACGCTGATGTTTGTGAATTCCGGCATGGTGCAGTTTAAAAACGTTTTTACCGGTGTGGAAAAGAGATCCTACACGCGCGCCACATCAGCGCAGAAATGCGTGCGGGCGGGCGGCAAGCATAATGACCTCGACAACGTCGGATTTACCGCGCGGCACCATACGTTTTTCGAGATGCTGGGTAATTTTTCCTTTGGCGACTATTTCAAATCCGAGGCGATCCCCTTTGCGTGGGAGCTGCTGACGAAGGATTTCGGTCTTGACCCCAATCGCCTGGTGGTCACAATTTATCACGATGATGACGATGCGGCCGCTATTTGGAAAAAAGTTACCGGCTTTTCCGACAGCAAAATTATCCGTATTGCGACGTCGGATAACTTCTGGTCGATGGGGGACACCGGTCCTTGCGGGCCATGCTCGGAAATTTTCTACGATCATGGCGACTGGATTCCGGGCGGCCCGCCGGGCTCGGCCGATCAGGACGGCGACCGTTTCATCGAAATCTGGAACAATGTTTTCATGCAGTTCGAGCAGCATGCCGATGGCACGCGCACCGGCCTGCCCAAGCCGTCGATCGACACGGGCATGGGGCTGGAGCGTATCGCCGCCATCTTGCAGGGCAAGCACGACAACTATGACGTGGATATTCTCCGTGCTATCATCGAGTCGGCGGCTCATGCAACGAATACCGATCCGGATGGCGACAAGAGCGTGTCGCACCGCGTGATCGCCGATCATCTGCGTGCCGCGTCTTTCCTGATCGCAGATGGCGTCATGCCGTCGAACGAAGGCCGTGGTTACGTGCTCCGCCGGATCATGCGACGCGGCATGCGCCATGCCCATATTCTGGGTGCGCAGGATCCACTGATGTATCGGTTGCTGCCAACGCTGATCGGCAAGATGGGCGATGCCTATCCCGAGCTGCGCGAGGCCGAGGCCTTGATCACCGAAACGCTGAAGCTGGAAGAAAAACGCTTCAAGAATACGCTGGAGCATGGCCTGTCTTTGCTGGAGACGGAAACGCAAAAGCTGGGTAGCGGCGAAAAGCTGCCGGGTAATGTGGCGTTCAAGCTCTATGATACTTTCGGCTTCCCGCTTGATCTGACACAGGACGTTTTGCGCCGCGAGCAAAAACGTGAAGTGGATGTCGCCGGTTTTAACGCGGCGATGGAGCTGCAGCGCGAGACTGCGCGCAAATCCTGGTCCGGCTCCGGCGAGGCTGCGACCGAGCAGGTCTGGTTCGGCATCAAGGACAAGCACGGTTCGACCGAGTTTCTGGGCTATGCGCAAGAACAGGCCGAGGCGCAGATTCTGGCACTGGTTGATGCGTTTGATAATAGCGTCAATGAGCTGAGAGAAGGCCAAGCGGGTCATGTTGTCACCAACCAAACGCCATTTTACGCAGAATCTGGGGGGCAAGTTGGAGACACGGGAACAATAAAAACTGCGAGAGGCGCGGTTTTAGACGTAATAGGAACCCAGAAAAAGCTAGGAGGGCTTTTTGTCCATACAGTCCTCTCCAGAAGCCAGCCCATGCAAAATCCTGAAAGAATTGATGTTTCAGTTGGCGATACAGTATTACTGGAAGTCAATCATGAAAGGCGCAACGACATCCGCGCCAACCACTCGGCCACCCACCTGCTGCATGCGGCGCTGCAACGCCATTTGGGCAAGCACGTGACGCAAAAAGGCTCGCTGGTGAATGAAGGGCGTTTGCGTTTTGATATCAGCCAGCCTGTGGCCTTGACGGATGAGCAAGTCGCCACGATCGAGCGCGAAGTGAACGAGCGTATTCGCATGAACAGCGACGTGACGACCCGTCTGATGCCGGTTGACGAAGCGCGGGCGCTGGGCGCCATGGCGATGTTCGGTGAAAAATACGATGACGAGGTGCGCGTGCTGGCCATGGGCGGGCAGGATCCCGATCAGCCGGAAAAGCCGTATTCGCTGGAGCTCTGCGGCGGCACGCATGTCCGGCGCACGGGTGACATCGGGCTCTTTAAAATTGTTTCCGAAAGTGCGCTGGCCGCAGGAATCCGCCGTGTTGAAGGCGTGACGGGCCGCGGCGCGCTGGAATATCTCAACGAACAGGCGGCGCGCGTGCAGGACATTGCGGCCGTGCTGAAATCCTCTCCGGCTGAAGCGCTGACGCGGGTTGAAGCGCTGGCTGCCGAGAAGAAAAAGCTGGAAAAAGAAGTTGCCGACCTGCGGCGCAAACTGGCGACGGGCGGAGAAAGCGCGGCGGCGCCTGAAGCGAAGGTCATTCATGGCGTTTCTTTTGCCTCCCGCGTGCTGGAAGGCATTCCGGCGGGCGAATTAAAGCCGATGGCGGATGCGATCAAGGCAAAACTGGGCTCCGGCGTTGTGGCGCTTGTTTCGGTGGCGGAAGATGGCAAGGCTTCGTTGGTTGTGGCGGTGACGCCGGACCTGACCGCGAAGATCAACGCAGTTGACCTTGTCAAAAAAGGCGCGGAAAAGCTGGGCGGCAAGGGCGGTGGTGGCCGTCCCGACATGGCGCAGGCGGGTGGTCCCGATGGCGCACAGGCCAATGACGCTGTGGCGGCGATCGAAGCCGCTCTTTAATTTCTGAAACAGCGGCGCATTACAAGGATATAGCTGAGAATCTTTCTCAGCTATATCCTTAAGTTTCAACGCTTTATTTCCGTTGCATTATCCGTAAAAGAAGGGTATAAAATCCCAGAATCACAACGCCAATAAAACAAGAGGGAAACAACCATGGCTGCTGTTGAACGTACACTTTCAATTATTAAACCTGATGCGACCCGCCGCAATCTGACGGGCAAGATCAATGCAAAATTCGAGGAGCAGGGGCTTCATATCGTTGCACAAAAGCGCATGCACCTGACGCCGGAACAGGCGGAAAAATTCTACGAGGTCCACAAAGAGCGTCCCTTCTTCAAAGACCTTGTCAGTTTCATGATTTCTGGTCCCGTTGTCGTGCAGGTTCTGGAAGGCGCGGATGCCGTTGCTCTCAACCGCAAAATCATGGGAGCCACCAATCCGGCCAATGCCGAGCCGGGAACCATCCGCAAGGAATTCGCCGAGTCTATCGAAGCCAACTCTGTTCATGGTTCGGATAGCCTCGAAAACGCGAGGAATGAAATCGCTTTCTTCTTCAGCGGCACAGAGATTGTTGGTTAATACTTCACTTACACACACGTATACCAGCAATGAAGCCCGCCATGTCGCAAGACTGGCGGGTTTCTTTTTGGTACGGGAGTTAATATTGACATAATGTAAAAATTGCTTTACAATCCCCTTACATTTTTTACACCAGTGGAGTAATTGCTTTGTCCATATCAAAAATATCCTCCCTCAGGCCGCGAACGCCAGAACAACTGGGATATCAACTGCTTGAGGAAGTCAGCAAGCAGGATTGTGATGTAAAAAAAGCTTTGGCCTTAATTGCAGCGGGCGCAAAGCTTGATCGCAGCGATAAGTTTGGCAGAATGCCTCTGCTTTGGGCAGCTCTATGGGGACATACAGCTATTGTAAAAGAGATCATTGCTTCTGGCAGGGGAGATTTGGAGAAAAAAGATAATGCTGATAGAACCCCGCTGTTGGAGGCGGCTATTGAGGGACGGGCAGATTCTTTGAAAATCCTTATTGAAGCAGGCGCGAAGCTGGACGAAAAAGATATACATGGCAGAACAGGCCTGATTTGGGCAGCGCTCAATGGGCGTGAGGAATGTTTGCGGATGCTCATTGCGGCGGGTGCTTTGCTGGAAGAAGAAGACGATGGCGGCAGGACAGCGATAGATCATGCTGATAAACGGGGACGTGTCTCTATTGCTTGTCTTATCAGAGAGGCGATAATAAAACGCACAGAGGCAGAAGAACTAGACAAAAAGAACAAGCAGAGTGATGCGTTCCATCAAGTCTTGACGTCACCTGTCAAAGTCTTTCGACCTATTCAATTCAAGCCGAAGTGATCTTTACGCCTTGGTGCCGAACAGGTCATATTCATCCGATTTGGTGATTTTGACCTGTGCGATGTCGCCCTGCTTCAGGCCCTTGCCCTTGACGCGCACCACGCCGTCGATTTCCGGTGCATCGCCCTGCGAGCGGCCGACGTAGCCGCCTTCGGTCATGTCATCGATAATCACGGGAATGGTCTTGCCGACCTTGAGCTTCAGGCGACGGGCGCTGATCTCCTGCTGGGCCTGCATGAAGCGGTGCCAGCGTTCTTCTTTCACCTCCTCGGGCACGGCGGGGCCGATCTTGTTGGCTTCGGCGCCCGTGACGGCTTCGTACTGGAAACAGCCGACGCGATCCAGCTCGGCTTCCTGCAGCCAGTCGAGCAAAAACTGGAAGTCTTCTTCCGTTTCGCCGGGGAAGCCGACGACAAAGGTGGAGCGGATGGTCAGATCCGGACATTCTTTGCGCCAGGCATGAATGCGATCCAGCGTTTTTTCCTGATGTGCGGGACGCTTCATGTTTTTCAGCACCGATGGGCTGGCGTGCTGGAAGGGGATGTCGATATAGGGCAGGATCTTTCCGGCGTTCATCAGCGGGAAAACCTCGTCCACATGGGGGTAGGGATAGACGTAGTGGAGACGTGTCCAGACGCCCAGTTCTCCCAGCCCTTCGCAAAGATCGATGAACTTGGTGCGCAGCGTGCGGTTTTTCCACGGGTAGGGTTTGTATTTGACGTCGATGCCATAGGCGGAAGTATCCTGCGAGATGACAAGGATTTCCTTCACCCCCGCCTTGACCAGACGTTCGGCTTCGGCCAGAACCTGAATGACGGGGCGGCTGACCAGATCGCCGCGCAGGGAAGGAATGATGCAAAACGAGCAGCGGTTGTTGCAGCCTTCGGAGATTTTCAGGTAAGCGTAGTGGCGCGGCGTCAGCTTGATCCCTTGTGGGGGAACCAGATCGACGAAGGGCTCGTGCGCGGCAGGGGCGGCGGCATGCACCGCCGTCATGACTTCTTCGTACTGCTGCGGGCCTGTGACAGCGAGAACTTTGGGAAACTCCTTGGTGATGCTTTCCGGCTCGGCGCCCATGCAGCCGGTGACAATGACGCGGCCATTGGCGTCCATCGCTTCGCCGATGGCTTCCAGTGATTCCTTTTTTGCGCTATCGAGAAAACCGCAGGTATTGACGATGACGACATCGGCGTCTTCGTATTGCGGTGAGAGCTGATAGCCTTCGGAGCGCAGTTGGGTCAGGATGCGCTCGGTATCCACCAGGGCCTTTGGGCAGCCAAGGCTGACGATGCCGACTTTGGGTCCTTCCGCCGTGATGTTTTTTTCTTCTTTATTCGTTTTTGCCATTGTGAATCACCCTTTGACCAAGCGGGCAAACTACAGGAAATTAAAGGTTATGTAAAGGTTATTTTGCCGCCTTATTGATAGATTGAAACTCTCTGTAAAATGCTGTAGAAAATCAAGGGCAAGGAGAGATGGCCCTATGCAAGGCGCAACACAACAAAAACAAGAAGAAAAGCAACACGACACGGCTTTGCAGGAGGTCGTGGCGCGCTATGCCGTGTCTGTGACGGATGCGGTGCTGGAAACGATGGATCCGGCCAATCCGGAAGACCCGGTGGCGCGGCAGTACCTTCCCGATGTGCGCGAGCTGGAAACGACGCCGGATGAATTGGCAGATCCTATCGGGGACGAGCGGCATTCTCCGGTCAAGGGCATCGTCCATCGCTACCCGGATCGTGTCTTGCTCAAGCCCGTGCATGTCTGCGCCGTCTATTGCCGCTTTTGCTTCCGGCGCGAAATGGTGGGGCCGGGAAACGAGATGCTGGACCCCGCCGCGCTTGGCGCGGCGCTGGATTACATCCGCAACACGCCTGCGATCTGGGAAGTGATCCTGACGGGCGGGGATCCTTTTGTGTTGTCGCCCAGACGCCTGAAAGAGATTATGGCGGCACTGAATGCCATTGACCACGTCAAGGTCATTCGTTTTCATTCCCGCGTGCCGGTGGCCGATCCGGCGCGGATATCGGATGAGCTGGTGGAAGCCTTGCAAAGCGAAAAAGCCGTTTACGTTGTTGTCCATGCCAATCATGCCAATGAACTGACGGACAAAGTACGTTCCGCGACGATGAAGCTTATTCGTGGCGGAATTCCGCTGTTGTCGCAGTCAACTTTGTTGCGCGGGGTGAATGATGATGCCGTTGTGCTGGAAAACCTGTTCCGGACGCTGACGGCGATGCGGATCAAGCCCTATTATCTGCATCACCCCGATCTTGCCCCCGGAACAGCGCATTTCCGGCTGCCGCTGCGTGCGGGGCAGGAAATCGTGCGGCAGCTGCAGGGAAAGCTTTCCGGCATGGCGCATCCGCGTTACATGCTCGACATTCCGGGCGGTTACGGCAAGGTGCCGGTCGAAGGAAGCTGGATCAAAGAGACAGCGCAGGGGGCTGTCGTGCGGGATTATCAGGGCAACCATCATGCCTATGATCCGGACAGTTCATGCAAGAAGGATTAACCGATAAAGACGCCGCCCGGCTTTTGAAGGAAGTCGGCTATAACGAGTTGCCTTCGCAAGACGGGCGTTCGGCGCTTGCGATTATCAAGGGGGTGCTGGGGGAGCCGATGTTCGGCCTGCTGCTGGCGGCCGCTGCCGTCTATCTGCTGATCGGGGATCTGAAGGAGGCCGTTCTTCTTTCGCTGTTTGCCACGATGTCGGTGACAATAGCCGTGGTGCAGGAATTCCGGAGTGAAAAAATTCTGCAGGCCTTGCGCGATTTGACAAGCCCTCGGGCGCTGGTGATCCGTGATGGCCTTAAAAGAAGGATACCGGGGCGGGAGGTCGTGCCGGGCGATGTCGTGATTCTCGCCGAGGGAGACCGCGTGCCTGCTGACGCGGTCCTGCTGGCGGATGACCAGATCGTGACGGATGAATCCCTGCTGACGGGCGAATCCGTGCCTGTACGGAAACAGTTTCATGCAGGAAAGGATATTCCGGCAGCAAAACCTGGCGGAGACGGCTCGCCGCATGTTTTCGCGGGATCTCTGGTTGTGCAGGGCAGTGGGCGTGTTCTGGTGGAGGCAACCGGCGTCAAAAGCGCGATAGGGCGTATCGGACGGGCGCTGGCAGGTATCCAGATGGAGCCGCCGCGTCTCCAGCAGCAAACCAAAAAAGTCGTTGTTTTTTTTGCAGCGATCGGTATGAGCCTTTGTCTGGCGGTGGTCGCTATCTATGGTTTTTTGAAGGGGGACTGGACAGCGGCGTTGCTGCAGGGGATTGCGCTTGGCATGACGTTGTTGCCGGAGGAGTTTCCCCTGACGTTGACGGTTTTCATGGTGATGGGGGCCTGGCGCATTTCAAAAGCCCGTGTCCTGACAAGGCGCGCCGCCTCTATCGAGACGCTCGGTTCAGCAACGGTGCTGTGTACCGACAAGACCGGCACGTTGACGCAAAATAAAATGTCCATCGTCTTTCTGCAGGCGGGCGGGGAGGTCTGGCAGGCCGGGGGGATGGCAGGACAGGCGCTTTCAGAACCACTCAGCGCGCTGGTGCGGGCAGGAAGGAAGTCATGCAAGGAAGATTCGCATGATCCGATGGATCTTGCATTTTCCGTTTTCCCCTTGCCGGAGGGGCGGGAACAGGACGCCCGTATGCGCCACTATAGCCTGAAATCCGGATCCCCGATAATGGCGCAGGCTTACAGTGCTGGTGAGAAGTATCGTGTTTTTGCCAAGGGCGCACCGGAGGCTATTGCTGCGGCCTGTCATTTATCGCCAGAGCAGACGGAGCGGTTGCATGACGATGTGCGCGCATTGGCGGCGGAGGGCATGCGCGTTCTCGCTGTGGCGGAGGCCGGGTTTTCCGGTGCGGTCCTGCCTGAATCGGCAGGGGCTTTTGACTATCGCTATCTGGGCCTTGTCGGATTTGCCGATCCGATAAGGGAGGCCGTTCCGGTGGCGGTGGCCGAGTGCCGCAGCGCTGGAATTCGTGTCGTGATGATTACAGGAGACTATCCTGCGACGGCGCGCGCAATTGCATTGCAGGCGGGCATTGCCGTGGACAAGGTTCTTTCCGGAGACGAGATCGCAGCCATGACCGATGCGGTATTTGCCGACGCTGTGGCGGAGGTGAACGTTTTTGCCCGGATTGTGCCGGAGCAGAAGCTGCGGATCGTCGAGGCGCTCAAGAAAAACGGTGAAATTGTGGCCATGACAGGGGATGGCGTGAACGATGCGCCATCGCTCAAGGCCGCGCATATCGGCGTGGCTATGGGCGGACGGGGAACCGACGTGGCGCGGGAGGCGTCGTCGATTGTGCTGCTGGATGATAATTTCGACGCGCTGGTCAGCACGATCGCGCTCGGGCGGCGTATTTACGACAACCTGCGTAAGGCGATGACCTATATCATTTCCATTCATGTTCCTATCGCGGGTCTGGCGCTCTGGCCTGTGTTGCTTGACATGCCGTTAATCCTCACGCCGCTGCTGATCGCCTTGCTGGAGATGGTGATTGATCCGGCCTGTTCGGTTGTGCTGGAGGCGGAGGAAGCGGAGGGAGATGTCATGCGGCGCAAGCCGCGGGATCCGCGCTCGCCGCTTCTCTCGCGCCCTGTGCTGTTATGGGGCGTTATACAGGGGGCCGTTTCCTTGATCATGGTTATGATTGTGCTGGCCTTTGCAACATGGAAAGACGTGCCGGAAGACGCGCTGCGTTCGCTTGTCTTCATGCTTCTGCTGTTTTGCAATCTGGCGCTTATTCTTGCCAACAGATCGTTCAGCACTTCCCTGCTGGCGGCTTTTCGGAGGCGGAACCCGCTGCTGGGCTGGGGGCTTCTCGGCATCGCGGTCATGTTTGGCGGGATTCTGCTGTTTCCTCCGTTTGCGGAGACCTTTCGTCTAGGGGCGCTTCAGTGGAGCGGTCTGGCCGTGGCGGCGGGTGGCGGATTTATTGTTTTACTGATATTGGAAGCACTTAAGCCCCTCTGGGGGAGCCGGTTGAAGGCTTGAAATAGCGCATGACTTTTGAGGGTGATTGGGCTATTTTCATCGGGAGCAAGAGGTGACATATGGATAGAAAACTGCTGCATAAATATGATCGGCCTGTGCCGCGTTATACCAGCTATCCGACAGCACCGCATTTCAAGGCGGCGCTGTCGAGCGACGAATATGCACGTATTCTGTCGGGGATCCCGCAGGAAAAAGGCATTTCGCTTTACGTTCATATTCCGTTTTGCCGCCACCTTTGCTTTTATTGCGCGTGCAACACAAAGATCATCGATCATAACGCCCCGGTGGCTGAATATCTGGGTACGGTGCGCAGGGAAGTGGAAATGGCCGCGAAAGCCATTGGGCGGCAGCAGCGCGTGACGCATATCCACTTCGGCGGAGGTACGCCGAACTTCGCCGCGGCAAAAGATCTGGGTGCGCTGCTGGATGTTATCGGCGACAGGTTTGAGCGCGCCGGGAATCTGGTGACGGCGATGGAAATAGATCCGCGCTTGCTGACACAGGAAATGGCGGGGGAGATTGCGGCACTCGGCGTGAACCGGATCAGCTTCGGCGTTCAGGATTTTCATCCCGAGGTGCAAAAGGCGATTAACCGGATCCAGCCTTTCGAGCAGGTCAAGGCTTGTACGGAATGGCTGCGTGCGGCGGGCATCCAGAGCGTCAATTACGACATGATCTATGGGCTGCCCCTGCAAACAGTGGACATCATGCGTGAAAGCATTGCGCTTGCCGTGCAGTTGCGGCCGGAGCGCGTGGCGCTATTCGGTTATGCCCATGTGCCGTGGTTCAAGGAGCATCAGAAAAAACTGGAAGAATTCCCGATGCCGGATACCGAGGCGCGGTTTGAAATGGCGGAAGTGGCGCGAACGGATCTGCTGGCGGCAGGTTATGTGCCTGTGGGCATTGATCATTTTGCCTTGCCGGGGGATGAGCTGGCGAAGGCCGCGCAAGAGCGCAAGCTGCGCCGCAACTTTCAGGGCTATACGACGGATGGCGAGGATATTCTCGCCGGATTCGGCCAGACCTCCATTTCCAACTACGTGACAGCCTATGCCCAGAACACTGATCGCAATATCGAGTACCGGGAGCGTGTCATGGCCGGGATGTTTCCTGTCGTGCGCGGCTGTCTGCTGAGCGCCGAGGATATTTACCGCCGGTCTGTCATCGAGCAGGTTATGTGTTATGGCGCGGTGAATCTGGCAGCACTGGAAGGAGCGGATCATTTTGCGGATAAAGCTTGGGCCGGAGCGCAGGCGAAACTTGCGCCGCTGGTGGAGGACGGTCTTGTGACATTGGAGGACAACGGCCTGTCCGTGACAGAGATAGGGCAGCCTTTTATCCGTGTAGTGGCGAGCTGCTTTGACGCTTATTTGCCGCCAGAGGCTGCTGCGGATGCGCCACAGCGCCATGCCAAGGCCATATAGGCCGCAAATGGTAAAGCTGATCGCAGATATTGGCGCTACGAATGCAAGGTTTGCGCTGGTTGATAACGGCGCTATCGGCCATATCCGGGTTTTGCCGTGCGCTGATTATCCAACGCTGGCAGAGGCCGCCTGCGCTTACCTCGATCTGGAGAAGGCGGCGGCGGAAAGCGGTGCTTTCGCTGTGGCGACGGCGCTTGATGGCACGGATCGGGTTGAAATGACCAATCACGCATGGAAATTCTCAATCGAGGATACCCGTGCGGCCATCGGCCTTGCGCAGTTGCGCGTGATAAATGATTTCGAGGCTTTGGCCCATGCCGTGCCGTATCTGCAGGCAACGGATTATTACCAGCTGGGTGGCGTGGCGCCCCGCAAAGGCCTGCCCATCGGTATCATTGGTCCCGGTACGGGGCTTGGCGTGGCGGCGGTATTTTTTTCAGAGGGAAAGCCGGTGCCTTCTCCGGCTGAAGGCGGGCATGTGACCATGCCTGCCATGAATGCCCGTGAATTCGCGCTCTTCGAATACCTGAAAAAAACGAAATATCACCACATTTCCGGTGAGCGGGTTTGCTCCGGCAAAGGGCTGGTCAATCTCTATCAGGCGGTCTGCGGGGTGGACGGCTTGTGCTTGCCCGAACGCGCGCCGGCAGAGATCACGGCAGCGGCGCTTGCGGGGGCTTGCGCGGTTTGCAGCGAAGTGGTGGATCTTTTTTGTCATTTCCTTGGTGTGCTGGCGGGAAATCTGGCGCTGACACTGGGAGCGGGCGGCGGTATTTATATCGCAGGCGGCATCGTGCCGCAGCTGGGCGAAAACTATTTTCGCGTCTCGCGTTTCCGTACCAGCTTTCAGGACAAGGGCCGTTTTAGCGATTACGTCGCGCGGATTCCGACTTTTGTGATTACGCATCCCTATCCCGGCTTCGAAGGGCTTGTCAGGATATAAGCCCTTAGCCTTTTATCCCATTTTGCCGAAATAGCCGCCGAAAGCCGGAAGAGTCAGGGCCGTTTCCTGACGGCTGAATGGCAGGCCATGGCCGGCCACATCCGTGCAGCCCTCCGGTAAATCAAGAGAGGCCACGGCCCTGCCGAGATTAAAAACGCAAAGAAGGATATCCGGACCGGTTTCACGCGTAAAGGCCAGAACGGGATGGCTGGTGTTCATGAAGCGGATATCTCCCGTCACGAGCGCGGGGATCGCTTTGCGCCATTTCAGGAAATTTCGCGTGAAGAGAAGGGGGGAATCGCTGTTTTTTTCCTGCTGATCAACGGATTTTTCCAGATGTTCGGGCGGGACCGGCAGCCAGGGTTTTTCTGCTGTGCTAAATCCGGCATTTCTTGCCGTGCTGTTCCAAGGCATCGGCGTCCGGCAGCCATCGCGGCCTTTGTCTTCGGGCCAGAGGAAAATACCATAGGGGTCCTGCAGGTCTTCAAAGGAAATATCGGCTTCGGTCAAGCCCAACTCCTCGCCCTCATACAGGAAGGCTGTTCCTTTGAAGCAGGTCAGCAGGGCGATGAGCTGTTTTGTCTGCCGGTCGTCCGGCTGGCCATCGACGGCCCAGCGGGTGGCCACGCGCGCAACATCGTGGTTGGAAAAAGCCCACGACGGCCAACTGTCGTGCGGTTCTCGGAAATACTCCTCAACCGTGCCGCGCAGGTCTGGCGTATTGCAGGCGTTGGGGCGCAGCAGCGCGAAGTTATAGGCGGTGTGCAGCCTTTCCGGTCCGTTGGTATAGGCGATGCTGGTCTTGATTTGCTCGTCATCGCCGATTTCCGCGACCATCATGCGGTCGGGATAGGCATCTGTCAGCTTGCGCAAACGGTTGATAAATGGAATCATTTCCGGCTGGGTCTTGTCGTAGAGGTGGCGCTGCCAGTAATAGGGATGCGTCGTCCGGCTGGCGGCCTGTTGGCGGTCAAAACCTTCTAGCGGGGGGTTGTCCCGCAGCAGGGCGTCATGGATGCAATGATTGAGCGCATCAAGCCGGAACCCGTCTACGCCCTTGTCCAGCCACCATTGGGCAATGGCCAGCAGGGTCTCCTGTACTTCCGCATTGCGGATATTCAGGTCGGGCTGTTCTTTCAGGAACTGGTGATTATAGTATTGGCCGCGTCTGGAATCGAATTGCCAGGCGCTGCCACCAAAGACCGACATCCAGTTGTTTGGTGGCGTGCCGTCCGGACGCGGATCAGCCCAGACATACCAGTCGGCTTTGGGATTATCGCGGCTTTTGCGGCTCTCCTGAAACCAGGGGTGTTTCTCTGAAGTATGGTTAAGCACAAGATCGATAATAAGCTTGAGCCCGCGCTTGTGCATTCCTTCCAGCATTGCGTCGAAATCGGCAAGGCAGCCAAAAATCGGATCCACGTTTTTATAATCGGAAACGTCATAGCCGAAATCCGCCATGGGGGAGGTAAAAAATGGCGAGAGCCATACGCCCTCCACGCCCAGCGAAACGATATAATCAAGTTTTTGCGTGATGCCCTTCAGATCGCCAATGCCATCCCCGTTGCTGTCAGAAAAACTACGTGGATAAACCTGATAAATGACGCCGCCGCGCCACCATTCTTTCTTTTTGTTCATAAAAAATCCTTTAATTTTCCTGTTTTTCGATGTCTGTTTGGCTTTCCGCTTCATCCTTTGATTCTTCACCGGTCAACCGGATCGCCCAAGCCGTCAGGAAGGGGCCGATTGTTTCAAAAGCAGCAACCATCGCCAGAACAAGAGCGGAAATCTTGTAGGATATTTCAGGTGCCAGACTGGCCGTTGTTGCGACGAGGCCGATGGCCATTCCGGCCATGGGCGTCAGCATCATGGTTATTGCCGTTGATTCGATGCGGGGGGTGTCGCGAAAATATCCGGCGGTATGGGCGCCAATAAATTTCCCCCCGATGCGGGCGATCACCAGCAACAGCGCGACAAGTCCGGCATCGTAAAGATCGGCCAGATTTATTTTTGCTCCGGCCATAACGAAAAGGACAATAAAAAACAGATCGCCGCCCTCACCAAGTCCGACCCTTGACAGGTTGTGCTTTTTTGTTTCGAGCGTGCATGTCGCAATGCCGAGAATCAGCGGTGCCAGCAGTTTTGAAACATCAAGCATTTGACAGAAGCCGAGTGTCAGCATGATGGCACCGATGACGATCGCGAAGCGGTAATGGGCATTGCGTCCGCCGAGCAAAACGGCAATGCGCGTGGCAAGCCAGGCCACGCCAATGGCGACGAGAGACGCGCCCAAAAGGCGGTAAGCGGGAACGCCGATAACATAGGAGAGGCTTTTGTCTTCGGAGGCAATGGCGAAAGGCAGGGCTATTGAAAAAAGAATGAACGAGAGCAGGTTGTTCATCGCCACAAGTTCCTTGGCGCGCTCTGTTACCGGCCCTCTGGCGCCAAGTTCATCGCAGACATGGACAAGTACTGCGGGAGAAGAAGATACGGCGATAGCCGCCACCAGAATGCCGATGACGGGGCTGTAGTCGCAGAGATGCATCACAAAGAAAACAAGCGTGAAGGTGAACAGGGATTCAAACAGCGCAAAGGTCAGGAGTGTGCCGGATTTCAGCATAGCCTGCGGATGCAGCATGTTGCCGAGCTTGTAGAGGATCAGGCCAAGGGCAATATCAATTATCATGGAAGAGGCCGCCATCATCTGCTTGCCGATAATGCCAAGCCCAGACGGCCCCAGCAGCATGCCGAGCAGCATGAAGGCGGTCACCGTGGGCATCCAGTGAAACCTGTTGGCGATCACGCCGCCAGTAACGCCAAGCATCAGGAATGTGCCGAAAACAATCAGTGTATTGGCCTCAACCTGCGTGGGGAGAAAATTAAAAAAATCCATTTATTTCAAATCCCGTTGAGGGCGCGCCGGGGATCGGGGGTAAAATCCACTTCTGGAAATGGCGCATGGTTTTTATCCCTGTTGGCGGTGTACGGTTGTATACAGATTGTGTATATTACCTGATTAACAGGAATATTGAATATGAATTTTACCCCGGCCTGTATTGATCGTTGTGATTTTGACCGCCTCTTTGAGGTGCTCCGGAGCCGCGGGTATGAAACTGTCGGACCTGTCATGCGCGACGGGGCGATTCTTTATGATGAAATTAGCACGGCGGCGGATATGCCGCAGGGCTGGGGGGATGAGCAGGATGCGGGAACCTATCGCCTGAAGCGGCGGTCCGATGCGGCTCTTTTTGGGTATAACATGGGTCCGCAATCATGGAAAAAATTCCTTTTTCTCCCGCGGGAGAAGTTATGGACGGCGCATAAGAACGCCGAGGGTTTTGAAATCGCGCCTGTGCAGGAAGAAGCGCCGCGCTACGCTTTTATCGGCGTGCGGGCCTGCGAGATTGCGGCAATTCGTATACAGGACGAGGTGTTTATGGGACGGGGGGCGCATAACCCGCGTTATGAATCCCGGCGCAGGAATGCTTTTATCGTCGCGGTCAATTGCGGACAGGCAGCAAAGACCTGTTTTTGTATTTCGATGAAGACGGGGCCGCAGGTGACGGCGGGCTATGACATGGCGCTGACCGAGATTATTGACGGGCCGCAGCATTACTTTCTGATGGAGGCAGGCTCGGAATCCGGAGCAGAAGTTCTGGCGGCTTTACCGCAGCGGCCTGCTGTGGAGGACGATATGAAACGGGCGGCGGCTTGTGTCAGGAATGCGGAAAAACAAATGGGGAGGCAACTTGATACGCAGGATATCAAGGATGTTCTGTATCGCAACATGGAAAATTCACGCTGGGACGCGGTGGCGGAGCGGTGCCTGTCCTGCGCCAATTGTACGCTGGCCTGTCCGACCTGTTTTTGCTCGACGGTCGAAGACGTGACGGATTTGTCCGGTGCGCATGCGGAGCGCTGGCAAACATGGGATTCGTGTTTCACCACCGATTTCTCTTATATCCATGGCGCGGGCGCGATACGCTCCTCGACCAAGGCGCGCTATCGCCAGTGGATGACGCATAAACTGGCGACATGGATTGACCAGTTTGGATCATCCGGTTGTGTGGGCTGCGGGCGCTGCATTGCCTGGTGCCCTGTCGGTATTGATATCACTGAAGAAGCCCGCGCTATCCGTGCCAGTGACAAAGGGGAGCCGCATGGCTGATTTCGACCCCATGCAACCGCTGCGCTTCCGGATTATTGCCAAGCGGGATAAAAGGCCGGATTGCGTGATGCTGACGGTGCAGCCTGTCGGGGAAATTTCCTGTTGCGGCTTTGCCCCGGGCCAGTTTTATATGCTTTATGCCTTTGGTCATGGAGAGGTGCCGGTCTCGGTCAGCGGAGATCCGGCGGATTCATCCTGTCTGCTATTTACCATCAAGGAGGTCGGTTCCGTTACTTCCGCGCTTTGCGAGATGGCTGTCGGAGACATGCTTGGCCTGCGGGGGCCTTTTGGCAGTGTCTGGCCGCTTGATAAGCTGCGTGGGCGCGATGTTGTGCTGATGGCGGGAGGGCTCGGGATTGCGCCGCTACGCCCTGCAATTCTCCGCTTGATACAGGAGCGTGGGGAGTATGGACGCGTAATGCTACTCTACGGAGCGCGCGCGCCGGAACGTATACTGTTTGGCGGTGATCTTGAGGACTGGAAAAAGAAGATTGACGTGATAGTGACTGTTGATGAAGGATCTGCGGGCTGGCAGGGGCCGGTGGGTCTGGTGACGGAACAGGTTGCAGGCCTTGGATTTTCGCCGGAAAAATCCGCTGCGCTTGTCTGCGGACCTGAGCCGATGATGCGTTTCTCTATCGCTGCGCTACGGCGGCGCGGGATGGTTTCCGGTAATATCCATCTTTCTATGGAACGGAACATGAAGTGTGCGATTGCGCAATGCGGACGCTGTCAGTTCGGCCCGCATTTTATCTGCAGCGAGGGGCCTGTATTTTCCTTTGATCATGTTGAGGCTCTTTTGCAGGTAGAGGGGGTATGATGACAGCGGAGAAGCCGAAACTGGCGGTGTGGAAATTTGCCTCCTGTGACGGATGCCAGTTAAGTCTGCTGGATTGCGAGGACGAGCTGCTGGCATTGGCCGGGGAAATCGAATTTGCGAATTTTCCCGAGGCCTCCCGGGCGGTAGAGCCGGGGCCGTATGATTTATCGCTGGTGGAAGGTTCGATTACGACGCCGCATGATCTGGATCGCATTCAGGAGGTGCGGGCGCAATCAAGATATCTGGTGACCATCGGCGCCTGCGCGACGGCGGGAGGGATTCAGGCCCTGCGCAATTTTTCCGATGTGAAAGAGTTTACCAGTATTGTTTATGCGCGGCCGGAATATATCAGCACGCTGGCACGATCGACGCCGATTTCCGCGCACGTGAAGGTGGACTTCGAATTGCGCGGCTGTCCTGTTGATAAAAAGCAGTTACTGGAGGTCGTGAACGCCTTCCTGCACAAGCGCAAGCCGCATATTCCTGCCTATAGTGTATGTCTTGAATGCAAGCGGCGCGGCACGCCCTGCGTTACGGTGTCCCATGGGATTGCTTGTCTGGGGCCGGTCACGCAGGCAGGGTGCGGTGCGATCTGTCCGGCCTATAATCGCGGCTGTTATGGCTGCTTCGGGCCGCAGGACACGCCGAATACCGAAGCTTTGGTGAATTGGCTGATGGAAAAAAACATGATCAGCCGCGCGGAAGCGTTGCGCGTTTTCCGGACCTATAACGCCGGTGCGCCCGCTTTCGAAAAGGAGAGCAGGCGCCATGAGCGATGAACAAAAAACGCGGACCATCAAGGTGGAGTATCTAGCCCGTGTCGAGGGCGAGGGGGCGATGCATCTGGCTATCCGGGATGGAAAGCTTGAGGATGTGAAGTTGAAAATATTCGAGCCGCCGCGTTTTTTTGAAGGCTTCTTGCGCGGGCGCAATTATGCGGAGGCACCGGATGTGACGGCGCGTATCTGCGGTATTTGCCCTGTTGCATACCAGATGAGCGCCGTGCATGCGATGGAAAATGCTTTCGGCGCGCAGGTGACAGGGCCCTTGCGCGATCTGCGCCGCCTGATTTATTGCGGGGAGTGGATTTCCAGCCATACGCTGCATATTTATATGCTGCACGCGCCGGATTTTCTGGGCTATGACAGCGCCGTGCATATGGCCAAGGACCATCGCGCAGCGGTTGAACGGGGGCTTGCGCTGAAGAAAACCGGCGGCGCGGTGATGGCGCTGGCGGGCGGACGCGAGGTTCACCCGATTAATGTGCGGGTGGGCGGATTCTATAAAGCGCCGACAAAAAAGGAAATGGCCGCCCTGATAGAACCGCTGAAACAGGCGCGCGCCGCCGCACTGGAAACGGTGCGCTGGGTTTCCGGTTTTCCTTTCATGGATTTCGAGCGGGATTATATTTTTGTCGCCCTGCGTCATCCGGAAGAATACCCTTTTAACGAAGGGCGGATCGTTTCCAGTCATGGGCTGAATATTTCCCCTGCGCAGTTTCTTGATTCCTTTGAGGAGGAGCACGTTGCGCATTCCAATGCGCTGCATTGCGTACTGAAGGAAGGCCGCCAGTCATATCATGTCGGGCCGTTGGCGCGCTATGCGCTGAACTTTGATCGTTTGCCGACGCATATTCAGGATGTGGCGCGCGAAGCGGGGCTGGGTTCTGTCTGCCGCAATCCGTTCAAAAGCATTATCGTGCGCAGTCTTGAGGTGCTCTATGCCTGCGAAGAAGCGCTGCGTATCGTCGAGAATTACGAAATGCCGGAACAGGCCTTTATGGCGGTCACGCCGCGGGCGGGTATCGGCCATGCGGCGACGGAAGCGCCGCGCGGCTTGCTTTATCACCGTTATAAAATAGCCGCCGACGGGGGCATTGAAGATGCTGTCATTATCCCGCCGACGTCGCAGAACCAGAAAATGATTGAGGATGATTTGTGGAAATTCGTGCCGCAATATCTGGACTTGCCGGATGACAAGCTGCAATGGCATGCTGAACAGGCAATCCGCAATTATGATCCATGCATATCCTGTTCCACGCATTTTCTTAAGCTGACCGTGGATCGAAAATGAGGGCGCGGGAAATTCTAGTTATCGGTATTGGCAATGCCTTGCGCGGCGACGACGGCCTTGGCTGTGCGGTGGCAAAAGCCCTGCAGGGCGAACCCGGTCTTGATGTGCAGATGCAGGAGGGGGAACCGGCGGCGCTGATGGCCGCCTGGGAAGATCATAACTGTGTTATTCTTGTCGATGCAGTATCATCGGGCGCTGCTATTGGTACGGTTTTCCGTTTCGATCTGGGGTGTGACAGGCTTCCAGATACTTTCCGGCATACATCTACGCATTCATTCGGCCTTGCCGAGGCGGTGGAACTGGCGCGCGTTCTTGGCAGGCTTCCTCCCCAAATCGTTTTTCTGGGCATTGAGGGCGGAAATTTTTCTACGGGCGCGGAGATATCTCCGGAAATCAGGAACGCGATCGGGACGGTTTTAAGGATGATAAAAGAGGAGAGGGAACATGCATGAATTTTCACTGATGGCGGATTTGTTGCGCAAGATCGAGATGATTTCACAGGAAAACGGCAATGGCCGTGTTCTGACCGTCAGGGTCCGGCTGGGGGCGCTTTCGCATATCACCCCGACGCATTTCGCCGAGCATTTCAAAGAAGGTGTGCGGGGAACCGTCGCAGAGGACGCAGAGCTGGAAGTGGTGCAGATGACTGATGTCAATGATCCAGAAGCGCAGGAGATATTCCTTGAAAGTGTTGAAATCGCTGCCTGAGAAATCGCGCCATCGCTACAGGGTACGCGGCGCGGTACAGGGCGTCGGGTTTCGCCCTTTTGTTTACCGTCTGGCTCATGAGCGCGGTTTGTCCGGTTGGGTGCAGAACACGCCAGACGGTGTTATTATCGAAGTGGAGGGGGCAACGCAGGCATTAACGCGGTTTCGGGAAGGTCTGCAAAAGGAAAAGCCACCTCACGCCGTCATTGACAGAATTGATCAGGAGGTCATCGCTCCTGACGGAGGGCATGGGTTCGAGATTGTCGCGAGCGCGGAAAGCGACACTGTCACGGCCTCGATCCTGCCGGATCTGGCTGTTTGCGCAGATTGCCTGCATGAGCTGGGGGATCCTGTTGACCGGCGCTATCGTTATCCTTTCATCAATTGTACGCATTGCGGCCCGCGCTATACTATTATAAACAGCTTGCCTTACGACCGCCCGGCGACAACCATGGCAGGATTTACGTTGTGCCTGGCCTGCCGTAAGGAATATGAGGATCCTCGAGATCGGCGTTTCCATGCCCAGCCTGTCGCTTGTCCGGATTGCGGTCCGCAGCTGGAATTGTGGGACCCGGTGGGGAATATGATATCAAGGAAAGGGGACGCCTTATCGCACGCGGCAGAGTGCGTGCGGGCGGGACAGATCCTTGCCCTCAAGGGGCTTGGCGGGTTTCATCTTGTTGTCGATGCGCAAAATGAAGAAGCGGTGCAGAAACTGCGCCTTCGCAAGCGTCGTCCGTCAAAACCTTTTGCTCTGATGTATCCTTCCCTGAGCGGCCTTCAAAAGGATTGTCATGTCGGAGAACTGGAGGCAGAGCTTTTGTTGTCAGCGGCAGCACCGATAGTGCTGCTCGAAAAACGGAGAGAATGTGCTGTAGCGCCGGCGGCTGCACCGGGGAATCCCTATCTAGGGGTGATGCTTCCCGCGACGCCGCTGCACGTGTTGCTGTTGCAAGAATTGGGTTTTCCTGTCATCGCGACAAGCGGCAACAGGCCGCACGCGCCGGTTTGCATCGATGAAATAGAGGCATTAGACTGTCTTTGCGGGATTGCCGATGCTTTTTTAGTGCATAATCGCCCGATCGCCAGGCGGGCAGATGACTCCATCGTGCGTGTAATGGCGGGGCAAGCCACCGTATTGCGGCGGGCGCGGGGATATGCACCGATGCCGTTTCTGCTCGCGGCAGAATTTAAAAATCCGGTGCTGGCGGCGGGCGGGCATTTGAAAAACACAGTCGCGCTGGGTGTGTCGGACCGGCTGGTGCTGGGCCCGCATATTGGCGACCTTGATGCGCCTGAAGCGCTGGCGGCGCATGAACAGACTCTGAAGGATCTGGGTGGACTATATCGCAAGGCACCCGAGGTCATTATGTGCGATGCGCACCCTGGATATATTTCAACGCTGTTGGCGCAGGATTCCGGGCTGGAGACGGTCTTGGTGCAGCACCATTATGCCCATGCCCTTTCTTGCATGCTGGATAATGATCTTGAGGCGCCCTGTCTGGCCGTCGTCTGGGATGGCGCGGGGCTGGGTGACGATGGCACTTTTTGGGGTGGCGAGTTTCTTGAAATCACGCCGGCGGGATATGCGCGTCTATTCCATCTCCGGAAATTTCCGTTACCGGGCGGAGATGCCGCCGCGCGTGATCCGCAGCGGGCGGCGTTGGGAATTTTGTATGCCCTGAACAAGTCTGGTGAAGGGGTGTGCATAGACAAAAAGGAAAGCATTCTCCAGATGCTGAAAAAGAATCTGAACTGCCCGATGACATCCAGTGCAGGTCGGCTGTTTGACGCTGTAGCGGCGCTGACTAACGTTTGCAGGAAAAATACCTTCGAGGGCGAGGCCGCGATGGCACTGGAATTCACCGCTGGTTGCGCGGATAGAAAATACCCTTATACTGTGGAAGGCGATGTCCTTGACTGGGGTCAAATGATAGAAATGATTTTATCGGATTTGACAAATAATACGCCGGTTGCGGAGATTTCCGGACGCTTTCATGCGACGCTGGCGGATATGATTGTGCAGGGGGCGCAAAAATCCGGGCACCAAAAAGTTTTGTTGACGGGGGGCTGCTTTCAGAACAAGCTTCTTCTTGAGACGACAGTGGAAAATCTGCACCGGGCCGGTTTTCAACCCTATTGGCATCACCGGCTTCCCCCGAATGACGGCGGTCTGGCGGCGGGGCAGATCATGGCAGCAACAAGGAGAATATAAAATGTGTTTAGCAGTTCCGGGGCAAATTGTGAGTATTCAGGGCGATGCGGAAATGCGGACAGGCTGTATCCTGTTCGGCACGGCGCAGAAAGAGGCCAGTCTGGCTTTTCTGCCGGATGCGGCGCCGGGAGACTATGTGCTGGTGCATGCCGGTGTTGCGATCAGTAAAGTGCAGGAGTCGGAGGCACGGCGCATCTTTGAATATCTGGAGCAGATTAATGAAGTACGTGGATGAGTTCCGTGATCCGGAGGCGGCGCGGCGCTATGCTGCGGCTATCCGGAGCGTGACGACAATGCCATGGACGATCATGGAGATTTGCGGCGGACAGACGCATGCCATCGTCCGGTTCGGGATACAGGATATGCTGCCGCCGCAAATTACGCTGGTGCATGGGCCGGGCTGTCCTGTTTGCGTCACGCCGCTGGAAATGGTGGATAAGGCGATCGCACTGGCGGCACGGCCTGAAGTGATATTTTGTTCCTTCGGGGACATGCTGCGCGTACCGGGGACGGAGACGGATCTATTGCGCGTGCGGGCCAATGGCGGGGATGTCCGGATTGTTTATTCACCGCTGGATGCCCTTGATCTGGCGCTGAAAAATCCCGCAAAAGAAGTGGTTTTTTTTGCGGTCGGGTTCGAAACAACAGCTCCGGCCAATGCAATAGCGGTCTGGCAGGCGGCGCAAAGCGGCCTTAAAAACTTCTCGTTGCTGGTTTCACATGTGCTGGTGCCGCCCGCCATTGAATCAATATTGTCATCGTCACAATGCCGTGTGCAGGGTTTTCTGGCGGCGGGGCATGTGTGCACGGTTATGGGCATGCAGGAATACCTGCCTTTGGTTGAAAAATATAAGGTTCCGATTGTGATAACGGGATTCGAGCCGCTGGATATCCTGCAGGGGATCTATATGTGCGTAAAGCAGCTGGAGGAAGGCGCGGCGCGGCTGGAAAACCAGTATCTGCGCGCAGTGCAGGAGGGGGGCAATATTTCGGCGCAGGAGATGATTGCAAGGGTCTTTCGGGTGGTGCCGCGTATCTGGCGCGGGATCGGCGCAATACCGCAAAGTGGGTGGGCGCTGGCGCCGGAATTCTCCGCTTTTGATGCGGAAAAACGCTTCAGCATTGCGACGCTTGATGATGAACATCCGACGGAATGTATCAGCGGCCTGATTATGCAGGGAATCCGGAAGCCTGCGGATTGTCCGGCTTTCGGAGGGGTATGCACGCCGGAGAACCCGCTGGGCGCACCGATGGTTTCCGGAGAAGGGGCCTGTGCTGCCTATTACCGCTACCGCAGGGAGGCCGTCTGATGCCGTCTTGTCCCATGCCATTCATGCAATACCCCAAAATATTGATGGCGCACGGCAGCGGCGGACGGCTGATGCAGAAACTGATCGATGAATTGTTTGTTTCAGCCTTCGGAAGCGGCAGCGGGCACGATGGCGCCGTACTGACGTTGCCGTCCGGAAAAGTTGCGATGACAACTGATTCCTACGTGGTGCAGCCATTATTTTTCCCGGGCGGAGATATTGGCGCGCTCGCTGTCAACGGCACGGTGAATGACCTTGCGATGTGCGGGGCGCGTCCGATGTATCTGAGCGTGGGCTTTATTCTTGAGGAAGGGCTGGAAACGGAGGTGCTATGGCGTATCGCGCAGTCCATGGCGTGGGCAGCACGGGAATTGGGCGTGGAAATTGTGACGGGAGATACGAAGGTCGTTGAGCGCGGCAAGGGTGACGGCGTCTTCATCAATACAACCGGAATCGGTATTATCGGGAACGGCGTAGAGATATTTCCGGCACGGGTGCAAACAGGGGATGCCGTGTTGCTCAGCGGCGATATTGGCCGCCATGGCATGGCTGTGATGGCGGCACGCGAGGGATTGGCTTTTTCTTCGCCGATTGAAAGTGACTGCATGGCTTTGTGGCCGACCGTGCAGGCGTTGCTGCAAGGCGGCATTGACGTTCATTGCCTGCGTGATGCAACGCGGGGGGGTGTGGCGGCGGTCCTGAATGAAATTGCCGGCGCGGCAGGTGTGCAGATTGATATAGATGAAGTTAAAATCCCGGTGGATGAATCCGTGCGCGGTGCTTGCGAGATTTTGGGGCTGGATTCGCTTCAGGTGGCGAACGAGGGACGTTTCGTGGCTTTTGTTCCGGCTGCTGCCGCGGCGCGGGCGCTGGAAATCATGAATTGTTTTTGCCCCGGTAAAAATGCGGCGCAAATTGGCGACGTGACAGCGGGGCGTCAAGGGCTTGTCACGTTGCAAACGCCTATCGGCGGCAGGCGGATACTGGATATGCCTTTGGGCGAGCTGTTGCCAAGAATCTGCTGAGGCCTTGCGAAGTCCGGAAATTCTGAGGAAGAAAAGAATCACTTTGATAAAAATCAAGTGATGGAGGGAGGTTTGCGGCCACCATACGCTTTCACATTCAATTGAAAAAGGAGAAGAGTAATGCCTTTGTTAGCGCAGGATCTGATGTGGTCAAAGCCCCCGATGCTTTCACCGGACAGCACTTTGAAAATGGCGGCGAAAAAGATGCAGGAGGCGGACGCCGGTGTTCTTCCCGTCGGGGTGGATGGCAGGGTAGCGGGGATTATCACAGATCGTGATATTGTGCTGCGTGCCGTTGCCAAAGGGAAGAATATTGCGCAAGAGAAAGTGGCTGACTTCATGACGTCCGGCATATATTCATGCAAGGAGGGGGATACGATTGACAGCGCCGCAAAGCTCATGAAGAAAAACAAGATCAGCCGGCTTGTCGTTGTGGACGGTCAGAACAGGCTTTCCGGTATTTTGTCGTTCGGGCATATCTTCAGGGACGAGACCAATGCCGAGGAGGCAACAGATATCATTACGCGCATCGCGGGCAAACATGTCAAAAGCGGCAGGAAATAAAAAAACAGGCGCTTGTTCAGGGCGCCTGTTTTTATTTATTGGTTCATCCGGCATCAGGGTGTCGGGCAGAGCTTGACCCCTTTCAGGATCGCTTCCGCGTCGAATTTTACCGCAGGCAGAGCCTTGTGTATCTTGCTCCAGTTCTCGACGAACCATGCTGCGCGCGGGGATTTGATATCCTGCATGGCGGCAAGCGCGGCTTCGGGATTGGCCGGAACGCCGGACAGCCCGTGATACTGGAGATAGAGCAAATCGACTTTTGCCTGCACGTTGCCAGCCTCGGCAGCGTCCTTGAAGAGGGCGAGCGCCAGTGTGGGGTCTTTTGGCATGCCGTCTTTTGCATTGAAGGCGTAATAGGCGAGGTCTTTTGTGCCCTGCGCCGCGACATGTCCGTTTGTCGAAGCAGATCGTGCGAAGGCTTCCTTGACTTCCGCAGTTACAGGATTATTGGCAACGACATCTGCGACGCGATCAGCCGCAGGTGGGCAGTCGGGCGCGACAGGCAGGGCGGCAGGAGCCGGCGTTGATCCGAACAGCTTGTCGAAGACCCCCTCGCTGAAGCCGAGGAACAGTGCGCCGCCCACCATGGCAAACAGGCTGCTTTTTGCAAAAACCTTGGCATTGGTCTTGCTGAAAAATGCCGGTAATTCGGCGCCGCTTTTCTTGGCGGCTCTTTTTTGTCCGTAATGGCAAAAAGCGGTCATGGTGGCGCCAACGGCGAGAGAAGAGATCAGCAGTGTGGCAACAGCAGGTGCGGCAGCCCAGGTCATGCTCGCAACGACGGCAGCTTTCGCGGCCGCGGTCAGGCCGGCACCGGCTGCGATATTAAAGATTCCGGAGAGGATTTTTGTTTTTTTGCTGATGGTGGGTTGGGCAAGGCGGTCTCTCACGCTTGCGGGAGCCTCGGCAGGGTCGTTTGCCGGGATGTTGTCATCGTGCGGGGTGTGGGTCATGACTCTCTCTCCTTGTTGGATGTGGCAGCGCATTTTTTTGCGCCGCTGCATATTTCATAAAAAATTTAATGTGATGTAAGAAACCATATTACTAAAAGCGCGTCAACTGGCTTTATAGTGTAAATTCCCATGCTTTTTTCACATAAAGCAGGAGTTTGTACTTTTGACACGGGATGATTTCCGTTATTCTGTTGCCAAAATAATGGGTGTCACTTGCATTTCGGTTTCGACGTTTTCACAACGGGCATGATCATCGGCTTTGCCATTGCGGTTCCTGTGGGGCCGGTTGGTGTGCTCTGTATTCGTCGTGTTCTGGTCTATGGCGTTTTTTCCGGTCTGGCTTCTGGCCTCGGTGCTGCGCTGGCAGATAGCCTTTATGGAGCCATAGCGGCTTTCAGCCTTTCGTCCATTGCTGATTTTCTGCGCGAACACCGTTTTATGATCCAAAGCGGCGGCGGGATATTTTTGCTGGCTTTCGGGATAAAAATATTTTTGCAAAAGCCGAAAACGATGGAGGAGATTACGGATGCAAACAAGCGCCCGCATAATCTGAAGGAGCTGGCCGGGGATTTGACTTCTACTTTTTTTATTACGCTGACGAATCCGGCGACGGTGATCGCTTTTGTCGCGATTTTTGCTGGACTTGGCCTTGTGCCGGAGGATGACCCGGGGCATGAGCTTGCCCTGACCATGATTTTTGGTGTGTTTATGGGCTCGCTTTGCTGGTGGGGCATTCTGGCAGGAGGGCTTGGCCTTTTTCGTCACAAGCTTGATAACAAGACCCTGCGGCTGATCAATGTTTTGTCGGGTATGATTATTGGTGGTTTTGGCATGGCGATTCTGGGGCAGTTGGCCCTAACGGTTATTTTAAACCAATAATTCATTTTTTTATGGATGTTAAATATAATATATGATATTTTTGAAATATAAATACAAATACGGCGAGCCTTCGGGGCCTGATCGCATAAGGACACATACATGGCCTTCTCAGACTTATTAAAAGCCTTCAAAAAGACATTTTCGAAGGGGATGGGGAGACTGCTTTTATCTGAAGTGAGCGAAAGTGCCGGGCGATGCAATGTTCAAAAAGCCCTTCAGCTGATTGCAGATGGGGCTCTTCTTGATAAAAGAGATATTATTTTTGGTTCAACAGCGCTGATTGAGGCTGCTGAAAAAGGACATACTATCATTGTCTCCAGCCTTATCGCCGCAGGCGCAAAGCTGAACGACAAGGATATTTTTGGCTCGACGGCGCTGATTTATGCCGCAAGAAACGGGCATCAGCGGATTGTCACCGCTTTGATCGCAGCGGGGGCCAGTCTTGATGAAAAGGATAAATGGGGCAATACCGCATTGCTTGTCGCGCTCAGAATGGAACATGCGGACATCGCCTCTGTGCTGATCAAAGCCGGAGCTGCGCTGGAGAAAAGGGACAATGACGGGCACACCGCCCTGAGTCGGGCGGGCGAGAAAGGGTATGTCAGTATCGTCCAGTTAATTGAAAGCAGAAAAAAAGCGCCCCAGCAGGCCTTTCAGCCGTAGATACGCATATTTTTCACAGCTGGATGCTTGTCTGCATTTCAGAAAACTGCCATGATCTGCCTCTGTTTCAAGGAGGCATAAAATGACAGGCAGCAATGTTCATCTGGTCGACCACCCCCTCATCCGTCACAAGCTGACGCATATGCGCCGGAAAGACACCGAGACGCGCGATTTCCGCGTGCTGCTGCGCGAAATTTCCCTGTTGATGGGATACGAACTTTTGCGGGACCTGCCGACGGAAGATGTCGAGATTGAAACGCCGCTTGAAAAAATGACCGGGCAGGTGCTGGGCGGGCGCAAAATCTGTATCGTGCCAATCCTGCGCGCGGGCATGGGATTCGTGGACGGATTGCTGCAAATCGCGCCGGATGCGCGCGTCGGGCATATCGGCCTTTATCGCGATCCAAAAACGCTGGAAGCCGTCGAGTATTATCTCAAGATGCCGGACGATCTGGAGCTGCGGCAGGTTTTTATTGTCGATCCGATGCTGGCCACCGGTCATTCGGCAATTGCCGCCATTTCCCGCATTAAGGACAGGGGCGCCCGAGATATCCGCTTTCTTTGCCTGATCGCTGCGCCCGAAGGGATTGCCGCATTGACGGCGGCGCATCCCGATGTGTCGATTTATACGGCGGCTATTGATCGCGAACTTAACGATCATGGTTATATTCTGCCCGGTATCGGAGATGCTGGAGACCGGATTTTCGGGACGAAGTAATCGCGGGCGGTTTGGCAGCTTGATTTACGCAGGGAAAATGCGGCGTGCACAAAGAAAAAGAGCCGGTCAGGGGGACCGGCTCTCTTCTTTGAGGGACGACACTATGGCTTTGGTCGTCTTTAGGGGTTCCGGGTGAGGGGACACCCGGAGGGGATGTCAGGCTTTACTTTTTTTAGATGCCGGTGCGGTCGCATCGGAATCCGTTTCTCCATCCGCATCGTCATTTGACTCTTCGGGTCCGGCAAGCATCGCATTGGCGACGACCCCGGCGTTTTCGCGGATTTTCTTTTCAATTTCATCGGCGATTTTCGGGTTATCTTTCAGAAATTTCCGCGCATTCTCGCGGCCCTGACCGATACGCTCGCCATTATAGGCAAACCAGGCACCTGATTTCTCGACAAGTCCGGCATTGACGCCCAGATCAAGAATCTCGCCCATTTTTGAAATGCCCTCGCCGTACATGATGTCAAATTCAACAACACGGAAGGGCGGAGCCAGCTTGTTCTTGACGACTTTGACCTTGGTCTGGTTGCCGACGATGGTTTCCTTGTCCTTGAGCGAGCCGATGCGGCGGATATCAAGCCGGACGGAGGCGTAGAATTTGAGCGCGTTGCCGCCTGTGGTTGTTTCCGGATTGCCGAACATAACGCCGATTTTCATGCGAATCTGGTTGATGAAGATGACGACGGTGTGGGATTTGGAGATGGAGCCGGTCAGTTTGCGCAGTGCCTGGCTCATCAGGCGGGCCTGCAGACCCATATGGCTGTCCCCCATTTCTCCCTCAAGCTCGGCCCGCGGCACAAGTGCGGCCACAGAATCCACCACCAGAACATCCAGTGCACCGGAGCGAACCAGCGTATCGGCGATTTCAAGAGCCTGTTCCCCGGCATCCGGCTGGGCGATCAGGAGGCTTTCAATGTCACAGCCAAGTTTTGTGGCATAGGAAGGATCAAGGGCATGCTCGGCGTCGATAATGGCGCATTGGCCGCCCTTTTTTTGTGCTTCGGCGATAACCTGCAGGGCCAGCGTAGTTTTGCCGGAGCTTTCCGGGCCATAAATCTCGATAATCCGTCCGCGGGGCAGGCCGCCGATGCCGAGCGCGATATCCAGACCGAGGGAGCCGGTGGAGATGGTTTCGACTTCCTGTTTGGCATCGCTGCCCAGTTTCATGATGGAGCCTTTGCCAAAAGCTTTTTCTATCTGGCCGAGGGCGGCATCAAGGGCTTTTTGCTTGTCAGCGGCGTTCATTTCATTTTTCCCCTCAGGACGAAGTTGTGTGACGGACATTTTTGATTACCCCTTTTTGTCTCATATGGTTTGATCTGTTGCAATTGGTATCGGCGTTTTTTGCTGTGTCATTGCCTCAACGAATCTCATCGTACATGATTTGTTCCTTATTGCAACAATAAAGAACAAAAAAAGAACAGTTTTATTATTGACATAAAGCGTACGATGGTCATAATTGCGCTTTAGGAGACTCTATATGTCATTTTCCAATCTGACATCAAAAACCGAGCATGAACATACCGCCTTCACACTGTTGGAGCATGTACGCAAGGGAGATCTTGCCGCTGCGCGGAATCTTTTCGAGGAAAGCTTCTGGTCCGGGAAGACTGTGCAGCCTGCGTGGCATCATCTCAAACTTGCCGTTTTAAACGACGATCCGGCGCTGGCGCGCTTGCTGGTGGCCTGGGGGGCGACTCCCCCGAGCGTCTTTGATTTGACGCAGCTCAGGCTGGAGACGGCGGAAGATTATGACCGGCATCTGGGTTTTATGCGGCGCTGCGGCCTTTGTTTTGATGGTGCCGAACTGGCGATCGTCAATACTGCAGTTGAACGTATAAAAGAGGTATCTCCTGACAGTGTTTTTGGCGCCAGGCATAGTATTATTGGCCGCATTCCTTTTGAGTGGTGGAAAGTTTTGCAGGCCTTTCATGAAAAGGGAGCGGGCGAGACCATCATCGCGGGCGGGGCATTGCGTGATCTGTATAATAAAAAGCCGGTGCGGGACGTGGATATTTTTCTGGTCAGCCGTGGCAAGACGAAAGCGAACGAAAAATTTATTCGCGAGGTTTTTAAAGAAGCGGGGCTGACCCTTGTGCCGCAAATGACAAGGTCAGGGGGATATAATACGGCGGATAAATATAGTGATCTGCCGCCGCCAAAAACTGGCCGTAAGGAAATTGTTAGCGGGACGGAAAATTTCTGGCGCGATGTGGAGAAACGGGAAGTCGTCTTCGAAAATTGGGTTGTCAAGGCGGGGCTGGATAAAACCGAATACAACATCGTTTTTATGGATCCGTTCTATAAAGGGAAGGATTTTGCCAGCAGGGTCATCAAGGAATCCGATATTGGCCTGTGCCAGATCGGAACTGATGGCAAAAGTATCTTTTATACGCCGCAATATAAATCCGATGTGCAGATGAAAACCATCACCACGCTGACGGGCGGAAATCATGACCACCTCAAGAAGGTTGTCGCCAAATATCCGGATTGGCAATTGTCGTCGTTGAGCAAGATGGTTCTTGGCGAGCCATCCGCAGCTACGCAGACTGTTCCCGAGGTCGGGACGCTGAGTGATGACGGGATATTTATGGGCCAATACACGCATAAGGGCAAAGGCAAAAGTCTTGGCAAGGTATTCAACGTTTACGCGGCGCCGCAAGACCTGACCGATGAAGGCGGCAATAAAGCGGTTTTAAAATATGTTGATGCGGTCAAACGTGTGGCGGAGCTGCGTGACTGGCACGGGTTTGACGGCACGGATTACGCGAATGACGGGGCGTTTTTTGAAGCCCTGAACAAGGGGAATTATAAGGGGGGCTGGATTATCCCCCCGATTTTTCTTATGTCGGGAACCTATTTTGCAGGCGCTCTATATGGGCATCAGAACACTGGTGCATTCAAAGATACTTTTACAACGCGCGCAACGAAGGCGGATAAAGATAATGGCAGGCTTCCTTACCACTACTGGTCATCCACGGAGAGCTTTGGCGACAAGTCTTATGTGGAGATTGTAGACTTTTGGTATGGGGAGCAGTTCTTGTCCCCTAAGGATTATCACCATTATTCCTGCCGCCCTGTGCGGTTGGTGGAGGCTTCCCCGCCTGCGCCGCCCAAGCCGCCGTCGGGCCGGACATTGAGATATTGATATGAACGCTGAAAATAAAACATCACAGGATTTTTTACGCAAGGCCGGGCAGGCTGCCGCATGGCTGGCGCATGCCCTGATTTTTCCGCTGAACATTCATCTGCGGCGGAAAGGTATCTGGAACAAGGTTTCCGGAGATTTCGGCAAGCTGGGCGTTTATCTTCTGAGCTGGAATCTGGTGCTGCCTCTGGGGGTAATAGGGTTTCCCCGTGCGGAAAAAGTTTTAAAAGAGGAGGGCCTTGATCCGGCGCTGGTGCAACAGCTGGCACCCGGAAAGAAAGTGCATGTTATCAAGGAGGCAGACGGGCTGCTTGGAAAAATGGCGACTCTGTCGAGTATGTCTCCGGCGTTTCTCTGGCCACTCACTTATTCAAATCGTATATCAAATGATTTCGTGACGGCTTTTGCCAACGCGCAGGTCAGTTCAATATTCAATGATGTTTGCGCCCTCTATATAAAGTCCGCCGAAAATCAGGAGCAGACTGTCAGGCGTATGCAGGGAGTTGTGCATAAAAGAACCGGCGGACACTATACTTATAGTGCCCCAGTGACGACCAGAGAGTATTATCAGGCTGTGCTTCTCCATGAAATTCGTCACTGTAGCAAAGATAACCAGGCGTTACCATCGGGGGTATTGCAGGAAGGAGATGCCGACTACCATGGTATAATGGCTTTGGCGGGGGATAAAAATGATCCCACCTTGATGCAAAGATTTCTTGTTGCGGCAAGCTTCAGTGATGGAGATAAGGCGCATGGCGTGGCGCTTTATCTGGATGCAAGATTTCGCCAAAAGCCGGTACCGGCGCAGGCCGAGATAGAAAGTGCGAACGCCGCAGCCAAAGCAATCGTGGGCAATGATGATCTTATGTGGGCCTATGCCGGAGGGTATTGCGCCGCTGGAGCCGATTGCAAGGAATCCGCAAAGCCGGGGCTGCCCCCTTTGGTAAAACGGCGGCTGGAATTATACGAAGACTCTTATTCAGCTGTATTTGTGCCTGTCCCGCCGGCGCCGAAAATCACCCCTCCAGCACCTCTTTCACCTTGGTGGCCAGCTGTTTGAGCGTGAAGGGTTTAGGCAGAAAATAGACGTCTGCGCCCAGATGTTCCTTGAACTTGTCCTCGGCATAGCCGGAGATGAAGATGATTTTGATCTGCGGATATTTTTCCTTGACCTGTTTGGCCAGCGTGGTGCCGTCCATTTCCGGCATCATGACATCGGTCACGAGAACCTCTGGAATAAATTTTCCTTCCGCCAGAATTTGCAGTGCCGCGGCGCCGCCGGGAGCATCCGCAACATGATATCCTTTGTTGCCGAGAGCGCGCGCGCTGAAGGTGCGCACGGCGTCCTCGTCCTCGACCAGCAGGATTCTGGCCGACCCGGTCAGGTCGCTGGTCATCGGTTTTTCTTCTGCGGCCTCGATTTTCCTTTCGCCTGCGACTTCCTTGTGACGCGGCAGATAAACAGTAAAGGTGGTTCCTTTGCCAACGGCGGAAGCGACGGAGATATGGCCACCGGTTTGATGGACAATGCCGTAAACGGTGGCAAGGCCAAGCCCTGTGCCGGCGCCGACCTCTTTGGTCGAGAAGAAGGGCTCAAAAATGCGCGGCAGGATATCCGGATCAATACCTGTGCCTGTATCTGTGACTTCTGTGGCGATCCATTCGCCTGCGGGGAGAATGTCTTCGTTGACCAGTTTCAGCGGCTCGTGATTGTTGAGGTTGAATGTCCGGACACTCAGCTGTCCGCCCTGCGGCATGGCGTCGCGGGCGTTGACGGCGAGGTTGATCATAACCTGTTCCATCTGCCCCTGATCCGCGCGGATCAGGCCGAGGTCGCTGGCATGGTTGAGGCTGAGCTCGATATTGGCGCCGATCAGGCGCCGGATCAGATGGGAAAGCTCCGTCAGCACATCGGTCATGTCCAGAACGCGCGGTTGCAGGGTTTGCTGGCGTGAAAAGGCCAGCAGCTGGCGGACCAGATTGGCGGCGCGGTTGGCGTTTTGCTTGATCTGCATGATATCGGCAAAGGAGGGATCACCCGGCTTGTGGCGCAGCAACAGCAGGTCGCAGATGCCGATCATGGCGGTCAGCAGGTTGTTGAAGTCGTGCGCAATGCCGCCTGCCAGTTGTCCGACGGCCTGCATTTTCTGGGACTGGGTGAATTGCTTCTCAAGATTTTTTTGCTCTGTCATGTCGATGAAGTGGAGGACAAAGTTATGACCGGACCTGAATTTACGGGCATAGACTTGTGCCACGACCTCGACCGAACCTTTGAGCGGAATTTCAATCAGGGCATCCGTTTTGCCGCCCTTGGCGAGATATTTCAGCCATTCTTCGGCGCGGAGCTGCGCGTCCTTCTGGATAAAATGTAAAAGCGGCTTGCCATTAATGGCGTCAACCGGCAGCTTCAGCATTGCGGCCAGTGTCTGGTTGGCGTCGCTGATCAGGCCATTTTCCGTCAGCATGCAGATTCCGACAGGCGCTTCCTCGAACAGGCGCTGGAAACGGTCTTCGGATTCGCGGAGCGCTTGTTGCATTTTTTGTTCTGTCGTCAGGTCATAGACGATAGAGCGCGAGATCAGCTGCCCTTCTTCATTGCGGGTAATGGAATGCGTGACAGCGGCCTTGAAAACGCGGTTGCCCGCGCCTTTCATCAAAAGCTCGCCATGCTGGTGCAGGCCGCCGCCCTCAAACAGGTCATAGGGCTTGCCCCCTGCGGGCGGAGTGACCAGAAAATCGTGCAGGCGCGCCTTGCCGATCAGGGTGATAGGATCCGTTCCCAGCAGACGCAACAGGGTATCGTTGGCAAAGCGGAACTTTCCGCTTTCGTCCACTGTAAAAAATCCGACGGGAGCATTGTCTGTAAAATCGCGGAGTTTCTCGCGCTCCTCGCGGATGGCAGCTTCCATCTCATAGCGGTGCGTGATGTCGTCGATCCGCCAGTGTACAAAACCGGCCCAGCCGATGATGAACTGGCAGGTGACCTGAAACCAGATGGGTTTCCCTTTGATTTTTGTCTGTAGCTCCGTTGTCGCCGATCCGGCCGGCGCCGCTTTGTTTTTAAGGTCGGACAGGGCTTTGTCTATTTTTTTCGGATCCTCAAAAAGCTGTGTGAAGGCCTGCAAGGACGGTTTTTTTTCTCCATCGAACAGCCGGTTAAAACGGGCATTGGCGTAAATGGTGTCGCCTTCAGGGTTTGAAATTGCCCGGGCTTCCGCGCTCTTTTCCAGCACCTCGATCAGGATTTTGCGGCTGCGGTCGGCATCGGTATAGACTTGTTTCAGCATCAGTGCGCCAATGCCGCCCAAAATGCCGTAGGCATAAAGCATGAGCATGAAGAGGGGCTGGTTTCCCTGCATTTTGATGGTCAGAATCACATAGAGCAGAAGTCCGTAAGCCGTGCTGATCAGGAACAGCATGATGGATTTTATATTGCGCTTGCGATTGTCGGTTTTTTGCGCGCCGGAGTTGTCCTTTTTTTCAAAAAAGAAATCAGGATTGTTCTGTGGAGGCATTATATTTTTTTTCCTTTCAGGCGGAAGACATAGCGGATGACTTCGGCCACGGTCTTGTAGTGTTCGGGTGGAATGACCTGATCGATTTCCATGGAATCGTACAAAGCGCGGGCCAGCGGCGCGTTTTCGACGATGGGAACCTTGTGTTCTTTCGCGATTTCCTTGATCTTCTCCGCGATCAGGTCGGTTCCTTTGGCGACCATCATTGGCGCAGGCATGTCTTTTGTGTCGTATTTCAGGGCAACGGCAAAGTGCGTCGGGTTGGTAATCACCACATCGGCTTCGGGGACGGCTTGCATCATGCGCTGCCGGGCTCTCCGTTCGCGCAATTCACGCAGCCGGGCTTTGACCTGCGGGTCGCCTTCGGTTTGCTTGAATTCATCCTTGATTTCCTGTTTGCTCATGCGCATTTTTTTCATGAAGTCATGGCGCTGGTAGAGATAATCCATCACGGACAAGATGGACAGCACCGCGAGCACGGCGACCATCATTTTCAGGAAGAGCGTTTCCAGATCGAACAGTCCTTGGCCAAGGTCGAGGCCGACAAAATGCTCGACGCTGTCAAAATAGGGCCGCAGCACGATAACGCCGGCCAGAGAGACAACGGCGAGCTTGATCAGGCCTTTGATAAACTCGACGATCGAGCGCATCGAGAACAGGCGGGAAAACCCCTTGATGAGCGATATTTTCGAAAGGTCCGGCTTGACAGGGTCAACCGTGAAAAGGGGGCCGGTCTGGATAAACCCGGCCAGCGCGGCCATGACGGACAGGGCAAGAAGCGGGAGGATCATGATCCCGCCGACTTCAAGAAAAAGATCACGCAGTACGCCGGACAGCCCCAGCGCGTCTGTCGGGATGCGGTCGGGCTGCGCAAGAAATATTTTCAGGCTGTCCCGCAGTCCGGTCATGAGTCCGGGGCCGGCAGTCAGCACCAGAATTGTTGCCGTAAAGAGCATGACCCAGCTGGTCACTTCGCGGCTGAAGACGACTTGTCCGCGTTTATGTGCCTCTTCCAGTTTTCGCGCGGTGGGTTCTTCCGTCTTTTGGCTGGCGTCGGTTGTGTCTTCGTTTTCTGCCATGCGCGCGTTCCTTTCCGGTCAGGGAGATATCGCGCTGGCGACAACGTTTTGGTAGCTGCCGAGCCAGAAAAGCAGGATCGCGGACAGGGTCATGGAAAGCATGACAAGGCTGAGCAGGATCTGCATGGGGATCGCGAGAAAAAATATCTGTATTTGCGGCATCAGACGTCCCAGAAGGCCGAAGCCGGTCTGCACCAGCGTGCCGACAATCAGGAAGGGCAGGGCCAGTTGCACGCCGATCTGGAAGGCGGCGGAAACGGTGCGGCTGATGATCTCCGAAAGCGAGGAGATGTCGGGCAGGTTGCCGGCGGGAAAGAGCTGATAGCTTTCGACCGTTGCCGCCAGCATGTAATGATGCATGTTTGTGATAAACAGCAGTGTGACGCCAAGGGAGGATAGCAGCGCGCCGGTGACGGATCCCTGTGAGGAGGTGACCGGGTTAAAGACCAGCGCGTTGGAAAACCCGGACTGGATGGAAATAATCATCCCTGCTGTATCAAGCGCGGTGATCATGATCCGCATGACGGTGCCAATAAAGATGCCGATGAAGGCTTCGGAAACCAAAAGAGTGACGACGGGAAAGCTGCCCTCCGGCAATGGCGGCAGAGAGCCGGCAAGAAACGGCGCAAGGACAAGGCTGATCGCCAGTGCAAAGAGCAGACGGACCTGCGGAGGGACAAAGCTGTCGCCGATGCCGGGCATGATCATCAGCGCTAGACCCATGCGCATGAAAACAAGGAGGAAGGCGGAAACATTGCCGATGACGATTTCGTGCAGGACGGGGGGCATCCGGTCAGCCCATATTGACAATTTTATCCGCGATCTTTTCGGTGAAGGCGGTCAGAGCCTGCGCCATCATCGGGAAGAGCAGAAAAATGCCAAGAAAAATTGCAATGATTTTAGGGACAAAGGCCAGAGTCATTTCCTGAACCTGGGTCAGGGCCTGTATCAGGGCGATCACAACGCCGACGACCAGACCGATAATCATAATCGGCGCAGAAATCTGGATCGTCAGGATGATCGCCTCACGCGCAAAATCAATGATTTCGGTTTCATCCATCAGGAGCCTCTGGCTTATGGTGTCAGCGGTCCCTTAAATAGGGGTGCGCATGACCTGTTCATAAGCTTGCACCACTCTGTCACGAACCGCAAGCACTGTATTCAGAGCCATTTCCGCATCGGTGACAGCCTGCAAGACCTCGGTCATGTCGGCTTTGCCGACGATCGCGGCAACAGAGGTTTTTTCACTGGCGTGCTGGGCATTGATAGCGGATTGCGCGCCGCTTTTCAGGATGTCTCCAAAGGAGGGGCCGCCGGAAGCCTCCGGTGACGCTTCGGCGCCGCTGGATTTGATCTGGTTGAGAGCGGCTTGATAGGCGCTGGCGGCCTGATTAATGTTTGTCATAGTTTGTACTCCTTATCCGCGCATGAGGTCGATGGTCCGGATCATCATCGCCTTTGCCATTTCAATAACGCCAAGATTGGCTTCGTAAGATCTTTGTGCCTCGCGCATGTCCATCATTTCGACGAGCGTGTTCACGTTCGGCATTTTAACATATCCTTTGTCATCCGCTGCCGGGTGATCCGGATTATACTTCAAAATAAAATCGGAACGATCCGCCACCACATCATCTACTTTGACTTCTCTGGTGCCTTCGGCGCGGTTCAGTTCGTTTTTGAAAGTAACGATCTGGCGGCGATAGGGATCCTGTCCCGCAGTTTTTCCCGTGGTGTCGGCATTGGCCAGGTTTTCAGAGATGACCCGCATGCGGGTTCCTTGCGCTTTCATACCCTTTGCGGCGAGATGCATTGCTGTAACGAGATCCATGACGCGCTCCTGACGTGTTCCTATTTCAGAGACATTTTCAGTATCTCTATGTTTTTCTGGTATAAGCCGGTAATCATTCTGTGGTCGGTAAAGTTTTCGTTCAATTTCATCAACTGTTCTTCCAGTACGACAGCATTGCCTGCAGGAGCGACCTCATAGGTATTTTTCTGATTTTTGGCCTGCATGTTGTCGCCGTTTCCTGATGTTCCACCTGAAGATAGGTGCGCGCTGTTTGTTGTCGCCATGTCAACGGACGAAGGCGCGTCAAGCGAAAGCTTGCTGGTAGAACTTCCGAGCAAGCTCTTGAAATCCGGAGATTTTAAATCCTGCGGGCGATAGTTCGGCGTGTCGGCATTGGCAATATTCTGTGACAGGATTTTCTGGCGTTCTTCCTGCCAGTCCATTTTGGTTGTCAGCGCCTGCATCAATTTAAGGTCCATGGCAGCTATCCCCTAATTGTGTCACAAGAAACCCTTGCAACAACTATACCAGTATTTTTAAATTTTTGTTGTCACAATTTTCATTGTTACATTATTGTTGTTAAGGCTTCGTAAACTTTTGTTAAGATTTTAGATATCTGGAAGATCACCTTTGGACATAAACGAAGATCAGGATAAGAAATTCAAGACGGCTGTGGAGAGCCGCCGTGCCGCTGCGGTGGCGCTTAAAAAATATGGAATTGATGAAGGTGTGCTCCCGAAAGTCGTAGCGGCAGGCTATGGTAAACTTGCCGAGCAGATCGTGCAGCTGGCTTTTGAAAACGGAGTCAAGGTCCGTGAGGACCGGGATCTGGCGCAGATGCTGGCGGCGATTGAAATTGACAGTGAAATTCCGTCCGAGGCCTTGGTCGCTATTGCGGAAATTCTTGCCTATGTTTACAAAATGAACGGAACGTATCATTCTGGACAGGGCGCGCCGGAAAACAATGCCGGTCACAACAAAGGAACAGCAGATGAACAGTCCTGAGACTGAAGCGGGGGCGGTTGCCCGGAGACTGAAGTCGGTCATTGATTATGTGCATGATTGCGAGCGGCGTGTGGCTTTGGGCGAAATCATGGAGCTGGAAGGGCTGGACGGCAATATTGTCGAGATTTGCGATGCCATTGCGGCGCTGCCGGGGCCAGAGGCCGAGGCGCTGGAACCGCAAATGGGTATTTTGATCGAAAATCTGGAATCTCTGGCGCAGGCGATGAAGGAACAGCAGGAACGTGTTCTTGCGGAAGACGGGGAAAACTGATGGAGACAGCCCTTCTGCTGAAGTTTGTCGGTGCCTTTGTTTTTGTTATTTCTCTTATGCTTTTATTATCGTGGTTTTTGCGCCGGATAGGCCTTTCCGGTCCGGCCATGATGCCGGGAACAAAGCGGCGGCTGAAGATTGTCGAATTTATGCCGCTGGACCATCGCCGCCGTCTTGTGCTCATCCGCCGGGATGATCGTGAACACCTGCTGGTGCTGGGCGCGAATGGCGAGACGGTGGTGGAAAGCAATATTCCGGCGGCAGAAAACATTGTTGAATTGCCGGTATTGAAGGACCAGAAAAATGCTTAAGGGGAAGATGAAGAAATTTTTAAAAATCAGCGCGGCTTTGCTTTTTGCCGCGTTCTTTTTGCAGGCTGACGCGGGTTTTGCGCAAAGCGTGACGCTGGATCTGGGCGGCGGGACAGATGCGGCGGCGGGCGGGGGCGGTTCGGTTGCTTCGCGTGTCGTGCAGATGGTGGCCTTGCTGACCGTCTTGTCTCTGGCCCCTGCCATCCTGATGATGATGACGTCTTTTACGCGCATTGTCGTGGTTCTGTCCTTTCTGCGGACGGCAATGGGAACGCAACAGACCCCTCCGAATACGGTGATGATCAGTCTGGCGCTGTTTTTGACCTTGTTTATCATGATGCCGACATTTCAGGCCTCTTACGATCAGGCGATCAAGCCGCTGATGGAAGAGCGGATGGAGGAGATGGAGGCTTTCGAGAAAGCCGTTGTTCCGTTCAAGCAATTCATGCTCAAGCATGTGCGGGAAAAAGATCTTGTCTTGTTCATGAATCTCAGCAAGACGGAAAAGCTGGAGGATCCGATGGCGACGCCGCTGCAGGTGGTCATTCCGGCCTTCATGATTTCGGAACTGCGCCGTGCCTTTGAAATCGGCTTTTTGATCTTTTTGCCTTTTCTGGTGATCGATATGGTGACGGCCTCTATTCTCATGTCGATGGGGATGATGATGCTGCCGCCGGTGATGATCGCGCTGCCGTTCAAGATCATCTTCTTCGTCTTGGTGGACGGCTGGTATCTGATTTCCGGTTCGCTGGTCCAGAGCTACGGCGCGGGGTAGTCTGGCTTGGCTGGATTATACGACCTGTCCGGCGCACCAGCCGGAGGACCAGGCCCATTGGAAATTGAACCCGCCAAGCTGGCCGGCGACATCGACGACTTCGCCAATAAAATAAAGCCCGGGAATTTTCTTGCATTCCATGGTTTTCGAGGAGAGTTCTGCCGTATCGACGCCGCCGGCGGTGACTTCGGCGGTGCGGTAGCCTTCGGTGCCAACGGGAACAACCTGCCAGCGGTGGATGCGTTCGGATACGGCGCGCAGGCGCTGGTCCGAAAGGTCGGTCAGGGGCAGGTCAGACCCGCTTTCCTGCGCGATGTCCTCCGCCAGACGCTTGGGCAGGACTTGACCGAGGATGTTGTGCAGGACGGTTTTGTTTTTGTCCTGTCGCGCTTTGCGGAGCTCTTCAAAAATATCGCGGTCCGGCAGCAGGTTGATAGCGATGCGCGCGCCGTCATGCCAAAAGGAGGAAATTTGCAAAATTGCGGGCCCGCTGAGTCCGCGATGGGTGAACAGCAATGCCTCGCGGAATGAGGCTTTGTTGCAGGTGACGATAACGGGGTCCACCGCGACGCCGGCAAGGGTTTTGGTGCGTGCCAGCAGGGATTCGTCAAAAAGCAGGGGGACCAGTGCAGCGCGGGTCGGAACCAGCGCGAGGCCGAATTGCCGCGCCACGTCATAGCCAAAACCTGTAGCGCCCATCTTGGGAATGGAAGGGCCGCCAGTGGCGATGACGAGAGAGGCGGCGGTGTAATTTCCCTTGTCTGTTGTGATAGTGAAGCCGTTTTCTGTCCGCGTAACGGATAATATCCGTGTTGAAAGGTAAAGCTGGACTTGCGCTTTGTCCATTTCATCTTGCAGCATGCGGAGAATATCCTTGGCCGAGGTGTCGCAGAAAAGCTGCCCCAGCGTCTTTTCATGCCATCGGATGCCGTGTTTTTCGATCAGGGCGATAAAATCCTTTGGGGTGTAGCGACTGAGCGCGGATTTGCAAAAATGCGGATTTTCCGAGAGGAAGTTTTCGGGCTTTGTGTGCCGGTTGGTAAAGTTGCAGCGCCCGCCGCCCGAGATGCGGATTTTTTCGCCCGCCGCTGCGGCATGATCAAGAATAACGACGCGCCGTCCGCGCTTTCCGGCCTCGATCGCGCACATCATTCCGGCGGCGCCGGCGCCGATCACGACAACGTCGCAGGCGGTGTTCATTTTTGTTTTTCGGCGATGAGCTGGATGCCGGGCTTGAAGGCGAAAAAGAATTTTTTGACGCGCAGGCCGTGTTTCTCCAACAGCTGTTTCAGGCCCTTGCGGGTGAAATAGATGATATGTTCTGGCGGTATGACAGCGTCCCATTTTGCGAAGTCGCGGGGAAGGGAAAAATGTCCGCCATCGGGCGTCGTCAGGTACAGCACGCCGCCGGGGTTCAGGATTTTAACGATGGCGGCGACGAAGGATTCAGGATCGGGAACGTGTTCAATGACTTCGCTGGTATAGACAATGTCGGCCTGTGCGCCCCGTGCGGCATAATCCTGCACGGAAATCGTTTCATAGAAATCCGCCCCGAACATGGCGCGGCTGGCCGCGACGGCGGTGTCATCAATATCAATCCCCTTTGCGGAGAGGCCGAGTTCCCGCGCGGCCTGCACGGTAAAGCCGTAGTTGCAGCCGACATCAAGAAAGGTTTTTCCGGGGGCTTGCCCGACAAGCCGTTGCAGGCGCTTTTTCGCCCGCGTGATTTTTTTATCTTTTTTGGCGGTGTAGTCGGTGGAGCCTTTGTAGGATTGATAAAAGGCGATCAGTTCCGCCACCGTCGGGAAGGGATGCACCGTCACCGTGCCGCAGGACGGACAGGGGAGAAGGTTATAGCCGTTTTTCTGCCCCAGACTGTGCCCCGTATCAAGGGGGACCTGACAGGCTTTGCAGAGGGCAGGGGCGGCATTTTGAGGAGCGAATGCTGTTTTCATGCGCCTCTTTTAGCAAAGAAAGTATCAAAAAGCAAAAGGCCCGGCGAAAAAACCGGGCCTCTGGCCTTATCTGGAGGGAAGAAAGTTTTGCTTAAGCGGCAACGGTGCTGTTTTGATAAACGGGAGCGGAGAATGCCGGGGCGGAAACCTGAAAATTCTGCGCGCCTTGAACGCGCGTCTCGATCGCCTGCAGGTAAGCAGCGGCATCGCGGGTTTCGGTAAAATCTTTGAGTGTATTTAATTTCATGGCCTCACCTCACATTTTTTTATTTGTTGCGCAGAACGTCATTTTTTTAGAATAAAACGTCTCTACACGGCCAGAATGCGAAATAAACGAACTATTGTCAAACTGTTTTTTGAGGAGAAGCAGGGGTAAAAAATTTCTCATGTATTATGAATGTCTTGCCAGAAATAATTGACCTATTTTCTTCGAATAGAAAAACGGGCCGCGTCTATATCTTGCGGATGATTCTCATTCGAAACGGCGAATCTTTCCTTGTCGAAATAAAAAACGCCTGCATATGCAGGCGTTCTCTAAGCCCATGAATGGTTTTGAATGCTTAAACGGCGTAAATCAAGGTCTTGGAGCCTGATATCCCGGGCGTGTCGTCTGGGGGGCGGGAGAGGCAAAGAGTTGTGCGCCGCTGGCTCTTTCTTCGATGCTTTTTGCATAGGCATCGGCTTCTTCGGTTTTCAGAAACCCGTTGATTGTTTTCAGATTCATAGTACAACCCCTATTTTTTTCGCTCTTGCTTCAAGTATAAGTCTATTGACTCATCATGACCCATTTTTCTTAATTCGTCAAGGAAATTATATTCCGTAAACAAGTCAAGATCATTGAGTTCGCAGGCGACGGTACATAGATACCACACTTTATCTTCATGCTTGGCCATACTGACTTTCATATGGTCCTGCAGGGGGGCGTGGAGGTTGGGGTGCTTGATCCCGGCAGTTTCCTGCTGGGCCTCGCGGAGGATGCCTGTCAGCATCAGCACAAAACGGCTGGGGCTGACGGGAATGTTCTTGTTGAATCCGATATAGACCAGCCGGCTTTCTGGCAGATAGGTTGTCGGCTGGGGCGTGGCCATGATTCTGATCTGCACGGCTTCTTTTTGCACGAAGTCAACCAGTTGCTGTCCGTGTGGGGAGTAGTTGAGAATTTCCAAGCCCTTGGCCACCATGACGTCATCGGCCGGCAACGGCTGGCCGGGGCGAAAGAGGTCATCCAGTGAGGGGGTCCGGTTCATTGCGCCCGTTATCCTTCAAGCCAGTTCTGACTGTAGGGGCTGTAGGGAAAGTGGATTCCCGTCAGCAGGAGATTTTGATCCTGAAAGGATATTTTTCCTTCCGGCGAAATCAGGATATTGGCGGAGATGAGCCCCCCGCCGTAGTAGATCGTGCCTGAAACCCTGTAAAGGCCGGATTCATGCGTCACTTTCAGCGGCCGGAAGCTGTTGACGACGCTTTGCTGCTGGTTTTCCGACAGGGATTCAAGGAAGGGCATCTTGCGCGGGTCCTTGATCAGAAAAACATCGCCTTCGCTTCCCTGCACATTGCTGAAAAAGAAATCCAGATAAGAGATGACGTTCAGCTCGTTCACGTGGATGGGGTCTTTTTCATTGGCGGTGTATATCGGATTTGCCGTTCCATCAAGGCTGATGAATTCGTCGCCGTTCCCCAGATACAGCATGCTGAAGGTCGGCATCGTGGCATAATTGACCAGCCGGTATAATTTATAATGATTATAGAAGGGCAGTACGCGTACGGAAACCTCCGTCGCTTCCTTGGAGAAAACGACGGCATCGCGATGGCCGCTCAGTTTGTTCAATACCTGATGTGCCTGCTCACGCGGTAATCTGGTCCAAGTTTGTTGCATAGAACCCCTTCTTTACAGCAGGGTAAAGTATAGCAACCTCATCCAAAAAGAAATAGATGAAAAATGAATGTTTCTTTAGACTTCAGCAACTTGCCTTAATGCAAGGCGCACGGCAGCCGCGCCGGCATGGGGCTTGTAGGCCTCTTCGCTCAGGATACGGCGCCATTTCCGCGCCCCCGGCAAGCCTTGGTAAAGCCCGAGGATATGCCGGGTGATATCCTTGAGGGGGACGTTGTTCTGTAAAGACTTCTCGATATAGGGGAATAGCGCTTCAATAATGTCGTCCCTTGTGCGGGTGACAGGGTTCTTGAAAATATCCTGCTCAATTTGCGATAGAAACCAGGGGTTGCTATAGGCCTCGCGCCCGACCATGACGCCATCGACATGCTCCAGAGCGGTTTGAATTTCTGCTGTCGTCTTGATGCCGCCGTTGAGAATGATGGTCAGATGGGGAAAGTCACGTTTCAGGCGATAGGCGGTATCCCATTTCAATGGGGGAATGGTGCGGTTTTCTGCCGGGCTGAGGCCGTTGAGCCAGGCCTTGCGGGCGTGGATGATGAACGTTTCGCAGCCTTTTTCCGCAACCGTTCCGACAAAATCGGTCAGAAATTCGTAACTGTCCTGCTCATCAATGCCGATACGGGTTTTGACCGTGACGGGGACTGCAGGAACGGCCTGTTTCATGGCGTCAATGCAAGCGGCAACCAGTTTCGGCTCGGCCATCAGGCAGGCGCCGAATTTGCCGTTTTGCACGCGTTCGCTCGGGCAGCCGCAGTTCAGGTTGATTTCATCGTAATGGTAATTGGCAGCGATTTTAGCGCAGGTCGCAAGATCTTTTGGATCCGACCCGCCAAGCTGCAGGGCAAGGGGATGCTCTTCCGGATTATATTCCAGTATTTCCAGCTTTTTGCCGTAGATCAGTGCCGCTGTCGTGATCATGACAGTATACAGCAGCGCATGGGGCGAAATCAGCCGCAGAAAATAGCGGTCATGTTTATCCGTCCAGCCCATCATCGGGGCGACGGAGACAAGGTGATCTATTTTCTTGTTGAGGGAAGATATGGTCATGTTCTTTTTGTTACAGGCGCAAGGACTGCGCTGGGCGACCCAGATTCGGGGAGGCCGCAGTTGTGGGTGGTTTATCGGTGAGGGGCTCCAGCACAGCGATGATGGCCGCATGCCCTTCCTTGCGGGCGACATCAAGCGCTGTCATGCCAAGGTTGTTGCGGATACTGGCCAGCGCACCGGCAGCGATCAGGTCACGGACGATGTCGTTTTGTCCTTTCGCGGCAGCGCAAATCAGGGCCGTGTTGCCATGAACATTTTGCATGTTGAGGTCGGCACCGGCCGTGATGATATCGTGCACAAGGGGGGCAAGATTTTCGTCAATAGCGAAGATCAAGGCGGTGTTGCCCTTTTTCCCCTGCAGGTTCAGTTTTGCGCCGGCCTCCATCAGCCGTCGCGCTATTTTTTCGTTTCCCCAATAGATAGCCGTTGTGAGCGCAGTCATGCCCTCATCATCTTGCAGGTCCAGTTTTGCCCCGGCCTTGATAAGGCATGCGGCAATTTTTTCTTTTTCCGGCGTCATGGGAACAAGGACACTGCCGAGCCGACCTGTCACGCTTTCAATGAGGGCGGTAGATTGATCGATACCGCCGCGACAGTCGAGATCTGCCCCAACGGCGAGCAATTTCTCGACAACAGCACTCTTGCCTTCCTGTGCTGCATGGATCAGCGGTATTCTGGTATCGTGGTTGTAACGGACATTCGGGTTAGCCCCCGCCTTTGCCAGGACCTCGATGATGTCCGCGAAGCCGTTTTGCGCGGCCCACGCGAGCGGGGTATAACCGTCTTCCGTTTTCGTTTCCACGTCTGCACCTGCTTTGATCAGGTAGCGAACTTTTTCCTTGTCGCAGGTGCTGGATGAGACTTCGTTCAGGAGGTCAATGCCGAGCTGTTTGGAAGACTTGATTTTTATGAAGGCTTTAGACAACGGACCCATGACATTCTCCTAATATCCGGAAAATAGAAAGGAATTTGAATTATGTCAATGTTTAAATTTCGCCGCAGGCCGCCACGATTTTTATATTATTATGCAATATTTTAAAATACAGACGTCCCGGAAAACGGCAGTTATGAGGGTATTAATGAGAAACTTTATGCGCATTGTCGTGTTGGAGGCTATTTTCTTCCTTGTTGCTGTTTCCGATATGGCCGGAGGCGAGATGAAAAATAACGATTGGCATCTTTTCGCTTTATGCTTATTCTTGTAAAATGTTCAAGAAACAACGCTTTATAGCCCTTGTCTGGTTGATTTTAATGGTGTTTTTCTCTTTTTCCGTCGTGGCGGAAGACGAGAAAGCGTCAGGTCTGCCCGTGCCGCGCTTCGTGACTTTGGCAACGGATGAAGTGAATTTGCGTACGGGGCCCGGGTTGCGCTATCCGATCCGTCTGATCGTGCGCAAGACGGGCTTGCCGGTTGAGATTATTCGCGAGTTCGATGTCTGGCGGCAGGTGCGGGACAGGGACGGGGACGAGGGCTGGGTGCATAAAAGCATGCTTTCCGGCAAAAGGGCAGTGATCGTCAAGGGTTCGGTTCAGACCTTGTTAAAAAAGCCGGCATCCGATGCGCGGCCAGTTGCCAGACTTGAACCGGGGGTGGTTGCGGGGCTGGATATTTGCCGTGCGGACTGGTGTCTGGTCGAAGTGGCTTCCTATGAGGGATGGATTGAAAGGGAAAATCTTTGGGGCGTTTATCCCGACGAGATATTCACCGAGTAGGCCATGGTATTTCCCGCGCATTAAATTATGGCAATAATTTAATGTCATAATCAATATGACATCTTTTCTATACGCCGGGCTATTTTTTGGTTAAAAGGAAAGTCAATTAAATCGAGGTTCAAATTGTCCACGCCGGATTCACAGGAAAAGCTGAAAGAGGAAGCCAAGGCCATCAGTGTCAAACTGGAAGAGCTGGTGCGCGATACGGATCCGAAAACGCGCATGGTGCGGACGGTTTGTATTTATGCGGGGCTGTTGACGGAAACGCTGCTGGAATATGAAGAGCCTGATGTGGTCATGGAGCAGGCGTTTCATCGGATTGCAGATTTGTTGCACACCGACCCAGTCGAGGAGTTTGATCAGGAAAACCTGATGCCTCTGGCGACGGCGATTGATCATGATACCGAGTTGGGGCGTCATCTGGCGCGGGGCATCGCCCGTAAGCTGCCCAAGGGGCTGGATGATATTCACGAAATCGCAATCGCCTTGATTATCAATGATTTTCCGCTGCGGGAAAAAGAAGGCTATGGCCGTGACGTTCTCCTGCGGCTGCTGGTGGAAACAACGATTGCTGCACTGACCTATGAAATGGCGACGCAGGATTTTTGCGATCTTCTGATCGAGGAGTTTATGGCGGAGGGGCGCACTCCCTCGGAAGCCATTCTGGCGCTTTCTGCCGTGGCGGGGCATTATCTGGCGCAGGCGGAGGCTGTTATGGCTTTGCCGGAAGGCGTCGAGACCGAGATCACGAATGTCATGATCCGCGAATCTATCCGGCACGGGACGCCGGGGTCGCGGCAATGGAGCACTTTGGCGGCCTCCAACGATACGCAGGGTAATAATGTTTCGGAATATCTGGGCGAACTGAAGCCGCAGGTGGAAGAATTCTTTGTTTTGATCGGTTTGGACGATCCGCTGGGACGTGTCGTTGCTGTGGCCAAGGCCGTGGGACGGATGGTGGCGGTCATTACTATTGAAGATGTTGGACAGATCCATCCAAGTATTGCAAAATCGCTGGCAAAAACCGGCATGATTCTGGGATCAAAATACAGGGAACAGGCGGTAACGGCCTGAAATTATAACGGCGTGTGTGGAGGATAAAACTCTGGCAATGGAGCATCGTAATGCAAAACCTGAAATTGAAAGCCACTGAAGAAAAAGTCATGAATCATCAAAAAAAATCCAGCTATAGCTATGAAGACCTGCTGTCCTGCGGCAGGGGAGAGTTATTTGGTCCCGGCAACGCAAAATTGCCGCTACCGCCGATGCTGATGTTCGACCGCATTACCGAAGTCAGCGAAACAAGCGGAACGTATGACAAGGGCGTGATCGTGGCTGAGCTGGATATCAAGCCGGATCTGTGGTTTTTCCAGTGCCATTTCCAGGGGGATCCGGTGATGCCGGGTTGTCTGGGTCTGGATGCCGTCTGGCAATTGCTCGGGTTTTATCTGGGCTGGACGGGCGCTCCCGGTTCCGGCCGTGCGCTGGGCGTCGGCGAAGTGAAATTCTCCGGTCAGATTCTGCCGGAAGCCAAAAAAGTCATCTATCGCGTCAATCTCAAGCGCGTGATCAACCGCAAGCTGGTGCTGGGCATTGGCGACGGTGTGGTCGAAGTGGACGGCAAAGTGATTTATGAAGCCGCAGATCTCAAGGTCGGCTTGTTCGAAAATCCGCGGAGCCTGTAACCGGCAAATTCAACCAGAAGATTGAAAAAGGATATCGCATGAAACGCGTCGTTGTCACGGGGCTGGGCATTATTTCCTGTATCGGGAACGATCAGCAGACAGTCACCGAATCTCTGAAAGAAGGGAAATCTGGTATTGTTTTCGCGCCGAAATACGCCGAGATGGGATTCCGCAGCCATGTGCACGGCCAGCCGAATATCAATCTGGAAGAAGCTATCGACCGCAAGCTGTTGCGTTTTATGGGCGATGGTGCCGCTTACAACTATCTGGCCATGCAGCAGGCAATTGCCGATGCGGGACTGGAAGAAAAAGACATTTCGCATGAACGTTCGGGGCTGATCATGGGGTCGGGCGGGCCTTCGACCAAAAACCTGCTGGAATCCTTTGACGTCGCGCGTGAAAAAGGCGCCAAGCGTATCGGGCCTTATATGGTGACGCGCTGCATGTCATCGACCAACTCGGCGACGCTGGCGACGCCGTTCAAGATCAAGGGCGTCAATTATTCCATTACCTCGGCCTGCGCGACGTCGGCGCATTGTATCGGCAATGCGGCGGAACTGATCCAGTGGGGCAAGCAGGATATCGTTTTTGCCGGTGGGGGCGAGGAACTCGACTGGACGCTGACGCTGTTGTTCGACGCGATGGGGGCCTTGTCATCCAAGTACAATCACGAGCCGCAAAAGGCGTCCCGTGCCTATGACAGCAACCGCGACGGTTTTGTGATCGGCGGCGGCGGCGGTGTTCTGGTGCTCGAGGAAATGGAACATGCCAAGGCGCGCGGCGCGAAAATCTATGCCGAACTGACGGGCTATGGCGCGACATCGGATGGTTACGACATGGTGGCGCCATCGGGCGAGGGAGCGATGCGCTGCATGAAGCAGGCCATTGCGACAGTCAAGGGCAAGATCGACTATATCAACACGCATGGGACTTCGACGCCGGTCGGGGATGCGGCGGAATTGAAGGCGATGAAAGAAGTGTTCGGCGCGGAAGTACCGCGTTTTAGCTCGACCAAATCCCTGACCGGGCATTCGCTGGGGGCCACGGGTGTGCAGGAGGCGATTTATTCGCTGTTGATGATGAAGCACAATTTTATCTGCGCTTCGGCCAACGTCGAAACGCTTGATCCGGAAGCGGAGGGGCTGCCGATCGTGACGCAGCGGATGGATAACGTGAAGCTGGATAATGTGATTTCCAACAGCTTTGGCTTTGGCGGAACGAACTGCACGCTCGCGTTCTCGCGGCATGAATGAAAAATCATGAGCGACAAGCAAGGGTAATAAAAAATGACTGAAAAACTTATGGCGGGAAAGCGCGGGCTGATCATGGGGGTCGCGAACGAGCGGTCGATTGCCTGGGGGATCGCGCAGACGCTGCACGCGCATGGCGCCGAGATTGCTTTTACTTATCAGGACGATGCATTTGGCAAACGGGTCAAGCCGCTGGCGGAAGGGATTGGCGCAAAACTTGTCATCCCGTGTGATGCGTCTTCCGAGCAGGATCTCGACCGCGTATTCGCCACGTTGGAAAAGGAGTGGGGCAGAATTGATTTTGTCGTTCATTCCATCGCCTTTTCAAATAAGGAGGAACTGAAGGGGCATTATGTCGATACCAGCCTCGAAAATTTTCTCACCTCGATGCATATCTCCTGTTATACGTTCACCTCGGTGGCAAGGCGCGCCAAGGACCTGATGACAGAGGGCGGCAGCATGATCACGCTGACTTATCTGGGGGCCGAGCGGGTCATGCCGAACTATAATGTGATGGGCGTGGCCAAGGCGGCGCTGGAGGCATCGGTGCGTTATCTTGCCGCCGATCTGGGGCCATTGGGCATTCGTGTCAATTCCATTTCCGCCGGTCCGATGCGCACGCTGGCGGGCGCCGTCATCGGCAATGCGCGCTATACGTTCAAATTTACCACGCAGGCAAGCCCGCTCGGCCGCCCCGTGACGCTGGAAGAGCTGGGCAATACCGGGCTTTATTTCCTCTCGGATCTGTCGTCAGCCGTGACGGGTGAAAACCATCATGTGGATTGCGGCTTCAATGTGATCGGCATGCCGCGTCAGGAAACCATCGATGATATTGCCAAGGGCGGCAATGGCGGGGAATAACGGGGGCCGGATCTGGCTTCTGTTCCTTGTTGTGGCGGCGATCTGGTTTGTCTGGCCGGAGCCTTCGGTTGATGTACCGCCGGGGGATCTGGTTCTGACGCCGCCTCTGCAAACGAATACAAATGCAGCGCCTTTTATCTTCCGGGGGCATACGGTCAGTCCTTTGGCGGAATTTGATATTTCCGCACGGGTGCTGGGCAAGGAAATTTATCGCTTCGATCGCGAATCCGAAGTTTCTCCGGTGGATCTGGCGCTGGGGTGGCAGGCGATGTCGGATTCACTGGTGTTGGACGAAATCGACATCTCGCAGGGCGGACGTTTTTATACGTGGTATACAAAAACATTTCCCGTTTCGCGCGCCGAAATCGAAACGCAAAGCGCCAATATGCACATGATTCCGTCCACAGACGAGATAGAGGGCACGCTGAAAGGTATTCCCATCAATGCCGTGATCCGGATCAAAGGCTATCTTGTCAGGGTCACGGACGAGACGGGCTGGACATGGCAGTCGTCCATGACGCGCGGTGATACCGGCTTCGCGGCCTGTGAGCTGATCTGGGTAAAAAGTCTGGAGCGGATCAGATGATTACAGAGGTTTAAGCCGCTGCATAAGCGAGCTTTGACTGTAGTCTTCGCATTCATCAAAAGCTTTTACAGCTAGTCTGTTGATCTTGTTCTGGAACTTTTGGTTTAAGGCGGTCCGCTTGTAATCATTCGCCAAGGCTGTGATATAGGCGCCGTTCACGTAAGTTGCGGAGGTCGCGGTATCAAAATAGGCACCCTTCATGCCGTTGCCTGACAAGGCCGCCTTAAGGCCGAAGGCAAGACCGGCAGCGACGCTCAAAGGCTTGTCTACAAGATTTAAAAAAACCTTTTCGCTCGTTGTCAGGGTTTCATTGTAATGGGCATTGGTTTTTTGCCGCCATTCCTTAAGCGAAACGACTTTATCTGCGGCGATGTTGAACGACTGGCTGATTTGCTTGCTCATTTTTTGGCCCTCTGAAAGGTATTCTGTGAATCTTGATTTTCGTAGCGTAGCAACAAAAAATTATTATGTCAAGCATTATTTAAAATCTACGCCTGTCAAAAACTTCTGGTAAAAAAGTGAAGAACCCTTAATATAGTTTCTGGATTTTAACTGGTTGAAAATGCTTTCTATTTTACGAACGAGGATCAAGATTATGCGCCGTTCCCATCTGATTGTTCTGGCTTCCGTTTCTTTTGCGGCTCTGGTTTCTGCTGCAACGACATCACAGGCAGTGGTGACGCCAAAAATGAGCTTCGGGCTTTTGAAGCCGACAGAACAGTGGAAGGTGGGGACAGTACAGGCCAAGGACGCCGCCTACTGTGCCATGGTCAGCAGATTTGACAAAGAGGTCGTTCTGGCTTTTGCCCGCGACACGCAAGGGAATAGCTCGGTCGCGATGGATTTCCGCGAGCAGTTCTTTGCGCCCGGCGCTGAATACGAAGTCACGCTGAAAACGGAGGGGGCTAAAACCCGCAGCTTTACGGCGCGCGCGTCCAGTGAACGTTCGGTCGTCGTACAGGTTGGCAGGGACGAGGCTTTCATGAAAGCGTTGGGCGCGGATAACGCCTTGGCTATCGGCATGCCGACAATTGATGTGTCTTTCGCGCTGCGTAAATTCGGGCCGTCGTACCGCAGCCTTGTCAATTGCGCCGATGAAATCGGTGTTCAGGCGCCGCCCGCCGTCAAGGTCAGGCAGGTTGAAGAAGAAGTCCTGACGCCTGTTGACAGGGAAGTGGCGCTCCTTGCCGGGGAGACGTCCGGCGCGTCTTCCGGTGCAGCGCAAGAGCAGGAAACAAGCGGTTTTTCCGAGATTGAAACACAGCTGGATCACGAGGTTATGGCCGAGGCGCAAAAATCGGCAGATCAGATCGTGTGGCTGGATAGCCAGCATGCTGCGTTGAGCGCGCAAATTGCCGATGGTAAAGCAAAGGTAGAACAAATGGCGGCCGCGGAAACCGCAGACGGCAAGCGGAAACTGCTGGCGTCCATTGGCGGCAAGGCACCGCTGCCTGCCGTGGAAACCGGGGCTGTGTCTCGCGTTCTGGAGCGGCAGCAGGCCAACAAAGTCGAGGCGGAGGCGCTGAAAAGAACGGTCGCCGCGAAGGAAGCTGAAATCGCCGCGCTTTCCCGCAGCCAGTCCAGAATGGCTGAGCAGGCCATGGCGGATTTCGCGCGTCAGCGGGCGGAAATGGACAAGCTGGCAGAGAAATTGACGCTGGAAAGCGCGTCTCTGCGGGAGCAGAAAGAATCCCTGTCTTCGGATAACAAATCCCTGAAAGCGGACATTATAGCGAAACAGGCGGCCTTGGCACGCATTGAAAGCGCGCGTGCCGCAGATACGGAGGCCCTGACGAAAAAGCTGGCGATGGTCCATGAAGAGTATGGCCAGAAAATTGCCACGCTGGAGGCGGAAAGGGACAGTCTGAAGCAAAAGCTTGACGGCGCTCTGGCGCTGAATGAAAAATTGCAGGCTGACAAACTGGCTTTGGCGGCAGACGGGCAAAAGAATGTAGATAAATTGCAGGAAAAAGTTGCCTTCTATGAGCAGGAAAAAACAACGCTGACAAGCCGTCTTTCCGTGGCGGAGAAGCAAAATCTTCTGCTGGAGGCAGCCCTTGAGGCCAAGCAGCAGGAAATGGCCCAGAACGAAGGCGCCGGAAAATCCCTTGCGGCTGTTTCAACGGAGCTGGCAAAATTGAAGGCAGCGCATGCCGCAACGGTTGAGCGGCTGCAAGAACAGGTTCTCGAGAAAACGGCACAATCCGATGCGCTGAAAAAAGACAATGAGTCCCTGAAAGCGACGGTGGCGTCGGCAGGGACAGCGCTGCAGGCGGAGAAAGTCGCCGTGGTGGAGGACCTTGAAGCCCACAAGACAGAGGTGGCGCGACTGGAAGAGCAGCTGAAGCAGGTTGAATTGCAAAAACTGGCCGAGGCCGAGCGGGCGGCGAAGCTGCAGGCGGAGTTGGAGCAGTCGCGGGCGCAGATCGCCGAAATCAGAAATACGCTGGATGGCGAACATGCGCGGCTTGCGGCAATGCAGGCGGAAATGGATCGTCAGAAAAATGAATTGATCGCCGCCAAAGAGATAAAGCAGGAAACAAAAGCGCTTGAGGAAGTCGCGGTGGCGGCGATACCCGTGCCGGTACCGGCCCCCAAGCCCGTTGCGGTGGATGTTCCCGTTGTAGCCTCAATTCCGACGTTAAAGGCGACCCCGACGCCGGGGCAGGAACAGGAGGTCGAGGCGCTGGCCGCAGCCGAGCCGTCTTCCGGTGTGGAAATGGAAGGTACGGAAATATCCAAAGCTGAAATTTCCGGCGCAGATGATATCTTCTGGTTTGAAAGCCCTCCGGAAGAGAAAAAAAAGGCTTCCGCGCCAGTCGTTGAAGCTGCACCGCAGGTGGCGGCCATTCAGCCTGCCGCTGTCATGCCCGCGCCGGTCGTTAAAGCCACGCCGGTGGTGCAAAAAACGGCTGTCAAGGAACTGGCGCCAAAAGCGGAACCCCGCCGTGCGGCAGCGCTGCTTGACAGGGTCATGGCGTTTCATCGTCCGGCTGGCTCTAAACCTTCCGCGGTAGCGGCGGCGGCCGTGGCAAAACAGCCCGTTAATATGCCGTCGGTGCAAAATGCAGTAACACCGGCGCGCGCTGCCAGAATACCTTTGGTTGCTCCGGCAGTGAAGGAGGTTCCGGTTCTGCCAGCACAGGCAGTGAGAGAGCCGCTGGTTGTTCCGGCGCCGGTTGTTGCAACTTTGCCGCCACAAAAGCAGGAGAAGCCGGAAATAGAAAGCAATGTAGTGCCGGTCGTTGCCCTTTCTGTGCCGGACAGGATCGGAAACCTTTCCGCGATTGAATCCGCTGCCGGAAACTTTGATGTACGCCCTGTGGATCAATTCACGGGCCGGAAAACTGTCAAGGCAAGGGTCGCTTTGGAGGCGCTGCTCGACAAGGCGGGACTTTCTGCCGTGCACTACATCCCTGTCGCTGTGTCTTCCGGTGAAGTGGTGAAGCAGTGGTCTTCGGGGAGCGTCAATGGCATGTTCGAGCAGGTCCCTGTTGCAGGGGCTTCTTTTGAAGGTGCCGTGCACGCTTATATCGAACGCTATCAGGACGATTGCCCCGGGCAGCTTGCGACCAGCTTTGGCGATGAACGGACGGTAGCGGCGGGGCAGCTTTCGGTTGTCGATATTTCCTGCGGCATGGCGGATAACAGCTATGCGACGTCCTTCCTGTTTCTGGGGGATGATAATGTGCTGACCGCTATTCTGCACACGGCCTATCCTGCTGAAGCACCGCGTTTAAAAAGCATCTCCGACAATATTGCTTATGCGCTGGAATCAACGGGGGGAGTGACAGCTTCTGTTATGCCCGTGTCGCAACCGCAACCGGCTGGTTTTGTGATGGCGCCTGCGCTTGACGACGAGTTTGAAACGGTTATTGTGCAGTAACGGAATGAACAGGGCGGGAGGGCGGATATGAAAGTGCGTTGTATCCTTCCGGTAAGCTTCTGTTGCGTCTTGTTTATCCAGAGCGTTTCGGCACTGGCGTTGCAGGCGGCCACGCCATGGGTCGTGCGGCAGGTCGAGGTTCAGGGCGGAGCGGCATTGTGTTCCATGAAAAACAGCTGGCCGGATGGTGTGGAGCTTGTTTTCGCCCGCAACAGGGATGAGGCCAATTCTATTGCCGTCGATTTCCGCCGGAACATGCTCCAGCCGGGGCGGGAATATCCGGTGGCGCTGCAAATGGAAGGCCTTGTGCGGACGGTAACGGGTATTGCTGCCACAACGCAGGTATTGATGATCCGTATGGGATATGATCATGCCTTTTATGACGCCTTGCAGCGAAAAGAAAGTCTCGCGCTCTCTTTTGGGGAACAACAGATGTCTTTTGGCCTGCAGGGGACGGCTGAGGCCATGAAGAAGCTGGAATCCTGCGTTTCTGTCCTGTCGGCACAGGCGGATACGGATCGTTCCGATCGTCATTTGAAATCCGTATTTGATATTCTGAAGGAGGGCGCCGTTGAAACGCCCGCACGGGTAGCCCCTGTGCAGACGCCGGTTCCGCCCGCGCCGAAGGCCGTGGTCAAGGTGAGCAAATCACCGGAAAGATCAGGCAAGGAAAAAATGGGCGGAAGCCTTGTCCAGCAGGCGGTTTCCGAGAGTCTGGGGGCGGAGATCGAGCGGCTGCGGGCTGAAAACAGGGCATTGCTGCAGGAGAACATGGCGATCCGGACGGCGGCCGAAACACAAAAAGCGGCAGCGGCGGAACCTGCTGCCGGGCATGCGGATAATGGGGATAATGGGGATGATGCGGAAGGCCGGTTTCTTTCAAAAGTTTTACTGGCAACGCAGATTCCGTCACTGGACGGTTTTGAGTCAATTCAGGATGACGGGACTTTTGCAAAAAGGTTCCATTGGCGGGACGGTGCGGTTACGGGGACGGCTTCGGACGTGATCTGGCCTGACGGGCGCGGACGCGAACAGGCCGTCGATACCTATATGCAATCATGGAAATCGACCTGCAGCGGAGATTTCGCGCAGACTTTCGGCCCTCCCCGCGCTGTGGGCGCAGTCAGGGTCATGGAAGCGGAATCTGTTTGCGTCGATGGCGTCAGGGATTCAGCCGCCGCATTTTTATTTGTTGAGGGAGAAAAAGGCTGGGTCGTTCTGGCACAGGAAACCGTGGCGGAAACCCTGCCCGAGGCCTTGGCCAAAAGAGATGGCTATATAGCGAGCCTCGCCACGGTACGACCGGAATAGCGAAGAAACCAGAAAGCTCTTTATGCTTCTCTGGCTTTATAGTAACGGTTGCAGGCGTCCATCAGGGCCTCGCGCAGTTCTTTCCCGACTTTTCCGCCATCGCCTTTGATCTGGCTGGCCAGAACGGCATTGATCGACATCTTGTGAGCCACGACGATATCGACAACATCCTTGTCCGCATCGCGCACTGTTTCCAGGAAATTCACCAGAATATTGCTGATTTCCGTGATCAGGGGATAGTGAAACATGCTGCCTTGCGCTTTAAGCTGCATGGCGGGGTAGATCATGGATTCGATGGCGGCCTCGCCTTTGGTGCTGCCGGATTTGGCGTCATGAATGGCTTCGTTCAGGACGTCCATCAGCATGCCCGCAATAGGTTTAAAATCGACGGTATTGTTTTCCAGGAGTGCCTGTGCTTTGAAAAGGACGGTCTCATCAAGGCCTCCGCTTCCGACCTTTTCCTTGATCCGGTTGGGTGGGGAAATGAGTTCGGCCCTGCGAAGTTTTTTCGGCTCTGTTTGCGCTTCGGACATATTATCTACCCTCAAAACTCGTATTGAATAGTAATTGCGGATCTGCGGTTATCGGTTATCTATATTCTCTTTTGACCTGTCTCTGATTTCCCGTGCTTTTGCAGCGGCGGTTTTTTCAGCATTTTCGCGTTTCTCCGGGCCTTTATACTCGCCGTCTCTCTTGCGGCGGCGGTCCGGGCCAAAATAACCCTCGCATTTTATAAAGTCTCTCGGGCGTTCAATAAGCTGCTCGATGCGCTGATAAAGCGCTCTTGCTGTAAAAGGCTTGACAAGGAATTCTGTGATACCCGCATCGCGCGCCATGATGACGCGCTTTTTCTGGCTGTAGCCTGTCATCAGGATGATAGGAACAAAAGGATTGGGGCTTTTTTCGTCCATCCTGATTTTTTTTGTAAGATCCAGTCCGTCCGGGCTGTCGAGCCAGTCAACGATGACAAGATCAGGGTTCACCCGGCAGAGCGTGCGAAAGCCGTCTTCATAGCCATAGGCAGAATAAATCTGGTTGACGCCAAAACCAAGCAGGACAGATTTCGTCAAGTCAAACATAGCATGAGAGCTTTCAATGATCAGGACGGTTATGTTTTTGAACTGGTATGACATGCTTTATGGACTGTTTCTATAATACAATTTTGGCAAGGTGCCTACCATACAGAAATAACGCGCTAACGTTTGAATATCAAGGAAAATCATGCTTTCCGCCACGTGGTTACTCATGCTAAAATATCTTAAGGTATCGAAATTAAAACTTATTTAACATCGGACAGACAGCATGGCAGGCCATTCCCAATTTAAAAACATCATGCACCGCAAAGGGGCGCAGGATAAGAAACGCGCAAAGCTTTTCAACAAGCTGGCGCGCGAGATTACAGTCGCAGCGAAGGCCGGGAACCCGGATCCGGATACCAATCCGCGTTTACGTAATGCTATTTTGGCGGCGCGGGCGGAAAATATGCCGAATGACCGTATCAAGCGGGCGATGGAACAGGCCAATCCGAATAACAGCGATGCCTCAAACTATGACGAAGTCCGGTACGAGGGCTATGGGCCGGGGGGCGTGGCGGTGATCGTCGAGGCGCTGACGGATAATCGCAACCGTACGGCAAGCGAGGTTCGTACGGCCTTTGCAAAAAACGACGGCGCGCTGGGCGAGACAAACTCCGTTAGTTTCATGTTCTCCAAAATCGGTTCGATTGTGTTTCCGGCGGGGGCGGGGTCATTCGACTTGATGTTTGAGGCGGCCGTGGAAGCGGGAGCCGACAATGTCGAGGAGAGCAAGGAGGGCAATGAAATCATCACCAGACCGGAGGATTTCCTTGCGGTGAAGGAGGTGCTGGAAAAGAAATTCGGAGCGCCACAAAGCTCCGGCATCATCTGGAAGCCGATGAATACGGTGAAGCTTGATCAGGAGCAGGCGGAAACATTGATGAGCATGATCGAGGCGCTGGAAGACAGTGACGACGTGCAGAATGTTTTTTCAAACTTCGAAGTGGATGATGCCGTGATGGAAAGATTGATGGCGTCATGAGAATTATCGGCATAGATCCGGGTCTGCAAAGGACGGGCTGGGGGATTATTGATGTGGAAGGAAACCGCCTCAAGCATATTTCCCACGGCGTCGTGCAGACGAATGCGAAAGCGCCGACTGCCGAGCGTCTGGCGCAGATTTTTTCCGGACTGATGCAGATGATCGAGCTTTGGCAGCCAACGGAAGCGGCGATTGAGGAAACCTTTGTAAATCGTAATCCCGCCTCGTCGCTGAAACTGGGGCTGGCGCGGGGGGTTGGGATGTTGACGCCAGCGCGGGCGGGGCTGGCGGTGTCGGAATATCCGGCCAATCTGGTCAAGAAATCCATTGCCGGCGCGGGCCATGCGGAAAAGTCGCAGATGCAGGCGATGATCAAAATTCTTTTGCCGGGTGTGGAGGCCTCGACCGATGCGGCGGATGCGTTGGCCGTGGCAATCTGTCATGCCCATCACGGGATGACGCGGCAAAAAGTCGGCGGCATCATGGCGGGGGGCGTGCGATGATCGCAAAATTGACGGGCGTTATTGACAGCGTCGGATTGCATCATGTCATCGTCGATGTGAATGGCGTGGGCTATCTGGTTCATGCTTCGGCGCGGACGCTGGCGCGGATTGGTTCGGTGCGCGGAACGCCGGTCGGTTTGCTGATCGAAACCATCGTGCGGGAGGATCAGATCACGCTTTACGGCTTTGCCGATGCGGCGGAAAAGGAATGGTTCCAGATCCTCTGTACCGTACAGGGAGTGGGGGCCAAGGTCGCGCAGGCGATTCTGAGCGCGGTTTCGCCCGAGCAATTGCCTGTCGTTATTGCTGCGCAGGATAAAACGGCCTTGAAACAGGCTGACGGCGTGGGCGAGAAACTGGCGGTGCGGATCGTCACCGAGCTTAAAGAGAAAGCGGGCAAGATGGCGCTGGGGGCTGCCGCGACGCAAAAGGTCGAATCCGCACGCGGCGGCAAGGCCAAGGGCGCCGCCATCGAGATGCCGAAGAATATCAGCAATGACGCGGTTTCTGCGCTGGTCAATCTCGGTTATGGCCGTGCCGAGGCTTTCGGCGCCGTCGCCAATGTCACGCGTCAGTTGGGGGATGACCTGCCGCTGGGCGACTTGATCCGCGAAAGCCTGAGGGAGTTGAGCGCATGACGGCGGAAGTAAAAAATATGCGCGATGTTGCTGCTGATTTCCAGCCGCAGAAAGACGGCGATGAATCCTCCATCCGGCCCTTGTCGCTGGGCGAGTTTATCGGCCAGAAAAAGGCGCGGGAGAATTTGAAGGTTTTTATCGCGGCGGCCAGAGCGCGCGGCGAGCCGCTTGATCACGTGCTGCTGTTCGGGCCGCCTGGTCTTGGCAAAACGACTCTGGCGCAGATTGTCAGCCGCGAGCTTGGCGTCGGGTTCCGCGCCACCTCCGGCCCCGTTATTTCGCGGGCGGGGGACCTTGCCGCGATCCTGACCAATTTGCAGCCGCATGATGTGCTGTTTATCGACGAAATCCATCGCTTGAACGCGGCGGTGGAGGAGATTCTCTATCCGGCGATGGAAGACCGTCAGCTTGACCTGATTATCGGCGAGGGACCGGCGGCGCGGTCGGTGCGGATCGATCTGCCGCCCTTTACGCTGGTGGCGGCAACGACGCGTTCCGGTTTGATTACGCGGCCCTTGCGCGAGCGTTTCGGTATTCCGCTCCGGCTGGAGTTTTATGCTCCGGATGAACTGGCGCTGATTGTTTCCCGTGGCGCAAAAATTATCGGCATGGATATCACGCCGGAGGGGGCCTTTGAAATTGCGCGCCGTTCGCGGGGTACGCCGCGCATTGCCGGACGGCTGACGCGGCGGGTGCGGGATTTTGCGCTGGTGGATGGCGTTGAGACTGTGGATGCGCGCATGGCGGATGCCGCCTTGCTCAAGCTGGAGGTGGATCGGCAGGGGCTGGACAGCATGGATCGGCGCTATATGAGCTGTATCGCTGAAAATTATGCGGGCGGGCCGGTGGGCGTGGAGACAATCGCCGCCGCACTTTCCGAGCAGCGCGACGTGCTGGAGGAAGTGGTCGAGCCCTACCTGATCCAGTGCGGGCTGATGTTGCGCACGCCGCGCGGACGCATGATTTCAGATGCGGGCTTTAAATATCTGGGTCTGCCGCTGCCAAAAAACGGACGGGACAGGCAGATGGAACTGATGGTGGATGTAGCGGAAGAAAATGTCTGACGCGCAAAACCACACTCTCCCCGTCCGGGTTTATTATGAAGATACCGATGCTGCCGGAATTGTCTATCATACCTCCTATTTGCGGTTTGCCGAGCGGGGGCGGACGGAGATGTTGCGGGATGCCGGTTTTGCCCATGCCGAGATTTTCAGGGAAACCGGCACCGCATTTGCCGTAACGTCTCTGGATATTAAATTCAAGATTCCCGCCAAGCTTGATGATCTTCTGATCGTCAAAACCCGTATAACGGAGATGCGGAGCGCAACGATGACGATGGAGCAGGATATTTACCGGGATGACCGGTTGTTGACACAAATTATTGTGCATCTGGCCTGTATTGATCGGCGGGGGAAAGCTGCTAGATTACCGGAACAGGTCAGGGCATTGTTTAAATAAAGGGGCTTGAGAAAAAAATGGAACAAGCGGCTATTCAGGCAACACAACTCGCAGGGACCGTATCGCATGATCTTTCCATCTGGGGGTTGTTTCTTCAGGCGGATCTGATCGTCAAGATGGTCATGCTCGTTCTGGGGGCGTCCTCGGTCTGGTCATGGGCGATTATCTTCGACAAATGGATGACCTTTAAAAGCATCAATAGCAAGGCGCATAAATTTGAAACCGCCTTCTGGTCGGGGGAAGCGCTTGAAAAACTCTACAAGCGTATTTCCGGCAATCCGAATGATCCGATGGCGCGTACGTTCTGTGCCGGAATGAACGAGTGGAAGCTGACGGTGGAAGGCACGGCCCGCTTTGACGGCGATTTGCGTGCCGGGTTGCAACAGCGGATCGATCGCGCCATGTCGACGTCGATCAATCGTGAAATCAATGTGTTGGAGCGGTACATGGCCTTTCTGGCGACGGTGGGTTCGACGGCGCCTTTTGTCGGGCTGTTTGGCACGGTCTGGGGCATCATGAACAGTTTCTCGGCTATTGCCGGGTCGCAGAATACCAGTCTGGCCGTGGTTGCTCCCGGTATTGCTGAGGCCCTGTTTGCGACGGCTATCGGCCTTGTCGCGGCTATTCCCGCCGTCGTCGCCTATAACAAATTCTCGACCGATCTTGGGCGTTATCAGGACCGGATGGATGCCTTTACTTCTGAATTCAGCGCCATTCTGGGACGGCATCTTGAACAGCAGGGGCGCGGTTGATGGGCGCCAAACTTGCCGGACGGAGCGGGGGCCGGCGTCGTGCGCATGGCGTGATGGCGGAAATCAATGTGACGCCGTTTGTCGATGTCATGCTGGTGCTGTTGGTCATTTTCATGATCACCGCGCCCTTGCTGACGGCGGGCGTGGCGGTCGATCTGCCCAAAGCCAAGGCCAAGGCGATCAGTCAACAGGATAATACGCCACTGGAAGTTTCCCTCGATGCCAAGGGGCGCATTTACATGGGGGAAACAAAGGTCGAACTGGCCCGTCTGGTGGCCTTGCTGGAGGCGATTGCGCTGGAAGCGCCGGATCGTCGCATTTATATCAAGGCGGATCAGCAGATTGATTACGGCAAGGTGATGGAGGTTATGGCGGCTGTCAATGCTGCAGGATTTACGAAGATCGCGTTGGTGACGGATCCAACGACACGCAGGAACTAGGGTCATTGTTTTGTGAAGAGAAGTGCTATCGGCATATCGGCAGTATTTCATATCGCGATTTTTCTGGTCGCGATGGTGTCCTGGCCATGGCTGAAAAAGGATTTCGTGATTCCGCCGCCGGTTTCGGTCGAGTTGGTGGATATTTCCAAGGTGACGGAAACAAACAAGGTTTCCCCGCAACCGGCACCAAAACAGGAGAAAGATAAACCGAACCCTGTAAAACCGCCGCCAGCCGCCAAAAATACGGCCAGTGAGCCTGTGGCGCCGGTGCAAAAACCGCCCAAGCAGGAAGAGAAGAAAATAGAGCCGAAAAAGGACAAGGCGGAAGTGACGGATGAAAACGTCCTGCCGGAAAAAAAGAAGGATAAAAAGAAAAAAGAGGAAAAAAAGAAAGAAACCCCGCCGGAGCCGCAGCGGGATTTTTCCTCGGTCCTGAAAAACCTTGCCGATCCGCAGGAAACGCCTTCTGTGCCCACCGACCAACCAGATTTGAAGCTGGATGAAAAGGCGGCCGCAGCTGACGGGCAGAATGCGCCTTTGGGCGAAAAAATGACGATGAGCGAGGAGGATGCCCTGCGCCATCAACTGGAAACTTGCTGGAACGTGCCGTTTGGCGCCAAGGATGCGGAAAATCTCCGGGTTGAGATATTTATGGTTATCAACCCGGACCGGACGCTGCGCGAGGCGCGGATTGTCGATGTATCCCGTTATAATTCCGACAGTTTTTTCCGTGCGGCGGCGGATAGCGCCATGCGGGCGGTGCGCAATCCTTTGTGCTCGCCTTTTCAGTTGCCGCCTGATAAATATGATACGTGGAAAACAGTTACCGTGACGTTTGATCCCAGCCAGATGTTCTGAGGCTGGCGTCGCAGGGAGAGAGAACATGAAACATTTTTTTGCCATTCTGTCGTTGTTCGCGCTGTGCGTTTTCGTTACGCCCGCGCAAGCCGAGTTGAAAATCGACGTGACTCGCGGCGAGGTCAAGCCTTTGCCGATCGCCGTTCCCGATTTTGCCGGCAAGTCGGCGGAGGATAATGAGCTGGGCCGCAAAATGGTCGAGGTGATCGGTAACAATCTGAAACGTTCTGGCCTGTTCCGACCTCTGGATCAAAGGGCTTTCATAGAAAATACCGCGACGATGGGCGAGACACCGCGTTTTGGGGATTGGCGCGCCGTGAACGCGCAGGCGCTGGTGACAGGGGTTCTGAGCAAGACAGGCGATGGCCGCACGCGGGTGGAATTCCGGTTGTGGGATGTTTTTGCCGAGCAGCAAATGGTTGGCACCGCTTATATGACGACGCCGACCAACTGGCGCCGCATCGCGCATATTATTTCCGATGCCATTTATAAACGCATCACCGGCGAGGAAGGATATTTCGATACCCGTCTGGTTTACATTTCTGAAACAGGGCCTGCCAATGCGCGCGTCAAGCGTCTGGCGATCATGGATCAGGATGGATTTAACCATCGCTTTCTGACGGATGGTCAGGCGCTTGTGCTGACGCCGCGCTTCTCGCCGACGGCGCAGCAAATCACCTATATGGCTTATTACAACAACAAGCCGCGGGTTTATCTCTATGATATCGATTCCGGACGTCAGGAAGTGCTGGGTGATTTTCCGGGCATGACCTTCGCGCCGCGCTTCTCTCCAGATGGCAATAAGGTCATCATGAGTCTGTCCAAAAACGGTAATTCGGATATTTATGCGATGGATCTGCGTAATCGTGGGGTGGCGCAGTTGACACGTGATCCGTCTATCGATACCAGTCCGAGTTATGCGCCGGATGGAAAGTCCATTGCCTTCGAATCTGATCGTGGCGGCTCGCAGCAGATCTATGTGATGAACGGGGATGGTTCCGGCGTGCGGCGCATCACTTTTGGCGAAGGGCGTTACGGCAACCCTGTCTGGTCGCCACGCGGGGATCTGATCGCTTTTACTAAAATGCTGAAGGGCCGTTTTTACATCGGTGTTATCCGTCCGGATGGCCGTGGCGAACGCCTGATCACCGAAGCGTTTCACGTTGAAGGGCCTACCTGGGCGCCGAATGGCCGCGTGCTGGCTTATTTCAAGGAATCACCGGCAGGAGCGCGGGGCACAAGCCGTGCTGCAAAAATCTATACAATCGACCTGACCGGATTTAACGAGACACGGGTTCCTTTGCCACTGGACGGCTCGGATCCGGCCTGGTCTCCGTTGAATCCCTGATTTCTCAGGGGCGCCCAATGGCGTGATGCCGGAAGGCATCAATGACCTGTGCATAGACCTTACGCTTGAAGGGAACGGCAAAATCAAGAAGCTGCGGCAGGGCCACCCATTGCCACCGGCTGAATTCAGGATGTGTGTGCGCCATCAGATTGATGTCGGCATCCGTGCCGAGGAATTCGAGGGCGATCCACTTTTGTTTTTGGCCGCGATATTTTCCGTTCCATAGCTTTGCGGCAGTCCGCTCCGGAAATTCATAGTGGAGCCATTCCTCCATCATGCCGAGAATGCGGGCGTTGCGGGTGCCGATTTCCTCTTCCATTTCCCTGAAAACGGCGGTTTCCAAATCTTCTCCTTCATCGATTCCGCCTTGGGGCATTTGCCATGCTCCCGGGTTGTCCAGACGTTCGGCGACAAAAATATGACCGAAGGGATTGAACAGGACAATGCCGACCCCGGGGCGATAAGGTCTGTCATCCGGGGTAAACTTTGGCATTATTCCTGTTCTTTCGTCTTTTCCTGCAGCATGTTGCTCAGGGGGAGCAGCCGGACATTCCGGTGTTCAAGCGTTTCAGCCCACAGCTTGACGGCATTGAATGTGACCGGATAGGGTTGGATGACGCCGATCGCTGTACCTTTATCGCGGGCTATTTTTTCAAGAGCGAATAGTTGCTGCCGGATATCTTTTTCATCGGCGTTATTATCGATCAGGATATCTGCGGCGGCATAGGAAACCCCGCTTTCCGCCGCTGGGGCCGTTGCCTGCGCCAGCCCGCTGGCGGAGACTTCGATGAAGGCTTTGTTCTTTGCGCGGAGATGTTTGAAAACCGGCAGGATGCTTTTCTTGTCGCCGAGAAATTTTGAACCCATGAAGTTGGTCAGTCCCAGCGCCTGCGGATCCTTGTCAAGCGCCCATGTCAGCGGTGCCGTATTTTCTTTTTCGCTATAGCGGGTCAGTAAAGCTTTTGGCCCCGGGTCATCTTTCGGATAGGAATAGGGTTCCATCGGGAGGAGGATCAGCGTTTCTCTTTTGGCCTGATGGGCTTTTTCCAGCCAGTCCGGAAGTTCCGGGCTATAAGGAGAGAAAGCGAGGGTGACTTCCGGCGGCAGGTCCTTGATGGCGCGCTCGGTAGAAAAGGCCGACAGACCCATATCCGTCATGATCAGGGATACTTTTCCTTCGGGGGACTCTGCTGTGCTTGTCGGAGGCTTGGCGTCAAAATCATCCGGTTGCCCTCCCTCTGTCAATTGCGGCGTCAGAAAAACAGTAGTGACGGGGGATTCCGCCGCGGGAATGCGGTTGTGCCATTCCTGGGCGGTTTCTGCGGCGTTGCGCCATACCCATCCGACTGTTGCGCCTGTCAACAGGACATACAGCGCAATGCCCTGATAAAGCCTTTTTTTATAAAGGGGCGGGAGAGAGGAATAGAATGCTGTCCACTTTTTCAGCATTGTGCGGTCTATTTCCCTGTTGCAGCAGGCGGCGTTTCGGATGACTGAACGATGTTGTCACCGGGCCTGTCTCCGCTCTTGTAAAGGGATATGCCCTGCAGAAGGTCAATGGCGCGGATCAGCTGGTAGTCATCCTGTGCCTTTGTTTCCTGGCCTTCCTTGTCATCCTTGGCGCCGGATGATTTATCCTTGTTTTTATCGTCCTTCTTTTTGCCGTCTTTTTTAGAGTCCGGCAGAAGCGTCGGAGCGGCGTCTTTCTTCTCCGCATCCGGATTCTCCAGAGCGCCTTTCAGGTCCGCTTCATGGAGATTCATAAAGCCTTCTTTTTCCGTGACGACTTTTGCCTTCTCGACAGTGATATCGGGCGTGATGCCTTTTGCCTGAATGGAGCGACCGGATGGCGTGAAATAACGCGCCGTCGTCAGGCGGATAGAGCCACCGCCGGGGACGTCGAACAATGTTTGCACGGAGCCTTTGCCAAAGGATTGCGTCCCCATCAGGATAGCGCGTTTGTGGTCCTGCAAGGCGCCCGCCACGATTTCGGAAGCGGAAGCGGAGCCGCCGTTGATCAGCGCGACAATGGGCAGGCCGTCGGCCATATCGCCGGAAGTCGCATAATCCCGCCGGGTATCGTCAGGGTTGCGCCCGCGCGTTGAAACGATTTCTCCCTTGTCGAGGAAGGCATCGGAGACAGCAATCGCCTGATCCAGCAATCCGCCCGGATTGTTGCGTAAATCGAGAACATAGCCGATCAGTTTGCCACCGGCTTCGCCTTTGATGCTTTCAAAGGCTTTTTTAAGGCCGGGAAATGTCTGGGCATTGAAAGTGGTAACGCGGATGTAGCCGATATTGCCGTTTTCAACATGGGACCGCACGGAGCGGATCTGGATAATATCGCGGATGATTTTCAGCCGCAGGGGCTCTTTGGCGCCCTGACGCACGATCAGCAGGGAGATTTCCGTTCCGGGCTTGCCGCGCATTTTCTCGACGGCTTCGGACAAGGTCATCCCCATGACCTGGTTGCCGTCGATTTCAACGATCAGATCCCCTGATTGCACATCGGCACGGGCGGCGGGCGTATCGTCAATGGGAGAGACGACCTTCACCAGCCCGTTCTCCATTGTGACCTCGATGCCAAGGCCGCCGAATTCCCCTTTGTTCTGGATGCTCATCGATTTCGTTTCTTCCTCGTTCATATAGCCCGAATGTGGGTCGAGGTTGGCAAGCATGCCATTAAGCGCGTATTCGATAATTTTTTTGTCTTCAACCGGTTCGACATAGTTGGCGCGAACCTGCTCGAAGACGTCGCCAAAAAGATTGAGCGCCTTGTAGGTATCGGTGACAATGTTTTCGCCGGATGTACGCTCTTCGAGCGGGGCGGCAAGAACGGTGAAAGATGTCAGCGCAAGTACAAGAGCGATGGCAGATGCGGTTTTAAGATTTTTTTTGTTCAACATGTTCAGCTCTTTTCCTGCTTGCGGTTTGTGATAAGTGATTTCTGCGGGTTGACGGGCTTGCCGTTCTGGCGAAGTTCATAATAGACCTGGGGGCTCGTCGATACTGTCTCGGTCATGCCGACAGGCTCTCCTGCCGCCAGTGTCGCGCCGACAACGGTGTCGATGCGTCCCAGTCCGGCGATAAGGCTATGATAGCCGCCCTGATGCTCGATAATCAAGATTTGCTTGTATTTCTGAAAGGGGCCGGCAAAGCGGACCGTTCCCGGCAGCGGCGAGATGACGGGAGCGCCTTGCCGGGAGACAAGGGTAATCCCTTCGCTTTTGGCGCCCAGATCATCCGTTTCTCCGAATGAGGTATGAAGGGTGCCATGGACGGGTAGGGCGACGTTCGGCAGGGGGCTTCCGGCATTTTTCCTGTCGAGCGGAGTCAGAGCCAGTTGTGCCGGCTTGCGGCCTGGCTTTATCTGATCCATCTTTTCCATCAGGTCGTCGAGATTCTTGGCGGCGGCGGCCAGTTTTTTGATCTGGGCTTCCTGCTCTTTTCGCTCGTTTTCTGTTTGCCGGTATAGGGCCTGCCGTTCCTGCAGAAGGCGGGAAAGTTCTTCTTCTTTTTTGTTCAGGGAGGTCAGTTCCCGTGCTCTTTTCCCGAGCTCATCGTCAATCGCGCTTTCAATGCTGTCGATTTCTGCCAGTTTTTTCTTCAGCAGGCCGGAGCGCTGATCTAGTACGGGAATAACCGATTTTATGACCGTCGAAGCGTGGGCAATGTCAAGCGGGTCATCCTGCAGAAACAGCCGCGGCGGCGGCGTGCGGCGCAGTTTCTGGGCGGCGGTGACAAAACCGCCCAGTTTTTTCTGGTCGTCCTGAAACTGCTCCACGTATATTTTCTTTCGCTGGCGCAGGGACTGCAATTTTCTGTCTGTCGCGGACAGCGTTTCTTCGGTGGCGCGAATATCCTTTGACGTGTTGACAAGTGTTGATTTCAGTTTTCCAACTTCGGCGCCCAGCTTCTCGGTTTTTTTCTCCAGCGCGGCGTGTTGGGCCTGTTTTTCGGCAAGGGATTTTTTAGGATCATCGGCAAAGGTGCTGGCGGGGGCAAAAAAAATCAGGACAGCAACAGCTGTTGCTGAAAATAGGATGCTCCCCTGTATTCCCCTGTTCATTTCACGCCCTGTGGTACGGGTGCCCCGATATAATCTGCTGGGCACGATAAACCTGCTCTAACAGCATAACCCGAACCAGCATATGAGGCCAAGTTTGTTTACCGAAGGAGAGCAGAAATTTTGCGCTTTGCCGAATTTCCGGATCAATTCCGTCCGCGCCGCCGATAAGGAAATAGATTTCGTTTGCCGGAGCCTGTCCGGCCCATTTTTCCATTTTTTCTGCAAATTGCGGACTGGTCAGCGTTTCGCCGCGTTCATCTAGGGCTACCAGAAAGGCGTTATCCGGAATATGTTTCAGAATATGCGGTTTTTCTTGTGGCGGCGTGGCGCTTTTTGGCGTGTCAATCTCGCGCAGGCTGACTGTCCAGCTCATACGTTTCATGTATTCAGTGCAGAGATCCAGCGCAGGGGAGGATTTCAGTTTTCCAACAGCGATGATCCGTATTTTCAAACTGTTACACCTATTTGTAGAGTGTGTAATCCATCGTTGAAAAATCAGCACCCCAGAGCTTTTCCAGGTTATAGAAAGACCGGACTTCAGGGCGGAAGATATGTACAATTACATCGAAAGCATCGACAATGACCCAGTCTCCGGTACGTTGTCCTTCTAATTTAGCCTTGATGCCTTCCTTGGCAAGGCGATCCCGCAGCTTTTCCGCCATAGAGGAAACATGGCGCGTGGAACGGCCGGTAGCAATGACGAGGTAATCCGCAATGGAGGACTTGCCGCCAAGATCAATGGAAACGATATCTTCGCCCTTATCCTGATCCAGAGAGCCCAGAATGATGGAGAGGATATCTGTTTTTGCCGCCTTTGCTGTTTTTGGTTCTTTCGGCAGCGGCACGGCTTTAAGGGTTTTCTTCACCGGAGCTTCTTTTTTAGTCACTGCCGTCTTTTTTACGGGTGATTTTGTTACTTTTTCCGTTTTGACAGGCTTTTTAACAGTTTTAGCGGCTTTGGTTGGCGCACTTTTCACTGTTTTTGCGGCTTTTGTGATTTTTGCAGGCGCTTTTGCGGTTTTGCGGGGCGCTGCCTTCTTGGGTGTCGGGGCGATGGTATCCTCCATGGGGTCAGGGCTTGATCAGAATGGGGGTTCCATCCTGTACGAGCGTATATATCTCTTCTATAGCATCATTTTCTACGGCGATGCAGCCTTGTGTCCAGTCTTTTTTATTATTGTATTTCCAATACATCCAGCTTTTCCCGTTCGGCAGGCCATGAATGAATATATCCCCGCCGGGGTCGGTGCCAAGTTTCTGCGCACGCCTGACATCCGATTTGTCCGGATAGGATATCCGGAGCGAGAGGTGATAGTCGCTACGCGGATTGCGGGCGTCAATGTAATAGCTGCCCTCCGGTGTTTTTCCATCGCCGCGTTCTGTCTTGTTGCCAGCGGGGCTTTGGCCGAGGGCTATTTTATAGCTGCGGAGAATTTGCCCCTGATCCCCGATAAGATCCAGCCGGCGTTCGGATTTTGTAACATGTACTTTGGCGACATGGAGCTGCTGTTCCGGTTGCTGCACGGCGGATGCCGGAAGCGCGGGGCTCAGCAAACAGGCGCAAGCGACAACAATGAAAGAATAAAGCCCCTTCATTTTTCTATACTACAAGACTCCGAAGTGTTTGACAAACATGATTTTATTACAATTTTATCAAAACTTCAGCGCTTGCACCCGTTCGACCTGCGATAGTCTGCCGATGGCGGCGATCACCTTTTCGGTGATCGGATCATCAACCGAGATCAGCGCCACCGCTTTGTTCTTGCCGGGAATGCGCCCCAGATTGAAGTCGGCGATGTTGATCTTGTTTTCACCAAGGATGGTTCCAACGGCACCGATCAAGCCGGGTTGGTCGAGGTTGAGGATATAAAGCATTTCCTTGCCGATCGCCGCTTCGGCAGGCACGCCGTTGATATCGATGATGCGCGGGTGTTCGCCACCAAAGACGGTTCCGGCAAGATTGATTTCTCCCGCCGGTGTTTTGACCGTGACGCGAACGAGCGTTTGGTAATCCGCTGCTTTCTCGCGTTTTGTTTCGCTGATGGCGATACCGAGCTCTTTTGCCTTGAGGGGCGCGCTGACAATATTCACACCCTCCATCGAGGGCTTGAGGAAACCGGCAAGGATCAGGGCAGTCAGCGGCTTGACGTTGAGCATTGCGACATGCCCTTCGTATTCAATGACGATTTCCCTGACGCTGTCCTGCACCAGTTGTCCGGCGAAACTGCCGAGCTGTTCGGCCAGCTTCATATAGGGCTTCAGTTTGGGCGCGTCCTCGGCGCTGACCGAGGGCATGTTGACGGCATTGGACACGGCGCCCTGTAGCAGGAAATCGGCCATTTGTTCGGCGACCTGCAATGCGACGTTTTCCTGCGCTTCTGCTGTTGAAGCGCCCAGATGCGGCGTACAGACAACGTTGTCATGACCGAAAAGCGGATTGGTTTTGGCGGGCTCTTCCTCGAAGACGTCCAGTGCCGCGCCTGCGACATGACCGCTGTCGAGCGCCATTTTCAGATCCGCCTCGACGACCAGTCCGCCGCGCGCGCAATTGATGATCTGCACGCCTTTTTTCATTTTGGCGATGGCGGCGGCATTGATGATCCCCTTGGTATGCTCGGTCATCGGAGTGTGGAGCGTAATGAAATCGGCACGTTTCAGCACGTCATCCAGCTCGGCCTTTTCGACGCCAAGTTCGACGGCGCGTTCCGGCGAGAGGAAGGGGTCATAGGCGATAACCTTCATTTTCAGGCCGAGCGCGCGGTCGGCGACGATGGAACCGATGTTGCCGCAGCCGATGATGCCCAGTGTTTTGCCGAACAGTTCCGTGCCCATGTATTTCGATTTTTCCCATTTTCCGGCATGGGTGGAGGCATTGGCTGAAGGAATTTGCCGCGCCAGCGCCAGAAGCAGCGCAATGGTATGTTCCGCCGTGGTGATGGAGTTGCCATAGGGCGTGTTCATGACGACAATACCGCTTTGTGTTGCTGTCGGCACGTCCACGTTATCGATGCCGATGCCTGCGCGACCGATGACCTTCAGCTTTCCGGCGGCGGATTTTAGAATCTCTGCCGTGACTTTGGTAGAAGAGCGCACCGCCAGTCCATCGTAATTTTTAATCGCCTCGCAGAGCTCTTCTGGTTTGAAGTCGGTTTTAATGGTGACTTCGATCCCGCGGCTCTTAAAAATCTGTTCCGCCTGCGCGCTCATTTTGTCGCTGATGAGGACTTTTGGTTTTGCTGTCATTTTTACACACCTTTTTTATTAAAATAGTTACGCTGCCTTGGCCTGTTCCTGCGCGCGGATGCTTTGATAGGCCCAGTCGATCCATTCCAGCGCGCTGGCGATATCTGAGGATTCCACAGTAGCACCGCCCCACAGGCGATAGGAGGCGGGGGCGTCACGGTGGTTGGCGACCTCATAGGCGACGCCTTCCTTTTCCAGCAGTTTTTCCGTTTCCTTGATAATTTTCAGCTGTGCCTCGATGTCTTTTGCGGTGAACCACGGGTCCACGACCTTGAAGCAGATGGACGTATTGGAGCGCGTTTCCGGCGTTTCGGCCAGAAATTCCGCCCAAGGCGTTTTCGCAATCCAGTTCT
>CAYWIT010000002.1:0-11883 GCA_964458415.1 uncultured Rhodospirillaceae bacterium
GCAAGTTAATGGAAAATTCTACTTCTGAACACCTCTATTCTTAGGGGGTATTACATTATAATGGCAATATTATGAGCGACATTTTTAACAAGGCCGTAAAATGGCATGATGGCGACGTGGCGAAAGCCCGTAGCTGGATGGCAACGCCGCATCCTGAATTTAACGGGTATGCGCCGGTTTCGTATTGCAAACCTTATAGCGGCGCACAGGAGGTCGAGGCTTTCCTTGATAAAAAGCTTCAGGAAAAATTCGGCATGTAATTTCCGGTCTGTTTTTGTAGAGCGGATTCAGAATTGCGGGCGTTGATCAGAAGTTTTTTTATCTTTTGAGGCCGTTGCCGAGGCCGCCTGAAACATGCGCAGGGTGTCGAGACCGACAGTGTTTTTTATTCTCTGGATGAGTTCGTTCTTTCCTGTTTCGTTGAGAATATAATACGGTAGTCTGTAGCTTGCCATTGTACCATGCAGACCGTCTATGCAGACAGGAACCGGTATAAAATGGCGAATATGGCTGCCGCGTTCAGCACTGCTACGAAAAATATCCGTTAGGCGGCCCGGAAGAAAAATGAAGTTTCCTTCGTAACAGTTTGTAGCGCCCGGCGCTGATACTTTTAGTATAAAGTATCCATGATAATTTTTATCCTGTCTGAATTCGAATTGATAGCCTTCCGATTGCAATCGATCGCTGACATCGGCCAAGGCGACGATAAGTTCTGCTTTTGCCGAAGCAAGGCGAAGTTCCTTTTTTTTCCGTGACGAGTCGCTCATTTTTTTCTCCGTATGCTATGTTTTGTAAAATATTACATATGCATAATACGCACTTTATATTCTGTCAACTAAAAACAAGTGGGCTCGTTTAATGTATTTAACATAATCCTATTTCCGCTATTATTTTGAGATCCAATGCCAATGCTACACTATAAGAAGAAAGCTGATTTAGCGCTTCTCCAATGAAGCTTGATTATAAGGATAGAAATATGTCGGAAGAAAGCGCCGAGAACGCCGTGTTCATAAAACAAAAAATACTTATCAGCGCCTGCCTCTTGGGTGCGGAAGTGACATACGACGGGGGCTCGAATTTTCTGGCGCATCCTCTTTTGGTGCAGTGGCAGAAAGAGGGGCGTTTGGTGTCTGGCTGCCCTGAAGTGGCAGGGGGCCTTCCTATACCGCGTCCTGCAGCGCAAATTTCAGGTATCGGTGGGGCGGCAGGGGTTTTTGACCAGACAGCGCATGTGCTTAAAAAAAATGGCGGTGATGTAACGGCATATTTTGTCCGGGGCGCGAATGAGATGCTGGCCCTCGCAAAAAAACACAATATCAAGCTCGCGATCATGAAAGAAGGCAGTCCTTCCTGCGGGTCGCATGAAATTTCTGATGGAGCCTTCAGTGGTCGGCGGATATCCGGTAATGGCGTCACTGTAGAGTTGTTAAGAAAAAATGGCGTCACCGTTTTCTCGGAAAATGAAATCGCCAAGGTGGAAAGTTTTCTGAATAAGCTGGAGCAGGGTAATGGTTGAGCAAAACGGTTAGCCGTATTTCTTCAGGATATCCTGTACTTCTGAATCGCTGGTTTGTGAAAAGTCCTGATACCATTGACCGACACCGTAAAAAGGCTCTGGTTGGTGCAGGCAGATGACCTTGTCAGCGATGGTGCTTAGCTCTATGCAGGCCGCGGATGATCCCACCGGCAAGGCAGAGATAATTTTTTTAGCGCCAGCTTGTCGCAAGGATATGATTGCAGCCTGCATGGTGGCGCCGGTGGCAATGCCGTCGTCAACAACGATGACGGTTTTTCCCGTCATTTTGGGGACAGGTTTGTCTTGACGGTAGAGCGTGTTGCGGCGGTTGAGTTCGACTGTTTCGCGGGCAATCGCCGCGTCAATAAGTTTTTGCGGGATATGCATGGAGGTAATAATATCGCGATTGAGATATTGCCCTTGTGGGGCGGCAATCGCGCCCATGGCAAGCTCCTCTTCTTCCGGGACCCCCAGCTTGCGGACGATACAGACATCCAGCGGCAGGCCAAGGGCTTGCGCGACGGCATCGGCCACGGGAACGCCGCCCCGGGGCAGGGCCAGAATAAGGGTGTCTTTTGCCGCTTTGTATTCTTTTAGACTTTCCGCGAGTTTCTGCCCGGCATCCGTCCGGTTTTTAAAATTCGGAAACATGCTCGTTCCTTTCCTTTAAAAGGAGGGCCCGTTGTTCTTTTTAGGCTTTGGCAATGATTTTTTTTGTTGTTCGGTAATTTTACACAGCGTTGTCAGCATCTCATTCATGACGTTTTTTTCAAGGGCCAGAAGCCGTGGGGCGATTCTGGATTCGATGTCCAGACGGTCGGCGCGGTATTCCTCGATGCTTTCGCGCACATCTTCAATCCAGTGTGGGTCTGCATCATGAATATTCTTTATTTTGGCCAGAAAATTTTCGCCATGGGCAATAAACAGGGCGCCATAAATTTGAACCAGCCCTTCATCTGAACCTGTCAGGCCTTCGCCGTTGATGTGATGATTCAGCATGGATTGAATATGCGGATTATAGTCGTCGGCAAAGCGCTGTGACTTGAGCATGATATAGGGCGGGCAGTTCATCAGAACGCTCGCGGTCATCACGTCTTCTTTAAAATTCTTTGGCATGTCGAGACAGGATTCAAGAACGGCGACGGCGCGGCGTGTGGCTTGTTCTAGTTCCGGGGGCAGCCCTTCATCGAAGTGCGCAAAAACCATCGTCTGTTCGCGCAGGGCCTTTTCCAGCAGAGGATATTTTTCCGGATTTTCCATGATGTCAAATCTATATCATATGGCGGCTCTGGTCAATTTGACACAAAGCCGATTTTGAAAAAGATTTCAGGAAAATGGTGCGGTCGAAAAGACTCGAACTTTCACGGGTTGCCCCACAGCGACCTCAACGCTGCGCGTCTACCAATTCCGCCACGACCGCACTGTCATGAGGTAGATCAGCGTATTGCAGTAGCAGAGAGTCGGGGGAAAGGCAAGGGCTCTATAGCCCAATATATAATTATGACAATATGCAGATTGTAGCGCCGTAATTACCTTAAGACACGTATTAACATTTAGTGTATTGTGGGGCACTTGTAATTATCTCTGCATAATATGGGGGCATTCATGAGAAATTTTCGTAACATTTTGTTCGTCAGCCAAGGGATCTGCGATGAAACCGAAAGCCTGAAACAGGCATTGAGTATCGCCCATAATAGCGGGGCTGCTCTGCGCGCCCTGATCCTGTGCCCAGAGTTCCCGTCATCAATTGCAGAATACAAACAAAAATACGAGGAAGTCCTGTTGCAACAACTACAGGATTCTATCGGCAAAGTGCAAAATATGCTGGGACTTTCGGCGACGGATGTGGCCATCACCTTTGAATTCGAGAACAGCAAATCGCCAGTTATTGATATCATAAAACGGGTGCTGCGTGATGAACATGACCTTGTGATCAAGCAGGCCGAGGAACGTGAGGACCACAAGGGTTTCAGGGCGTTTGATATGGGGTTGCTGCGTAAATCTCCCTGTCCAGTTTGGTTGGCACGTCCGATTTCCCGGCACAGGGGAGAAATGCGCGTCGCCGTGGCCATAGATCCGGAGAATGAAGAACCGGCAGGCGAGGAGCTGTCCCTCAGATTGCTACAGGTTTCCCGCGCCCTTGCAGATACATGTAGTGACGGGCTTGATATCATTTCCTGCTGGGAGTTTGAATTTGAAGAGTATCTACGGCACAGCCTGTGGAGCAATATGACAGACGAAAAGATGGAGGATATCCTGTTGCAGACAAAAGATGCCCACCGCGCCGCTCTGGAAAGCGTTATTCGCAAATCCGGGATAGGCGGGAAAGTACGGGTTCATCATGTCAGGGGGAAGCCGGATCATGCGTTGCCGGCATTTGTCGAAAGCGAAAAGGTAGACGTTCTTGTCATGGGCACTGTGGCACGAATTGGCCTGGCCAGTTTCACCATAGGAAACACCGCAGAAAATATTCTTCAGAACATCGGCTGTTCCCTGCTGGCGCTCAAGCCACCGGGGTTCGTATCTTCGGTAAAGGCTTATTAGTTCCAGTGAACGGGCGCCTATGGATTTAAGCATTATACACACTTCGCCGTTTTATGAACTGACTGCTCTTGTGGCTCTTGCCGCAGTGGCGGGATTTGTCGGGCTCCTGCTGCGGCAGCCGATGATCGTCAGCTTTATTGCGGTCGGTGTGCTGGCGGGGCCGTCCGTTTTGAATATCGTGCAGTCGCACCAGAACATCGAGCTTCTGTCAGAGCTGGGTGTGGCCGTGTTGCTGTTCCTTGTCGGGTTGAAGCTTGATGTGCAGCTCGTACGGACTTTGGGGAGGGTTGCGGTTGCAACTGGATTGGGGCAGGTGCTGTTTACTTCCGCTTTCGGATTCCTTATCGGTCTGGCGCTCGGCTTGGATGCCATTGAAGCGCTGTATGTTGCCGTGGCTCTGACATTTTCCAGCACCATTATTATTGTCAAGCTTTTGTCGGACAAGAAGGAAGTTGATGCTCTTCATGGCCGTATTGCCATCGGGTTTCTGATTGTACAGGATTTGTTTGTCGTGGTGGCGATGATGGTTCTCTCCGCCTTTGGTATCGGCACCCAGTCGGAGGCAAGCATACTTGGACAGATTGGAGCGGTGTTTTTATATGGCATGATCATGCTGGCATTTGTCGCATTTTTCATCCGCTATGCCGCAAATCGTCTTGTTGGCAGGATCGCGCATTCTCCTGAATTGCTTGTCACCTTCTCGATAGGCTGGGCGGCACTGCTGGCAGCCCTTGGTGATCACTTTGGTTTCAGCAAGGAGCTGGGAGGTCTTCTTGCCGGTGTATCTCTGGCCTCAACGCCTTTCAGGGAGGCTATCGTTGCGCGGTTGGCCTCTTTGCGCGATTTCCTGTTACTGTTTTTCTTTATTGCCCTTGGCGCCAAGCTTGATTTGCGGATGCTGGGGGACCAGCTTTTACCAGCCATTGTTTTTTCTGTTTTTGTGCTGGTTGGAAACCCCCTGATTGTCATGGCTATCATGCGGTATATGGGGTATCGGAAGCGGACGGGGTTTCTGGCCGGTTTGACAGTCGCGCAAATCAGCGAATTTTCATTGATCTTTATCGCCATGGGAATGACGCTGGGGCATGTTAATGCCGAAGCCTTGGGGCTGGTGACGATGGTCGGGCTGGTGACAATCGCGCTTTCAGTATACATGATCACCTATTCTCATCAGCTGTTCAAATGGCTGGAGCCGTGGCTTGGCGCATTCGAGCGGGCCGGAGAAAAGGGGATTGTTTTTGATGATACTGCAGATGACCGGCAATATGACGTCATTCTTTTTGGCATGGGGCGCTACGGATCCGCGATAGCGCAGCATTTGAAAAAAGACGGTGTTCGCCTGCTGGTTGTGGATTTCAACCCAGACGAGGTCAGACGCTGGGCTGCCGCCGGTTTTGAAACGGTCTATGGGGATGCTTGCGATCATGAGTTTATCGGATCTCTTCCGCTCAGGCGGCTGAAATGGGTTATCTCCGCGATGCCGCAGCATGATCAGGGGGTGCGGGGGAATGATGTGCGCCTGATGCTGATTGAAGGCTTGCATCACCATCGCTGTACCGCCAGAATCGCGGTTTCAGCCGAAAAACCTGCAGAGGAAGCGATGTTGCGAAAAAAGGGCGCGTCGCTGGTACTATTCCCCTTTCAGGATGCGGCGCAGTGCGCAGCAGAGAAAATCCGTCAGTCAGAATAAGCGAGCCGTTGCTGTAAAGCGCAGGACTGTATAGGTCCTGAGCCTAATTCAGGGCTGGGCCATCCGGTTTTTTCGGCGTAGCGGCTTTTCCGGCCGCCGAGGCAGTCCCGGATTTGGGCGGCAGGATCTCGCCGAGCTTTTCCGTCCGGCTATGCGCCAGATCATCCAGCCCCTCGCGGAACTGCTGCGGTAGCAGGCGATAGGCCCCCATATAATGCCGTGCCGGTTCTTCTCCGGCAGGGGAGTTATTGTATTTCAGGAGTGATTCTTCCATGTCGCGAAGGATCAGGTAGGCCGTATCGAAGTTGAGGGCCAGATCCTTGTATTTTTCGACATGGGCGCCGAAATGCTTTTGAACAGCGGCCTGATAGGCGCGGCCTATGGCCTGAAGGCCTGCCGTGACATTTTTAAGGTTTGTTTTGCTGGAGATGGTCCAGTAGCCTTCTTTGCTTTTTTCAGCGTTGAAACGGATATAGATATCTGTCCCTTCCAGATCGGGAACAGGAAGCTTGCGCGTGGTCATTTCAGCGACCTGGTCGAATGAATTTGGCGGTTTTCTGGAGAATTTCTGAAATAGCCTTTTCATAGGAACCCGCTCCTGCATTTTTACAGAATATTGTAATAAAAAACTTTCAGTACCTTGGGATATGTATTTTTTAAAGTGGGAAGAGGGATATGTCAAGAGGGGCTTTTCATTTCAGGCCAGTGGCTATAGAAATCAGGACATGGAACAGCGTTGTCTTGCAGAAAAATCAGAAATGACCGGGCCGGAATGGTTATCAACATGCGAGGCTGTCCCTTATCCTGCGGCGGTGCGCCTCATGGAAGAGCGCGTGGCGGCGATTTCCGCCGGTACCGCAGGGGAGCTGTTCTGGCTGCTGGAGCATCCGCCGCTTTATACGGCAGGAACCAGTGCACAGGCGGGGGACTTGCTGGACTCACGCTTTCCCGTTTACGAAACCGGGCGCGGGGGGCAGTATACCTATCATGGCCCCGGTCAGCGGGTTCTTTATGCCATGTTGGACCTGAAGAAGAGAAAACAGGATTTACGCCTCTATGTTCAGGCGCTGGAGTCATGGATCATTCAGGCGCTGGCGGATTTTGACGTGAAGGGGGAACGCCGTGCGGACAGGATCGGGATATGGGTTGATATGACGCGCTACGGCCATCCATCGGGCACCGAGGCAAAAATCGCCGCTATTGGCGTGCGCGTGCGTAAATGGGTCACTTTTCATGGATTGGCGGTTAATGTTCATCCGGATCTTTCCCATTATGCCGGAATCGTGCCCTGCGGCATCCGGACGCATGGCGTAACATCATTGCAGGATCTGGGGGTTCAGGCTTCAATGGCAGAGGTTGACGCGGCTTTGCAGCGCCATTTCGTCCCTGTTTTTGCAGGGTATGGCCTATGACGGGCGCGTCCGTGCGCGTGTGCGGCAAAGTTGACCGCAGTCAGCGGGAATTCCGGCTTTTCCTGCTGGGGCGGACGAAAGGCTGGGAGAGGTTATCTGCTGCCATTGACAAGAACTGGCATGGCGTCGCTGCCGGACGTTTTGCCAATGCCTACCGGCTCAAAGGCTCGATTTTTATTGCAGCGACGGCTATCGGTGCTTTTGCCCACGCTTTTGAAAGTGAACTTGCCAGCAAGAAGATACTGCAGATACTGGGCGCGAATGCGCGCGCCAGACGATTTTCAATTTACAATCAGCCCCTCCCTGAAACAGGGCCGTGGCCGTGGCGGGAGGACTGGCGCCACAGCTACGTCTGGCCTGTCGCGGAATTCAGGTCGTTTCGTGACAAGGCAAAAAAGACCGTTGCCTGCGATATGAAGTATCCGCAGCAGTTGGGCCGGTTGCTCTTTTTGCAACCTGCGATGCAGTCTGCTCTTCTTGAAAAAAGCCAAGGGGTCGAAGGCGGGATGGAATCCGTCTTTGCCGTGCTGGAAGATTTCGAGCGGGAAAATCCTCTGGCGCGGTCGATCAACTGGCAGCCGACAGAAGCCGCCATGCGTCTTTTGACTCTGGTTCTTCTTTTTGACATGGCGATACAAGGAGATGCTGCACCGGAGCGTCTGGGACTGATTTTGCGGATGATATCCGCGCATGGGGCCTTTCTCTGGCGGACAATGGCGTGGCACAAGACGGGGGAGAGCGGCTTTGCCGTGCAGCTTGTTGCCTTGTTTATGGCGGGGTCCCTGCTGGCGGATCATGATCTCGAAGCGGCGCTTTGGCAGGCGCGGGCGCGGGAGCGTATCGCGGACGAGATGCTGGCGCAGTTTTTGCCGGATGGCCTGCACGTCGAAAAATCCATGCAGGGGCATCGTCTGGTGACGGAGCTTTTCCTGTTTTGCCTGCTGGTCATGCAGCGGCAGGACATTCCGCTGCCGGAAGAAGCTTTGGTACGCCTGCGCAAGGCCTGTCATTATCTGGCGGATACCCGCCGCCCTGACGGGCTCTGGCCTGTCTGGGGAGACACGGAGGAGTCCCGGATTTTTGCTTTTGGCCCGGAGCCGGCGCGGGATCACGGGAGTGTGCTGGCGCTGGCAGCGGTTCTGTTTCAGGATTCGGGACTCAAAGCGGCCATCGCCGATCAACCCCTGTCGCCCGCCCTGTTCTGGCTATTGGGGGAAAGCGGTCTTGATGCTTTTCAAAACCTGCAAGCGCGGGCAGCGGAGAGCGTTTCCCGCCATTATGCAGCGGGCGGGATGATGGTGGTCCGTCAGGATAAAAATTATCTTCTGTTTGATACGGGGGACGTTGGCCGGCAGGGGCATAACGATCTGTTGTCATTCGAGCTTTGTCTGGACGGGCACCCGTTATTGGTGGATCCGGGGTGCCCGACCTATACGGGGGATTTGAAGGTACGGCGGCTTTTTCGTTCTGCCGCCTATCACAATGGTCTGGTGGTGGATAAAAAAGATATTGCGCCGATTTTGGGGCCGTTTTCTATTGCGCCCGTTGCCAGGCCGTATGATGTGTCTTTTCATCAGAATGGACCGGTTTTCAGGCTTGTGGCGGGGCATACGGGATATCGCCGCCTGCCGGATCCCGTTGATGCGCTGCGGGAAATCGTGTTCGATCCGGCAGCCGGGGTATGCGAGTGCTACGATACCCTGACGGTCAGGGGGCCGCATCGCGTCGACCGGTATTTTCATTTTGTGCCGGATGCCACGTTGCAGATAGAGGAAAATAAATGTGTTATCTGCCTTCATCAACATCGTTACGAGCTCTCCTTTGATGATTTCAGCGCGCCCTATGCCCTGACGGGGCGGATCAGCGACGGATACGGGCATATGACGACCGCGCCCCTTTTGATGCTTTCAACGGAAGTGCATGCCACGGTGACCTTGTCAGCCGTGCTGAAAAAGAAACAATATTAACATATTGCTTTTGTAAAGCGAATCCTGTAAGGTTCATTTGTTTACAAAAGTTTCAAAGGCGGTGTCGTTTTGGATATAAAAGTATCCTCAGATACGATTACAAAAATAACCTCCGCGCCGGAGTTTGCAGGGGCAGGCCCGCTTCCTCCCGCTCCGTCAGTCGCCGATCTGATTAAAACGACCCATCAGAATCTCAAAAACGAGGAAGCCCGCCTTCAAAACCGGATTACGGCGGCGAATGACAACATTTCACCGGACGGGGTCGTCGAGAACAATAATAAAGCCCTGTCAAAAATTTCCAATGCGTTGAAAAATATACAGCGCCAGCAGCAGCGTTTTGACGAGATGGTGAAGGAGGTGCCGGAAGGGTTCCGTCTGGCACCGGTGTTTTATAACCGGATAACTCAGGAAGCCAATGCACAGATTCAGACCGAGTACGAGTATTCCGTCCGTCCGCGTTTTCTGCGCTTTCTGGCCGCAAACCATGCGGAGGACCTGAAGAAGCTCGGCATCTGCGAGAAGGGCATTGCACGCATGCAGAAGGGGCTTGATCCTGCGGATGCCAACGGCCAGCTTTATCATATCAGTATTGATCATATCGTTGAGCGTTCCGGCTGCGGGCTTTGGGCGGAAAGCAAGGAAACAGATCCGGATCAGCCTCCAGAGGCTTCCCCGAAGTACCGGACGAACCATTTTGGCAATTTGATCTTCCTGCCCGAGCAGGTGCATACTTTTAAAAATGAATTGAACAATATCCAGCGCGTGACGGACACGCCGCCCGGAGAAGGGCGATGGGTCTTGATGATGGTACCTGTACGGAACGACATTCATGCCGGATATGTTTGTCCGCCGCAACCGAAGCATCATGCGCTGCATGGCGTCAATTTCAGGACGGATGATCTGGATCGCCAGATTGGCCATGCCTCGTTTACGGCGCAGCAGGCCTTGAGCGCCATCCATCCTCTGAAAAAAAGCAAGATCATCCGGCAGTTGGTGACGACGCTGGACACGATTGCGGAGCGTCACAAGACGACGGTGACCGGATTGGCGCGGCGCGAGCTGCGGAAGGCCGATGTGACGCCGCGGTTGGGGATTGCGCGGATATTCAACGAAGTTTCCGCCTATGATCGGGCGATGCAGGAACATATTCATACGGCTCTGGCCCCGGCACTTCTGGAAGCGGCGGAGCAGTTGAAAATGGTATTTGACCGTTTTTCAGGGGATGACAGGGAAAAGAAAAGCGTTAATGGCCATTACAAGAGCTTTTTGACGGTCTTTAACAGCAAAAATGTCCAGCGCCTGCGGGAGGATTCTGCCTTGCTGCCGCTGGAGGAGGCTATTGCCCTGCATGATGTTTTTGTGGATATCGAGCGTGAAATTTTACGGGCGGAAAAAACCGGTCAGGGTAATCTTCCCCTGAAAAAAGAAGTCGTTATTCATCAAAAGCCTCAAAACGAGATGGAACCAGAGCGTCCGCGCCGCCGTCTGCGTTCGCCTTATGGCGTGGGCAAAAGGCGCTGAAACGCCTTTAATTTCCGGTATTTCTGTGTTAGAAACAGGCTTTCCGAAGGAAGGCTCAAGAAATGTCGCTACAAAGTCTTAAAAATACACCATCGCCACAGCCGCTGGATATTGCCAGACTTTGCGCGAATTTTATTGATCGCAAGGCGAAAATAGGCGTTATCGGTCTGGGTTATGTCGGACTGCCATTGATCTGTGCGGTGTGCGACAAGGGGTTTTCAGCCATCGGGTTTGATATTGACCGTTCCAAGATTGAAAAGCTGGAACGGGGCGTGTCCTATATCGGCAATATCCACAATGACAAGGTCAGCGCTTTTGTTCAAAGCGGAAAATTCCTGCCAACGGACAGGTTCGAAAAACTGGCGGAGGTGGATGCCATTTTGATGTGCGTTCCTACGCCCCTGAATCGCAACCGTGAACCGGATATGACCTATATCATCAAGACGGCGGAATCCATCGCGCCGCATCTCCGGCGCGGGCAACTGATCGTGCTGGAATCGACGACCTATCCCGGTACAACGCGGGATGTGGTGGCGCCTATTCTGGAACGGACCAGCGGTCTGAAATCCGGCGTTGATTTTTTTCTGGCGTTCTCGCCCGAGCGGGAGGACCCCGGCAATCCGCAATATCATACGGCGATCATTCCGAAGGTCGTGGGCGGCATGGGGGCCGACGCGCTGAAGCTTGCGCAAACCATGTACGACCAGTTTCTGGTGAAAACCGTGGCGGTGTCTTCTGCTGAAACGGCGGAAGCCGTTAAATTGACCGAAAATATTTTCCGCTCCGTCAATATCGCGCTCGTGAACGAACTGAAGGTTATCTATGATGCCATGGGGATTGATATCTGGGAGGTTGTGGATGCCGCAAAATCCAAGCCTTTCGGCTATATGCCGTTTTATCCGGGGCCCGGTCTGGGCGGACACTGCATTCCGATCGACCCGTTTTATCTGACGTGGAAGGCGCGGGAATTTGGCATTGCAACACGGTTTATCGAACTGGCGGGAGAAATCAATATCTCCATGCCTGCCTATGTCGTCAATAAAACCGCTGCAGCACTGGATACGCGGTTTGCCCGTGCGCTCAATGGCGCAAAAATCATGATCATCGGCATGGCTTATAAAAAGAATGTGGCGGATATCCGGGAGAGTCCCGCATTTGCCGTGATTGATCTTTTCAGGCAGCGCAAAGCCGAAGTCACGTTTCATGATCCCTACGTGGATGTCGTGCCGCCAA
>CAYWIT010000002.1:11893-33577 GCA_964458415.1 uncultured Rhodospirillaceae bacterium
AGCATGCGGATTTTACCGGCATGGCGTCCGTCCCGCTGACGGCGGAAACGCTGGCGGCGCAGGATGCGGTCATTATCGTGACCAACCATGATAACGTCGATTACGCCTTGATTGCGCAACAGGCAAAGCTGGTGGTGGATACGCGCAATGCCCTGTCTGGCATGACGGCGCGTGATAATATTATAAAAGCTTGATATTGTTATCTTAAAATTGATATTATTGACATAATATATTGATACAGCTATACTGTTCCCCAAGGGAGAAAGAGCGTGGGTTTCTGGCGTGAAATGAAAGATACACTGGTTTGGATGCTCAAGCCCGCAGCACAAAAGCAGCGGTTGCTGGAACGTGCGGCGGAGGTTTTGCGCCTTGATCCTGAAACCTATGCTTTGTACGAGAGCGCCAAGCGGAACGGTGTGGCCATTCATTTTGACAGCACGATGATCGGGGGCTGGGCCGGGGCAACTTTTGGTTTCGCGCAGGGGAATGGTGAATGCAGTATTCGTCTCCGTCCACGGGAAAATGTGCATGAAATTGCAGAAATTCTGGCGCACGAACTGCGGCATTACTGGCAATATAAAACTCTGGGGCAATCCCCTGCGCAATGGAGCGCGCAGCGTCTTCATGGCGGCGAGCTGTCACTGGTTTTCAACCGCGTGATCGAGGCGGATGCCTATGCTTTTCAGATGCGTTTTGCGCGTATTGTTGACGGGCATGATCGTTTAAGCAAGGATATGGCTCGTTTGCTGGACCGACAGCGGGAGCAAAACAGGGAACTGGCGCCGGAGCATATCATGGCGGTCAATAAAATCGGGGCGGAAGAGTGGAAGGTTATCAAGGCTGATGCCGGATCAGAGATGGCGCGCGTCTTTCAGAAATACCTTCTCTCGGAGAAGCTTGTCGCGGACTATGACATTCCGCTTGCTTTGTATATTCATGAGCAGGGCCTGAATACGGCGGTCAATGACAATACACCGGTGTCGCCAGCTGCCAGTATTTCTGTGTTGCGCAAGGCAATCGGGGGCGAAGATCTGCGACCGCTGGTCAGGGTAGAACATGAGACCGACAAGGCGTTCAATTCCGCTGTGTTGCATCATATCCATACAGAAGCGCGTGTTCTTGCCGGGTTGTCGCTGGCATTTCACGTCGCGCAAAAAGCAAAGGCGCCTGAGGCGGATATCCTTCATCGGAAAGCGCAAAAAATAGCGCAGCAGCTCAGAAAACAATAATAAACTTTATAGCCTGGACAGTGAAGGGGGCGCTATGTCAAAGGCGCCGATAACAAGTTATGTTGTGCATTTTGATGGCGCATCCTAAACTGGAATTCGGGATTTGCGAACAAGGGAGATGCAGATGATCGGATTGGGACAGGACGACAAGCCGCGGCTAGTGGGCGCAAAAGAGAAACGCGAGATGGCGCGACGCCTCAAGAGCGGGAAATTTGACGATATAAAATCCAAGCGGGAAGGCGCGGAGCCGAGTTTGGCGGCGCCTGTTGCGCTTGTCTATGTTTTGTCCGCTACCGTCGCGTGGTTTATGACGGACTCCTCCATGCAGAAAGCGCTTGATATCCATACCGGGGACAGGGATCTGGATCGTTTTATGTTCGGGCTGGGCGTTCCGGACATTATGGGGGACGCAACGATGGACCTTGTCCTTGCCGTGGCCTTGCGCGGGCTGGTTATTTTTCTGGCGGCAGGGATTATCCCGGGAATGGCCTGGCTCTGGATCAGGGTGCTTGATAATGCACGGACGAATATTTATATCGCCTGCTGGGGGACGCCTGTCGGATTGGCGCTGATCTATTACGCCATAGCGGATCTTCTCATGCCGCTGCTGGAAGGGTTTATGTAGGGACGCCTGTATAGAGCCACAGCGTATATCCGGCATAGACGGCCAGAAAGACCATGCCTTTGCCGCGGGATATTTTTTCTTTCCACCAAGCGAGGCCGATCAGGCTTGCTGTCGCGGCGATCATGACCCACAAATCCTGCCAGAGGATCTGGTCTGAAATCGGCACGGGCAGCACAAGCGCCGTTACACCGAGAATGCCATAGATATTGAAGATATTGCTGCCAATGATATTTCCAAGCGCCACATCGCTATGGCCCTTGCGGGCGGCGAGGACGGAGGTCACCAGCTCGGGCAGGGATGTGCCGACGGCAACGATGGTCAGGCCGATAACGGCTTCGGAAATACCAAAAGTCCGTGCCAGATCAACTGCGCCTTCTACAAGAAATTTGGCGCCAAGAATGGTAAGGGTCAGTCCGCCCAGCGTCATGAGCAAGCTAAGCGGCAGGGGCTTGATCGTTCCCGAGACTTCTTCGGAAAGCTCGTCCAGCAGGCTGTCTTTTTTCCCGCCGTGATAGGTCATCCAGATATAAATGCCGAGGATGGCAAGAAAGAGAGCACCGATTTCCCGCGTGATCAAGCCAAAAAGGGCGAAGGGGATGAAAATCAAGGTCAGCAGCGCGAGTATGCGCCCGTCCCGTTTGAGAACAGCGCGGGATACACTGATCGGGGAGAGCATGGCCGCCGCCCCGAGGATCAGCAGAATGTTGGCGGTATTGCTGCCAATGACGTTGCCAACAGCGATATCGGGGGCTCCAACCAGCGCGGCGTTGATCGAGGTAACCAGTTCCGGCATCGAGGTGCCAAACCCGATCAGGATGATGCCGATGACCAGCGGCGGGATTTTCAGATGGCGGGCTGTATTGACCGCGCCATTGACGAGAGCCTCACCTCCCGTGACGAGGAGAAAGAAACCGCCAAGAATATAAACTGCCGTCATCATTTTAATACATGCCCTTCTTCTTCTCTTCTCTTAGTTGTTTATAGCGTAAATAAGGGACATTGAAGAAAAAAATACAGGAGGGAAGGAGTCCTGTTTTCGGCCGTTATTTTATGAAAATTAAAACGAAACTTTTTTAACGCCCCTTTTCCATTTTACGTCTTTACCGTAAGGCGATGATCCTGTAGGGTGCACGGACAAACATAATTATGACAGCAGGCAACCGGGTGTTCTGACAAGAATCAGAAAGAGCTTGGGTCTGTTGCCTGTTCGGAATAACCTGATTTTGCAAGAGAGGCTAAAATGACAGAATCCAGAAAAGTTGTGATCGCAGGCTATGTGCGCTCCCCCTTCACGCCAGCTGGCAAAGGTGAACTGAAAGATGTGCGCGCGGATGATCTGACGGCGCAGACTGTCAAGGGCCTGATCACGAAAACAGGCGTTGATCCGAAACTGATCGAGGATTTGAAGCTCGGCTGCGCTTTCCCCGAGGGGGAGCAAGGGCTCAATATGGCGCGTCATGTGGTGTTTATGGCAGGGCTACCGGATGATGTTCCGGCGCTGACGCTTAATCGCTTTTGCGGGTCTTCGATGCAGGCGGTCCATGATGCGGCGGGTTTGATCGCGATGGGGATGGCCGATGCGGTTATTGCCGCCGGCGTTGAATCCATGAGCCGCGTGCCGATGGGCGGCTTTAACCCGAACCCGAACCCGACATTGTATAAAGAAAACCCCGGCGCTTATATGGGGATGGGCGAAACGGCGGAAAACGTGGCGGATAAATTCACCGTCAGCCGCGAAGAGCAGGAACAATTCGCGCTGAAGTCGCAGTTCAAGGCGGCGGCGGCGAAGAAATCCGGCGCTTTCGAGGCCGAAATTATTCCGATCGTCAAGGCCAATGGCCAGGTCGTTCGTGAAGATGGCTGTCCGCGTCCGGAATCAACGGCGGAAGGGCTGGCGAAATTGAAGCCCGCGTTCAAGAAGGATGGCAGCGTAACGGCAGGCACGTCTTCTCCGGTGACAGATGGCGCGGCTGCGGTGCTGGTTTGCTCCGAGGAATTCGCGCTCAAACACGGTTTGAAAATTCTGGCGGAAGTCAAATCTTTTGCCGTGACGGGGCTGGATCCTGAAATCATGGGCATGGGGCCTGTCAGCGCGACGCAAAAAGCGCTTGCCAAGGCTGGGCTGACCATTGACCAGATCGATATCGTCGAACTCAACGAGGCCTTTGCTTCGCAGTCCATCGCTTGCACGCGCGAACTGGGACTGGATGCAGACAAGGTCAACAAGCAAGGCGGCGCGATTGCTCTCGGCCATCCGCTGGGCGCCTCCGGGGCACGTATCACCGGCAAGGCGGCGCAGCAGTTGCATGACGAGGGCAAGGATTACGCTCTTGCTACGATGTGCATCGGCGGCGGTCAGGGCATTGCTACCGTAATGAAGAAGTACACACCGAAACCCTGAAATCAGGAGTAGAAATCCATGGCGATCAAAAAAGCAGCTGTTATCGGCGCGGGCGTGATGGGAGCGGGGATTGCCGCCCAGCTCGCGAATGCGGGTATCGAAGTCGAACTTCTCGACATTGTGCTGAAAAACAACCCGGACCGCGATGCCATTTCCAAGGGCGCGATTGAAAAGATGCTGAAGGACAAGACCAACCCCTTCATGCACAAGCGCAACGCGAAAAAAGTCCGCCCCGGCAACGTCGAGGACAATCTGGACCGTCTGGCTGATTGCGATATTATCATCGAGGCTGTGAAGGAAGACATCAATATCAAGTCAAACCTGTTTGCCAAGATCGACCAGCATCGCAAGCCGGGCGCGATTATTGCCTCCAATACCTCGACCATTCCGTTGCATGACCTGATGGCGGCGCAGTCAGAACAGTTCAAGAAAGATTTCGTCATTACCCACTTCTTCAATCCGCCGCGTTATATGCCGCTGCTGGAGTTGATCACCTCGGAACATAACGACAAGGCAATGGTGGCCGAGCTGACCCGCTTCATGGACGAGAAGATGGGCAAGGGCGTCGTGATCTGCAACGATACGCCGGGCTTTATCGCCAACCGTATCGGAACCTTCTGGCTGCAATGCGCGATTAACGAAGCGGTTGATCGCAAGCTGACCGTGGAGGAGGCTGACGCCATCATGAGCCGCCCGATTGGTGTGCCGAAATCCGGCGTTTTCGGGCTGGTGGATCTTGTCGGGCTCGACCTCATGCCGCATATCAGCAAAAGCCTGCTGGAAAAGCTGCCTGCTGATGACGGCTATGTGAAGATTTATAAATCCAATGATGTTATCGACAAGATGATTGCCGATGGCTATATCGGACGCAAGGCGAACAGCAAGGGTGGTTTCTACCGCATCAACGACAAGAAAGAGAAATTTTCTGTCGATCTGCAGACGGGCGCCGAAGTGCCTTCGACAAAAGTCAAAATGGCGGCTGCCGAGAACGCTAAAAAAGACGGCCTGAAAGGGCTGGTTGAAACCAAAGACAAGGGCGGCGACTACGCTTGGGCTGTGCTCAAGCAGACGCTGTGCTATGCGGCTGAACATGCGCATACGATTTCCGGCGACATCACTGCCGTCGATCAGGCGATGAAGCTGGGCTATAACTGGAAATACGGCCCCTTCGAAATGCTCGACAAGATGGGCGTCGATTACTTCATCAACCGTCTCAAGGCTGAGGGCGAAAAAGTTCCGGCCTTTATCGAGCAGGCGGCAGGCAAGAAGTTTTACAAGACCGTCAACGGCAAGCTGAACTATATGCAGCAGGACGGCAGCTATGCCGAGGTGAAACGGCCAGAAGGCGTGCTTTTGCTCTCGGATATCAAGCGCGCTTCCAAGCCGGTGATGACCAGCGGCATGATTGCGAAAAAACTCAATATGGGCGCGGCTGTCTGGGATATTGGCGACGGCGTGCTGTGCTTCGAGTTTACATCCAAGATGAATTCGCTTGATTTCTTTACGCTCAAGTTGCTCAACAAGACGATGGACCTGATCGGTGACGGCAAGGGCAAATACAAGGCGCTTGTCGTTCATAACGAAGGGGACGACTTCTCGCTCGGGGCGAATCTCGGCGTGGCGGAATACGCGGCCAAGGGCAAGCAGTACTGGATCATCGACAAAATGGTCAGGATGGGGCAGGAAACCTACAAGCGCCTGAAATATGCGCCGTTTCCGACTGTCAGTGCGCCTTCGGGCAAGGCCTTTGGTGGCGGCTGCGAGATTCTGCTGCACTCCAGCCATGTGCAGGCCCATGCCGAGACCTATATGGGGCTTGTCGAGGTTGGCGTGGGCTTGTTGCCCGCCTGGGGCGGTTCAACCGAGCTGCTGACCCGTGCCAAGCAGAACAAGAAACTGCCGGGCGGGCCTATTCCAGCGGCTGCCAAAGTGTTCGAAACGATTTCGATGGGCAAGGTGGGGCTTTCCGCGCAGGAAGCAAAGGATCTGATGTACCTGCGTGAATCGGACGGCATCACGATGAACAAGTCACGGCTGTTGTCCGATGCCAAGGCGAAGGCGCTGGAAATGGCGAAAGATTATACGCCGGAGAAGCCTTTTGACATGCAGTTGCCGGGGCCTTCGGGTCTGGCGGCCTTTAATATGGCGGTGGACGCCAACTATCTGAGAGGAATCATCACGCCTTATGATGTGGTCGTTTCTGATCGCGTGGCGCGTGTTCTGACGGGTGGAGAAAAATCCGGCCCCGGCATGACCGTGACGCAGGATTATCTTCGCGAGCTGGAGCGCGTGAACTTTATGGCGCTGGCGCAGGATGATCGCACGCTGAACCGTATTGCCAAAACCCTGAAGGGCGGTGGCCGCAAGGAGTATGAAAAGGAAGAGCAGAAAGCCCGTGGGCCGAAGGCCGCGGCGCTGCGGGATGAACCCGAGGCACAAGCTGGGTTCTTTGCCAAGGTCTTCGGCGGGAAATCCGCGAAGAAGGATTTCGGTGCGGCTTGCTGCAAAAAACCGGGCGCCAATGATAACAAGGCTCCAGCCCCGAAAAAGGACTTTAAGGCTTGGATCAACTGGCCAAAGCGCGGATAAGATATTGTTTTGAAAAGGCAAAACGGGGGCTTGACTTTAGCCTCCGGTTGCCTTAAGAATCTGTGAGATTTTACTAGGAATGCGGGCGTAGCTCAGTGGTAGAGTGCAACCTTGCCAAGGTTGATGTCGAGAGTTCGAATCTCTTCGCCCGCTCCAATTTCTCCCTCCGGATAAATTGAATTTTTGACATGTGCGCAATGTCCTCATGTGCTCCTCCTGAAAGGATTGTGTTTTTTCATCATCCTTGTCTGGATGGCAGTGTTGCCGCATGGCTTTATAAAATGAGTTTCGGCACGAGAGCGCATTATATCGGTGTAGGACATGGGGATTATCAGGCTTTATTTGAGCACCTGACGGCGTGGCCCGCTATAAAAAATCTTGTTTTTCTGGACTACGCGCTGCCTGAAAAGGAAACCCGCATGTTGCTGACGGATGGATATGATTTATCCATCTACGACCATCACGCAACGGCGGTAGAGACACTGGGTGCGCTGGCGCATAAAAACATGAAATGTTTTTTTGATGTAAAGAAGTCGGGGGCAGGCATTGTCTGGGACACCTTTTTTGCAGGTCATGAAAGACCGTCTCTTATAAATGCCGTTGAGTCCGTGGATCTGGGCAATTATGCTTCATTCGTATCGCAGGATGAGTTTTATAAAACGGCGGCTTTTCTGGATTCTCTTGATCTGTCCTGCTTTGAAAAGACGTGCAGTAAGCTGGACGAGCTTCGTAATTGGTCTGTCGCCCGACTCGTTGATGCCGGCAGTGTCGTTCGGGAGGAATTTCTTGAAAAAATTGAGCGTGTATTGTCAGGAGAGCGCCGTTATACAAATTTTCCTGTAGACGGGGGGCTTTCAAGATTCCCTTTTATTCATGCGGATATTTATGTGCATAGCCGTGAATTGTTCCCGCATCTTTTAAAGAGGTTAAACACGGATGTTGCGATTGTCTGGCATCAGGAGGCAGAGGGGCAGATCAGGCTTCATGTTCAGTCATGCAATGACGTCTCGGCAAAAAAACTTGTGGAGAGAATAGTGATGGAATGCGGGGGCTATGGCGGAGGACATGAATATTCTGCGGTTGCACGCTTGAATCCGTTACAATTTGACAAGTTCAGAAAAAATTTTTGTGAAGAGCAATAACGCTTTTTTGATCCATTCATTGCGGAATTGATAACATAAAACCGTAAATTTTTATGAGGTTATGTCATATTGCGCCCTTTTCTTCCTTGAAACGGGTGTTTTTTTGCTATTCTTTAATTGGAGTTTAGGATTAATTGCAAACGGGGTCAGTTGATGAACGATCAAGTCGTTACAGCATCTCTTCTTGAAAAAAATAAGCGCGCCGCGGATGAATACCAGTCAGACCGTCGCGGATTTTTGAAGGCCGGATTGTTCGTATCGGCGGCGCTCGGGTTCTGGACGCCGGCACTGGCGCAAGCGGCTGCGCCGATGACGGGACGGGAAATTCGTTTGATTAATACGCATACCGGCGACAAGTTTCGCGGTGAATATTGGCAGGATGGGCGTTATCTGCCCGATGCCTTCGGCCAGATCAAATCGGTCATGCGCGATTTTCGTACCGGAGAGAAATTTCCGATTGATCCGCGTTTGATGGATATTTTGTTCGTGCTGCAGAACCGTCTTGAAAATAACAAGCCGTTTGACGTTCTTTCCGGTTACCGCTCGCAGAAAACCAATAACATGCTGCGGCGAGTCAGTCATGGTGTTGCGCGCCAGAGCCTGCATATGACAGGGCAGGCGGTCGACTTGCGCCAGTCCGGAAGCAGCCTCGGCTATCTGCGTAAAATGGCGATTGCCCTGAAGTCCGGCGGTGTCGGCTTTTACCCATCGAGCAATTTCGTGCATATCGACACGGGTCGCGTCCGTTCCTGGTAGTTTTTAGTGGCGCTTTGTTATCTGGCGCCGAAATTGGGCAGTAATTGCTGGCCGCGTGATTTCTTGCCGGATATTTCCGCAGAAATACGCTCGATGGCAATGAAGCGTTCCGGCGAGGTCGGATGCGATCTTCTGAGCGTGACTGAGTTCGGGTGCTCTGCCGCCATGCGCCGCCAGAAGTCCGCGACGTAGCGGGAGCTGTATCCGGCCCGTTCCATGAAATACATGCCGACATAATCGGCCTCCTGTTCGAATTCGACGGAATAGCTCTCCGCGCCGAGCGCGCCGCCCAGACGCGAAAATTCGTTTCCGCTGGCTACTCCCGCTGCTGCCAGCAGCGAGTCGATGGCCAGTCCGCCAAGCGATCCGGCCAAGGCATTCTGTTTCTTCTTGTCCACGTGCAGGAGGGCGCTATGGGCCAGCTCGTGCGCGATGACAAGAGCAAGTTCATCATCGGTTTCAGAAAAACGGACGATCCCTTTTGAAACGACGATCCGTTTTCCATCCGCATAGGCGTTAACATCGGAACTGTTATTGTCAAGCATGACAGGGAAATTACAGATCGTGACGGGGGAAACGCGGGCTTGAAAATTCTTTCCGGCGCGTTCCAGCGCAAAAACGGAGGGGGTATATTGCTTTTCTTTCAGCAGACGGCTGGCCTGGCGGAGGGCTTCCGGTCCGGCTGGAACAGGCCTGTCATTGATGGCCAGAATAATATCGCCCGACGAGATACCGGCGCGGGCGGCAGGGGAATTATCCGCGACAAACTGGACGGCCAGACGGTTTTGGAGATTGTAGACGTTGACGGCGGCCTGTTGATACGACTTTTCGACCGATGGAATGTTCCAGGCTGTGATACCGATAGACGGACTGACTTTCGCGCCACAGAAATCCGCATTTGCCGCCAGTATCGGAAAGGCGATGTTGAAGACGCGGTCCTGATCGGCGATGTATTTCTTATAGGCCAGTTCTTTTTGCCGCATTGTTTCACGTTGCAGCTCCAGCGCTGTTCCCTGCGGTTGCACGGTGACAGGCCCTGCGCAAGCGGACAACAGCAAGGCGGTAAGAAGGGGCAGGAAAAATCCGAAGGGTGTTTTTGTCATTTTTTGATGCATTTGAAAATGGCGCGCCCGAAGGGATTCGAACCCCTGGCCTCGTCCTTCGGAGGGACGCGCTCTATCCAGCTGAGCTACGGGCGCATGACCGAGTTTGTTCACGCTCCCTTTATCGGGCATTTGCACGTTTCTGTCAATTATTGAGTTTTAGCCTAAAGATCGCTGTATTTTTCCATGGTCATGCGCAGGCGTCCCAGCAAGGGCATAATTTCCTTTTTAAAGGCTTCCTGCTTACCGCGCGGCAGTTGAAAAGCGATATTGTTAATAGTCATTTTGGCTGATTCCTCTATATCGGCCAGTTCCATGTTCTGTTGCAGCAGTTTGGCGTTGGTGTCTTTCAGGCGCTCGACCAGCAAACGCATCATCTGGGCAAAAATGCCATCAGGGTCGCCGATAGATTCCTGCATGTCCCGTTCTGTAACGCCGACCAGAATGGTATCTTCAAGGGTGCGCACGCTGGCGCTTCTTTCCCCTTTGTCAAGAAGGGCCATTTCTCCAATAATCGAGCCAGCGCCGATTTCGGCAATTTTGACGTGACGGCCTTTCTTGTCGTACATAAAAACCTCGACGCGGCCCTTTTCAATCAAAAAAGCGCGGTTTCCAACGCTGCCTTTTTCAATGATAATCTGCCCTGTGGCAAAATAACGGCGGTCAAGAATCCTTATTTCTCTTGTCATAAAGCACCCCCATACTTTCATTATAGGAGTGAAAGGTTTTCATTTTATTGATTTTATTAACAATTTTATGAAAGTTAGACTATTTGCGCGCTGTAAGGGCCGCGGAAAAGCAGATAGAGCAAAATGGCGATAGCCAAGCCAGAAACGGCGATATTAACGATCGCCGGAAAAAATGTTTTATAACCGGAGGGGATTTCGACAGGGCGCAGCGAGCGCAGAGTGATGCGGTATTGTAAAGTAGATGTCAGGGAAACAACCGCCCCCATCAGGATAAAGGCGATTCCCGTCCAATAGGAAGTGTCCTTTTCAATGGCGCCGCCTGTGTCGGGATGCATCATATGGATGAACAGGCCGAATCGCTCTATCGTGAAGCCAAAGGCGGTCAGGGTGAGCGCCGTCCTAGTCCAAGCGAGGGCAGTGCGCTCTGCGGCGAAAAGGACACGGGGGTCATTCAGGTCAGACATTTTCTTCTTATTCTTTTTGCGGTGAGGCGATTTTCAATTTTTATCAAGCGGGGCGTGAAAGTGCCAGTGTTTTATCCCTTAAATATATTACATAATGAAAAAATAGCGTTGATTTATGGATTTCTGTAATTTATCCATAATTTAATAAGGCCTGTTGACAAGAGGGGGGTAAAACTTTATACAACTATGTCTTAAGGTTTTAAGCTGATTATGGAGACTGATTGTGAAACGCACCTATCAACCGAGCAAGCTGGTCCGCAAGCGCCGTCACGGATTCCGGACACGTATGGCGACCAAAAATGGACAAAAAGTGCTTGCATCGCGCCGTGCCAAGGGCCGCAAGCGCCTGTCCGCCTGACAGATACCGCACGCCTGACAGCCAAGATGTGCGCCATGGAGAAAACCCTCAAGGCGCATAAGCTCAAAGCTTCGTCCGATTATCAACGCCTGACCAGAACAGGGAAGCGTTTCTTTGCTGCTGCTTTTGTCATGCAGATAGCTTTGAATGACGATCCTGCTCTCTTTCGTCTGGGACTGACGGCCAGCCGCAAAGTCGGCAATGCTGTGGTACGCAATCGTGCCAAGCGGCGGCTGCGCGAAGTTGTGCGGCAATGTCTGGGAGAAAAGGAACTTGCCGGACTGGATGTGGTACTGATTGCAAAAACGGCGGCAACGACTTGTGATTTCATGCGCATGAAAGAGGATTTTCTAAAAGGGCTGCGCACGATTGCGGCAGGCAGAGGAAAGCCATGAGCCTGTTGTCACGGTTCTTTCTGGTTCTTATTCGTGTTTATCAATATCTCTTTTCGTCATTTATGGGGCGGAGCTGTCGTTATCATCCCACTTGTTCGTCCTATACGGCGGCATCAATCCGGCGATTCGGCGCCTTGCGGGGAATTTGGCTGGGAGGATGCCGGATTTGCCGTTGTCATCCCTGGAATCCCGGCGGTTATGATCCCGTACCGGAGCACTGGAAGAGTCCTTTTTCAGGAATTATCCGCTTTTTTCGCGGAAATTGTGATATACCATCCGCACAAAACATCAATGAAAGAAAACGGCCATGAAACTTCCGCATCAAGACCCGCATGAACAAAGCGATCGCGCCCGCATGATGGTGGCGATTGTCCTGTCCTTGGCGATCCTGTTCGGTTTCAACTATTTCTTTGAAAAGCCGCGCGTCGCGCAGATGGAAGCGCAGATGAAGGCGCAGCAGGAGCAGGCGGCAAAATTGCCCGATGCGGCAATGCCGGGGACTTCGGCAGCGGCGCCGGTCGTGAAAGACAGGGCGGCTGTTATTGCGGAGTCCCAGCGTATTCCGGTGCGTGGCGCTAAAATCAGGGGATCTCTTTCGCTGAAGGGGGCGCGGTTGGATGATTTGCTTCTGGATGATTATTTCACAACGGCGGCACGCAAGGAGAATGTCTCGTTACTCTCGCCCGCCGGAACGGCGACCGCTTTTTATGTGGAAAGCGGGTGGCTTGCGCCGGATCAAAACAGGGCTTTGCCTGACGAGGACACGGTATGGTCTCTGGCTTCCGGCAGTCCCGCGGCGATAGAGGCGGGCGGCGCGCCTGTGATCCTCGTCTGGGACAATGGTCAGGGGCTGTTGTTCGAACGGGAGATTTCGCTTGATGACAACTATCTGTTTACCGTCACGCAGAAGCTGACAAATAAAACGGACAAGGCGCTGGATTTTAACGCCTATTATCTGGCGGCACGCAACAGTTTACCGCCCGATTTTGCGGGGATGTTCGTGTTGCATGAAGGGCCAATTTCCTATCTGGATGGCAAGCGGGAAGAGCCTTCTTACAAGGATCTGCGCAAGGGCGATGTGATTGAAAAGAGCGGAGTCAAAGGCTGGCTGGGCATTACAGACAAATACTGGATGGTGGGGCTGTTGCCGGATCCGTCCAGCCGGTTCAATGCGCGCGTCATGGGATCTGGCGCGGATCAGAAAGAGCATTACCAGTCCGATATCGTTTCCGGCATGCTGACGGCGGAGCCGGGCCAGACGCTGACGCATGGCATTCATGTTTATGCCGGCGTCAAAATGCTGCCCCTGATGCAAAGCTATCAGGAGAAATACGGTTTTGACCATCTCGAGCTCGGGATCGATTTTGGCATGTGGTATCTTATTACCAAGCCATTTTTCTATTTATTGCATTTTCTGGCGCATGGGACAGGGAATATCGCTATCGCGATTTTGTTGATCACGGTGATTGTAAGAGCCGCTGTTTTTCCGTTGGCGAGCAAGTCGTTCCGTTCCATGGCCGGAATGAAAAAGATTGGCCCGCAGTTAAAAGAGCTGCAGGAAAAACATGGCAAGGACAAGGAAAAGCTGCAGATGGAGATTTACGAGCTCTATCGCCGCGAAAATGTCAATCCTTTCAGCGGGTGCTGGCCGATTTTGATCCAGATCCCGATTTTCTTTGCGCTCTACAAGGTGATCCTGATTTCCGTCGAATTGCGGCATGCGCCGTTCTGGGGCTGGATTAAGGATCTTTCCGCGCCGGATCCGACCAGCGTCTTTAACCTGTTCGGCATGATCCCGTGGACGCCGCCATCCTTGTTGATGATCGGGGCATGGCCTTGCCTTTTCTGCCTGACGATGATCGTGCAAAAGCGGCTGAGCCCGCCGATGGCTGATCCGGTGCAGGAAAAGATACAGGGCATGTTCCCTTATATCGTTTCGATCATGATGGCGCATTTCGCTTCCGGTCTGGTCATTTACTGGACTTGGTCGAATGCGCTGGCCATTTTGCAGCAGTATTACATCCTGAAAAAAGTCGGCGGCGAGGAAACCTCTATTATCCGCGGTCATGTCTCGCGTCGTAAAAAGAAGAAAGAGTAGGCCAAGGTGGCTGTCGGTTTTGAGATCGATGCTGAATCCCTGAAAAGGGGAGAGAAGGTTTTCCGTCAGGAAAGCCGCTTTGTCGCCGGCGCCGACAAGCCGGAAATTCTTCCGCCGCCTGACCTGCCGGAGGTGGCCTTTGCCGGGCGTTCCAACGTGGGCAAATCGAGTCTGATCAATGCGCTGACGGGGCGCAAGGGGCTGGCGCGTTCCTCGAATACGCCGGGGCGCACCCAGCAAATCAATTTCTTTGAGCTGGGCGAGGGGCTGTTGCGGCTGGTGGATCTGCCGGGTTATGGTTTTGCCGTCGCTTCGAAAACGAAAATCCATGCCTGGAACAATCTGATCCGCACCTATCTTAAAAAGCGGTCCAATCTCCGGCGCGTTTGCGTGCTGATTGATGCGCGGCATGGTATCAAGGTGGTGGATCAGGATACGATGGAATTGCTGGATGATGCGGGCGTTCCCTATGTTATCGTGCTGACCAAGGCCGACAAGGTCAAGCCTGTAGAGCTGGAAAGCCTTGTGGCGCGTATCGAGGCGGAGCTGAAGGGCTACAAGGGCGCCTTTCCAAGGGTCTATCCGACCAGCGCGGCCAGTGCGGAGGGGATACCCGAGCTGCGCGCGATATTGGCAACAGTTTGACTGCAGGAGGCCTTCAATGTCCGGTGATCATGATCTGAATATCAGCCGTTTTATGCGTAAGACCCTGATGCCGGGTGAAAAAGTTATCAAGGATGCCAGATTTCATGGCTTTTACACTTTTTCCGCCTGTTTTGTGCTGGCGGTCTGTGTGGTTTTCGGTGGCGGGCTGCAATATCTGTTTTGGCATTATACCGGACAGTGGGAGATGATGCCGCTTTATATTTGTGCGGGGGTCGGGGTATGGCTCTGGTATTGGATGATGCTGAAAAAATGGACGACCGAGATACTTCTGACCGATCACCGCATTCTTTACAAACGGGGATTTTTTCTGGTGAATATTGATGAAGTGGATATCGAGCAGCTGGCCTCCGACTATGTGCAGCAGACTTTGCTGGGGCGGATGCTGGATTACGGCAGCATTCATATCCGTTGCGTCGAGGCGAGCGATATCTGGCTGCCGCCGATTGCAAGGCCCTACGAGTTCAGAAATGCCGTGGAAAAAATGAAACATGTTTTCCGCGAGAAGTATATGGATGTAAACAGGCTTTATAAACATGGCAGCCGGCCGCATGACGGTCATGAGGCCTGAGGGAAACGGGTTTGCAATTATGTCATATAACGGCAGAAAATAGCCCCCCTTATCGCTTGATTGAAAGAGCGTTTCACCATATACCATGCTGACACGGTAATAATTAAATTTTTCCTTTAACGGAGGGTGACATGAAACGGTTGTGGCGGTTTATTATTCTGGCGGTCATTGGTTTCGCTCTTGGCGGCGGGCTGGCCTATATTCAGGGTGTGCGCGATGCTGAAAAAGCAGCCGTGGTGCAGGAAGTGAAAGCGCCGGTCGCGGTGGCCTCGGAAGAGCCGGCACCTGTGCCAGCACAGGAAGAAGTTGCTGGCACGGCGGCGTTGGGCGGGGCTTTTGATCTTGTTGATCACAATGGTCAGGCTGTGACGCAGGCGTCCTGGCCCGGAAAATTCAAACTGCTGTTCTTTGGGTTTACGCATTGTCCGGATGTCTGTCCGGCGGCAATGGACAAGTTAGATACAGTGCTGGAGGCTTTGGGAACCGATGCGGAAAAAGTTCAGGTTCTGTTCATTACGACGGATCCGGCGCGGGATACGTCTGAAGCTATGAAGGCCTATCTGGCGAATTATCATGCTTCTATTCTGGGCCTGACAGGGACGGAAGAGCAGATCAAGAGGGTCGTTGATGTTTACAAGGTCTATGCCGCCAAGGTCGAAGGCGTCGATCCTGAAAACTATATGATGGATCATTCGGCGTATATGTATCTGATGACGGAAGACGACAAGGCGCTGGAAATTTTCCGTGGCGAGGATACGGCGGAAATGCTGGTTGAAAAGATCAAGGCGCATTTGCCTGCATCTTCTTCAGTTTCTGTGGAAGTTCCGGTCGCGGAAGTGCCTGCTGCCGTCGATGCGCCCGCTATGGTACCGGATGCGGAAATTTCTGTAGCGGCAGAGACAGAGGTTCCGGCAGTGGAACCTTCTCCGCAAGAACCCGCAGAGGCAGTGCAGTAAAGGCTGAAAATGTTGATAAAAAACCGCCTGTCAAAGGGCGGTTTTTTATGTGTAAGTCATCTTTACTTGATATGGGGTGTTTTTGGCTTCTTATCGGTTTTGATGCCCTGATAGAGCGCGGCGCCAAACATGAGCAGACCGCTGATGCCAACAAATCCCAGAAGGCAGTTATCAACAACTGATTGCTTGGTGGGGATGCAGTTGTAAACTTGCTGTGCCTGATTGAATTTCTGCGTCAGTGACTCGCCGGGTTTTACGCCGTATTCCGATTGGCACTGTGCTAGATAATCGCTGTTCAGCGAAAAGTTTTGAGACTGGGGCAACGCTGATGCTACGCCGATAATTTCTTTTTTCCGGGCGCAGTCCAGAAAGTTCTGTCGCAGTGTTTCGGTGACCTGCACGGCAGTGATGGTATTATTCGGGTTGATCTCTTTTTGGCATTGCGTGGCATATTTTTGGTAATGCACGCTTTTTGAATACAGGAGTGTCTGGTTGGGGCCTGCGGCAGTAAGGACAGATTCAGCAGAGTCCAGATGGGCGGGGGAAGCAGATTCTATAAGGAGCGCAATTTTTTTGTGGGACAGTGCAGCCGCACGTGCATAGGCGGACTGGTCAGAGCTGCCGAACATCATCCCGCCAAGGGGGGCGGCTTGTGCAGCAGGGGCAAGTGCTGTTGTCAATGCCAGTGCGGATACTGTTGCACAGAGAATTTTTTGAGAAGAAGGGCTCATTTTTGGGTGTCCACTTTATCGCGGTTTTTCATAGCAAGAAGTATATCTGATTTTATGGCAATTACAAGCGTTTATACATAAATACCAGGTTCAAGGGCTTTAAGGTGGTTTATCTGCTCTCTCCGCACGTCTGTTAAAGAATCTAGAGAAGAGGGCTCAAGTGGCCGGAGAATAATTCAAGTCGGTTATTCAAAGCCTAAATTGGTTTCCGTGGCGGGGAGGGGGGCTGTTTTTGTCAGCCAGCATAAGAAGTCAGAGGCTGGGGCCTTTAGATTTTTGAAGGTATCTACGGGTGGAATAGGATTCATAGGCACCGAATCCTATTCCGAGTACACCAAGCCCTCCGATGACAGCGGCAAGGGCTGTCAGCGCATTGCCGTGATCTTGCTCTGCCTGCTTGGCTGTGACGCAGTCATAGGTTTTTTGGGCAAGATTAAAATTATGCGTCAGGCTTTCTCCCGGCTTTACGCCATGGACAGATTGGCACTGTGCAAGATAAGAGCTGTTGAGTGAGAAGCTATGCGACTGAGGATTTGCGGAAGCCACGTCAATGGCCTCCTTTTTCTGCAGACAGTTCAGAAATTCCTGACGGAGAGATTTGGTGACTTGCTGAGTGGAAATGGCATTGTTGGGATTAACCTCCTTCTGGCACTGTACGGCGTATTCCTGATAGCTGATACTATTCGAATAATGCAACCCCTGCGTTGCGGAAGTTTGAATCCCCAATCTGATATCTTTTTCTGCACTCGCCAAATGAGACGGAGTAGCTGATCCTATAAGTTGGTCGACTCTCTGGTAAGCGGCTTCAACAACATGGTTAGTGCTGTTGCGGGAAGCGCTGGACATGGCGACAACAGACATATTCATGGGTGTAAAAGCCATCGCTGGTGGAGCGAAGGCCGTAACAAGGGCCAAGGCAGAAACAGTGGTACAAAGAATTTTTTTGAACGTATTTGCTGCCATCACTATCCACCCGAATATACTTATATGTAAATTATATTGCCGTTTATGGATATTTGCAAGTCGCGGTTTCTAAGTGGTTAAAAAAGCATGGGTAATTCAAAGAGATGGGGCACGGCAAGCATATACAAAAAATATAGATTCAGTTGCCTTCAGCTCGGTTTATATGCTATCTCCACACGTCTATTAAAGAATCCAAGGATAGGGGCTAAAGTGGCCGGAACAACAGGAAATCAGGAAATCGCCAGACGATACGCTGTTGCGTTCTTTGAGCTGGTGCAGGCAGAAGACGCCATCGAATCCATTGCCAGTGATATGGCTGTGCTGGCGGAGCTGGTCGCCGCGGGGGGCGATTTTACAACCTTCCTGTATAACGCCACCTTGCGCCGGGCCGATCAGGGGCGGGCGCTCGTAGAAATTGCGAAACACCTCAAGCTGTCTCCCCTGACGGAAAAGCTGCTGGGCACGCTGGCGGCTAGACGCAGATTGCCGGCCCTTGCCGAAACGGTCGCTGCCGTGCAGGCGTTGATTGCAGCGCATAAGGGCGAAGTGACGGCGCAGGTTGTCGCGGCGCAGGCTTTGGACCAGAACCAGATCACCGAAATCGCCGCCAGCCTGAAAAAGGCGCTGGGGATGACTGTCAGGGTTAATCTTGACGTGGACCCTGCCATTATGGGCGGACTGATTATCAAGGTCGGATCGAAGCTGATGGACAGCTCCGTCCGTACCAAGCTGGAGCGCCTGCATCGTGCGCTCAAACAATCCAGTCAATTATCAGATAAAGCAAAAATGAGAGAGGTAGCTTAAATGGAAATCCGCGCCGCTGAAATTTCCTCCATCCTGAAGAACCAGATCGCCAAATTCGGCGCCGAGGCTGATGTCGCCGAAGTCGGCAGCGTCGTTTCCGTTGGTGACGGCGTGGCCCGTGTTTACGGCCTCGACAAGGTCAAGGCCGGTGAAATGGTGGAGTTCTCGAATGGCATCAAGGGCATGGCCCTGAACCTTGAAACCGATAACGTCGGGGTGGTGATCTTCGGGGATGACCGCGATATTAAAGAAGGCGATACAGTCCGCCAGACCGGCGAGATCGTTTCCGTGCCAGTGGGCAAGGAACTGCTGGGGCGCGTTGTTGACGGTCTTGGCAATCCGATTGACGGCAAAGGGCCGATCGGGGCGAAAGAAACCCGCCGCGTGGATGTGAAAGCGCCGGGGATTATCGCCCGCAAGTCGGTGCATGAACCGATGCAGACGGGGATTAAGGCACTGGACGCCTTGGTGCCTGTGGGGCGCGGCCAGCGCGAGTTGATCATCGGCGACCGTCAGACCGGCAAGACGGCGATTGCCATCGATACCATTCTGAACCAGAAAGAAATCAACAAATCCGGCGACGAAAAGAAAAAGCTGTATTGCGTTTATGTCGCTATCGGACAGAAACGCTCGACCGTGGCGCAGCTGGTCAAGACGCTGGAAGATAATGGCGCGATGGAATATTCCATCGTTGTTGCTGCAACGGCTTCCGAACCGGCGCCGCTGCAATATCTGGCGCCTTATACGGGCTGCACGATGGGTGAATATTTCCGTGACAACGGCATGCACGCCCTGATCGTTTACGATGACCTGTCCAAGCAAGCTGTAGCCTATCGCCAGATGTCGCTGTTACTGCGCCGTCCGCCGGGCCGCGAGGCATATCCGGGCGACGTGTTCTATCTGCACTCCCGCCTGCTGGAGCGCGCGGCAAAGCTGAATGACGACCTCGGCGCGGGATCAATGACGGCGCTGCCTGTGATCGAAACGCAGGCTGGCGACGTTTCCGCCTATATTCCGACGAACGTGATTTCGATCACCGACGGCCAGATCTTTTTGGAAACGGGGCTGTTCTATAAGGGCGTGCGTCCGGCAATTTCCGTCGGCCTGTCCGTTTCCCGCGTCGGTTCCGCGGCGCAGACCAAGGCGATGAAACAGGTCGCCGGCACGATCAAGCTCGATCTGGCACAGTTCCGCGAGATGGAAGCTTTTGCCCAGTTCGCGTCCGACCTTGATGCCTCGACCCAGAAACTTCTGGCGCGTGGCACGCGCCTGACCGAATTGCTCAAACAGCCGCAATACAGCCCGCTGGCGATGGAAGAACAGGTTGCGTCGATTTTCGCGGGCGTGAACGGGTTCCTCGATGGCGTGGAAGTCAGGGATGTGGGCGTATTTGAATCGCAATATCTTGATTCCCTGCGCAGTCAGGGCAGCATTCTGAAATCGATCCGTGACGAGCAGAAGATTTCGGATGAGGTCAAGGCCACGCTGGTGAAGTTCCTGGAGGATTTCTGCAAGACGTTTGTTTCCGGCAAGAAAGCGGCGTGAAGGAAAGCTGAAAGATGCCCAGTTTAAAGGATTTCAGAAACCGGATTGCCAGCGTGAAGTCCACGCGCAAGATTACGTCGGCCATGAAAATGGTGGCGGCATCGAAGCTGCGCCGGGCCCAGCAGCAGGCGGAAGCCAGCCAGCCTTATGCCACGCGCATGGCGGGCATGTTGTCGCGTCTGGTGGCAAATACGCAGATCAACAGCAGTTCTCCGGTGCTGATCGCCGGAACGGGCAGCGATGATGTGCATCTGCTGGTCGTGATGACGTCGGACCGTGGCCTTTGCGGCGGATTTAACGCGACGATTGCCCGTCTGGCACGTCAGAAAATCCGCGAGCTGCTTGATGCGGGCAAGACGGTCAAGATTATCTGCGTAGGCCGCAAGGGGCGTGATGCGCTTAAGCGGGATTACCCCGGCCTGATCATCCAGACTTTCGAGGGGATCGGCAAAAAGCGCCTGTCTTTCGCGGATGCGCAGCAGGTTGCGCAATGTGTTCTTGATATGGTCGCGCGCCGCGAGTTTGATGTCTGCAGCGTGATTTACAATCAGTTTAAATCGGTCATCAAGCAGGTTCCGACGGTGCAGCAACTTATCCCCTTCGCGGTTGAAAGGGCGGAGGAGCGCACTTCGGAGGAAGTCGGCATGAAGGCGGTTTATGAATTCGAGCCTTCGGAAGAAGCGATCCTTGAAAACCTGCTTCCCAAAAATCTGACGGTGCAGGTGTTCCGGTCCTTGCTCGACAGCGCGGCGGGCGAACAGGCCGCGCGCATGACGGCCATGGACAACTCGACGCGCAACGCGGGCGACATGATCAATCGTCTGACGGTGCGGTATAACCGTGCCCGTCAGGCTTATATCACCAAGGAACTGATCGAAATTATCTCCGGCGCTGAAGCCGTATAAGAATTGAAGGAGTGTTAAAATGGTAAAAATCGCCACAAAGAATGAAGGCAGCATCGGCAAGGTGACACAGGTCATGGGGGCTGTCGTTGACGTGCAGTTTGAAGGCACACTGCCTGCGATCATGAACGCGCTGACGCTGACGAATGACGGCAAGCCGCTGGTTCTGGAAGTCGCGCAGCATCTGGGTGAAAACACCGTGCGCTGCATCGCGATGGACTCGACCGAGGGACTCGTGCGCGGGCAAGCGGTATCGGATACCGGCTCTGCCATTAGCGTTCCTGTCGGGCCTGAAACACTCGGTCGCATCATGAACGTCGTGGGGGAGCCTATTGACGAACGTGGCCCGATCAATACCAAGCAGTATTATCCTATTCACCGCGCCGCGCCGGAATTCGTGGATCAGTCCACTGAAACGCAGATGCTGGTTACGGGGATCAAGGTGGTTGACTTGCTGGCTCCCTATGCCAAAGGCGGCAAGATCGGCCTGTTCGGCGGCGCCGGGGTCGGCAAGACCGTGACGATTATGGAGCTGATCAACAACATCGCCATGAAGCACGGCGGCGTGTCGGTTTTTGCAGGTGTGGGCGAGCGTACCCGCGAGGGCAACGACCTTTACCACGAAATGATCGAGTCCGGCGTTATCAAGCTGGATGGCGAGGGTTCCAAAGTGGCGCTGGTATACGGCCAGATGAACGAA
>CAYWIT010000002.1:33587-165326 GCA_964458415.1 uncultured Rhodospirillaceae bacterium
CGCGCGCGCGCGTGGGGCTGTCCGGCCTGACGGTGGCTGAATACTTCCGTGATGTCGAGGGGCAGGACGTTCTGTTCTTCGTTGACAATATTTTCCGCTTTACACAGGCCGGTGCCGAGGTGTCCGCTCTGTTGGGACGCATTCCTTCCGCCGTTGGTTATCAGCCGACGCTCTCGACCGAGATGGGGACTTTGCAGGAGCGGATTACCTCGACGAACAAGGGATCGATTACGTCCGTGCAGGCGATTTATGTTCCTGCCGACGACCTGACCGATCCGGCGCCGGCAACTTCTTTTGCGCACCTTGACGCAACGACGGTTCTCTCCCGTCAGATTGCAGAAATGGCGATTTTCCCGGCGGTTGACCCGCTGGATTCCACCAGCCGTATTCTCGACCCCCGCGTGATCGGCGAAGAACATTATGCGGTGGCCCGTTCTGTCCAGAAAACGCTGCAAAGCTACAAGGCGTTGCAGGATATTATCGCTATTCTGGGCATGGACGAGCTTTCAGAGGAGGACAAGCTGACTGTGACGCGTGCACGCAAGATCCAGCGCTTCCTGTCGCAGCCGTTCCATGTGGCGGAGGTGTTCACGGGCACGCCAGGCGTTTTCGTCGCGCTGGAAGACACCATCAAGGGCTTCAAGGGTATCGTCAACGGAGACTACGACCACCTGCCGGAAGCTGCTTTCTATATGGTCGGCACGATCGAGGAAGCTGTCGAGAAAGCCAAGAAAATGGCCAAGGCAGCAGCATAAGCGGAGCATGACACGATGGCCGAAACAGCAACACAAAAAACCTTCCAGTTTGAACTGGTTTCACCGGAGAAGATCCTTGTTTCCGAACAGGTTTCCATGGTGGTTGTGCCAGGGGAATCTGGTGATTTCGGCGTGCTGGCAGAACATGCGCCGTTGCTGTCTTCAATCCGGCCCGGTGTTGTGACCGTGACTTCCCCCGAAGGGATGACAACGCTGATTTTCGTTTCCGGCGGTTTTGCCGACGTTAACGGAAATATCTGCTCGGTTTTGGCCGAAGAAGCGGTAAACGTCAATGATCTGGACAAGCCGTCGCTGGAAAGCACGCTAAAAAATCTTGAGGACGATCTGGCCTTTGCCAAGGATGATACGGTAAAGTCGGCGCAGATCAGGGCGGCGATCGGTGTGACAAAGGCTAAAATTGCTGCTGTTGCCTGATTTTAAGGTTTATCGAAAAAAGATGACAAAAAAGGGCGGGTTTTCCGCCCTTTTTCTTTTGATGTGAAGGGGCTATTCTTACCAATAGGTCTTCACAAGGAGAATTGCCATGTCTAATGCCGCCGTAAGGAAAATCGATATTTCAGCGCTGAAATTGAAAGATCCGACATTATTTCACGATCAGGCCTATATTGACGGGCAGTGGGTGGATGCGGAGGGCGGCAAAACCATCGAGGTGAACAATCCCGCCACGGGTGAGATTATCGGCACGGTGCCGAATATGGCGGGTGCGGAAACGAAGCGTGCGATTGAGGCGGCGCATCAAGCGCTGGACGGCTGGCGCGGACTGCTGGCGGTAGAGCGCTCCAAAATTCTGCGCAAATGGGCAGATTTGCAAACCGAGCATTTGGATGATCTGTGTCGTATCTTGACGACCGAACAGGGCAAGCCTTTGGCGCAGGCCAGAGCTGAAATTATGAGCGGCATTGCCTACGTCGAATGGATGGCGGAAGAATGCAAACGCATTTACGGGGATATTATCCCGACGCATAACAAGACGCATCGCCTGATCACCATGAAACAGCCAATCGGCGTTTGCGCGATGATCACGCCTTGGAATTTCCCGTCTTCGATGATCACGCGCAAATGCGGCCCGGCGCTGGCGGCAGGGTGCACAGTGGTGCTGAAACCATCGGAAATCACGCCTTATTCCGCGCTGGCGCTGGCGGAACTGGCGGCGCGTGCCGGAATTCCCAAGGGGGTTTTGAATATCGTTATCGGGGATGCCTCCCCCATCGGCAAGGAACTGACTGAAAGCCCGATCGTGCGCAAGCTGGGATTTACAGGATCGACCGCTGTCGGGAAAATGCTGATGGCGCAATGCGCGGCCACGGTCAAAAAGGTTTCGCTGGAACTGGGCGGCAATGCGCCCTTCATTATTTTTGATGACGCCAATCTGGAAGAGGCCGTTGCGGCGGCGGTCATTTCGAAATTCCGCAATTCCGGCCAGACCTGTGTTTGCGCCAATCGTATTTTTGTGCAGGCGGGAATTTACGATAAATTTGCCGAGAAGTTTACCACCGCCGTCAAGGCGATGAAGGTGGGCAGCGGCCTTGAGGAAGGCGTCGAGCAGGGGCCGATGATTAACATGAAGGGCGTTGAAAAGGTCGAGCAGCACCTGCAGGATGCTTGTGCCATGGGGGGAAAGATTACAACCGGCGGCAAGCGTCATGCGCTGGGCGGGACGTTCTTCGAACCGACAGTGGTGACGGGGGCAACGCGTGAGATGAAGTTTTTCCGCGAGGAAACTTTTGGCCCGCTCGCGCCTTTATTCAAGTTTGCAACGGAGGAAGAGGCCGTCAGACTGGCGAATGATACTGAATACGGGCTGGCGGCGTATCTGTTCAGCCGCGATATGAGCCGCATTTGGCGCGTATCGGAAGCGCTGGAATACGGCATGGTCGGTGTCAACAGTGTTTCTATCGTGGCCGCTCAGGCACCGTTTGGTGGCGTCAAGCAATCCGGCATTGGGCATGAGGGTTCCAAATACGGAATCGAGGACTATCTCGAGCTCAAGCTCGTCTCGCTTGGTGGAATCTGATTGTAGGCGCTTTATTGCATGCCGGGAATAAGCTTCACAGGGTTCAGACTGTTTAAATAGCCATTGCTGGATTTTTCTTTGACCGGGGCGCCATTGACGCGTACAGGGTCGTAGAGTTTCTTTTCGCCCTTGTCGTCCTCTTTAAAGATAAACGTGATATTGTATTCATATCCCGATTTATTGGTATAGGAGGCCGTCAGACCGAAGCTCTTGTCAGTGCGAACATCGGTGCAGGAAAGGGACAGTCCTTCAAGTGAGTTCAGAAAGCTTTGCGCTTCTTCACGCTGCTCGAACGGGATATGCATCTGGCTTTGCCCATAGAGCGCGGTATTGATTTCGCTTTTGGTGAGATGGCGCAGAACGTCATCTGTCTCAACAGAAAAATTTTTGAGAACTTCTGCTTTTAAGGTGCCGGTAGGGATTTCCGCCGCTTTTTTTTGTGTGTCCAGAAATCCTGTGCAGATATCTTTATTGGTTTTGGTGACGCTGCTGAGCGGAGAGTTGACATCGCGTGAAACGACTCCGCCCATAGAGCCGCATCCCGTCAGGGCGGCGCCTGTGAAAGCTATACAGAGTTTTTTAGGGAGAGTTGTTTCTTTGCGCATAAATGCCTCCGGCTGTAATTATGTTTATAAATTCTACTCGTGAGTTTCTATATTAATACAATAATCGTGACAAGTGGTTTTTTTATTTTTCATAATTATATAAATTTATCAAATATTTCCAAAGCTCAAGTATTATTAACACAGGGGGGCAGAAGCGCCACCGGTGAGCTAAAACAGAATTCAGGATTGAAATGAAGAGCACCGACAAAGCAGAAGCAGCAGCGGAAAGTGGTGGGGCAGGCATTGCCTCTTATGCTTCTGTGGATAATTTTTTGATTGATGGGCGGACAATCCTGCTGGGTGAAAATATTGCGATATCACCGGACAAGCCGCTTCGTGATCTGGCGAGTTTTGGCACGGAGGCTTTTGCGGCGAAGGACAACAGGCTTGCCGGAGAGCAGTTCGCGATTGTCTGCGACCGCAGCATTCTTCCCCGCGTGACAACGGTTGCGTCATACAGGAATCTCAGGAACCCGCATATTCTGCGACTGATAGATGCCGGGGTTGTGGACTGGAAACCCCTCGGGCAGCAGCGCTTTGTCATGATTTTTGAAACGCCTTCGGGCAAGAAGTTTTTATCTTCACCAGAAGACAAGCCGGCGCGCCTCTCGGAGGAGCGGATCATGACCGGGTTGATCGTTCCCGTTCTTTCCGCTTTGTCAGATTTCAGGAATGCCGACATTATTCACGGCGCGATAAATGCAGAAAACATTTTTCTGACAGGGACGCCTGGTGCCGAAACTGCGGTGCTGGGGGAATGCTTGTCCAGCGCCCCATCATTGCGTCAGAACCCCCTGTTCGAGACGCTTGAGCGGAGCATGGCGCAGCCTTCGGGCCGCGGCCAAGGCACGCTGAAGGACGATCTTTATGCTTTCGGCGTTTGTGTGGCAATGGCGCTGCGGGGCGAGAATCCGATGGCCGGAAAGGACCCTGACGAAATCATCCGCGAAAAAATAGCGCATGGCTCCTACGGGATGATGATCGGGCGTGAACGGATACACAGCGGAATATCCGAATTTCTCCGGGGCGTCTTGAGTGATGATGACCTTCAGCGCTGGGATATTGATGATGCATTAAAGTGGATGGAGGGGAGGCGGTTGGGTCTTAAACAGCCGCGAGTTTCCCTGAAGGCGGCGCGACCGTTTATTTTTTGTGAACAGAAGTTCTGGGATTTGCGGAGCCTTGCCAAGGCGTTTTCCGATCAGCCGGGAGCGGCGCATTCCGTTCTTGAAGGGGATCAGTTCGAGCTCTGGATCAAGCGGAATTTTGAAGACAAGGCTTTAGAGCTGCGGCTGGAGAGGGTTTGGGAAAAGGAAAGGAATTCCGGACGGGAAAAATTATTGGCGTCCATATGCATGGCGTTGGATCCTTTGTCGCCCGTGCGGTACAAGGGTATTTCGCTTTTTCCGGGAGGGCTGGGTACGGCGCTGGCGGCGACTGTCGCGAAGGACGGCGATATCCAGCCTTATGGCGAGATTATTTCCCAGCAATTGCTGAATATGTGGATCAATCAGCGGTTTGAAGAGGTCTCTGACGCGACAGGGCTGATCACGTCCCTTGAAAAATGCAGAAATTTCCTGACGCAGAAGATTCCGGGATATGGCATCGAGCGGATTATTTATATGCTCAATAAGGAGACCGTTTGCCTGAGTCCCGTGCTGAAAACATTCTTTGTTCTGGGGCCGGCGGGATTGTTAGCCGCGCTTGAGGTTTTGTCCACGGCGCCGAACCGTCCGGAAAACATTCTTGACCGGCATATGGTGGCGTTCCTTTCCGTGCGCGAGCCAAGAACGATTGACCCGCATCTGGGACAGGTCGTTTCAATGGATGAAAGTCTTCGTGTCGTCGGGATCATTAAAACTTTGGCGGCAATCCAGCATCGTTTTCATACGCCGCCTGTTCCGGGGCTTTGCCGATGGGTTTTGACGATGGTGGGAACGGCGGTTGACCGCTATAATGACAGAGATCTGCGGCAGGAGCTTGTGAAAAATATGAACAGGCTGGCTGAAAGCGGAGATATGTCAGCCATTCTGGATCTGGTAGATAACAATTTGCGTGTTCAGGACGATGTTTATAGATATAAACTGGCACGGAACGAATATGCACGGCTGATGATCGAGAAAGCGGCCATTGAAAAACTTTTGAATAAAAGAAAGAATTTCGGTCAGGGCATTGGCCAGCAAACGGCGATGCTGGTTTCTTCGGTTCTCGCCTCGTTGCTGATCATTGGATTCATTATCATGCATTTTATGCAGGGAGGTCTGTAAATGGCGGAGAGTCCGGAGAAGGATGCAAAAAAAGCAGGCAGCCTGCCCTTTTCGGTGAAGCTTGCATTCATGGGGCTTCTTGTCGTGGCTATTGTTTTTCTGCCGTCAACGGTTTTGATTGGCACATGCCTGATTCCGTCATTTGTGGCGGTGATTATAGACCGGCAGCCGCAAAAAACGCTTTGGCTGACCGTTGGCGCCATGAATTTGGCGGGCACAATTCCGGCCTGGATGAACCTGTGGCAAGCCGGACACCAGATGGATCAGGCTTTGGCGATGGTTTCAAACCCGCAAACATTAGTGATGGCTTATGGCGGGGCCGGTATTGGATGGGTTTTGCACTATAATATTACCCCGATTGTAGCGGGGGGATTGGCCCGGCGCAGCGCCAAGAGGTTGAAAGATATAGAGAAAAGACAAAAAGAGCTGGTGCGTAAATGGGGGCAGGACGTGACCCGGCTCATGGGCTGATTTTGACTAATTTTACAGATTATGACATAATTGTCATGTGAGTGCAAAAGGAGCGCGGATATTTCCGATTCGGGATCATCGTCTTTTTCTGCAGTCCGGAGTGCGTTGCGGGACGGGGTAACATGGAACATAAGGCATCAAGATTTATCACGGTGAATAAGGTCAAAGAAGAGCAGGAAGCCCTTTTGGCTCTTGGCTTCAAGCTGGATAAATATGGCGCGGACGGCAAGCTTGGTGCAGAAACCCGCGCGGCGATGAAAGCATTTCTTAGAGAAATCAAGTACGATCCCAGAGATGGAAAGACCCCGCGGGAAGCTTTGCTGGATGCAGCAAGGGAGGCGACGATTCAGGCGGCGGAGTGGAGCTCGCCTATGCGGAGCGTAACGACGCAGGAGGCTTTTGCCCTGCGTGGAGGAGAACCTCTGGCTTTTGCATCGTCTTTTGTAGCCTTTGCGGACAATAGCGGTGGGCGGCAAGGCCCTGTCGAGCAGACGCCGCTTGAAATAGCGAAGCGGTATATTGGCCTTTCCGGACAGAAGAATCCTAAGGAGATTTCCCGTTTTATTCATCAGGCGGCAGATATCAAGATTGACCCGCGCAAAACGGCTTGGTGCGCGGCATTTGTCAATGCCGTTCTTGAAGAAGCGGGAATCGAGGGAACTGGAAAGTTGACGGCGCGCTCTTTTCTTGATTTTGGTAAGAAGACAAAAAATCCAGAGCCTGGGGATATTGCCATCTTCAAACGTGGGCAGGAGGCATGGCAGGGACATGTTGGTTTTGTCGTAGACCGGTTTAAACGCGGAGATCAGTGGATGGTAAGGGTGCTGGCGGGTAATCAGGATACCGAAGGCAAGGTTTCAATTATGACTTTTAGTGAGAAGAAGCTATTGGGCTATCGCAAAGTACCGGATGATATGGATCAACCTTCACAGCCTGTTACCAGACAAGCCAGCCGAGCACCTTCTCTGCCAAGGCCGGCGGTCTAGAGATTTCCTTTATTTCCTGTTTTTTTAAGAAAGCCCGCAGCATGCGGGCTTTCTGTTTGCGGCGTTTTTGTATTTGACGAAAAATTTAAATAACTGAATTTATTATTACTTTTAAAGAAAATTAACAGGCGGTTAATGGAACAAAGAGTAGGATATAAGAGTCAGGGGTACCGGGAGATGCGGAAGATTCTTTTTAAAAACTGGTTTTACAAGAATGACGGTGTCACCGCAATCGAGTTTGCGCTGATAGGCCCGCCATTTTTTCTGCTGGTGCTGGGAATCATGGAGATCGGAATGTTTTTTGCCGCAGGTTCCGTGTTGGAGGGGGCCTCAAATGACGCGGCTCGCCTGATCAGGACAGGGGCGGTTCAGCTGTCGGCTGATCCGGAAACGACATTCAACACCGAGCTGTGCGATAAAGTAGGGGCGATGCTGGATTGTACAAAGCTTCAGTATGAAGTGATCCAGATGGCGGATAACAGTTTTGCAACCGCTGCCGATTATACTCCCACCTTTGATGACGAGGGGAATTTGGTTCCGGCGGGGTTTTCAGCCGGAAATTCGAATGACGTGGTGCTGATCCGTGCCGTTTATAAATACGAGTTTCTCACGCCCTATATCGGCACCATGATAACGGGAGACATGTCGCGTAACTGGGCCGTGCACATGGCGACGGTCGTTCTCAAGGCGGAGCCTTACAGGTTTGGAGAAAAATAGAAGATGTCGGGACAGTTCAAAAAATGGCTTTTGGATGATACGGCCGTTGCTGCGATCGAGGCTGGTTTTCTTTTTCCCGTTCTGGTGATTATCCTTTGCGGGATCGTCGATACGGGCATCGGGCTTATTACGAACCAGAAGGTGATTACCGCCAGCCAGACGATTTCTGATTTGCTGACGCGGCAGGAAACGGTATCCGACGCAGATATCAGCGATGCTATTGTCGCCGGACAGCTTTCCCTGCAGCCTTACGATACAACGACGATGGGCGCGGATATCGTCGGGATCGAGTTTATTGGCACGTCGCTGACGCCGACAGTGACCTGGCGCGAAACATTCAATATGACGGCGAACGATAGCGTGCTGACAGGCGCGGAAGGGTTGGGTCTGGAAAATGAGGGGTTGGTTGCGGTGACCGTGCGCTATACCTATACGCCTTATTTCTCGGGCCTTCTGGCCGGGGATATCCAGATGGAGGAAGTCTCCTATGCCCGTGGCCGCCGCAGTCTGGTTATTACCAAAGTGTAAGGAAAGAAAAAAATGATCATGAGCAAATATTGCAGGGCCTTGAAGAAAACTGTCCATTACATCGGGAACGAGTCCGGGGCGATTGCAATTCTTTTTGCGCTTTCCCTGCCGATGTTTATCGGCGCAGCCGGTATCGCAGTGGATCTGGCGCAGGCCTATAACGTCAAGAACAGGCTGGGAAATGCGCTGGACAAGGCAGCGCTGGCGGCGGCTAGTACCACCGGCACGGCGGAGGATGTCGAAGCGCAGGCGAAAAAATATTTTGATGCGAATTTTCCGGATGCCAAGCTGGGTACGCCGTATGATTTTGCGGCGACGGTCAGCGATGGCTTTGTCACCGTTTCCGCCAGTGCCCGCGTGGATACCACGTTCATGTCAATTCTGGGACAGGACTATATGAACGTTTATTCCGAAACCCAGGTTGTACGCGATCTGGCGGGGGTTGAAATCGTGCTGGTGCTCGACGTGACCGGATCAATGGCGGGGAATAATATCACGGCGCTGAAAACGTCACTGTGTGCGGCGAGCGGAACAACCTGCACCGAGAACAGCTTCATGAATATCATGTTTACCAAAATCAGCGATGTTGAATATCTGAGAATCGGAATCGTTCCTTTCTCCCAGTCCGTCAACGTGGGGCCTTATGGGTTGGGCGTGGACTTGACAGGTGCCCCCTATGAGACGGCTTTTGTCGACCGGCCCGCAACGGATGATCATGTGAGCCCGTCCTCGGATATTCAATATACAACGACTTCCACCAGTCTGGATTGGTATGGCTGCATTCTGGAGCGGGCCTCTCCCGGAGACACGACGGATGAAACAACGCCGAACTGGGGAATGTATCGTTATCCGAAAACCTGTACAAAATATAAAAATGGGAAATGCGTATCTTATAGCAATCCGAATAACGGCTGTACGGGGTCGATCGTGGTTCCATTGACAAATGACCAGCCCACGCTGGTCTCCTCTATCGCCAATCTGAAGACTGCGGGAAACACCTATGGCAACGTGGGCATGGTCTGGGGCTGGCATCTGATTTCGCCTGATTTCCCGTTTACGGAAGGAGTGGCCTATGATGATCCGGACTGGTCAAAGACGGTAATCATGATGACGGACGGGGATAATACGATTGCCAGCAAGTACTCTGTCTACGGAGATACGGCGGCGGCCGGTCTGACGGCAGATGATCTTGATGCAAAATTCGCCGAGACCTGTGAAAACATGAAGGCAAAGGGCATTACGCTTTACACGATAACCTTCCAGTCGGGAATTTCGGACGCGACTCGGGAGATTTTCCGCGCCTGCGCTTCGGACGCCAGCAAGTATTATAACGCGCCAAGCAATGATGATCTGGTCGCCGCCTTTGAAGAAATTGCGCATCAGCTGAGTCAGCTTCATATTATAAAATAATTTTTTTGGTCCGGATAAAAAGAGGCTGAAGGGATCCTTCAGCCTCTTTCTTTTGTTTTCAGTCCTATGCAGGAGGAAAGGAAAAGTTTTACTTAAATAAACAGAGAAATATAACAAATAAAGCTTACGAATATTCAAAAATTAACCATATCACCATAAACAATTCACGAAACCTTAACCATCTAGGCATAAGATTAAATTATGAGGTTTGGGAAAACCGCTTATTCGTAAAACAAAAATGGAGGGTAATATGCTGTTGAAACTTTGGGCAAAAAAAGAAGCTTTCGTTCGTTCCGATGATGGTGCTACGGCGATTGAATACGGCCTGATTGCGGCTGGTATTGCGGTGGCGATCAGTGTGGTCGTGTTCACATTCGGTGATACTCTGACGGCAATGTTCACGGACATGGATACAAAGGTCGGCGCGCGGTTGTAATACGGCGCCTGACTGCCGGCAGATGGCCGGTGGCTGAAATGAAAGGCCCGCCCCTTGAAAAAGGGCGGGTTCTTTCTTTTTATGGGGATGGTCTTTTATGCTTGTCGCTCTTCTCGTCATCATTGTTTTTATAATCACTTTGGCCAGTTGCGTATCTGACGTCAGGTCGTTACGGATTCCGAATAGTCATTCTCTGGTCATTCTGGTTTCGTTTATAGTGGCCTATGCCTTGTCTCCAGAGAGCTTTGGAGCCTGGTGGGAACATCTGGGGGCGGGCGCCGGAATGTTCGTAATTACATATCTTATGTTCGTGGCGGGGATGCTGGGCGGTGGAGATTCCAAACTGGGAACGGTTCTGGCGCTTTGGGTCGGGCTTAAAGGATTGATGCTTTATGTTTTCTATATGGCTGTGGTTGGCGGATTTGTCGGGATTGCTTCTCTGGTGATCAAAAAAAAGAAGCCGTTCAAAAATCCATTGCCGGGCAGCTGGGTGGCGCAGGTGCAGGAAGGCCGGAATGCGGTTCCTTATGGAATCGCGATTGTCGCCGGAGCTTGGCTTGCGCTTTTCCATACAGGTTTTTTATATCATCAGATGGATGAGCTAATTAAAATAATTCATTAGGAATCAACAATTTTCTTGCCACAACGGCACTGTTTCATGCAAGAATGAAGCAGTGGGTTTTGACTGGGGAGTCATCTCTATGAATAAAAGTGTTTTGGCGATCATGGGCGGTGCGGTCATCATGGCAATCATTGTTGCGATGATCGTGCAGTCGAAACTGTCACCTAAAGCGGATGCGACAGGCGAGATTCCTTCCGTTGAAATTCTTGTCGCAAGTAAAAAGCTTTTGATCGGCGAAGCGATCAAGCCGGAAGACGTACGCTGGCAAGCCTGGCCGGAAAGCGCCATCTTCAAGGGCGTGATCAGGAGATCCGAGCAGATTGATGAAAAGGGACTTGCCGTTTATAACACACCGCTGCGCCGGGCGATAGAATCCGGCGAGCCGGTGACGATGCAGTCGGTCATTGCGGACGTCAAGGGCGGAAACAGTTTTCTGGCCGCTTCGCTGGATTCCGGGATGCGCGCTGTCGGTGTCGCCGTCAAGGCGAATACCTCGGCAGGGGGATTTCTTTCGCCCGGAGATCATGTCGATGTGGTGCTGTCCTATGCGGCAAGGTTGAAGAGCGATGCGGATAAAGTTGCCGGGAACATTGTCCAGCGCTATGCCACCCAGACCGTTCTCAGCAATGTCCGGGTGATGGCTGTGGATCAGAGCGCCAAGGGAGATGAGGCCGTGGAAGCCAAAATTGCGAAAACGGTGACCCTTGAAGTAACAAAAGAAGGGGCGGAAATTCTGGCGCTGGCCGAAAGCATGGGGGATATTTCTCTGGCGTTGCGGCGGCTGGGGGAACAGGACCGGCCGGAAGACAAGGTCACGCCACTGGTTACCGACGCGACGACCAGTCATGTGATCCGCAAGATTAATGCCCTGATGAACAAGGCAAAGACAACATCGAATACGGTCAGGGTTTATAGTGGCGTCACAGTTCACAATGTGCCGGTTCGCGCGCTGACGCAGCCGTAAGGAGCGGAAAGATGCAGAAAAATAGGGGAAATATTATGAAGCAGGGCATGTCGAAACTTCCCGGTATTCTGGCCGTCATGCTGCTTATCCTTGGCTTGTCGTTGACGGCCGAGGGCGCCGCCAGCGGGCCGAACAAGACCGTCTATCTGACGGCAGGTAAGGCCGATACGGTTGATCTGGGCAAGACGGTGGCCGATGTGCTGGTGGCCAATCCGGCGATTGCGGATGTTGGTTCCCTGCGGGCTAATCGTCTTTATATTGTAGGGAAGACGGTTGGCGATACAAACGTTCTGGCTTTTGACGATGTCGGAAATCCTTTGGCGAATATCGCCGTGCATGTACGGGTGGATGAAAAGACCCTGCGGGACACGATGCGGGAGTTTTTCCCCGAGGAAGACGTGCAGATCAAAACCGTCAACAGCAATGTCATTCTCAGCGGCTCTGTTTCAACGCCCGCCGTGGCCAGACAGGTGCGGGATCTGGCCAGCCGGTTTGTCGGGGGAGACCCGCAGACCCTTATGGATCTGATGACCGTTGGCGGCGAGCAGCAGGTGATGCTGAAGGTCAGGGTTGTGGAGGCCAAGCGCAGCGTGCTGCGTGAATATGGCTTTGAAACGGATTACAAGCCGGGCAGCACGGGCGGCACTTTGAATACGATCGCCGGCACGGGTCTTGCGGCTTTGACGCCATTTGCTTCCGGACAGATTTTCGTTGATGATAATGGCAAATTCGGGCCGTTGAAAGTCGGCCTTTCCGCGTTGGAGCGCGAAGGTCTGGTGAATGTTCTGGCCGAACCTAATCTGACAGCGATTTCCGGTGAAACGGCCGGATTCCTGGCCGGTGGGGAGTTCCCGGTTCCGACCGGCACCGATCAGGATGGCAACATCACGATCGAATTCAAGCAATTCGGGGTTTCGCTCAATTTTACGCCGGTTGTCCTGTCGAAAGGGAATATCAGCCTTCATCTGTCCACCGAGGTTTCGACGTTGTCGCAGGAAGACGGCGTGACGCTGGTGGGAACCGATATTCCGGGTCTGGCCGTGCGGCGCGCCGAAACAACGGTTGAAATGGGCAGCGGCGGTACGATTATGATTGCCGGACTGATCAAGTCCGATACGGCGGATTCAGTGAATGGCTTGCCGGGGATCAAGGATGTTCCGGTTTTGGGCAATTTGTTCAAGTCAAAATCTTTTCAGCGGAACGAGACGGAGCTGGTTATTATCGTCACGCCTTATCTGGTCAAGCCTTATGCGCGGCCGGAAGCCGAGGTTGCTTCCTCTGAGGCTTCCGCGCTGAAGGTTTCTGCGGCAGCGGCGGCAGGCGGCGAAAGCGAAAAAAATCCGCAAGACGGCAACTCGCCGCTTTCGAAAAAGTTCTTTAACAACATGCAGACGGTCTATGGTGACAGGATGCAGGCCGCCGTAAGAACAAATAACGCCTATGGCTATATTGTGGATTGAAAGGATGCGTGCGATGAAGGCAAAAGTGATGGTATCCGTGATGGGGGTTTTTGTTGCGGCCGGGCTCCTGTCCGGGTGTAACATGGCGACGCCCTCGCAGGTTAAAACGGGGCAGATCCAGATACGGCAGGGCCTTGTCACTGAAACGCTTGATGCCGCGCAACCGGAAAGCGGCCGCGTCGCGGCGATTGCAAAAAATTACCGGGAAAACGGCAACGGTCCTGTGCGCCTGACGCTTTCTTTCCTTTCCGGAGACCCGCGCTATCAGGTTGAATCGGAAACGCAGGCGCAGAAATACCGGCAGGATTTTGCAAAAAATGGCGTGGAAGATGTTAAAGTAGATTACGTGGCGGTCGCCGATGCGGTCTATGCCGGACGTGTTATCGTCGTTTACGAATCTCTGTCCGCATCTGCGCCAAAAGACTGTACGCCGATCACGGGGCGCGATGGCGGAGAAACGATGGATGAGTCCGCGGCCTATGCTTTCGGCTGCGAAAGCAAATCGGCGCTGAGCCAGATGATCGTGGATCCGCGGGATTTGCTGGGAACATCCGGTGTGGAGGCGAGTTCCGCACGGCGGCAGGCTGCCGTCGTCGAGGGGCATGAGGCGGGCACGCCAAATCAGGCGTTCAGTAACGCGCTGAATGCAAGCTCACTGGGGCAATAATATGTCTGATGATATTACATCTGTTTTGCTTCCCGCAGCCCGTGTCGATATCTACGCGCTCGACGATGGCACGGCAGCGACAGCCGCACAGCTTTCCGGCGACTGGCGTTTTGCGCGTGTGGAAATCCGGGTGGTTCGCGCGGGAATAGAGGCGGCGATCGAGAGTTATGCGCAGGCGGCCTCGCCGGAATTGATCATGATCGAGACAAACGATATCGGTGAAGGTTTTCTGCAGCTGCTTGGCGGGCTGGCGGGGGTCTGTGCCGAAGGAACCGATGCTGTCATTGTCGGGCCGACGAACGATGTGCACCTCTATCGCAATCTGGTCGGCATGGGCGTGAAGGACTATCTGGTGCGGCCGGTTTCCATGGAAGACATGGTAAACGTTATCGCCAAGGCCCTGGTGGAAAAACGCGGACTGAGCGGTAGTCGTCTTGTAGCCGTTGCAGGCAGCAAGGGCGGGGTCGGCTGCACGTCCGTTTCGCAGCTTCTGGCTTGGGAAACCGCAGAGGTTCTCGGGCAAAAAACATTGCTGATGGATGTGGCGGGAAGCTCCGGCACTATCGGTATTTCCTATGGTCTCGAGCCGGTCACGAGTCTGACCGAGGCGGCGCGTGTTGGCGCGTCAGGATCGGAAGATGACATGAAGAGAATTCTTCAGGGTTCCGGAGAGCATCTTTCCCTGCTTGTCTGCGGAAGCGAGCCGATCATGACTGACAGTCCGGACCCGGACAGCATCGAGGCGCTTGTGAACCGCCTGATGCAAAAATTTCCGGTGGTGGTGGTGGATACGTCAGGCGCCGCGCCGGCTGTGCAAAAAAGGATTTTGTCGCGCGCGACCCATGTTGTGATGGTAACGACGCCGCTTTTGCCGGCATTGCGCAATTGCCGGACGCTGCTGGGGGAAATAAAATCCCTGCGCCACGGGATCAAGGACGTTGATCTGGTGATTAACATGCAGGGACTGGCCGGGGCCGATGAAGTCCCTGCGGGGGACATTAAAACAGCGCTTGAACTGGAAGCGGCGGCGCGGATTCCTTATAATGCCAAAATATTTACAGCCAGTGAAACCAGCGGCAAGCCTGTCGGCGCGAACAAACTGGCACAGGAAATCCTGAAGGGGCTGGCGGGGGTCGCCGCCCGCTCTGCCGGAACAGAAGCGAGAAATGTGGAAATTTCTGCAAAAAATGACGGACCGCTCTCTTTCCTGAAGGGGCTTGGCGGGAAATCGAAAAACAAATGAGGGGTTTGCAGTAAAAATGTTTGGCAAACGCTCCGATACACCGCCTTCCGGAACGGTGGCGCCCAAGCCGCCGGAAGTATCGACGCCCGCCCCATCGGCGGAGCCTGTAACACCATCGGCAACAACGGCTGCGGCTGCGGAAACGCCGAAGCCCGCAATGGCAAAGCCGGCGGCCGGAGAAGCCCCGAAGCATCAGGAAGCCGAGATCGAAACGCCGAAGCCGCAGGCCAATCCGCGCATGGAGAGGGCGCGCAAGAGGATATGGACGGATCTGCGCGACGGGATTGACCTTAAATCCCTGTCACGCATGGATGCTGAGGCCGCACGGGCGGAAATTCTTTCCGCCGTTCAGGAAATCGGGCAATTCCGCGGGCTGGACGTGACGCCGGCAGAATTGGCGCAGGTAGCTAAGGAGGCGGCTGACGACATGCTGGGTTTTGGCCCGCTGGAGGAGCTGCTGGCGATGGACGGCATTGCCGATATCATGATTAACGGGCCCAAGACGATTTATATCGAGTTGAAGGGAAAAATCCAGCGCGCCACGATAGAATTCCGCGATAACCAGCATTTGCTGACGATTTGCCAGCGGATCGTCGGCGTTATTGGCCGCCGTGTCGATGAATCCAGCCCGATTTGTGATGCGCGCCTGCCGGATGGCTCGCGTGTCAACGTGATTATCCCGCCGCTGGCGATTGACGGCTGCTGCATGACCATTCGTAAGTTTGCCAAGGAAAAACTGACGCTGGAGAAGCTCGTCGATTTCAAGGCCATGACGCCGAACTGCGCCGAGATGATCAAGATTGTGGGGGCCTGCCGGGCCAACGTGCTGGTCTCCGGTGGTACGGGTTCCGGTAAAACAACGATGCTGAACTGCCTGACACGCTATATGAATGCTGGAGAACGCATTATTACCTGCGAGGATGCGGCCGAGCTTCAGTTACAGCAGCCGCACGTCGTTCGTCTCGAGACCCGCCCCCCCAATCTGGAAGGCGTGGGCGAGGTCAAAATGCGTGACCTGATCAAAAACTGCCTGCGAATGCGTCCCGACCGTATTATTGTCGGTGAGGTGCGCGGACCGGAGGCTTTCGACCTGTTGCAGGCGATGAATACCGGCCATGACGGATCAATGGGCACCGTTCACGCCAACAATCCGCGCGAGGCCTTGACAAGGATGGAGAATATGATCGCCATGGGCGGCCTTAACCTGCCGACTGCCGCTGTGCGCGAACAGATCGCCTCCGCTGTGAATGTGATCATTCAGGTGCAGCGTCTCCGGGACGGATCGCGGAAAGTGACGCATGTCAGCGAAATCACCGGGATGGAGGGCGAGGTCGTCACCATGCAGGACCTTTTCCGTTTTGAATACGAGGGCGAAGATGAGTTCGGCAGGATTATCGGCAAGCAGAAATCCTCGGGCCTGCGCCCCATTGTCTATGAACGTGCGCGTATGTTCGGGTTGGAAAAAAAATTGCTGGATGTGATGTCCGAGGCTTATGCATGAACCCGCAAATGCTCATGACGATGGCGATTGTCATTGCGATCCTGCTCGCAGGCGGAATTGCGGCGGCGTTTTTTGGCCGTAAGGAAGGGCAGCAAAATCGCAACCTTGCCGTGATCATGGGCGGCAAAACCGGAGCGCTGGCGGAGGACGGCAAGGATAAACAGGTGGCAAAGCAGCGCGCAGATATTTCGCGCAAGCTGAAGGAAGCGGGGGACGCCGCCGCTGAAAAGAAGAAGGACCGGACAACAATACGCCAGATGATGGTTCATGCCGGAATAGAGGCGCCGGTGTCGCGTTACTGGATTGCTTCCGGAATCCTTGCTCTGATAGCTTGGGGTATTTTGTCAGCATTGACGTCATGGCCGCAGATTGCCGTGGTTTTCGCTACTTTTACGGCTTTTCTGGGCGTGCCACGCTTATTTCTCAAGATGAAGGCGGCGCGGCGGCAAAAAAAGTTTCTGGAGGAATTTCCGGATGCTCTGGATGCCTCGGTGCGTCTTTTGCAGGCCGGGATGCCGATCTCTGAAGCGATTGCCATGGTAAGCCGTGAATTTACCGGCCCATTGCGGGACGAGATGATGCGTATCTATGATAACCAGAAAATTGGGTTGCCTCTCGGACAGGCGGCCTTGCAGACGGCAGATCGTATCCCGCTGACAGAAGTGCATATGTTCGCAACGGCGCTGCAAATACAGAGTGAGACGGGATCTTCGCTGAGCGAAGTCCTTTCCAATCTGGCGACGGTGATCCGCGCGCGCTTCAGGCTCAAGCGCAAGGTCAAAGCCCTGTCCTCTGAGGCCAAGGCTTCGGCAGGGATTATTGCCGCTTTGCCTGTTCTGGTGACGCTGGGGCTTTATGCTGTCAATCCGAATTATATCAGCCTTCTGTTCACAACACCGACGGGAAAGGTTCTGGCCGGAGGGGCCGCCACCTGGATGATGATGGGGGTTATCATCATGAAACAGATGATCAACTTTAAGGTATAAGCCAGCCATGGATACTCTTGCGGGATTAGGGGCAAATTTCTACATCGTGCTGCTGAGTGCTGTGGCAGCTGCGCTGTCGTTTATCGCCTTTGCGATTCCCTTGCTGGCACGGAAAGAGAAGAAAGACCGTTACAGGGAGATTATCGAGAAAAAACGCAAGGCGTTGTTTGAGCAGGCGCGGGATCAGTTGAATACTCGCCAGACAAAGACGCAGGAAATCTCTGCAGCGCAATCTATCGCCGTTCTTTATAAATTACAAAAGCTGGCGGGGAATGCCAGCCTTTCGGCGCGGAGCCTGATGTTGCAAGCCGGAATTCGCGGACCGATGGCGCCGCTGATTTATCTGCTTTCCCGCATTATTCTGCCGCTGGTCCTGATGGCGTTGGGCATGATGTTTGTTTCCATGACGGACAAGGAGATTCCCCGTGGCGTTATTTCCCTGATTCTGATGGGAGCGGCAGTTGTCGGGTTCTTTTTGCCGCGTATCCTGATTAAAAATACAGCAGACAAGCGACAGCAGGAAATCGCTCTTTCCTTTCCGGATTCTCTCGACATGATGCTGATCTGTGTGCAGGGGGGGATCGGGATCGAGGCCGCCATCAATCGCATTGCCGAGACGGTATCGGATCATTCCAGCGCCCTAGGGGAGGAATTGGGCATCCTGAGTGCGGAGCTGGGGATGTTGAACGATCGCAAGGCTGCCTTCAAGGGATTTGCCGCGCGGGTAGGCAGTGGACCGGCAAAGTCATTCGCAACGGCGATGTTGCAGGCCGAGCAGTATGGAACATCGATTTCAAAGGCGCTACGCGTGCTGGCGGATGAATCACGGGAGGTGCGCATGGCGGCAGCGGAGCAAAAAGCCGCAGCCTTGCCGCCAAAGCTGACGGTTCCGATGATTTTATTTTTTCTGCCGGCGCTTTTTATAGTCATTTTAGGGCCTGCTTTTCTGAAAATGCCCTGATCTTTTGACTTATTTTACAATGCTGCGCTTCTGTGCCATGCTGAAGACAGAAAAAACGAGGAGAATGTCATGAGTCATGAATATGCCATGTCACGCGTCAAGGACGCCTTGGAGAAATCGGAAGGAAACCATCAGAAAGCGCAGAGGTTGTTGCTGAACTGGCTGGAGAAGGATCACACCTTGTTGTGCGGGCTGGTCGGGCCGCATATGCAGGGGATTATCGCCCATGCGGTGCATCATCTGGCGGGACCGGAGGCAGCAGGGCAGGTCAGGAAAAAAACGGTATCCTCTCCGGCTTCTAAAAAAGCCGCGGTGAACAAGGGCGAGGCCGGCGAATTCGGCGCCGCCGTGCTGCAGTCGTTAAAAGCAGGCAGCGGCAGCGTGGGGTTCGGGGAGCAAGCGCCACGTGGCGCGGTGAACAAGCCCGGCAAAGCCTCGCAAAAGCACATTGATGCGATTAACAAAATCGCAGGCGCGCGCAAGCCATCAGACAAAAAAAAGTAATCAGAGCTGCGGCGGACGCGGTGTTGTTGCGGGAGCTGGCGGCTGCAACGGCGTTACGGCGTTGACCGTCAGCTTTCCCGCGACTTCGACGGGCCCTGTAACCTGTACTGTGTATTTTGCATCCGGTGTGACCAGATCATAGGTGACAACCCGTCCGCTGAGTGCGCCAAAAGTCTGGGTCAGCGGTTGTTGCTGACCGGCAACGGCGGGCTGTGCTACGGGGGTTTGTGCCGGAGCGTTTTTCTGCGCGGCGTCTTTCGCTTTAGCTTTTTCACGTTCGGCGATTTCTGCCGGAGTCACTTCACGGGCCGAGAGGATGTTCGGGTAGAGGTCATGTGTCGTGAAGGGCAGGTCAAAGCGCTTGCCGTAGTATGTTATTTTGTATGTTTTCCCGGTATCAAATTGCCGTTGCATATCGCGGGAGTCGAATTTCAGGTGGGCATAGGTATTTTCGTTTGTGAAAAGTTCTTTGTGGGTGGCGATTTTGTAATCGTAAATGCCCTGTTCTTCTTTCTCATCCCAGCCAACATAGCTTTCTCTGACAGATTTGACGGTGATTTCCGCTTCTTCAATCGTGCCGTAATAATACCAAGCGGGAGCGCCGACCAGCGTTCCGGCAGCCAATGTCGCCATAAACGCTTTTTTCAGGGTACCGGTCGCTTTTTGCGTGGAAGCTTTGACCTTCTCCCCAAAAGTTTTTTTCTTGCCGTAGCCGGATGCCATTGCCTGTCTCCTCATGAAGCCTGAATAGCAGGAAAATAGCAGGCAGCCTGCCCAGAGTCTATGGCAAAAACAAGTTATCAGATGTTTTTAGGTGCTTTTTGTAATTTTATTTCTGGATTCAGGAAACCAGCGTGAGCCCGACAGACCCCATCTGTTCGCCCCAGAATGTTTCAACATCGCGCAGGACGTGATTCATGCTTTCCAGCCGGGTATTGGAGAGGCCGGCGGCCGCGAGACGCTCTTCGTGTTTTTTATAAAGGCGAGTGATGGCCTCATTGAGCTTTTGGCCTTTATCAGAGAGCTTGACCCGCACCGAGCGTTTATCGTGAATGGAACGTTCCTGAACAAGATAGCCGTTTTCGACCATCTTCTTGACGTTGTAGGAAACGTTGGAACCAAGGTAATAACCGCGCACTGTCAGCTCGCCGACGGTCAGGTCATCCGTGCCGATGTTGTGCAGTATCATGCTTTGCACGTTGTTGATATCAAAAATCCCCGCACGTTCCAGCTCGACTTTGAGCACGTCTAGGAACTGGCGGTGCAGCCGTTCGATCAGGTTGATGGATTCGTAATATGGTGATGTCACGCGTGTGTCCCCCGTTGAAATACCTTGGTTTATTCTAGGACATATTTTAACGGTGTGCAAATACGATGAATAGATTACAGAATACCAACGAAAGAATACCGTTCGTTTAGAGGATCAGATCGGCACTGCCCAGCGGCGCGAAACAGGCTTCTATATCTGCGTCGGAAATATCGGTCAGGCGGGCAGGATTCCATTTCGGGGCGCGGTCCTTGTCGATCAGCGCCGCACGGATGCCCTCATAAAAATCATGGCCGCGCATGCAGGCCTGACTGAGGCGATATTCCATCTTCATGACGGAGGCAAAATCCAAGGCCGCACCCAGACGGATTTGCCGCAGCGCAATTTTCAGGCTGGTGGGCGACATGGCATACAGGGCTTTCAGTGTTTCTTCGGCCCACGGGGAAGAATCTTCCTGCAGGGCGGTAAAAATATCCTCGATATGGTCATGACCGAAATAACGATCAATTTTTTCTCGCTGCGGGGCGATTTCGGATTCTCCGGGACAGGGCGCGGTATAGTTTTTCAGCAGCGTGTCGAGCTGTTCTGCATTATCGCCGCGTTCACTCCAGTCATAAGTGGCGAGGGCAGCGGTCAGCTCCGGCATTTTTTCAGCCGGGACATAGTTGGTGGCAAAGCCGATATAGACCGTGTCGATGGCCTTGATCCGCTTGCTGGTCAGAGCCAGATAAGCGCCGGTTTGTCCGGGACAGCGTGGCAGGAAATAGCCTCCGCCGACATCGGGGAAAAATCCGATATTGGTTTCCGGCATGGCGAAAAGCGTATTTTCGGTGACGATGCGGTGCGAGCCATGCGCCGAAAGCCCCTTGCCGCCGCCCATGACGATGCCGTTGATCAGCGCGATATAAGGTTTGGGAAAGGTAAAAATGCGATGGTTGAGGGTATATTCCTCGCGAAAGAAATCCCGGCTGAGTGCGCCATCGCTTCTGCCTTCGTGCGCGGCCTTGAGGTCGAGGGCGACGGTCTTGACGTCCCCGCCCGAGCAAAAGGCGCGGTCTCCGGCCCCCGTGATGGCTACCGCCCTGATCGCAGGGTCCTTTGCCCATTGCACCAGCATGGGGTCTATTTCACGAATCATGTTCAGCGTTAGCGCGTTGAGCGCTTGCGGGCGATTCAGGGTGATAAAACCGACCTGACCGCGAACTTCGAAAAGGATTTCAGGCTCTTGCTGTGACATGGATGAAAACTGCTGCATTGTTGAAACGAAAAGCTATTATAGGGACAATCAGGCTCTTTTCAAGGAATGATAAAAATGACGCTCCGCATCCGTCCCCGCCGCAACCGCAAGACCGACTGGCTCCGCCGTATGGCGGCCGAAAACGCCGTAACCGTGAACGATCTGGTCTGGCCCGTTTTCGTAACGGAAGGCACGGGTGTCGAAGAGACTGTCGTTTCGATGCCGGGCGTATCGCGCTACTCCATTGACCTGCTGGTGCGCGAAGTGGCCACGGCGGCAAAACTGGGCATTCCGGCCATTGCACTGTTTCCGGTTGTGCCGGCTGAAAAGAAAACAGCCGACGGCGGCGAAGCCCTCAATCCTGAAAATCTGGTGTGCCGTACGCTCCGCTTGCTGAAAAAAGAGGTGCCGGAGATCGGCGTTATCTGCGATGTCGCGCTCGATCCCTATACCAGTCATGGCCATGATGGCCTGATGGGCGCGGATGGTTACATCCTCAATGACGAAACGGTTGCCGTGTTGTGTCAGCAGGCGGTGTGTCAGGCGCGGGCCGGGGCCGATATCGTTGCCCCCTCGGATATGATGGACGGGCGCATCGGCGCTATCCGCGATGTGCTTGATGAAAGCGGATTTGTAAATACAGGGGTCATGGCCTATGCCGCGAAATATGCCTCTGCTTTTTACGGGCCGTTTCGCGACGCGGTCAATTCCGGCGCTTTTCTGAAAGGAGACAAGAAGACCTACCAGATGGATCCCGCCAATAGCGACGAGGCGCTGCGTGAAGTTGCGCTCGATATCGAGGAGGGCGCCGACATGGTGATGGTTAAACCGGGGCTGCCTTATCTGGATGTCGTTTGCCGCGTCAAGGAAACCTTTGCCCATCCGACCTTCGCTTATCACGTCAGCGGCGAATATGCGATGTTGAAGGCCGCCGCGCAAAATGGCTGGCTCGACTATGATAAGGCCCTGATGGAAACCCTGCTGGCGTTTAAACGGGCCGGTGCCGATGGCATCCTGACCTATGCCGCGCGTGATGCGGCGCGGCTGTTGAAAAAATAATCAGGCCGCCGGCAGACGGTGATGTCCGGTCAGAATGTCGTGTGAAACATAGGAAAGTGCCAGCGTGATAAGATAAAGGAGTACGGTTGTCCAGAGCGTGTCTTTTGGCGACCAAGCGCCGTGAAGGTGGCTTGCCTTGGCTTTACGCGATTTTTCGTAGCTCCAGATGCAGCTTTCCGCCTTCCAGAAGCCGATAAGAATAAGGGAAAGGCTGGTCAGGGCCAGATGTTGCCACGGGATCGCTGTAAAAATTTTCGGGACGTAGCCAACAGTCAGAAAGCCGACCCATGGCGCCAACTGCCAGACGACCATCAGGAGCACGGATATCAGCGCCAGATTGGCCCAAAGACGGAGGTGGACCTGTTCGGGTGTCAGGGGCTTTACTTTTTTTTCCGGCATGATGGTCAGGTAGAACTGAAACAGCACGAGACTGGAGAGAAACAGAAAGACGAGACCGGAAATTTGCAGTATTTTACGGCCCTGTCCGTTGCAGGTCACAATGTTTTTCAGCAATGTCATGTCGCATAAATAATCCCGCCCATAATAAACATCGGCCAGACCGATTTTGACGGCGACAGCGAACATCAGGAAAACCGCCATTTGCCGCAAGCTTTGACGGCCATTCATTTTGCCGCGCTTTAGAATAAAAAGGGCAAAAATAAGCAAAACCGGAGAAATCGCAAAATACATGAATTTTGCAAAAGGGATACAATAAAGCCAGCACAGCATCAGCATCGGGAGAACCCCTGACCGTCGAATACAGCCTGTATTGTTGCATGAAATGCCGAGGACGTCCATTTATCCATTTCTGTCTTGCTTTGACTTTTCAAGTTCGCTAGGCCATCCTGACGGTGGAGAATTAAAGAGGGTTATACATATCCATGCAGCAGGGTTGTTTAAAAGTTGATATCATCGGTTATGACTGTGGTTGGGGCTGCAGTGACTGGCGCTGTGAGGATGGTCCGCTGTCTTGCAGCGCAGACCAGTTGTTGCAGGGGCTTGCAAGGCAGGGCGTGCAGGCGCGTTGGCGCGGCCCTCTGGGGCTTCGGCATTTGGGCAATCATGAGGCTCTGACAACCAAGGAATCGACCTTGCCGGTCATGAAAACGGCTCTCCAGCGCCTGATGGACACGGTGAAGGGCAGCATTGAAGCCGGCAACAAGCCTGTCGTTATCGGGGGAGACCATTCTTCCGCTATCGGAACATGGACGGGAGCCGTTGCCGCGTTGGAGGCTCGGGCCAGCTTTGGATTGATCTGGATTGACGCGCATCTTGACGCCCATACTTACGAAACCTCGTATCAGGGAAAATGGGGCGGGTGGTGGCATGGTCAACCGGTGACAGCTCTGACGGGATCGGGGTTGCCAGAATTTGTGAATTTGGGCGGGCGTGGACAAAAAATCTCTCCGCAGCATCTCTGTATTATTGGTGCCCATAGCTACGAGCCTGCCGAGCAGGATTTTATTCAAAAGAACGGCATTCGTGTTTTTTATCTGGATGAAGTGAAAAGGCGTGGGTTTGCGGCGGTGTTCGCCGAGGCACGGGCGCTGGCAGGACGGGGAACGTCAGGATTTGGCATGACGGTCGATCTGGATGCTTTCCGCCCAGAGGATGCACCGGGCGTTGGCTCTTGTGAAGCGGAGGGGCTCGCCGCAGCGGAGGTTTTACCTATTATCAGGTCCCTTGGCCATGATCCCGCTTTTCGGGCGCTGGAAGTCGCCGAATTCAACCCGCATAAAGATATCGGCGGGAAAACCGGGCGGCTTCTTGAAAAAGTTATTGAAAGCGTGTTCACAAAAGATTGATGAACGGCGCAAGCTCGTTCATACTGTGAGAGTCAGTTTCGGGGTTTTTTCTATATGCAGAAAGTTATCGGTAACATCGGAGTCATTGCCTGCACCCTTGGCGGCTATTACGCTATGGGCGGGCACATAACTGTTTTGTGGCAGCCGTTCGAGTTTGTCATTATTTTCGGCTCCGGTGCCATGGCCTATCTGGTGGCAAACTCGGCGCATACGGTCAAGCAGACGTTTACCGACATCGGACTGATCTACAAGAAGGACAAATACGGTAAGCCGGAATATCTGGAACTGCTGAGCCTGATGTATCTTGTCTTCAAGACGGCGCGTACCAAGGGCTGGCTGGCGCTGGAACAGCACATTGAGAATCCGCATGAGAGTGAAATTTTCAGCAAATTTCCGTCCTTCCATGCCGATCATCATGCGGTCACGTTTTTATGTGACTATCTGCGGCTGATTTCTCTGGGGGCGGAGAAGCCACATGAAATCGAAGCGCTGATGGATCAGGATATCGATACGCAAAAAGAAGGGCGCAGTCATACATCGCATGCTGTGCAGACAATGGCCGATGGGATGCCGGCGCTGGGTATCGTTGCCGCTGTTCTGGGTGTGATCCATACCATGGGTTCGATCACCGAACCGCCGGAGGTTCTGGGGCATCTGATTGGAGGCGCTCTGGTGGGAACCTTTCTGGGGGTGTGGCTGTCATATGGCTTTATCGCGCCAACGGCCAGCGCGATCAAGAATCGTAATGATTCGGAGCTGAAATATTATATTTGTATGAAAACCTGCATTCTGGCTTTCTTGCAGGGGGCGGCACCGCAGGTGGCGATCGAATTCGGGCGCAAAATATTGATACATGACGTGCAGCCTACGTTTATCGAAGTGGAAACGGCAACCCAGAATATAACCCTCTAGGGGCGGGGCACTCACCGTGGCAAAAAACGACGACGAAAAAAGACCTATAATCATTATCAAAAGGGTCAAGAAAGTGGAAGGGGGCCACCATGGCGGCGCCTGGAAAGTCGCCTATGCCGATTTTGTTACGGCGATGATGGCGTTTTTCCTGCTGCTCTGGTTGTTGAGCGTTACGACAGATGAACAAAAGGCCCTGATTTCGGCCTATTTTGCGCCGGCGGATCCGCGAATTGCGCAGACCCTGAGCGGAGCAGGAGGCGTGATGGGGGGAATGACTGTTTCACCGGAAGGGGCGATGACAGAGGATCGTACACCGATTGTCGCACAGCAGGAGGAGCCCGCCGAAGGCGTCGGCAAAACAGAAGGCGAGCAGCAGGAGCAGATCAGCGAAGAGCGGCTCAAGAAGGAGCTGGAGCGTCTTGATACCCAGTCTTTCAAGGAAACCGAGGAAAAGCTGAAACAGGCGATTGAAACGGTGCCGGAGCTCAAGGAGCTTTCGCAAAACCTGCTGATTGACATGACGCCGGAGGGGCTGCGTATCCAGATTGTCGATCAGGAAGGAAAGCCGATGTTCGAGCTGGGGAGCGCCAAGCCTCTTCCGCAGGCAGAACGGCTGCTGCGCTTGATTTCCTCCGTGATCAAGGACCTGCCGAACAAGGTTTCGATCCGCGGCCATACGGATTCAAAGCCCTATGGCAAGGACGCGGCCTATACCAATTGGGAACTTTCTTCCGACCGCGCGAATGCCAGCCGGCGTGTCATGCTGCAGGGGGATATCACTGGCAAGCTTCCTGTTGAGCGCGTCGAAAATGTGCAGGGCAAGGCCGATCGTGAGCCGCTGGTTATCAGTGACCCGCAGGCAGCCAAAAACCGCCGGATCAGTATTATCCTGCTGAAACAGAGTCTGGTCCCCGGGATCAAGAAGGCGCCACGGACACAAAAGCCGGCCGTTGAAAAGCCGGAGCCGAAGAAACGCGAGGAGGGGATTATTTATTTCCCCTGAGAAAGCTGCCATGATCGACAAAAAAATGATTTTTGCCGTTATTGTTGCGGCACTAGGTTATTTCGTGGATGTTTATGATCTGATCGTTTTTTCGGTCGTGCGTATTCAGAGTTTGAAGGATCTCGGCCTGCAGGGCGAGGCGTTGACTGATACGGGCGTGATGATTCTGAATATCCAGATGGCGGGGATGCTGCTGGGCGGTATTTTCTGGGGTGTGCTCGGCGATAAAAAAGGGCGGCTCACTATTCTGTTCGGGTCTATTTTTTTATATTCTGTCGCCAATATCGCCAATGCTTTCGCGACGTCTGTCGAGCAATACGCCGTCTGCCGTTTTCTGGCCGGGATAGGTCTGGCGGGGGAAATCGGCGCCGGCATAACATTGGTGGCGGAGCTTTTGCCAAAAGAAAAGCGCGGCATCGGCACGGCCATTGTCGCTGCTGTCGGCGTGGCAGGCGGCATGACCGCCGCGCTGGTGGGTGACTTCTTTGCGTGGAAAACCGCTTATCTGGTCGGCGGCGGCATGGGACTGGCTTTGCTGGCCTTGCGCGTAACTGTGGCGGAATCCGGCATGTTTAATAGCGTTGCACAGAAAAATCTTGTCAAACGCGGAGACTTGCGCTTGCTGTTATGCACGCGTTCCTGTCTGGGACGGTTCATGCGCTGCACGCTGGTCGGCTTGCCGCTGTGGTTTATTGTCGGGCTGATCATTTCTCTGGCGCCGGAAATCGGCAGGGAGCTTGGCATCGTGGGGGAAACCACCGCTGCCATGGCTGTTTTATATTTCTATGGCGGTCTTGTGATCGGCGATTTCGGCAGCGGGCTTTTAAGCCAGTTTCTGGGATCGCGGCGTAAAGCGCTTGGCTTTTGCATTCTGGGCAGTCTCCTTGGCGTTCTGCTAATTTTAAACCTCCCTGCCGTCACGGCGGAAACATTCTATTGGCTTTGCGCGGTGACCGGAATTTTTTCCGGCTATTGGGCGATGTTCCTGACAACGACGGCAGAGCATTTTGGTACTGATTTGCGCGCGACAGTCACAACCTCGGCGCCGAATCTTGTCCGGGGCGGGGCCATTCTGCTCACCTCGGCCTTTGCCGCGATGAAGGGAATATTCGGGATTATTCCCTCGCTGGAGATTATCGCGCTTTTTACTTTCGGGGCGGCGCTGTTGTCTGTATACCTGATGCGTGAGACTTTCGGGATTGACCTTGATTATGTGGAAGGCACAGCCCGGAGCTAACCGATGTTGAAAAGGAGGCTGTCATGACATACCCGATTCCGAAATCAGGGATCATGGAGATCAATCCCTATATCGGCGGAGAAGGCCGTGCGCCGGGGCGGACGCGTCTGGTCAGGCTGGCCTCCAATGAAAATCCGTTGGGGTGCAGCCCGCTGGCGCGCGCGGCTTATATGCAGGCGGCGGAGGATTTGCACCGTTATCCGGATGGTTCCGCGCAGGGGCTGCGCGAGGCGCTTGGCAGGGCGCACGGGCTTGCGCCGGAGCGGATCGTTTGCGGGGCGGGATCGGATGAGTTGATCTCCCTGCTTGTGCGCGCCTATGCCGGGGCGGGGGACGAGGTTCTTTATAGTCAGTACGGTTTTCTCATGTATCCTGTCAATGCGCGGGCGGTCGGCGCCAGACCGGTGGCGGCACCGGAAAAGGATATGCGCACGGATGTCGAGGCTTTGTTGCGGGCGGTGACCCCGAAAACAAAACTTGTTCTGCTCGCCAATCCGAACAATCCGACAGGAAGTTATTTGACGCGGCGGGAGCTGGAATATCTCCGTGAAAAGCTGCCGGAAGGCGTTTTGCTGGCGATTGACGCCGCTTATGCGGAGTTCGTGAAGGCAGATAACTATGGGGACGGCAAGGCGCTGGTCGATGCTGCGCCGAATACAGTCATGCTACGCACATTTTCGAAAATTCACGGGCTGGCGGCGTTGCGGCTGGGGTGGGGATATTTTCCGGCGGAAGTCGCCGGTGTCATCAATCGCGTGCGGGGGCCTTTTAATGTCAGCGTTCCGGCGCAGGCGGCGGGTATTGCGGCCTTGCAGGATGCGGATTTTATTCGTCAGACAATTGAAATGACGGATGCAGGCCGCGATTTTCTCTCCTCCGGGCTGGAGGCGTTGGGGTATAAGGTCTGGCCCAGCGTCGGTAATTTTATTCTGGTGGATTTCGGTCCGCGGGCCGAGGAAATTCGTCTGGCCCTGAAAGATCGGGGCATCTTTGTCCGGCAGATGGGCGCTTATGGGCTGCCGCAATGCCTGCGTATTACCATCGGCACAGCGGAGGATAACGGGGCGCTGGTAGAGCAGCTGGCTACGATCTGCTGATTTTCACAGGCTTTTCGCGCAGGTCGATCAACCATTCGGCAATCCGGATCAGGCCATGCTCTTCTTCATGAATCTTGATTTGTGGCGCGTCTTTGCCGATCAATGTCAGGCGGTGCATAGGGTGGGTTTTGTCCAGTGTCTCGGTCCAGTCATGGCGCAGGGCGGGCGCAGATTCAATTTCGCCGTAGCGGGAGCTGAAAAAGCAGCTTCTGTTACGTTCTGATCCGAACAGGATATCGAAATGATCGCGGGTGCCGCCAAGGGAAAAGTGGAAATGCGCCAGCAGGTTGTCTTTTTTGTCCAGCACACGAAAGGCATCGTTTTCAAGATCCTGAATGCGGGCCTCTGGCGGGAAATGCCAGAATTGTTCAAAGAGATGGGTGTCCGAACCCTCAAGCCTGTCAATCACCGCCCAGACTTTATGCGGACGGAAATAGACGAGGATGCGCCGGTGCGTGATATCCATGTTGTCGTAGCTGTCATGCTCGGCGTCGATTAAAACGAAATCCGGTCCTTGTTGCGTTTCGGAGGATCCGGCACGGGTGAGGCTGTGCCAGCCAAAATTATGGCGCGGTTCCGCCTGATTTTTTTTGTCAACCATCAGCGTATTATGCGCCGCTGTTCCCCGCAGCGCATTGCGGTATCCGCTGCCGTCATTATAGCGGTAGGTTCCTCCATCGACCAGAACAGGCTTCCCGTCTATGTAGAGGAGGATATGGAGGAGGTCGGCATGGTTGTGAACGGATTGCGGGAAGGTATCCGGATTGTTTTTCAGCAGGGCATAGTTGTTTTCATCACGGATGACAAAAATGCGGCTGTCGTGAAAGGCGGTCAGAGGCTGAAAGTCCTCCGTATATTCCGGGATAAGACGATAATCCATCGCGCTGCTGTCACCCAGCAGCAACCTTGCATAGAGCGGAAATTCCGGTCCGGCCGCGGCTTTGAAATCGGGGCGTTCATAAAGAACGGCCATGGCGGCGAGGACGCCCTGTATGCGTTCTGAAACCGGGATTTCCAGCGGAAAGGCGAAGCTGTCGTCGTTATCATTGATGTTGGGCAGGCTGCCATCGGGCAGGCGGATCAGCCGCAGGGCCGTCGCCATCTTTTCGAGCAGGGTATAGGCTTTTGCAGGGATAGGACGTCTTTCCCGCCGCATTCTGGCGAAAAGCATCAACATGAATTCCGTTGCCTGCAGGTGATAGCCGGGGGAGGCTTCGAAATGCAGCCCGTCGGGATGGACCTGCTCGTCGAATGTTGACCAGAGCGCCTCAAGGGCGCGGTTGAGCCATCTTGCACTATCCTGCCATTCCGGATAGGACAGTGCGACAAGCGCCAGCGCAGCGGCACTTCCGATCAGGTGGATGTTACGCGCTGTCTTTTCTGTATAGGGCAGATATTCGGCCAGATGGCGGGCTTGCGTATAGATATTACGGTGCAGCCGTTCCTTTGTTTCATCGTCATAGACGGTGCTGTTGCGCAGCAGGCGGTCGGTATATATCCAGGACAGGCAGCGCGTTCCGATTTCAAGGTTCGAGATATAATTGACGCCGCTCTCGGGCGTATTCTGGTCACACCAGCCATGCAGAAACTGTCGCAGAGCGGCGTAGTATTTGACATTATCCGTTTTCAGGTAAGCTAGCGCCAGTGTCACGAAAAACTGGTGACGGTTCATTTCCCAGCAGGTTTTTATATCGCCCAGCTCCTTGATCTGCCGGAAAGGAATTTCCGACCAGTGCCCGGCAGGCCATGCTTTGTTGACGTGCAGGCTATGGTGCCAGTCAACTTTGTCATGGAAGAAAAAATCCGTGCCTTGAAATGAAAAGCGCTGTTCGATGATCCTGTCGGCGCGAAGGGTCATGGCGTCGGGGATCATGTTCGGCGGCAAGACTCCCCAAACGGTGGGGCGGGCATCGTGCTCTTCAAGGAATTCCGCGATGGAGAGGGCGCTGCCGGGGCCGAGAACTTTCATAAATTCATCGGGTGTGATTTCATGTGTGGGCAGACGCCGCCGGAATATGCCTGTCAGGGAGGCGAGCACATGCAGAATCCGGGCTGTCAGGTCTGTTTTCTCGCGGAGCTGGATTTCCTGATAGAGGCTTGCGAAGTTGTTCATGACCTGAAATATCCCTGCAGAATGTGTTCAGGATATTAGTAGGTAAGCTATGGTTTTCCGTCAAGGATGGCCATTTTTTACATAACCATTAACTTTTGTGTTGCATAGTGGTTTATGTGAAGTTATGTTGTGACCATTATATTTTCTGAAAGGGCAAACTCATGACGGATCATACCCCCACTCCCTTTGCGCAATCCGGTCTTCTGCAGAAGAGCCTCGTCGGGGACGCCTATGAGCTGGTGAAGAATTTTGAGCGGGCGGTTGTTTCCGGTGCGATACTATCGGCGTATTATCAGGACGAAAATGCCATCGCCGCGCATCTTGTCGCCTTTACAATGCCGCGCATGCCAGCAGATGAGATTAAGAAAATGTTTGGGCCTTTGGTGGAGCAAACCGTCACCAAAATTCGCCAGATATACGATACAGCCGAAAAATTCCCTCTTCGTCCCGGTCATTCCGGCATCGTGCATATGAGTTTCGTGGCCTGTGCCATCTATGATCTTGAAAAGTTCTATGACGAATGGAAAGACAAGCCGCTTGATACGTCTGTTATGCTTTCATACCAGAAGAACGATCGGATGGTGATCGAGCACATGAGACTAGAACAGTATTTGCGCCGTGTGCGCCGCACCTATGAAGATGAGATTCTACCGAATGTGGAGCATATCGTGAGTACTTTCTCCCCAGAGATGGAAAAGAGATTCAAGCGGGCGCTGGGGGCGCTGGACCTTAAAATCTCCACGCCGGAAGGGGTTTTGCAGCCCCAAAAGCCGGGAAATTCTTTTCCGAGGCCATAATTTCCCAATAAATTTTAGTGCCGTCCCTTGACAAACCCGGGGCGGCGCACAATCTGTTACCAGACTGACTTTTTGTTATTAACTTCAAGACTTATGAAAGGGTGCTGAAATATGCTGACAATTGGACAAAAGTTTCCAGAATTCAAACTCACTGCTGTCGTTTCCACGGAGGCGGACAAGGCGTTTAAAGAAGTAACCAACGCAAGCTACAAAGGCAAATGGCTGGTGGTTTTTGCCTGGCCTAAGGATTTTACCTTCGTTTGCCCGACGGAAATCGCGGCTTTTGGTAAAATGAACAAGGATTTTCAGGACCGCGATGCCCAAGTTCTGGGCATGAGCACGGATTCCGATTACGTGCATCTGGCATGGCGTCAAAATCACAAAGATCTCAAGGATTTGCCGTTCCCGATGCTGTCGGACATCAAGCACGAGCTTTCTACCGCCTTGGGCATTTTGCATGATGCAGGAGTTTGCAACCGTGCGACCTTTATCGTTGATCCGAATGGCGTGATCCGTCACGTTTCCGTCAACGATCTGAAAGTCGGCCGCAATGTTGACGAGGTTCTGCGTATTCTTGACGCTTTGCAGACGGACGAGCTGTGCCAGTGTAACTGGAACAAAGGGGACGCGCCGCTTAAAGCCGCCTAACCCGTCTAAATCTTATGAAAAAGCGCTCCGGTGACGGGGCGCTTTTTTATTGCGGGCTCTTTAACTCTTCCGTCAAGAAGCCTAGTTTAGAATGAGCGTAAAAACAAAAATAAGAAGCTCGCAAAGGAAAAATATCATGACAAAGCCCCAGCGCAAACAGCGCCCTTTTAATTCTGCTCCGGTGCGTAAAAGCAAATCTCCGGACAATGTGCAGGAAAAAGAAAGTGCAATAGGCGCAGCGCTGCAAAAAACTTTTTCCAACGTATTTTATCAGCATGTCCCGGCTGAAGATGTCGTCGGGTGGGCCGCGGAACGCAAGGCTGTGATCGCGCGCTCGATGTGCGATTGGGGCGCGCAACGCAAAAAGAACGAGCATAAAGTTCGCGTCTTCAATCCCGATCTCAAGCGGGATGGCTGGCAAGTGCCGCATACGGTCATTGAAATGGTCAATGACGATATGCCGTTCATTATTGACTCGGTCACCGCTGCTTTAAGCGCACAGGGCTATAACGTCGAGGTTCTCCTCCACCCGATTTTGAAGGTCGCGCGCGGCCGTACGGGCGTGCTGACGGGGGTGCGTCCGGGCAAGGACAATGAAAAGCTCCATGTAGCCGAATCCTATGTCTATATCCATCTGGAACAGGTCCTGACAACGGAAGCCTGCCACAGACTGGAGGCAACGCTGGATGAGACGCTGCATGATGTACGGGCGGCAACGCGTGACTGGCGCGTGATGGTGGCGAAGATTGACAGCGTGGTGGAACAGACGGCGCGTCTGCTGAAGCTTTCCGCCAGTGATGAAAATATGGAGGCGCTGGATTTTCTACGCTACCTGAAAAATAACAATTTCACGTTTCTTGGCTATCGTGAATATAAATTTACGACGAGCAACGGTAAAACCGGATCGAAAGTGATCCCCGATTCCTGTCTGGGCATTTTGTCCGGCGGGAAGGCGCTGGATTTCGGTCAGGGCGGAGATTCTCCGGAGGTGCGGGCTCTCAAGCTGTCGCCGTGGCCGGTGATGATCACGAAGCTGATCGATCTTTATTCCAGCGTTCACCGGCGTGTGCCGATGGATGCGATTGCCGTCAAGATTGTGAATGACAAGGGCCAGTTAACGGGCATGCATCTGTTCGTCGGGCTGTTCACATCAAGCACTTATTCCTGCCGGACGAACGAAGTGCCGATTGTGCGGCAAAAAGTGCGTGAAACGATAGAAAATGCCGGGTTTATCCAGGGCTCCCATGATTACAAGACGCTGGAAAACATCCTTGAAAAAATGCCGCGCGACGAGTTGTTTCAGGTTTCGCGGCAGGATCTTCTCGAGCTTGCGCTGGGAATTCTGCGTTTGCAGGCCAAGCTGCGTATCGCGCTCTTCACCCATCTGGATCCGACGCAGAAATATATGTCCTGCCTGCTGTATGTGCCACGTGACCGCTATAATACGGCCTATCGTATGCAGGCCACGCGCCTGCTCGAGCAGGGGCTGAACGGAAAGGTAACGAATTACTTCACGACGCTGGATGACAGTCCTTTGGCACGGCTGCTGTTTACCATCCGTTTTGAGCCGGCTAATGGCGCAAAGGCGCTGGATCATGCCACCCTTGAGCAGCAACTGGTCGATCTGGGACGGGAGTGGGACGAGCGCCTGAAGAGTACCCTGCTCAAGTCTTTTGACAGGCCGAAGGCGCTGGAACTGGCGGCAACATTCGGGCGCGCTTTTTCTGCCGCCTATGAAGACAGCATAGATATTGACAATGCCGTACACGATATCCGGCAGCTGGATGCGATGATGGGGGCGGGCGCGGATATCAGCGTGGATATCTACCGTCTGCAGGGGAATGCCGCGGGCGATTTACGCCTGAAGGTTTATCACAGGGGGAGTCCCGTGCCGCTCTCCGATATTTTGCCGGTGCTGGAAAACATGGGATTGTCCTGCCTTTCCGAGATGCCGTATGAAGTCTCCCCTGCCGGGTACGAAGGCAGTATCTGGATCCATGATTTTGTGCTGGCGGGTGGCGGGAGTATCCTTCTTGAGCGGGTCAAGCCGGCTTTTGAAGAGGCGTTTCTGCGTATCTGGGGCAGGCAGACCGAAAATGACGGCCTGAACCAGATGGTTCTCAAGGCGGGGCTGAACTGGGAAGAGGTCCGTATTTTGCGGACTTATAGCGGATTTATGCGGCAGGCCCGCCTGCCGTTCAGCCGGACTTATATCGAACAGGTGCTGGCGGCCTATCCGGATATCGTTGGCGAACTGATCAATCTCTTCAAGGCGATGCATGATCCGGCGACGGCTCAAAAATCCGCCGAACTGGCCAAGGGTATTGATGCAAAAATCACGGATATGCTGCAGTTGGTTCAAAAGCTGGATCACGACAGGATTCTGCGGGTTTTCCGTACGTTGATCGAGAGAACTTTGCGGACCAGTTATTTCCAGCGAGATGAAAAAGGTCAGGCCAAGGCCGCCTTGGCGATGAAGCTGGACAGCAAGAATATTCCGGATCTGCCGATGCCGCGCCCGCATGTGGAGATTTTTATCTATTCCCCGCGGGTTGAAGGCGTCCATCTGCGTGGCGGGCCAGTCGCGCGTGGCGGAATCCGCTGGTCGGACCGGCACGATGATTTTCGCACGGAAGTGCTGGGGTTGATGAAATCGCAAATGGTGAAAAATACGGTGATCGTGCCGGTGGGAGCCAAGGGGGGATTTATCGTCAAACAGCCGCCGAAAACGGGCGGTCGCGAGGCATATTTTCAGGAAGGCATTGAATGCTACAAAATCTTTATTCAGGCCCTGCTTGATCTGACGGATAATAACGTGAAAGGCAAGCCGGTACGTCCTGCCGATGTTGTCTGTCATGATGGTTTTGATCCCTATCTTGTCGTTGCGGCGGATAAAGGCACGGCGACATTCTCCGATATCGCGAACAGCCTGTCGCTCAAGGCCGGGTTCTGGTTGGGAGATGCTTTCGCTTCCGGCGGTTCTGCCGGTTACGATCACAAGAAAATGGGGATTACCGCGCGGGGGGGATGGGAAGCCGTCAAGCGCCATTTCCGCGAAATGGGCAAGGATATCCAGAAAGAACCGTTTACGTTGGCGGGTGTCGGCGATATGGGCGGCGACGTGTTTGGCAACGGTTTGCTGTTGTCAAAGCAGATGAAGCTGATCGCGGCTTTTAACCATGTGCATATTTTCTGCGATCCTGAACCGGATATCGCCAAGAGCTATGCCGAGCGCAAGCGGCTTTTCAAAACCCGCGGCGGCTGGGATGCCTACGACAAGTCGGTGTTGTCTGCCGGCGGTGCCGTGTTCGAGCGCTCTGCCAAGGTTCTGAAACTGTCGCCGCAGATCCGCAAGTCGCTGGGGATCAGCGAAGAACAGATGACGCCGGATGAGCTGATCCGCGTTATTCTCAAATCCGATGTCGAATTGATCTGGTTCGGTGGAATCGGAACCTATGTCAAGAGCTCGCGCCAGAGCCATGCGGATGCGGATGACAAGGCTAATGATTCCTGCCGTGTCGATGCCGCGGAAATCCGCGCCAAGGTGATCGGCGAGGGGGCTAATATGGGCGTGACGCAGCTGGCGCGGATCGAATTCGCGCGTCAGGGCGGCAAGATCAATACCGACTTCATTGATAACTCTGCGGGCGTTGATTGTTCTGATCATGAAGTAAATATCAAGATATTGCTGGCAGACGTCGCATCGCGCGGCAAGCTGGCGCTGCCAGCGCGGAACAAGCTACTGGCGCAAATGACAGACGATGTTGCCGAACTTGTTTTGCGTGACAACTATCAACAGACGCAGTCGCTGAGCTTGCAGCTGCACAATTCGCGCGACCAGATGTCTTTGCAGGCGGATCTGATCCGCGATCTTGAAAAGGCCAATCTGATCCGGCGTCATCTGGAAGGGCTGCCGGATGAGGAGCAGATCACGCGTCTTTCCCGCGAAGGGATGGGGCTGACGCGGCCGGAGCTGGCCGTTCTGACGTCGTGGGCGAAGATCGTCCTGAACAAGCAACTGGTGGAAACGGATATTCCCGACGATAAGGCCATGGAAAATCTGCTGTTCGATTATTTCCCCAAGGAGCTGCACAAATACAAAGCTGAAATCCTGAACCACAAGCTGCGGCGCGAGATTATCGCGACCCAGATCGTGAATAACCTAGTGAACCGCATGGGAGCGGTGTTCGTACCGTCACGGATGGCCAAGACAGGAGCCTCGGCGGAAAAGGTGATCCGTGCTTTCATAATTGTGCAGGAAGCTTACGGCCTTCAGGGGCTGTGGAAACGCATTGAAGCGCTGGATGGACTGGTGCCGGGGCAGGTGCAGATTGATGCTCTGAATGAAGTGTTTCAGGTGGCCAAGCGCGTCGTGACATGGCTGGTCCGTTTTGGCGGTGACGATCTGGATATGGCGGGGAAAATTGCGACGCTGCGTCCGGGGATAGAATCGCTTAGAAATATCGTGAGTCAGATGATTCCTGCGGATATGCAGGATTCCGTGCGCAAGATGGAATCCGGATTTGTCATGATGGGGATGCCAGCGGCGCTTGCCGAGGAGATCGCGTCCTTGCAATTGTTGTCCTCGGCAGGAGATATCGTCAATATCGCGCATAAACTGAAGGGCGATGTTAAAATGGCGGGCGCGGTTTATTACCGTGTCGGGGAATATCTCGGGCTGGATTGGTTGCGCTTGCAGCTGTTAGGCATGCAGTCTCCCAATCGCTGGCAGGCGCGGGTGATCAGCGGCCTGCTCGACGAGTTCTATATCCAGCAGGCGGCTCTGACTTCTCTTATTCTGGCGGATCAGAAAAAGGGGCAGAAGGCTTCTGTTTCAATGGTAGACCATTGGTTCGGGCGGTGCTCCGAAGTGACGGACAAGGTGTTGCGCGTGGTGATTGAAATGAAATCGCTGCCGCGGGTCGAGCTGGAAATGCTGATGTTGGCAAGCCAGCGTGTCGGTTATCTGGTGCATCAGGGACGGTAAGCAGACTCCGTTCCTGATTTCAGCAAAGACGGGTGAATCCCTGTGCCAGATCTTCTTTCAGGTCCTCGATGTCCTCGAGGCCAATATGCAGGCGCAGGGAGTAGCCCGTTTCCGTCCATTTCTGGGCGGTGCGGATGGGCGCTGGCTGCTCGGGGAAGACGAGGGATTCGAACCCGCCCCAGCTGAACCCAAGGCTGAAAACATCAAGGCTGTCGATCATCGCGCCGATTTTCTCCTTGCGGGATTCATGCAGGATGATGCTGAAGGTGCCGGAAGCCCCCTTGAAATATTTTTTCCAATGGTCGTGGCCGATAGCGGCGGGAAGAGCCGGGTGCTGTACGTGCTTGACGGCGGGGTGCGTCGAGAGCCAGTGCGCCATTTCGAGGGCGTTTTTCTGGTGATGCTGCATGCGCACATGCAGGGTACGCAATCCGCGCAGGCCGAGATAGAGCTCTTCCGATCCGGCGCAATAGCCAAGCTGTTGAGCCATTTTGCGAATGGCCGGCAGGCATTCCTCTGTTGCCGAGACAACGCCCAGCAGCACATCGGAATGTCCGGCGATATATTTTGTGGCAGACATGACGGATATGTCGATGCCAAGCTCCAGCGGGCGCAGATTGATCGGCGTCCCCCAGCTGTTGTCGATGGCAGTATGGATGCCGGCTTGTTTTGCCGCCGTTGCAATGACGCCGATGTCCTGCACTTCAAAGGTGAGCGACCCCGGCGCTTCCATGAAAACCAGTTTTGTATTCGGGCGAAACAGTTTTTTGATGCCGTCACCGATCATGGGCGGGTAGTATTCGACATCGACGCCAAAACGCCTCAGGATTTCCTCGCAGGTTTTGCGGCTGGGTCCATAGCAGTTGTCGGTTATCAGAATATGGTCCCCCGGTGCAGCGAAGGCCATCAGGGTGCTGACGATGGCGGAAAGACCGGAACAGGTGGCAACGCTTCCTGCTGCACCTTCCAGCAGGGCAACGGATTCCTCGAAGGCGCGGCTTGAGGGGGTTCCGGCACGTCCGTAGTAATAAGGTGTATTGGGAACTTTTTCAAATTCTGCAAAATTCGGGAAGACGATAGTTGACATGCGATGCGCCGGCGGATTGAGGGCGCCATGATATTGTTCCGGTTGTGACCCGGCGTGGGTCAGGATTGTATCTGTTCTTCCGGTTTTTTTCTTGATGGTCATGGCATATGCCTCCCTGTCTACAGCGGCATTATGATGTTCCGGCGGCGAAAGCGCAAGGGTGCGTAAAAGAGGGCTATGCTGCACCGCAGAATAACAGAAAAAAGGGGGGATCAGGGGACAGCCAGCCATTTCGTGCGAATTCTTTCCCGGTGACGCGCAAACCAGTGGAGCGCCAGCGCTGTGGGGCCGTTCTGGATATGGCCTTCATCCAGCATTTTGATGACCTGCAGGGCGGGAAGAAGATGGGTTTTGATTTCTTCACCTTCTTCTTCAACGCCGAAAATTCCGGTTTCTTCCGGTTCTTCGATGCGGGCGCAGAAAAAATATCCCAGTTCCGCAAGACAGCCCGGACTGGTAAAAAACGGTCCGATCAGCTCAAGGTCTGTGACGGTGCATCCGGTTTCTTCCATGGTTTCACGGATAATGGCTTCTTCCGGTGTTTCGCCTTCCTCGACACCGCCAGCCGCGCATTCCAGTAAAAAAGGATCTTCCGCGCCTGCGAACCAGGCGCCCTGACGGAACTGTTCGCTCAGCAGAATTTCATCCGTTTCGGGAATGTAAAGGATGGCGGTTGAAAATGCGCCGCAATGCATGACTTCACGGTTCATCGCGCTCGCCCAACCTGCATTGCGCAGGCTTCTGGGCTGGAGCGTGACAACCTCGACCCGATGATAGCCGTCAAAGACGGTTTCACGGGAGTGTATTTTCGCAAAACCTTCTTTTTCAAGGTGCTTCATGATTTTTATTGACCTTTTTCCTCTGGAGCCGCTTAGCGCAGCAAGCGTTCCCAGATCGTATTGTGCGCCTTGACGACGTCAGTCGGGCAGGCCACGGCGACACCTGTTTTCAATCCGGCGGGGATATTGAATTCCGGCGCTGTCTTCATGTCCTCCGGCAACAGAGCGGTCGCGGCGGCAACGGAGGGCATGTTGCCGGAGACCTGCGAATAAAGGGCCATGTTCTCCGGACGCAGGGCAAAGGTTATGAATTGCTTTGCCGCATCAACATTTTGCGCTGTGGCGGGGATGGCCAGATTATCTGCCCATAGTTCAACGCCTTCTTTCGGGTAGACGTATTTAATATCCGGATTTTGCTGACGGACTTTATAGACATCGCCGCTCCAGGCCATCTGCAGGGCGACTTCGTTGGCGGCGAGCCGCTCAAAATAACCGGTGGCCCCGTAAACCTTGACGAAGGGTTTTTGCCCCGTCAGAAGGGTCTGGAAAGCCTTGAAGGTCTCGGGATTATCGTCGCAGAAAGGTTTTTCCAGGGCGAGGGACACCAGATTCATGACTGTCGCCACGTCATCAAGAACGCCCAGCGAGGGGGCTTCCCCTTCCGGGCGCTTGAAGTATTGTTCCCAGCTGGTTACGTCCTCCTTGATCATCCTGGTATTGACGGCCAGCGCGGTTGACCCGTAAAACAGGGGCATGACATAGCTATAGGCCGGATCATAGGCAGGGGATTGCACATTCGACACCAGTGTCTCGCCCAGTTTGCGGACGTCTTCCGGCAGGGGTTGCAGCAGATTTTCTTCAATCAGCAGCGTGACATAGTTTCCAGAGGGGGCGATCAGGTCATAGGATCCGCCAGCCTTCAGCTTGGCCAGCAGGGTATCGTTGCTGGAATAGATGTCGGTAACAATCTGGATGCCCGTTTCCGCCTCGAATTTTTTAAAGAGTTCCGGCGCGACATAGCTATCCCATGTGTAGAGATAGAGCTTCTTCCCTTCCGCTGCGGCAGGCAGAGAGAAAGCTGAAACACAAAGTGCGGCAAGCGCCAGACCGGAGAGCAGGGATTTTATTTTCATGGTTATATAGCCTTTTTCTGGTTGAGAAGGTAAGAGACAAGAACGAGCACGATCGAAACGATCAGTAGTATGGAGGAGATTGCATTGATTTCCGGTGTGATCCCGCGCCGCACCATGCTGTAGATATAAACGGGGAGCGTCATGGCTCCGGGCGGTGCTACCATCTGGGTGATCAAAAAGTCATCAAGGGATGTGATAAAGGCCAGCATCGCGCCGGACCAGATGCCAGGGAGCAACAGCGGGAGCGTCACGCGGCGGAAACCCTGCCAAGGGGTGGCATAGAGATCGGCCGCGGCTTCGGAGAGGGCTGTCGGAATTGTTTCCAGCCTTGCGCGGATGGGGGCATAGGCGAAGGGCGTGCAAAAGGCAACGTGGGCGAGCAGGACATTGCCAAGGCCCAGTTTCAGGTTAATCAGGGCAAAGAAAGACAGGGTGGCAACGGCGATAACAACCTCCGGAATCAGCAAAGGCAGCGTCATGAGCGTAGAGGTAAATTGCCGCGCCGGGAAAGAGAGCTTGTTTCTATCGAGCGCCAGCGCGACGGAAAGAGCAAGCAGGGTGGAGAGAACCATGGCGCTGCCGCCGACAATCAGGGAATTGACGGTGGCGCGCATCAGGTCGGCGTTATCAAGGGCGGCACGATACCAGTCCGTGCTGAACCCTTCCCAGACCGTGATCAGGCGGCTGGAATTGAATGAAAAAATGATAACGACAAGAATCGGGATATAAAGAAAGGCGAGACCTGCCCAAGCCGTTGCGCCAAAGCCGGGGATTTTCTGGTGATAGGATTGTTGCATGCGCCGCCCCCTATAATGCAGCGCTGAGGCCGCGCCCGCGACGGGAGAGCAGCATCAGGCCCAGCATGACGATGGCCATGAGGATGACCGAGGCCGCAGATCCAAACGGCCAGTTGCGCGAAAAACCGAATTGCATCTGGATCAGGTTGCCGATCATGAGCTGTTTTCCGCCGCCAAGAAGGTCGGGAGCGAGAAACGCGCCGATAGCGGGGATAAAGACCAGAACGCAGCCGGAAACAATTCCGGGCAGGGCCAGCGGAATGACAATGCGGGCGAGCGTTTGCCAGCGGTCGGCGTAGAGATCCTGCGCGGCTTCGACCAGCCGCCAGTCCATGCGCTCCAGATTGGCATAGATCGGCAGGATCATGAAGGGCAGGAAGCTATAGAGCAGCCCAAGGCCGATGGCAAAATCAGTATAAAGCAGCGGCAGCGGGGCGTCGGCAAGACCGGTTGTCGTCAGAAAGCGGTTGGCGATTCCATCGTTGCGCAAAATAAGCATCCAGGCATAGGTGCGGATCAGCAGATTGGTCCAGAACGGAATGGTCACCAGCAGAATCCAGATATTGCGCTTTTCGGGGGGGCGGGTCGCCATATAATAGGCCATTGGAAACCCGATCAGCAGACAGAGGGCTGTGCAAATCCCCGCCAGTTTGATCGAGCGCCAGAAAATCTGGAGGTATCCGGCGTTGAAAATATAGCTCCCGTCAAAATCACGTTCAAACAGGAATTGCCTGTAGGCTTCCAGTGAAAATTTCCAGACAACGCCGCCATAGGGCCCCGCTTCCAGAAAAGAGTAAATCAGGATAATCCCGAGCGGGATCGCAAACAGAATCCCCATGGAGATGAAAAAGGGTAACAGCAGTCCATAAGGGGAGCGCGGCATCAGGCGCGGCATCTGATAAGATACTCCGGCGTTGTGCGTATAAAAATACGATCATTGACTCTGAGGACGATGCGGTCATCATCCGCCATGGTAACGGTTTCTCCGCTGTCCAGTTTGATCAGGTAATGCGTGACATCGCCGCGATAGGTGATATGGGCGATATGCCCCGCGGCGGTGCCGGGTTTTGGCGTGCCGGAACCGGGGTCGGGCATGAAATAGGTGTCTTCAGGGCGGAAGCCGATCTCGGCGTCGTCGGGCAGGCCAAGACTGGAGCCCTTCACGAAATTGCAGGTACCGATAAAGTCGGCGACAAAGCGTGTAGCGGGCGTGTCGTAGACCTCCTGTGGCGAGCCCAGTTGCACGACCTTGCCATGATCCATCACCGCGATGCGGTCTGACATCGACAAGGCTTCGTCCTGATCATGCGTGACGAAGATAAAGGTAATGCCCGTTTCCTGCTGCAGGCGCTTGAGCTCGACCTGCATGTCCTTGCGCAGCTTGTAATCCAATGCGGAGAGCGATTCATCCAGCAACAGGGCCTTGGGCTTGTTGACCAGTGCCCGGGCCAGCGCCACGCGCTGTTGTTGCCCCCCTGAAAGCTGGGCCGGTTTACGTTCCGCCATCTGGTCGAGACGGATAAGCCGGAGGGATTTTTTGACAGCTTCTTCGATTTCCGCTGTATTTTTCTTCTGCATCTTCATGCCGAAGGCGATATTTTCCGCTACTGTCATATGCGGGAATAACGCATAGCTCTGGAAGACTGTATTGACGGGGCGCTTATGCGCGGGCAGGTCGGTGATATCCTGTTCGCCCAGAATGATTTTGCCGCTGTCGGCAATCTCCAGTCCGGCGATCAGGCGGAGCAGCGTTGTCTTGCCGCAGCCCGAGGGACCGAGCAGGGTAAAAAATTCATTGCCGCGAATGGAGAGTGAAACATTATCCACCGCGCGCACGGGCGTTCCAGCGTGGGGAAATGTCTTTGTAACGGATTGAATTTCAAGACGGTCAGCCATAATTCAAAAAAACTATCATGATTCCTGAATCAAGGGTAGAGCTTTTTGTTTTCAGTGACTTAGAGATGGTTTATTTTTTTTGCGCATATTGACATATTGTTAAAACCGGTTAAATTAGCATAACTTTTGAAAAATTTTTGGAGACAAGAAATGAACCTCAAAAACGTAATGAAAAATATTGGTCTTGGTGCAGCAGCAGCTGTTGTTGGCATTGGTACAGTTGCCATGACGGGCATTGTTAGTGCGCTTGTCGGGATTTCCGCATTGGGAACGGCGCTTATTGCCGGAGGAGCAGGGATTGTAGCCTTTAATTCCGTTAGGGACGGCATGGAAAAAAGGGCACCCGAGGGATTTAAGTTTGATGCGGTGCCCTTTAGTTTGGCTAGTGTTGCAACAGGCGTCGCCATTGCCGCTGTTTTTAACGCCGTATCAGGTCATAGCCTCGGCGCGGCCGTTTTTGAAGAACCCAAACTAGATGCAAAAATCGCTGCGGCCTGCGCAGACGGCAAGGTGCAGAGCATGGACTATAAAGGTTCTGTACTTACTATCAGCTGCTCTCCGAAGTAATTTTCTTGTTAAGAGAAAAAGCAAAGGGCGGTGGGTTTATCCCGCCGCCTTTTCCATTTGTTCCTGCAGATCCAGCCAGAGGGTTTCCTGTTCGGCCAGATCCTTGGCGATTTTGTTATAGGCGCCTTGCGTTGCCCTGACGTGCGCCGGATTGTTGTAAAAATCTGCATTGGCCATGGTTTCCTCAAGAGCCTCTTTTTCCTGCGTCAGCCGGGCAACGGCCTTCTCTGCTTCCTCGGCCTTCCGGCGCAGGGTGGAGGGGGAAACAGATTTTTTGTCTGTATCCGTATTGGCGGCTTTCTTCTTGGCTTTTTCGTTTTTGCGCTCCTCGCGCCGTGACTGGGTGACGAAAGCGCGGTAATCATCCAGATCGCCGTCGAAATTACTGCAGGCTCCGTCTTTGACCAGCCAGAGGCGGTCAGCGACGCGTTCGACCATGCCGGGGTCATGGCTGACCATGACGACGGCGCCTTCATAGGCGTTAAGCGCTTGCACCAAGGCTTCGCGGGCATCCATGTCGAGGTGGTTGGTCGGTTCGTCAAGCAACAGGAGATGCGGCGCGTCAAAGCTCATGAAAGCGAAGAGCAGGCGGGCCTTTTCACCGCCGGAGAGGCTGCCGATGCGGTTATCGGCAAGGTCTTTGGAAAAGCCGAATTGTCCCAGACGGGCACGGACGACAGATTCCTTGGCGTCGCCTGTCTTCTGTTTTACCATCCGGTACATTTCCTGATAGGGCGTGGATTCGACATCCAGCTCTTCGGTCTGGTGCTGGGAGAAATAGCCGATCCGCAGCTTGCCCGAGCGGACCATCTCGCCCTGCATCGGATCCAGTTTCCCCGCGATCAGTTTGATCATGGTTGATTTACCGTTGCCGTTGGCGCCCAGCAGCGCGATGCGGTCATCCGTATCAATGTTCTCGTGAATGCGGCGCACGATCGGCTTGCCTTCGGTATAGCCCACATCGACGCCGCGGATGGCGATCAGGGGCGGGGAGAGTTTTTCCGGCTGCGGAAAGCTGAAACGGATGGCGCGGTCGGCGATGACGGCATCGACCAGGTCCATGCGTTCCAGCGCCTTGACGCGGCTTTGCGCCTGTCGCGCCTTGGCGGCCGAAGCCTTGAAACGATCGACAAAGGCCTGCATATGAGCGCGCTGGGCTTGCTGCTTTTCGAACATTTTTTGCTGAAGCCCGAGTTTGGCGGCGCGTTCCCGTTCGTAAGTATCGTAGTTACCGGTATAAAGCGTGACTTTCTTTTTATCGACATGGATGATGTGATCCGCGCATTTGTTCAGCAGTTCGCGGTCATGCGAGATAATCAGCAGCGTATGCGGATAGCTGGCCAGATAGGTTTCCAGCCACATGATCGCTTCAAGGTCAAGGTGGTTGGTCGGCTCGTCGAGCAGCAGTACTTCCGGTTCGACGAAGAGCGCCGCTGCCAGCGCCACGCGCATGCGCCAGCCGCCGCTCAGGGATGAAAACGGTTCGCGTAGCTGGTCTTCGCGGAAGCCCAGTCCCTGCAGCAGGATCGCGGCGCGGGAAGGCGCGGTATAGGCATCCAGTTCGATCAGGCGGGTATAGATGTCGCCGATTTTATAAGGGTCGGTTTCTGTTTCACTCGCCTTCATCAGGGCGGCGAGCTCTTCATGCGTTGACAAGACCATGTCGATCAGCGGCGTGTCGCAATCGGGGATATCCTGCCGGACCATGCCGAAGCGCTGGTTGGCTTGCAGCTTGATAGTGCCGTTATCGGGGTGTAATTCGCCGGAAATCAGTTTGAAGAGCGTGGATTTTCCTGCGCCGTTCACGCCGACTACACCAACCTTCCAGCCATCCATTATATTGACGCTGCAATCCTCCAGAATCGTTCTGGAGCCGATTTTATAGGTCAGGTTGGTAATCGTCAGCATCTGTGTATTGTTCCTTGTCTTCCTTGCAGCGATGGTTATGGCACAATATGGGGCGATATGGACATAAAAAACAGGCAAGTTTTACAAAATAAACCGCTTTTCTGCACGGGAATGGCTTGCTAAAATCCGGAAGGCTTTAACTGGAGGGTTTTCATCATGACACAGCTGGCATCGCAACTGTCCGGGCAATCGCGGGACTATCAGGAAAACTACCGCGCCACCGAGGCCTTGATGGAGGATTTTCGCGACCAGCTGGCGCAGATCAGTCTGGGTGGCGGGGAAACGGCGCGGGCCAAACATCTGGCACGGGGAAAAATGCTGCCTCGCGAGCGTATTCACCATTTGATTGATCCCGGCTCGCCATTTCTGGAATTTTCTGCTTTTGCCGCCCATGGTGTTTATGCGGACCCTGTTCCAGCGGCGGGGGTTATCACCGGCATCGGGCGTATTTCCGGCGCCGAGTGCGTGATTGTCGCCAACGATGCAACGGTCAAGGGCGGCACCTATTATCCGCTGACGGTGAAAAAGCATTTGCGGGCACAGGAAATCGCGATGGAGAATAATCTGCCCTGCGTCTATCTGGTGGATTCCGGTGGTGCATTCCTGCCTCTGCAGGATGAAGTCTTTCCCGACAAAGAACACTTTGGCCGCATTTTCTTCAATCAGGCCAATATGTCGGCGGCGGGCATTCCGCAGATTGCAGCGGTGATGGGCTCCTGCACGGCGGGCGGGGCTTATGTTCCCGCCATGTCGGATGAATCCATCATTGTTAAAAATCAGGGCACGATTTTTCTGGGCGGTCCGCCGCTGGTCAAGGCCGCGACGGGGGAAGAGGTCTCCGCTGAGGATCTGGGTGGTGCCGATGTGCATTGCCGCCTGTCGGGGGTGACGGATCACTATGCGCAGAATGACGGCCATGCGCTGGTTATCGTCCGGCGCATCGTGGGCAACCTGAACCGCACCAAGAAAACCGATATGGCGATGCATCAGCTGATCGGGCCGAAATATGATCCGAAGGAAATTTATGGCGTCATTCCGCAGGATACGCGCAAGCCCTATGATGTGCGCGAGGTGATCGCCCGTATTGTTGACAATAGCGAATTTGACGAATTCAAGAAGCTCTACGGGGAAACGCTGGTTTGTGGCTTTGCCCATTTGTTTGGCATGCCCATCGGCATTATTGCCAACAACGGCATTTTGTTTTCCGAGAGCGCGGTCAAGGGCGCGCATTTTGTCGAGCTTTGCTGCCAGCGCAAAATTCCGCTGATCTTCCTGCAGAATATCACCGGTTTTATGGTTGGACGGAAGTACGAAAGTGGCGGCATCGCCAAGGATGGCGCCAAGCTGGTTCATGCCGTTTCCTGTGCACAGGTGCCGAAGCTGACGGTGCTGATCGGCGGCTCGTTCGGGGCGGGGAACTATGGCATGTGTGGCCGCGCCTTCGATCCGCGCTTTTTATGGACATGGCCTAACTCCCGTATTTCCGTCATGGGGGGCGAACAGGCCGCGAGTGTGCTGGCGCAAGTCAAAAAAGATACTATGAAAGGCAGCTGGTCCGCGCAGGAGGAAGAGGATTTCAAGAAGCCCATTCGTGACCAGTATGAAACACAAGGGCATCCTTATTACGCCTCGGCCCGGCTGTGGGACGATGGCATTATTGATCCGGCGGACACGCGCATGGTGCTGGGGCTGTCGCTTTCGGCGGCGCTGAATGCCCCCATCGGGGCGCCAAAATTCGGCGTGTTCAGGATGTAGGCCTGCATGACGAAACTTTTCCCTATCAAAATTGCTTCCGCCAGCTGCAACCAGACAGCGGGCGACTGGCCGCGCAACGTCGCGAATATCCGTGCGGCTATTGACAGAGCGGTGGCGGATGGCGCGGATATTCTGTGTCTGGAGGAACTGGGGCTCTGCGGTTATGAACGCGGTGACGATTTTTATTATTCGGATAATGATAAAACACGTTTTTTGTTGCAGGTGATCGCCGATCATGCGGCGGCGCGGGATGGAAATTTGGTCGTTTCCGTCGGGCATCCGTGGTATTTTGCGGACAAGAATCTGCCGGATCAGCCTGAGCGGCGCAAAAATCCGATGTTCAACCGGATTAATAATAACTTTAATGTGCAGAGCTTTATAACGGGTGGAAAAATCGTTGCCATGTCCGCCAAACGCTATTTGTTCAATTACGAGCGCGGCTATGAGAAGCGCCATTTCGAGGAGTGGAGCGAAGCTGCCGCAAATGCGCAAGGCGGTTGGAGCGGCACGATCATGGTCGAAATTCCGGCAACAATACATGAAAACGGTTCACCTGTTGCTGCTTCTGTCATTCCCTTTGGAGCGCCTGTAGTGCAAATCGGCGGCGGTAAAACAAGAGCCAATCTGACGCATGTGATTTGCGAGGAATACTGGGTCGGCTCACGCTTCGATGGCACGGGGCATGACGGCGACTATGCGCGGGACAATCCTCTGGCACAAAAAGCGCTGGATTTTGATATTACCGTGGCGGTCAACCCGAACGCAAGCCCGCCTGTCGCTGGAAAAATCGACAAGCACAAGGCGCTTTGCAGACAGGCCAGCGCCTATTGCGGCGTTTTTGTGCACACCGATGGGCTCGGTAGCTCGGGTTCCACCTTCGCGCAGTTCGGCAGCCGTCTGATGGCGCAAGGCGGCGAGATTGTATCCGAAGGCGTCCGTAACAGCTTTCGCGACATGGCCTATACCAGTAAAACCGTGGCCGTTCTGTCGCCGCAGGATAAAGGACATGCGCCGCATGCAGTTTTTCCGCATGATTTTAAAACCGCGCATAAACCGGATATACAGGACGGTCCGGCTCCGTGGGAGCTTGGCCCGCGGCGGGAAATGGAAGAAGAGCTGCGCAACGAATTGCTCTGGCTGTTTGATTATCTGCGCAAGAACAAGATCGGCGGCGTGACGCAGGCTCTTTCGGGCGGGGCGGATTCCGCCTATAACGCCGCCAAGGTCCGATTGATGGCAGAGCTGGCGATAGCCGAGCTTGGTGTGGAAGGATTTTTCGCCGCCATGCCTCATTTGAAATGTCGGGATGAGGTTCTGACGGCGGGAGATGCCGCGCTTGATACTCTCATGCAGCATTTGCTGACCTGTGTCTATATGGGGACGGACAACAGCTCAGTTGAAACCGAAAATGCCGCCCGGGCGCTGGTTGCGGGCGGGGTGACGGCAGAGGGCGAGGGGTTTTCCGGCATCGGTGGAAAATTCCATTACCGCAACGTGCAGCGGCTGGTCGAGTTTTATGCGGAAATTTTTTCAGGCGTTAATACAGAAAAAATTGATGATAAACGCGAGGCGGAAATTCGCCGCGAAATCGCGGAAATTCTTCGTATGCGTCCGGAAGACACAACGGAGGATGAATTAAAACGACGCATCGGAAGCTTTAAAGATAGGTTTGAGGAGGTCACGCACGATGTGCTTTCCGTGGCGGTTCCGGCGCACCGCCTGTCCTACGAAAATATTCAGGCACGCCTGCGGCAGGTACTGATCATGCTGTTTACGAACGTTGAAAGCAAGATCGCCATTTCCAATCCCAATCTGGACGAAGGTCGCAACTCTTACGCCACATGGGGCGGGGATTTGCACGGTGGGATGATTAGCGGCAACGCGCACAAGAACAAGGCGCGGCAGCTGGAACACATGCGCCTGTTGTTTGAATACGGTCTGGAAGGCGCCGCAAAACCCCTGCGGGGATTTTACTGGGTGCTGAAAAACCGCCCTTCCGCCGAATTGCAGCCGCGTGATAAATCGGGCAAGGTCACGCAGTTCGATGAAGACCAGCTGGGTCGCAGCTTCGAGCAGATGGATGTCATTTCGCATTATATGCTTTATGACCGTCCGCAAGAACAGCATGAACGCAAGAACAGCCCGATCGAGGTTTTCGAGAAATGCCGTATCCATCCGGCCTTTGCCGGAGATAGCCTGGAAACGCTGCATGATCGAATCCGGTTGTCGTATGACAAGTGGGCGCATGCGCAATTTAAAATACATGGCAGTCCCGTTGCGGCAACCTATGGCCGGAACGTTGATCATCAGTCGTCGCTGCGCACGCCAAATATCAGCGCCAATCATAAGCCAGAGCTTGCGCAGCTTGCGCTGTATGTTCTGAAACAGGTGATGGCCCGGGAGGGCAGGGTCTTTGAAGAATATGACGCATTGGCAAGACGCGCCTTGCTGGATGCGGATTTTGCTGTAAAATTGACGGCAAACATGGAAACGCCGGATGCGTCAGACGGGCGTTTTTTGAAACTGGAGACGCTTTACAGAAAGATTCACGCTATTAGAGGGGACATCCATGGATAAAAACAAGAAAATGTATATTGCCGAGGTGCTGGGAAAACTTCTGATACTGGTGACTTATGGCTGGATGGCCTATGGTCTATTAATGAATTTTTCACTGACAGGCAGGATGAGCAGTATATTTTTTCTGCTTTTCGTCCTGATCGTTATTCTTTTTGTGCTGTTACGCCCGATACCCAAAGAAGCAAGCATGTCGTTTTATGACTGGATGATTGCCATGTTTGGCACATGGTTGCCGTTGCTGTTGCGCCCTGGTGCGGAATCGCAGGATATTTTTGTTTTGCAGGGGGTGCAGCTTGTCGGGATCATTATTGCCCTGACGGGTCTTGTGTCCTTGAATAAAAGTTTTGGCCTTGTGGCTGCCAATCGCGGTATCAAGACTTCGGGCTTTTATAAATATATTCGCCATCCGATTTATCTGGGATATTGCGTCAGTTATGGCGCGTTTTGGGGGCAGAATATTACGGTGCTGAATACTGGCGTTTTGCTTTTATGGGTGATGTTCGAGGTTTTGCGGATTTTTGCAGAGGAGGAGTTTCTCTCCAAGGACCCAGCTTATGCTGAATACATGAAAAAAGTGCGCTGGCGCATATTGCCGGGCGTGTTTTAAAGCGGAGATAGGGGGGTTAAACCTTGCCGATAATGACGGCGGGGACGCCAACGGCAGTCACGCGCGGCGGAATATCCTCCAGCACGACCGAGCAAGCGCCAATGCGCGCCCCTTCGCCGATCTCGATATTGCCGATCAGGGTGCAGCCCGCGCCAAGGTGTACACCTGTACGCACTTTGGGATGACGATCCCCTTTGTTCAATGTGCGCCCGCCCAGGGTGACATGGTGCCAGAACAGCACATTGTCCTCTACAATAGAGGTTTCGCCGATGACGATGCCGGTGGCGTGGTCCATCATGATGCCGCTGCCGATGCGCGCGGCGGGGTGGATATCCACTGCAAAAAGTTCGGAAAGGCGATTTTGAATGAACAGGGCCAGCGCAGGTTTTCCATTCGTCCAGAGATGGTGTGCAAGCCGGTAGCCCTGCAGAGCATGAAAGCCTTTGAAAAAAAGAAAAGGCGTCACGGTATCATGCGCTGCCGGATCATTTTTTAGAACGGCCTGAATATCACGGATTATTTTTTGTTCCAGTCCGGTATCTGCCTGCGCAAAGGTATTATATGTTTGTTGCAGCGCAGCGGAAGAAACCCCCTCAGTGGCCAGTTTCTCGGCGAGGAGGCGCCCAACGGCGGCGGGCAATGAATCTGTGGATATAATAATGCTGTGAATATGCGTCGCCAGAAGGGGTTCTTCTTCAGCCAGCTTTTTTGCCTGCGCGCGTAATTCTGTCCATATTTCTGTCATGTGCCCTTTTACTATAATCTGGGACGACCTGTCACGCGCATTCTGGCCTTTACTTTCGCGGGAGGGGTGGATAGCATTCCTGAATATTTCCATACCTGAGAACAGAGGGCCATGATGCAGAACGCGCTACCTGGAATTTTGCAATTGATCGGCAATACACCGCTGCTGGAACTGACGCATTTCGATACCGGACCCTGCCGGTTGTTCGTCAAACTGGAATCGCAGAATCCTGGCGGTTCGATCAAGGACCGCATCGCGCGCAGCATGATCGAGGCGGCGGAACAAAGCGGAGCGCTCAAGCCCGGAGGAACGATTATCGAGGCAACGGCGGGGAATACCGGTCTCGGGTTGGCGCTTTTCGGTGTGCTCAAGGGGTATAAGGTTATTCTGGTCGTGCCGGATAAAATGGCGCGCGAGAAAATTTTTCACTGCAAGGCGCTGGGGGCCGAGGTGCATGTCACGCGCTCTGATGTCGGACGCGGTCATCCGGAATATTATCAGGATGTGGCGCAGCGTATCGCGCAAAAAACAGGCGGTTTTTATATTAACCAGTTTTCCAATCCAGCTAATCCTACGGCGCATGAAAAGGAAACGGCGCCTGAAATCTGGGAGCAGATGAATCATGACGTTGATGCCGTTGTTTGCGGCGTCGGCTCTGGCGGCACGCTGACGGGGATCGGGCGGTATATGGCACGGGTCAGTCCGAAGACGGAAATGATTTTGGCGGATCCGGTAGGCTCGATTCTCGAACCGCTGGTGAACCGCGGTGAAACGGTCACCCCCGGATCATGGCTGATTGAAGGGATCGGCGAGGATTTTATACCGGATACGCTTGATTTGCCGCTGACAAAAAAGGCCTATGCCATTTCCGACGAGGAAAGCCTGATCACAGCGCGTGAGCTGCTGGTCAAAGAAGGCATTCTGGGCGGGTCATCCTCGGGGACGCTGGTGGCGGCGGCCCTGCATTATTGCCGTGAACAAAAGGAACCGAAACGCGTCGTGACCTTTATTTGCGATCGTGGCGACAAGTACCTTTCCAAAATGTTCAGTAATTTCTGGATGAGCGAACAGGGCTTTACCGAGAGACGCCCGACGGGAACGGTGGAAGATCTGATCGTGCGGCGGCATGATAGCGGCGATACGATCGTGGTCCGGACTTCCGATACGCTGCGGACGACCTACAAACGCATGCGCCTTGCCGATGTGTCGCAACTGCCGGTGCTGGATGACGCGGGCCGTGTGGTGGGGATCGTTGATGAAAAAACACTGCTGGCGGGCCTGACACGCAAGGAAGCGCCGATTTCGCTGTCGGCTCCTGTTACCGAACTGATGCGCAAGGCCGAACCGTTGCTGCAAAAGGACGCCGGCGTTGATGAGGCAGCCAGAATATTGCAGGACAGTCCTCTTATCATGATCGTTGATGGCGACCATTTCCTGGGTCTGATCACGCGCGTGGATATGCTTAACCATTACTATTTAAAAAGGACCAATTGATGTCTGCCAGTAAAGAACGCGCCTTTTCCACCCGCTGTATCCATGGGGGGCAGTCGTCCGATCCGACAACCGGCGCCGTGTCGATGCCGATTTATGCCACTTCAACCTATGAGCAGACGGCGCCGGGCGAGCATAAGGGCTTTGTTTATGCCCGCGGCCATAATCCGACACGCCATGCCTTTGAGCGCGCGCTGGCGGATCTGGAAGGGGGGACGGCGGCGTTTGCTTTCGGTTCCGGCATGGCGGCGATGGATGCGGCGCTGGACTTGTTGCCCGTAAATTCTCATGTGATCGCCTGTGATGACCTGTATGGCGGCAGTTACCGTCTTTTTGAGCGTGTGCGTAAACAGACAACAGGGCTTTCCGTCAGTTATGTGGATATGTCTGATCCCGCGCAAGTATACGCCGCTCTTCGGCCTGAAACAAAAATGGTCTGGATTGAAACACCGACCAACCCGCTGCTGAAAGTCATTGATATTGCGGCGATTGCGGCGGTTGCACGTGTGAAAGGCGCTGTTTCCGTTGTCGATAACACATTTGCGACGCCGTGGGCGCAGAATCCTCTCCGGCTTGGTGCGGATATTGTTCTGCATTCTGCAACCAAGTATATCGGAGGCCATTCTGATCTGATTGCCGGGGCGCTGATTGTTGGAGAGAATGCGGAGCTGGCGGATAAATTAAAGTTTATCCAGAACGCAACGGGCGGAATTCTGGGGCCCTTCGACAGTTTTCTGGCGCTGCGCGGGCTCAAGACGCTGGATGTGCGGATGGAGCGGCATTGTGCAAATGCCCTGAAAGTCGCTATATGGCTGGAGTCCCATCCGAAGGTTGAAAAGGTTTTTTATCCGGGCCTTTCCTCTCATCCACAACACGGCATTGCCAAAAAACAGATGCGCGGTTTTGGCGGCATGGTGACGGCTGTTTTGCGGGGAGATATTGAATTTTCGCGGCGTGTGCTGTCAGCGTGCAAATTATTCACTTTGGCAGAAAGTCTGGGCGGGGTGGAAAGCCTGATCGAGCATCCGGCAATCATGACTCATGCGTCCGTGCCCAAAGAGCAGCGTGAGCAAGTAGGAATCAGCGATGGCCTTATACGGCTGTCCGTTGGAATCGAAAGCGCGGAAGATCTGATTGCTGACCTTGATCATGCGCTCTCCGTCCGCTGATCTTTTATAATTTTTGTACTAACCTTATGAAATAACAGCGTTATTTCATAAGGGCTTATTTTGCCTTGCATGCAGCCGCATTCACATGATATGAAAATAGTCATCTATTTTATCTTTTTATATCATGGAAGTAGCCTGAATGCGATATTTCGGGAGAGCACATCAACATAGGCCGGGATTCAGCAGTAGACCGTATGCGCTGGTCATCCTGTTGATAGTGGTTATTTTTTCGGCGCCTGTTTACGCCAACCCGCAGCAAGGACGCGTTGTCGCTGGCGCGGCGGGCATTCAATCGACTGGCAAGACGCTTACTGTCCATCAAAAAAGCGACAGGGTGATTATTCATTGGGGGCGTTTCGATATCGCCAAGGGCGAGACAACGCAGTTTTTCCAACCGTCAGCGTCGGCGATGGCGCTGAACCGTGTCATGACAACGGGGCAGGCTTCGCGGATCAGCGGTGCGCTGAAATCGAACGGGCAGATCATTCTTGTCAATCCAAATGGCGCGATTTTTGGCTCTGCCGCCCGGGTAAATGTCGGCAGCTTGATCGTATCTTCCGCCGATATTGGCGATGCGGCTTTTATGAAGTCTAAAAGCGTCTTTGTCTTTGGTACAGGGGGCAGGCCGGATGCGGCGATTGTCAATCAGGGTGAAATTACGGTAGCAGAAAACGGGCTGGCGGCCTTTGTGGCGCCGGACGTCAGGAATAGCGGCGTTATTCAGGGGCGTGCCAGCCGCATGATATTGGCCGGGGGGGACGTTTTTGCCGTTGATCTTTACGGAGACGGGTTGATGAATCTTGCGGTGCAGCAGGACGATAGGCCGCGTCATCTTGCTGTTTCCAATGGTGGAAATATCGTGAATGACGCTGGCAGCGTGTTGTTGACGGCGGCAGCCGCGCATGATCTTGTCAGCAATGTCGTCAATACTTCAGGCCATATCCGGGCGCGGGGGATTGGCCGGAAAAATGGCAGGGTCGTGCTGATGGGCGAACGGCTGGAGGCAACAGGCGCGCTGGATGTTTCCGGCGATCCGCAAGGCGGCAACGGCGGATTTGTTGAAACCTCGGCCTCGCGGGTCTTGAACATAGAGGGGTTACGGGTGGATGCAAGCGCGGCACAGGGGGCGGCCGGAACATGGCTGATCGACCCCGAGGATATTCACATTGTTGCTCCGGATGCCGTTCCGGCACAGGGCAGGGAGAATTATGTTTCGGTGACGACGCTGGAAAGCGCGCTTGCCAATGTGACGCTGCTGGCGACGCGGGACATTTCTTTTGAAGAGAATGTGGTGATGAAGTATGCGGCTGTCGGTCTGGGCGCAACGGCAGGACGCGATTTGTTTATGACGGGAACAGGCATTACGACACAGGGCGGGGCTGTCGATCTTCGCGCCGGGAACAGTTTGAATTTGAACAGGGCCGTTATTGTTACCAAGGGCGGTGATGTGACGTTAAATGCCTTTAACCCGGATGTCCGGACTGATGGTGCCCTGTTCATGTCTAATAGCATGGTTGATACGACGGGCGGTGTCGCCGTTGGCGCTTTTGATATACAAGGCGGTGGCGGAGATGCTTTTTTACAGCGCCCTGATAATTATTTTCAGGCGGGAAACGGCGGCGGAAAGATCACGGCGCAAGCAGAGTGGATAGAGGGTCGGAATAATAGTTTGAAAGCGGGTGAAGCCGCGCCGGCTATTCCGGAACCCCCTGTGATAATAGAAGAACCACCGGTGATCGTCCCCCCTCCCGCTGTTGAGCCGCCGCCGGTGATGGCGCCGGAAGCGCCGGATAAAGATACGTCAGGGTTTTTCAATACTTCTCGCCTGACGGCGCGGGAAGAAGCGGAGATCAGGACGCAGGCGGATTTGATCAGTGATGGAACCAGCCTGCTGGAGGAAGCGATGTTTTTACCGGAGATGCAAGATATTTCCCCGGCGGCAGGCGGTAATGAGGCGCTTGATCCTGTTTTTTGCGCCAACAGCTTTTTGGCAGGCGGCGCTTGTCAGTAAATCAGGCGCTATTTCCCATCGCTTTCGAATGTGATGGCATAGGCGCGTAATCCGGGCGTGGTGCTGGTGATATGAAGGATGTTTTCACCGTGGGAGGGCATATCCACAAGCGCATAAAGTCTTGCCTCTGTGACGTTGACAATACCGTTCGGCGCATCCTTCCCAAACATGGTTTTATTGCCGGCCTCTCCGATTTTGATTTGGGCCTCGACTGGGTTTTCATCCGCGCTTTCCAGCACCAAAAAGACTTTTTTGGCTGAAAAATGAAGCGTTAGAGTGCTCCCGGCCCTGATCGACTGGATATATTCTTTTTCCTGCAGCCAGTCACCGGATGTCTGCCAGTGGTGGAGCGGAATTTTATTGATGTATGCCTTCCATTCGCGGGCCGCGCGGGCTTTTCCAAGATAGGTTTCCGGCGTTTGTGCCTGCGAAGTGACGTTCGTTCCCGCATCAAGGCCACTTGTTTTTTCCAGCTCCAGCAACGTGCGGATGTTATGCTCGGTGACATCGTAACTTCCTTCGCCAAAGTGGGTATAGACAACGTTTCCGGCACGGTCGATCAGGTAATGCGCCGGCCAATAGCGATTTGCAAAGGCTTGCCATGTACTGCGGTTGTTATCTATGGCGATGGGGTAGGTCAGCTTGTACTTTTTTGCAGCGCGTTCGATGTTGTTCCTTTTTGTTTCAAAGACGAATTCCGGCGTATGTACGCCGATAACGACAAAGCCCTCGTCTTTATAGGTCGTATACCATTTTTGAATATACGGGAACGTGCGGATACAGTTGATGCAGGAATAGGTCCAGAAATCCACCAGCACGACTTTGCCTTTAAGTCCTGCCAGCGTCAGGGGGGCCTCTGCATTGATCCAGCCTGTGATATCGGCGATTTCCGGTGCGGCATAGGGGGTAGAGAGCGGGTTTTGCAGGGCTGACGTATCAGTCGCCCGCGCAACAGAAGGCGTGGTCAAAAGAACTATCGCAAGAGCGATGCTGATAAGTGTAAGCCTTTGGAATCCTTCTGTGATCATGTTCTTTTTCCTGTTTTGAGCCTGCCTTCATATTCGCAGTAGCAGGAAGAAAGTTACAGAAAAGATAAATGACACTATATTCTGTAAATTTATTTTGCTTTTATCGGCTTTATTGGGTAGGATCCGTCTCGTTTTAAAGGGTTAAGATTATGAGTCTCACTTCACACGCTGATCGTTTTTCTGCTCCGGAGGCGGATGCTCAGGGGCGGGTTTCACTGGTCGGCCTTGGCCTGCCGGAAATGCAGGCGCTGTTGAAACCGCATGGCCTGCCGTCGTTTCGGGCCAAGCAGGTCTGGCACTGGATGTATCATCGCGGTGTGACGGATTTTGAGTCGATGGCCAATCTGCCCAAAGAGGCCCGCGCGCTTTTGACGGAAAATTTCGCGATTGCGCGGCCACAGGTGATTACGGAGCAGAGATCATCAGACGGCACGATCAAATGGTTGCTGGCGATGTCAGACGGGCAGCAGGTGGAAACGGTTTTCATTCCCGAAGCGGACCGGGGTACATTGTGTGTATCATCACAGGTGGGCTGTACGTTGACATGTAAATTCTGTCATACAGGGACGCAGCCGCTGGTGCGTAATCTGGGCGCGCACGAGATTTTGCAGCAGATCATGCATGCACGGGATGTGCTGGGCGAATGGCCAAAACCGGGAGAGAAGAAAGCGGAAGAGCGCAACCTGACCAATATCGTCATGATGGGAATGGGGGAACCTCTTTATAACTATGATAACGTCGCCAAAGCGCTTAAAATCTGCATGGATCCAGAAGGGTTGTGTATTTCGAAGCGACGGATCACGCTGTCAACGTCAGGCGTCGTGCCGCAAATTAATCAGTGTGGCGAGGAACTCGGCGTTAATCTGGCGATTTCCCTGCATGCCCCCACGGATGAGCAGCGCAGCGCAATGATGGCCATTAATAATAAATATCCGCTTGCCGCGCTGTTGGAGGCTTGCCGGAATTATCCGGGGGTCAGCGAGTCCCGCAGAATCACTTTCGAATATGTGATGCTGCGTGATGTGAATGATACGGACGAGGACGCGCGCAATCTGGCGAAGTTGCTGCGCGGCATTCCGGCCAAAATAAATTTGATTCCCTTTAATGTCTGGCCCGGCAGCGGCTTCGATTGTTCGACACAGGAACGTATTGCGGGTTTTGCCGCTATCCTGGAGCGGGCGGGTTACGATGCGCCGGTGCGCAAGCCGCGCGGCCGTGACATTCTTGCGGCCTGCGGACAGCTGAAATCCGAAAGTCTGCGGCAGCGCAAAAGGTCAGGTGAGAAGGGACAAGCCGGATAGCACTTGACTTGTTTACATAAGTATAATACTATATATCTCAAGAATGGGGCAAGAGAACGCAACCCGTTAAAAAATAACAAAAAATAGAGGGAATCATGATTTTTCTTTTACGCGATGCTTTTCGCGGCAGTGTGGGCCAGAGCAAATACGATATGGGTCATTTTTTATCGGATGTCGCTGTTTCGGCCGCAACGGTAACAACAATAGGGGTGACGGGTCTGGGGCCCTTGGCAGACGCCGGCACGTTGCGTGAAAAATTTGAAATGGTTGCTTTTGGCGGCGCTTTTATCGGCAGTCTGCTGTCCTTGCGCACGGCTGCGGCGACCGAGCCTTTTGGTCACGAGAACGGCAAGCGCTATCTCGCCAAGGTTCTGGCGGGGGCGGCACTTTCGACGGCCATCAGCGCAACGCCTCTACTGGCACTGGATAAAGATGTCGCAGATATTGATACGTCTGCGATGACCGTGAAATATGATGCAATGCGACGCTAGGTTTAGAGGTCGTCAATCTCCTGCCGGAGCAGGGCCAGTGCTTTTTCAACAGTCAGTAGCCGCACGGCATCCCTGTCGCCGTTGAATACTTTCTTTTCGACCCTTGTCTGCCCGTTTTTTCCATTCGCGAGGGAGAGGTAGACAAGGCCGACAGGCTTGCCCTCCGTTGCGCCACTGGGGCCGGCGATGCCTGTGACGGCAATGGAGATATCCGCATGGGATACGCGCAATGCGCCCTCCGCCATCTCCACCGCTACTTCCGCGCTTACGGCGCCGAAATCCGCCAGTGTTTTTCTGCTGACATCCAGTTGTGCCATTTTTGCGTCATTGGAATAGGTCACAAAGCCGCGATCAAAAACATCAGACGATCCGGCAATCGTTGTGAGCGCTCCCGCGATCAACCCGCCGGTACAAGACTCTGCCGTTGTCAGGCGCAGCTTTTTTTGCCGGGCTTCCTGCAGGATTCCGTTTACAAGGCTTTCTATATGAGGGGAAAAAATGCTCATCAGTAGTAAACCGTAAAGGCAGAGGCGGCGACGCCGAGGAAGGCGTAGAATCCGGCCACAACATCATCCATCATCACGTTAAATCCGCCTCCTGTTTCCTTGTTGTCAAAATAGGATGCAGGCCACGGCTTGTAGATATCGAAGAGACGGAACAAGATGAACGCAATAATCCAGAGATTGATATTTGTCGCGGCAGGAATGGCGGCAATCCAGACGCCGACGACCTCATCAACGACAATGGCCTGATTGTCTTTTTGTCCCGACTTGCGGCCATAGTATCCGGCAGAGATTGTCCCAATGCCGAGCAGGATCACTGTCGCGAGGATGAGCCCGACCATGCCGGTAAAATACGCGAGGGCATAACCGAAGGGCAATGCGGCCAGCGTGCCGATCGTGCCTGAGGCGGGCTTGAGCAGGCCGAACCCGAACCATGTGGCAATCAGCACATGGATATTTTTAAACGGCGTTTCAGTGGGCAGTGGCCGTAGTCCCGGGCGTATTTTTTCGATTAATGTACCCATTTTTAATTCCTTCAGTCTGTATTATGCGGCAAATTTTTTATAAAGGGAAGGCGGACGGTGGCGATCGCTTGTGCGGCAATACCTTCCTTACGTCCGGTAAAGCCGAGACCTTCGGTCGTCGTGGCCTTGACGCTGACCCGTTCTTGCGGCAGGGACAGGATTTTTGCGATGCGGCTGCGCATTTTTTCACGATGAGGGCCGATTTTCGGCTCTTCGCAGATAATGGTGATGTCGGTATGGGTGATAAGGCCGCCTTGTCGTTGAATCAAGTCTGCGGCATGGCGCAAAAAAGCGGCGCTGTCGGCGTTTTTCCAGCGTGGATCCTGCGGGCTGAAGTGTTGGCCGATATCTCCGGTGCAAATGGTGCCCAGCAGGGCGTCGGTCAGGGCATGTAGAGCGACATCGGCGTCTGAGTGGCCTTCCAGCATATGCGTATGGGGCACGACGATGCCGCAGAGCATCAGCTTGTCTTGTGGATGGGATGACGGGATCAGTCGGTGCACATCGTAACCGTGCCCCGTGCGGAGGTCTGGGCAACCCTGTGCCAAAATGCTTTCGGCCAGCGGCAGGTCGTGCGCATGGGTTATTTTAATGTTGTCGCGCTCTCCGGCAATAAGACGGGGCAGGATATTTTCATGTTCGCAGAGAGCCGCATCATCCGTTGCTTCGATATCCTTGTATTTTCTGTGCAAATTGAGGATTGTTTCAAAATGAAAGGCCTGAGGCGTTTGTATGGTATGGAGGCCGTCCCGGTTTTCTGTTTTTGATTTGTCATGCTGCATGCGCCGGATCGTGTCGGTCACGGGAAGTCCGGGGATGACGGCGGCGCTTTTTTGTACTTCAAGGCAAAGTTTTTCCAGTAATGCTGACGAAAAACAGGGGCGGGCGGCATCATGGATGAGAACGTAATCCGGTTTCGGTTTTTCCCGCGCCAGCGCTTCCAGTCCTAAACGTACAGTTTCTCGACGTGTCGCGCCGCCGATAACAGGGGGAAGAAGATTTAACCCCGCTGTCGCTGCATGGTAAAGCTGTACATGTTCCTGTGAAATGGCAACGCAGATTTGTGTAATCCGGGAAGAGGCTTGAAACTTGTCAAGGCTCCAGCGGAGCACGGGTTTGCCCAACAAAGGCAGATACTGCTTTGGCACGTCACCGCCAAACCGTGATCCTGAACCGGCAGCAACGACAAGGCAAGCTATAGAGGTTGAATTATTCATGTGGGCTCCAGTTGCTATTTTGCAGGAGGCGAGGGACGAGGTATATATGTTTTATTGGGCGTCTGTATAGTATTCCATGGCTGTCGGTTTCATGCTCCTCGAGATCGTTATAAAATTATGTCAATAGTTTAATATTGCCAATGGAACAATCTCTTGAATATTGTCTAAAAATTGTGCAGAAATATGCAAATGATTAAAAAATAGGCTGTGTTGATGCCCGCGGTAAAAAAAACGATGAATTTATGCCCGCAATTGCAGCAGGAAGATATGTTCCTGTCGGCGTTGCAGGCTCTTCCTGAAGCCGTGTTCCTTGTGGAAACGGGGGAAGGGAACATAGCCTTTGCAAACCATGCGGCGCAAATGCTCACCGGGAAAAGTCCAGCAGGGAAATCGCTGTCTGACGTTTTTGGGCCCGATAGTTTTTTAACGGAAATGGCATTGCAGGTCAGGATAACCGGGCAAACACTGACGGTGCATGATGTAGAGCTTTGCGGTCGTCATGTGCAGGGACTTACAGTGATCCCCGAAGCCGCTGCGGGGCATGATATGATTGTCATGCGTTATGATGAATTGTCTTTGCACAATAGCGGCTGGGTAGAGCGCATCCGTCAGGGATTGCGCCCGGCGCAACATCTGGCACGGCTGTTGGCGCATGAAATTAAAAATCCGCTTTCAGGTATTCGTGGCGCGGCGCAATTGCTGCGTAAAACGGTGGTAACTCCGGATGACAGGGAGCTGGTGGATCTGATCGAGAATGAGACGGGGCGTATCCTGCGTCTGGTGAAAAAAGTAGGCGTATTCGACGGTGAGGAGACGCCATCTGAACTTGTGCCGGTGAACATCCATGCTGTTCTTGATCAGGTCGTGCGTACGGCAAAGTCCGGTTTTGGACGGGAAGTCGCGTTTGACTTGAAATACGATCCATCGCTACCGGAAATTTCCGGTGTTGCGGATGCCTTGATACAGGTTTTTCTTAATCTTGTCAGGAATGCGGCGGAGGCGGAGGGGGCAGGCAGGCGCCTTATCACATTACGCACGGGCTATGCGCTGGCGCCACAATGGCATCCGGAAACACATGAAAAATTGCCCGTCTGTGTCTATGTCGAGGATAATGGCGCCGGTATTTCGCCGGAGTTCCTGACGCAGATTTTTGATCCTTATTATACGACGAAAAAAGACGGGGACGGTCTGGGCCTTGCCATCGTTTCACAAATTGTGGATAGCCACGGCGGGATTGTCGATGTGAGCAGCGCGCCAGGCCGAACGGTTTTCAAGGTTTGTTTTCCGTTGCTTTACGGGACTGGAGAAATGCCATGACCGGCATCGGACGAAAAAAAATACTGGTTGCCGATGATGATCCGTCGATTCGCACAGTCCTCTCGCAGGCGTTACGGCGGGAGGGGTATGATGTTTCTGCTGTAGATAGCGGCGCAGAACTGTTTCGTCTGGCTTCAGCAGGCGAAGGGGATCTGGTTATTACCGATGTGATGATGCCGGGAGAAAGCGGGCTTGATCTGCTGCCCAAGCTGCGCAAACGGCGCCCCGATATGAAGGTTATTGTCATGAGCGCACGCAATGCGCTGACAATGGCTGTAACAGCGTCCGAACGCGGGGCGCTGGATTTCCTGCCCAAACCGTTCGAGATCGTCGATGTACTGGCGCTTGTCGCGCGAGCACTGGAAGAAAAGCCTGCGCAGCCCATGCTGCAGGATAGTACGGATACCGCTAGGGTCCTCGACAAGACGCTGGTGGTCGGCCAATCCCGTGCCATGCAGGAGATCTATCTGACGATTGCGCGGCTGCGGAATGCGGACCTGACGGTACTGATTACGGGCGAGTCCGGAACAGGCAAAGAGCTGATTGCGCGTGCGCTGCATGGCTATAGCGGCCGCAAAGCGGCGCCGTTTGTGGCGCTGAACGTTGCCGCCATTCCAAGAGAGTTGATTGAAAGCGAGCTTTTTGGACATGAAAAGGGGGCCTTTACCGGCGCCACGCAACGTAATACGGGGCGGTTTTCGCAGGCTGACGGGGGAACTCTGTTTCTGGATGAAATCGGTGATATGCCTTATGAGGCCCAGACGCGCCTGCTGCGTGTATTGCAGGAAGGGGAGTTTATGCCTGTGGGGAGCCATCGCTCCGTCAAGGCCGATGTCAGGATTATTGCGGCAACAAACAAGGATTTGCGGCAAATGGTGCATGCCGGATCATTCCGCGAGGATTTATATTACCGTCTGAATGTGATCCAGCTGCACGTCCCGCCGCTGCGGGAGCGGCGAGAGGATATTCCCGGTCTTGTCCAGCATTTTATTGCCGGAACTCCCAAGGTGTTTGATCCTGCGGCGATGCAGGTTTTGCAGGAATATGCATGGCGTGGCAATATACGCGAACTTGAAAATTTTACGAAGCGGCTTTGCGCGCTTTGCCCGCAGGATATCGTGACACGCGAGGTGGCGCAGGCGTTTCTTGTCTCGGCGGAACCAGCGGAAGGCATGGCAATGGATGGTGCTCTTTCTGAAACTGTCGGGCGTTTGTTGGAAAATTATTTTCTGACGCATGACGGTGCGCTCCCGCCCGAGGGACTCTATGACCGGATTTTGCGTGAAATCGAACGCCCCTTGATTCTCCGGACACTGGCGGCGACCGGCGGAAACCAGATCCGGGCCGCGGAAGTGCTGGGCCTGAACCGCAACACGTTACGCAAAAAGATACGCGAACTGGAAATCGAGGTTAGAAGACAATGACCGTGTTTGAGGAATTTGGCTTTGCGCAGCGCATGTTGACGCGCCTGTCGCGCCTGTCGCTCTCCCGCTCTGTTGCGATCATGCTGGCAGGGGCGGCTGTTCTTTCCGGTGTCGCCACATATCTGACGATGACGCGGGAGTCTACGCAGATTAATACGCTGTACTGGCTGTTGAATCTGGATATGGTTCTGCTCCTTCTGCTCGGTACCGTCGTGGCGCGACAGGTGGTGAGGTTGTGGGGGGAGCGCAGAAAGGGTGTGGCCGGATCGCGGCTGCATGTGCGACTGGTTTTTGTGTTTAGCGTTTTGGCTGCAGCGCCTGCGATCTTGATGGCGATTTTTTCCGCCATATTCATTTATTTTGGCATTCATGCCTGGTTTAACGAGCGTGTCAGTACGGCGGTGAACGAGTCGATGGAAGTGGCGCAGGCCTATCTGAAGGAGCATCAGCAGGTCATGCGGGCCGATGTGCTGGCCATGGCCAGCGACCTGAACCGTGAGTCGTCAGAATTGATCGATAATACGGCTCTTTTCAGTCAGGTGATGCAGACGCAGTCCATGTTACGAAATCTGCCGGAAGCAATCGTTTTTCGTTCGGATGGCAAGGTGCTGGCACGTTCCCGCCTTTCTTTTTCGCTGGAGCTGGACCGTTTTTCGACAAGGGATATGGATCGCGCGCGTGGGGGGGATGTGGTTCTGATGACCGGAGGGGATCATGACCGTATCCGGGCGCTTGTCAGGCTGGAAGGATTTCTCGACGGGTATCTTTATGTCGGGCGTCTGGTGGATGCTTCCGTTCTGGCGCATATGCAGACAACGGAAAAGGCCGTGCGTGAATATACCACGCTCGAAGGGCGCCAGTCGCAGATACAGATTTCCATGACCTTGATGTTCATGGCGGTGGCTTTACTGCTCTTGCTGACCGCAATCTGGTTCGGGCTGTCCTTTGCCGAGCGGCTGGTCTCCCCGATCAGCGGCCTGATTGCAGCAGCGGAAAAAGTGAGGGCAGGAAACCTTTCCGCACGCGTGCGGGAGAGCGCTGGCGACGATGAGATCGGAATTCTGGAACGCGCCTTCAACAGGATGACGCGCCAGATCGAAAGCCAGCAGGACGAGCTGATCCGGGCCAATCGTATCATGGACGAGCGTCGCAGGTTTACCGAAGCGGTTTTGTCCGGAGCTTCCTCCGGCATTGTCGGGCTTGAGCAGGACGGGACGATTACGCTGGCCAATGCGCGGGCGGTCGAACTTTTGCTGGGAGAGGGCGTGGATGCGGAACTGGCAGGGCGGCAGTTGGCTGATTTTATTCCGGATGTGCGCCAGATGATGGCTGTGGTTTTGTCCGAGGGGGAAAAGGCGCCGCCGTTGCAGACAGAGTATGCTGTCGGTGACGGTCCGCTGAAATCTATCATGGTACGTATTACGGCGGAGCAGGACGGACTGCATGCCATTGCGACGATTGATGATGTTTCCATGCTTGTGTCTGCGCAGCGTAAGGCAGCCTGGGCGGATGTGGCGCGGCGAATCGCGCATGAAATCAAGAATCCGCTGACGCCGATCCAGCTGTCTGCCGAGCGGTTGAAACGCCGTTATCTGCCGCAAATTCAGGATGATCCCGAGACGTTCGAGAAATGCACGGAAACGATTATTCGTCAGGTCAATGAAATCGGGCATATGGTCACCGAATTTTCGGCTTATGCGCGGATGCCAATGCCGGTGAAAAGGGTCGAGAACGTGGTCGAGGTCTGTCAGGATGCTCTTGTCCTGCAACGGCAGGCGCATGTTGATATCGGCTTTGGTTTTATTTCGGCGGCGCCGGATATTCGCGCGAATATCGATCGTTCGCAACTGACGCAGGTCATCACGAATCTTCTGCAAAACGCGATTGATTCCATTCATGAACGGCAGCTGCAGAAACCCGGCGAAGGGCGCGTTAAAATCGTGATTGGCAAAAAAGGGGATAACATTTCTATTTCTGTAGAAGACAATGGTCTCGGTTTGCCAGAAAAATCAAAGGCTCAGTTGTTCGAGCCCTATGTCACCACCAAGAAAAAAGGATCTGGTCTGGGGCTTGCTATTGTCCGAAAAATTATGGAAGATCATGACGGGAGCATTATTCTGGAGGATAACGCCAGCGCAGATACGGGAACGGGCGCAAAAGCAGTTATAGTTTTTCCGGAGAACATCTGATAAAAAAAGAACATGACAGCAGACATTCTTATTATTGACGATCAGGACGATATTCGCATGCTGATTCAGGGGATCCTGAATGACGAAGGCTATGCCACGCGCGAGGCGGCGGATTCGGCTACGGCATTTCAGCGGATCGCCGAAAAAGTGCCGGATGTGCTGATTTTGGACATCTGGCTTGAAAACAGCGAAATGGACGGAATGGAAATTCTTCGCAACGTCACGAAGAGCCATCCGTTTTTACCGGTTATCATGATCAGCGGACATGGGAATATTGAAACGGCGGTTTCGGCAATCCAGTTGGGGGCCTATGATTTTATCGAGAAACCGTTCAAGTCGGATCGGCTGCTGGTTCTTGCCAGACGCGCTCTGGAAGCCGCCCAGCTGAAAAAAGAAAATCAGGAGTTGCGTGTCAAGGCACAGGGCAGTACAGCGGAATTACAGGGCGTGTCACAAGCCATTCATCTGGTGCGCCAGAATATCGAACGTGTGGCGGGAACCAACAGCCGCGTGATGATCACAGGTCAGCCCGGCACGGGCAAGGATGTCGCGGCGCGGATGCTGCACAAGATGTCGAAACGCGCGGCCAGCAACTATGTTGTGCTGAATTGTGCGATCATGTCGCCGGACAGGCTCGAAATAGAGTTGTTTGGAACAGAAGGCGGAGTGCAGGGCCAGCGGCACGGCCTTCTCGAGGAAGCGAGCGGCGGTACGCTGTTTCTGGACGAAGTCGCAGATATGCCGATGGAAACGCAGGCCCGTATCGTGCGCGTCCTGCAGGATCAGCACTTTACCCGCATCGGGGGTACGGAAAGGATTGAATTCGATATTCGTATCATTGCTTCCACCAATCAGGATCTGCAGGCGCTGATGGACAACGGGCGGTTTCGGCAGGATCTTTATTATCGTCTGAACGTCGTGCCGATCGAGATGCCGACTCTGCGGGAACGTATTGAGGATATTCCGGTTCTGGCCGAACACTTCATGAAGCAGGTCGCTGAATCCGCAAAAGTCCCGCATCGCGTCTTTGCGGAAGATGCCATGGCGTTGATGCAGTCTTATGACTGGCCCGGTAACGTGCGCCAGCTCAGAAATGTCATTGAATGGCTGTTGATTATGGCGCCGGGGACAGGACAGGAGCCGATTTTCGCCGAGGCGCTGCCGCCGGATCTGAAAAAGCAGGCCATCGAGATGATCCGCGGACGAGACGGTGTCGAGTTCATGTCAAAACCTTTGCGCGAGGCGCGCGAGATTTTCGAGAGGGAGTATCTTTTGTCGCAGGTCAACCGCTTTGGCGGGAATATCTCCCGTACGGCAGGCTTTATCGGCATGGAGCGTTCTGCCTTGCATCGCAAGCTTAAATCACTGGGTGTTCAGACTAACGAAAAAGAGCGTGTCGAGGATAAAGAGGCGGGCTAAACAGGCGGTAAAATGAAAGTTGTAATTTGCGGCGCAGGGCAGGTGGGGACGGCAATTGCCGCCTATCTTTCCGAAGAGGGAAATAACGTCACGCTGATTGACCAGAACCCTGAACTCATTGCCCGAGCAAACGAGACACTCAATGTCGCGGGTATTGTCGGGCATGCTTCGCATCCGGATGTGCTGGAACGTGCGGGAGCCGCGGATGCCGAGATGCTGATAGCGGCAACCTATTCGGACGAAATCAACATGGTGGCCTGTCAGGTTTCGGAAGCTTTGTTCAATGTGCCCATGAAAATTGCCCGCATCAGGGATCAGAGCTATTTGAATCCTGTCTGGGCGAATCTGTTCAGCCGGGAGCAGATTCCGATCGATGTGGTCATTTCTCCGGAAATTGAAGTGGCGCGGGCGATTGCCAACCGGCTACGCGTGCCGGGCGCGTTCAATATTATTCCATTGGCAGATGGTCTGGCGCAGATGGTGAGCGTGATTTGCAGGCCGAACTGTCCGTTGGTCAATACGCCGTTCAAGCATTTGACGCCGATGTTTCCGGATCTTGTCATCGAGATCGTCGCTGTGGTGCGCGGAAACCAGAATATCATTCCGGATAGCGAAAGTGAAATGCACGCCGGAGACGAGGTTTATTTCCTGACATCTACGGAACATCTGCACCGCGCTATGGCGGCCTTCGGCTATGACGATTCACAAACGCGCCGCGTCCTGATTGTCGGCGCGGGCAAGATCGGCACAAGGCTGGCCGAGGATATTCAGGCGAATATGAAGGGGATCAGCGTTCGCCTGATCGAGGCGGATATTGACAAGGCGCAACAGGCTTCCGAGTTGCTGAGCGGTGTGACGGTTGTCCATGGGGACGCCTTGAACAAGGAGATTCTCGAGGAAGCGAATGTCGGTATATCCGAAGCGGTCGTAACCGTGATGAACCATGATGAAAGCAATATTCTGGTTTCAATGCTGGCGAAGCAGCACGGCTGCGAGCGCGCGATCACGCTGATCAATAACCAGTCCTTTACGCCGCTGGTGGCGAATCTGGGTCTGGATGCCATCGTCAACCCGCGGGCGATCACCGTTTCTACTATTTTGCAGCACGTCCGGCGCGGACGGATCAAGGCGGCGCATTCATTGCGGGACGGTTTTGCCGAACTGCTGGAGGTCGAGGCACTGGACACTTCCGCCATCGTCAATACCCCGATCCGCGAGATCAAGCGTCCCAAGGACATGATTTTCGGGCTGATCGTGCGCGGGGACAGTATCATGGTGCCGCGACCGGATACGATTATCAAGCCGGACGACAGGGTTATTGTCGTCGCCGCGCATGGGCAGGTGCGCAAAGTAGAGCAAATGTTCGCCGTCAGGCCGGAATATTTCTAGGAAGGTCAGGGGCAGTCATGCCGCGTATCGTTTACGTTAATGGTCGATATTTGCCGCATCAGGATGCCGCCGTGCATATCGAGGATCGCGGACTGCAATTTGCCGACAGCGTCTATGAAGTTATCGCCTTAATGGACGGCTGTCTAGCGGATGAGACCGGGCATCTGGATCGCCTGCAGAGGTCGTTGCAGGAGCTGAAAATGCGGATGCCGGTATCAAGGCGGGGGCTGCAGCTGAAATTGCGCGAGCTGGTGCGCCTGAACCGGATTCAAAATGGAATGATTTATATCCAGATCACGCGCGGTGTTGCCGCCCGGGATTTTAAGGTCCCGCAAGGGATTGCGCCCGGCCTGATCATGATGATCCGTCCGGTAAGCTATGATATCGCAGCCCGTAAAGCCGCAGGGAAAAAGGCGATAACCGTGCCGGACATCCGCTGGAAACGGCGGGACATCAAAACGACGGCAATGGTGGCGCAAGTTCTGGCCAAGCAGGCGGCGATCGAAAAAGGCGCGGATGAGGCCTGGATGGTGGATGAAGAGGGGCTGGTGACAGAGGCTTCGTCCAGTAACGCATGGATCGTGGACAAGAAGGGGAATCTGCTGACCCGCCCGACAAAAAATAACGCCATTTTGAAAGGCGTAACGCGGAGTGCCCTGCAGGCGCTGTGTCTAAAGACAGGGATTCGGATCATAGAACGGGCGTTTACCGTGGTCGAGGCAAGGAATGCGGCAGAGGCGTTTACTTCGGCGGCGACCGCCCTGATCGTCCCTATTGTCGAAATTGACGGCAAGAGGATCGGGAATGGAAAAATCGGCCCTGTGACTTCCGCCGTTTATGACCTATATATGGACTATGCGCGGAGCAGTCTCCGCAAACAGCAACACTGGAACCCAAAATGACGGATTTGCCAAAACCGCGCGCGGTGATTTTTGACTGGGATGATACGCTGGTTGATAACTGGGATACGGCGGTTAAATCCCTGAATGCCGCGCTTGTGGCGATGGGTATGGAGCCCTGGTCGGAGGAGGAGGCGCGTCGCCGTTCAGGCCCCTCTGCGCGGGATCTCTTTACCGCATTGTTCGGTGACAGATGGCAGGAGGCAGACAAGGTCTTTTATGACACTTTCACGCAGCTGGTCATGACCAATCTGCATATCCATGAAAACGCCGAGGATATTTTGAAGCTTCTGACAGATCACGATATCTATCTGGCGGTGGTAAGTAACAAGCGGGGGCCGTTGCTGCGCAAGGAAGTGGGTTACGCCTGTTTTACCCAGTATTTTAACAGCGTCGTCGGTGCAGGCGATGCGGAATCAGACAAGCCGCATGCGGCGCCCGTGTTGCTGGCTTTGCGGGATAGCGGGATTGAACCGGGGCCGGATGTCTGGTTTATCGGTGACAGTCATACGGATATGCAATGCGCGCTGAACGCTGGCTGCACGCCGGTCTTGATCGAAACAAAACCGCCGCCGGAGGATTTGCTGGCGCAGAATCCGCCATCACGCCGATTCAGTAAACATAAGGATTTTATGGAATATATAAATCGCTATTTCCCCTAAGGATTATTCATTTTCCTTGTATGGGAAGGGGTTAGGCTTTATTAAAGAAAGATAGATAGTGAAGAGCCTATTTTTACCAAGAGGGTGCCATGTCGGATAAAAGCCAGAACCTGCAGGACAAATTTTTAAATAAAATCCGCAAAGAAAAGATGTCCGTGACGGTTTTCCTTGTGAATGGCGTCAAACTTCAGGGGGTAATTACATGGTTCGACAACTTTTCCATGCTCTTGCGGCGTGACTCTCATTCACAGCTGATATACAAACACGCGATTTCAACGATTATGCCGGCTTCTCCCGTGCGTCTGCAGGATGAAGAAGGGGGCGATATCGAAGCCGGGGACAATTCCGCGCATTAACAAAAGTGCCGCGCAGAGCGGTTGAATTATGAACGAAAAAGTCATCGTATTACATTTGGAAATCCTGCGCTCCCGCGCGGGGGAAGATTTGCCGCGCCGACAACCGCGCAAGGTCGAGGCCGCCTTCGAGGAGGCCGTCGGGCTCGCCAGCGCTATTGAGCTGGAGGTTGTTCATAGCGAAGTGGTCCGCTTGCAAAAGGTGACACCCGCAACGCTGATGGGCTCCGGTGTTGTCGCGCGTCTCAAGGATGTTGTCGAGGAAACGGAAGCGGGTCTGGTTTTTGTCAACCATGCCCTGACACCGATACAGCAGCGTAATCTGGAGAAAGCCTGGAATTGCAAGGTGATTGACCGCACCGGACTGATCTTGGAAATTTTCGGAGCCCGTGCCCGCACACGGGAGGGGCAGTTGCAGGTGGAGCTGGCGGCGCTCAGTTTCCAGCGTTCCCGCCTTGTGCGCTCGTGGACGCACCTCGAGCGTCAGCGTGGCGGTTTCGGTTTTATGGGGGGGCCGGGGGAAACACAAATCGAGATTGACCGGCGCCTGATTGACGAGCGGATCCGCCGATTGAAGGAGGATCTGGAAAGCGTGCGGTTAAATCGCCGTCTGCAGCGTGAATCCCGCAAGAAAGAACCTTATCCCATTGTTGCTATTGTCGGCTATACCAACGCCGGGAAGTCCACGCTTTTTAACAAGCTGACGGGCGCTGGCGTTTTTGCGAAGGATTTGCTTTTCGCGACGCTGGACACGACGATGCGCGGGATCGAGCTGCCCTCTGGGCAAAAGGCGATATTGTCGGACACGGTCGGGTTTATTTCCGATCTGCCGACCCATCTGGTCGCGGCTTTTCGCGGGACGCTGGAAGAGGTGCTGGAAGCCGCAGTTATTCTGCATGTGCGGGATATTTCGCAGGAGAATACCGAGGCAGAGAAAGAAGATGTACATGGCATCCTGCAGGATCTCGGGATTGATCCAGTGCGGGATCCGCGCCTGATCGAGGTGCAAAACAAAATCGACAACCTTCCGGCCCGCGAGCGCGCGGCGCTGATGAACAGGACCAAACGGCAGGAGCGTGTTGTGGCCGTATCGGCGTTGTCCGGTGAGGGGCTGCAGGACCTGCTGGAGCGGATTGATCATCTTCTGGGGCAGGGGCGTAAAACCGTCTTTGCCGATATCCCGATTTCGGATGGCAAGGCGCTTTCCTGGCTTTACCGGCGTGGTCAGGTCGTGGCGCGGAAAGATGATGATGACTTCGCGCATTTGAAAGTGGAAATGGAGCCCGTCAATTGCGACCGCTTCAAGGCGCAGTTCGATTATTTGCTGATGGAAAAGCAGGCAAAGGAAAAGCGCCCGCGGAAGAAAGCCGGAAAGAAGCAGGAATGATCGATCATAAAAAAGTGGAGAGCGTTATCCGGCACGTGTCGGAAACCGAGGTGATGCCGCGGTTTAAAAACCTTGCGGCGGGAGAAATTCGCGAGAAAAATCCCGGCGATTTTGTGACGGTTGCCGACGAAGCCTCGGAGAAAAAGTTTTCCGAACTTCTGCCAGAGCTTCTGCCCGGCTCCCTTGTTGTCGGGGAAGAGGCTGTCGCAAAGGATTTGTCCGTTCTTGAACGGCTGAAGGGGGATCGGCCCGTCTGGGTGATCGACCCGATTGATGGCACTTACAACTTTGCGCATGGCCGCAGCAAGTTCGGGATACTTGTCTCCCTCGTTCACAAAGGTGTCACTGAATATGGCTGGGCTTTTGATGCGCCGGGAAACCGGATGGCCGTTGCCAAACGGGGCGGTGGCGCCTTCATGGACGGAGAAGCGCTAAAAATTGCCGATACAAAGACGGAAATGAGCATGTTGACCGGTCAGGGCGGCGGTGCGCAGGCGTGGCATTTCGAGCCGGTCGCGTCTTTGTTTCACAAGATTGTCAATGTGCGGTGTTCATTGCATGACGGGCTGAGCTTCATTACGGGGGAAGCGGATTTTGTTGTCCATGTCAACAAAGTCACGCCATGGGATCATTCCGCTGTTTGCCTGCTGGCGCAGGAAGCCGGAGGATATGTTGCGCTCAATAACGGCGCTCCTTATGATCCGGCACTCTATGGTCCGGCCTTCATGATGATGACGCCTTCCCGGGCATGGTGGGAAAAGCTTTATCCCGTGCTCCATCCCAGACTGGCAAGGGCGGCATAACCGGCTTTTCCGCGCGTTTGATTAATATCACATATTTTTTCCTGCATTGTTTGTATGAAACGGACCGAGGACAGTAATCGACCGTTCATGACAGCATTGAGGGAGAAGATTTATGTGGGCATTGAGAAAAAATGAGACGCCGCGTCATATCGTGTCATTTCCGCGACATCCCGTTCTGCAGGCGATGCAGTTTTTACAAAAGGGGGAAATCGCTCTGACCCTTCCGAACGGGCAGAAGATCGCATATCAAGGGGCAGAAGACGGCGTGCAGGCGGATATGCGCCTGCGGAACTGGAAGGCGCTTGACCAGATTATCACGCACGGCGACATTGGTCTGGGTGAAGGCTATGCGCTGGGACTCTGGGAGACGGATAATCTGGAAGGGCTGATGCTGCTGTTGGCGGAGAATGCCAAGGCTTTTGATGGCTATGCCAATGGCACCGCCGTTTATAAAAAGTTATACGCTATAAAAAACAATCTTCGGGCCAATACCGGCAAGGGCAGCCGGAAAAACATTCATGCCCACTATGATCTTGGAAATGATTTCTATCGCCTCTGGCTCGACGAAACGATGACTTATTCCTGCGGGTTGTTCGATGGCGATGCAAACATGTCTCTGGCGGTGGCGCAAAGAGCAAAGTATAGCCGCATTCTTGACAGACTGGCGCCGTCATCGGAAACGCGTATCCTGGAAATTGGCTGCGGCTGGGGCGGCTTTGTGGAAGAAGCGGCAAAAAGGGGGCACCGAATAACTGGGGTTACGGTTTCATCCGAGCAAGCTACTCTGGTGCGGACAAGAATTCAAAAGTCAGCTCTGGGTGCGCTGGCGGAGGTTTGTTTGCAGGACTATCGCGAAGTCGATGGTACATACGATGCGGTTGTCTCTATCGGAATGATGGAGCATGTCGGGGAGGAGTTTTGGTCCGTTTATATGGAGAAGATATACAAGACGCTCCCTCCGGGGGGCAAGGCGATGATACAGACGATTATCATTCGTGAAGACTTGTTTGAAAATTATCGCCGGAACAGCGATTTTATCCGCGAACATATTTTTCCCGGCGGTATGTTGCCATCGTTATTCCGTTTCAAGGTCGCGGCACATCGCGCGGGATTGCAGATCAATGACGTTTTCCACTTCGGTCCGGATTACGCTATAACCCTGAAGAAATGGCGGGAGCGTTTTGAAGCGCAACTGCCGGAGATCAGACGTATGGGATACAGCGACAGATTTATCCGGACATGGCGCTTCTATCTGGCCAGCTGTGCCGCGCTGTTCCGCACGGGCAGAACAGACGTTATACAGGTTGAACTGCAGCGGCCTATTTGCCGTTCTTGATGTCGATGGGGGCTTTCGGCACAATGGTGTCGCGGAGGGTCTCGACGAACTGGATATTGCGGGCAATGTCCTGTTTGCCGGGCGCCATGACGAGAGCCTTGCGGAGCATCGTCAGGGATTCGTCAAATTTCCCCTGTGCCGCCAGTGACAGGGCTAGATTATTCATGACCGATGTCGGGTCGCCCTTCCAGCTTTCCATGGACTGGCGGAACATCTCTTCCGCTGCGCTGTGTTTCCCCTGAGCATCAAGGGCGATCCCCTTCAGATGCTTTGCATCGGCGTGGAATTCGGGGGCCTTGGCATTGGATAAAACCCGGTCTGCAAGATGGGTGGCATGATCAAGGTTCCCCAGCTCGATTTCCACCGCAGCATACTCGTTGAGCAGCAGGGGATCAATTTTTCTCTGCTCTTTGCCTTCCTTATCCAGCAGGAAGGGAGACAGGATAATCATGGCGCGCTGCGGGTTGCCGGTTTTGCGCAGAAGCTGCGCGTAATTGAGCGCGATATCACGGTCATTTTTGTTTTTAGCATAGAGTTTTTCGTACTGGCGCAAGGCTTCGGCGGTCTCCCCGCGGGCGGAAGCTTCCGCAGCGGCGGTGGACAGGCGAAGTTCTGTAGCTGCCTTTTTTCCGGCCATGCTGTCAATGGCGGTTCCGACAAGCGGCGTGTCGGCTGCCTTGCAGCTGGAAAGCAGCGTCAGCGAAAATATCGCGATAAGGGGAAATCCGGCTTTTTTGTTTATCCTGGTCATGCTCATGATTATTGTCCCTCTGCTTCCTGTTCCGTTTCGGCGGGCACGGATTCAGCGCTTGTTTCTTCTTCAAGGCGCTCATCGCTTGCCGCGGGCGTATCAGAGGGCAGTGCGGGCGGCGTACCGGCGGCTATTTCCGGCACTTGTGTCGCGCCGCCATCAGAAGCAACGGCGGTGACCTCGTAACAGCCATCCGGACAATAGTAATAGGCGCTGGGAATGCAGGTGGTGTCCCCTCCGGCGCACATGCGGCGGATGCGGACATATTTTTTGTCCTGTTGCACGGCGGAAATGATGACGGTTTTTTCAAGAATATTTTCGCCCCGTGCGTTCAAAACGGTAAAGGAGGTCGTGCCGGGCTGGCGCGGCATGATGATCAGCAGGCGGGGGCTGTCGAGCATGACGTTGGCATGTTCGGGGTTGGCAACGATGACACTGGCGGCGTCCTGATCAAGGCGGAGGATATGTGTTTTATCAGGCGTCAGGCGCAAAATTCCGGTGTCACCAGCCTGTTCTGCAGGAGACGCATTTTTTGAAGCGCTGCCATCAGCGTTAACGAGGCGCTCCAGACTGTCGAGTCCGTCAGCCTGAGCAGGCTCCGTCATTGCGAAAGCAAGGAGGAGACAGAGAATTGTCCATTTTTTGTTCATGTATTGAAACCCCATCAAACCTGAAACATACGTTTACTATAGTGCGCCAAAAAACAAAATGAAGCAAAGGTTTTATGCCTTTGGAATCTCAAGATTTTTGTTATTTTGTAAAATTGGGGACCGTTGATTTTACACAGATTTTCTCTGGTTATTTTATGAATGATGAATTATTAAGTATCGGTTCTCTATTAATAGTTAATTATAGATTAACATAATAGTTGACTGGAATCAAGAAAGCGTGTATAAATTTTAGACATAATTTTTTTTACGCAAACCGAGTCCAAAAGAGGGTGGGCAGACTATCTGCCCTGATCTTACTGAATAACAAAAACAGAGGGGAATACGATAATGGCAGCAGAACAACAATCTCTCATCGCTCTTCAGGCGAATGCAGTAACGGAAGTTAGCGTGACGGCAGGGAAGACACTGGCGATCGGGGGGGATGCCGAAGTTTCTGGAATGACGATGGGCAAGAGCGGAGAGCTTGTCGTTCATTTTAATAACGGCGCGACGCTGGTGGTCAGGAATTTTTCCGAAGTCGCCGGTATGGGTGAGGCGCCCGCCATTACGATGCCAAACGGTCATGTTGTTAATCTGGCGCAGCTGCTCCCCACGCTTGCCAGCGACATCCAAACGGCTGCTGGTGAAGAGACGCCAAGTGTTGTGACGGTTGAAAAACCCGCCGCAAATCAGGATGTGGTTGTAAAGCTGGAACCGGGTCAGGAATATCAGTTCGGTTTTGCCATGAATGAGCCAACGGCTGTCAAGGATAACGAGGGGCAGCTGGTTATTACTTTTAAAAACGGCGGGGAAATCATTATCCCCAATTATGGCGACATCAAGGCTTCGGGCAATCCTTCCAGCCTGACGCTTAGCGATGGCTCCCAGCTGAAGGCGACGGAACTGGGGGATGTGCTGGCGCAAGCGACGCAGCTGGCGGAAGTTGAACCTGCGGCTGGCGAGGCCGGTGGTGGCGCGCGGAACGGCTTTGGATTCCAGAGCTCTTTTTCGGCAACCCCGCTTGAATCGCTTGACGCGATCGGACCTATTAACCCGACATCTCTGCAATACCGGGCGCCGGATCGTGAACCGTTGCCGACGGGTCTGAATGCTCCGGCGCCTGTCACGCCAAATCTTGAGGCGGCGGACAGTTACGTTTACGAGGACAATTCCGTTGCCTTGTTCGTTGACGCCCATCCGACGAATGCGAACGAGCAGCTGACGATCACGATTTCAGGGTTTGATGCGTCCTGGACGGTGGATACGACAGCCAGCGGCGGAACCTATAACGCGGCTACGGGCACATGGACAATCACGCTGGCCAAAGGCGCCAGCTTCACGGGCGGCCCGCTGGTCAGCCCGCCAGCGGACAGCGATGGCGACATGCCGAACCTGACCGTGACGCTGGATGTCACAAATCTGGCCACAGGCATGACGGGACAAGCCGTCAGCACAATCAATGTCTATACAGATGCGGTCGCCGACACGCCTGCAGTCGCAGCCAAGGATGCAACGGGTCATGAAGATACGCCAATTGCGCTGGATATCACAACGGCGGTAAAGGATACCGATGGTTCCGAGGAAATCACCGGCGTGGTTATTTCCGGCGTTCCTGCGAGTGCGACGCTGAATCATGGTACGGATCTTGGCGGCGGCCAGTGGCTGTTGTCCCTGACGGATCTGACCGGCCTGACAATCACCACGGCCAAGGATTACAGCGGTTCCTTCGATCTGACGGTGACCTCCACGGCGACGGAAGTCAACCTGAGCGATACCGAATTCAATTTCAACAATAACACGGCTAATAACACGGCAAAGCTGACCGTGACGGTTGAGGGTGTAGCGGATGAAGTTCTGCTGAAAGTCGAAGACGCTGAAGTGAAAGAAGATGGCGCCGTGGCGCTGAAGATTTCGGCGAGCCTGACGGATACCGATGGTTCCGAAACCCTGACAGTGACGATCTCCGGTATTGCGCCGGGCTGGGGTGTGGATACGACGACGAGCGGCGGGACTTATAACGCCGCTACAGGTACATGGACACTGGCGTTGCCTGCCGGCGTGACCAGTTTTACGGGCGGCCCAGAAGTCAGCCCTCCGGCTGACAGCGATGCAGACCTGACCGGTCTGGTCGTGACGGCGACGGCGATGGATGGCGGGGATACGAATTCCGCCACGGCGATCATCAATGTCGTAACCGATGCTGTCATCGATGTTCCGCATCTGGATGCGCAGAATGCTTCCGGCATCGAAGATAATCCGGTTGCCCTGACGATCACGATGGGTGTTGGCGACACTGACGGTTCCGAGCAGATCACAAATATCCTGATCTCCGGCGTGCCTGCGGGCGCGGCGCTGAATCATGGCGCAGACCTTGGCGGCGGTGTCTGGCAACTGACAATGGCCGATCTGACAGGCCTGAATTTCCTGCCCGCGCCGAACTTTTATGGCACGGTTAATCTGACGGTGACGATCACCTCGACAGAGGCGAACCTGAGCGGTGGTGAATACGATTATAACGATAACCAGATGACGATTTCTGATGATATGGTCATTACGGTTGAATCGCAGCCGGAAACGCCACGGGTTTCCGCAGAAGAGGCCTGCGTGAAAGAAGATGGTTCTGTTCAGCTTGTCGTGCATGCGGCGCTGGACCCAACCGGCCCCGCAACGGATGTTCTGACGGTTTCCATTTCCGGCATTCAAGCCGATTGGAGTGTTGATACGACGGCCAGTGGCGGTACCTATGATGCCGGTATGGGCACATGGACCCTGACATTGCCGGCAGGCAATAATTTTACTGGCGGCCCGGTTTTTTCTCCTCCCGCTGACAGTGATGTCGATATGACCGGCCTGGTCGTGACGGCAACGCAGACGGATCCGGTTTCCGGCACGGCGTCTTCGGCGGCTGTGACAACGAAAATTGTCGTTGACGCTGTGATTGACGCGCCGACGGTAGATGCACAGGATGCATCGGGTGACGAAGATACGTCCATTCCGTTGACCATCGCAGTCGGTCCGGGCGGTGACAATACCGACGGTTCCGAAGCGATTACCGCGATCATTATTTCCGGCGTGCCTGCGGGTGCGGCGCTGAACCATGGCACCAATCTGGGCGGCGGCCAGTGGAGCTTGACGCAGGCCGATCTGTCCGGTCTGGCGCTCACCCCCGCGGCGAACTGGTCCGGCACGATCAACCTGACGGTTGCCGTGACGGAAAAAGAAGTCACGTTGAGTGGCGAGGAATGCGATCTGACGGACAACCAGAAAACGGTGACCGACAAGCTGACTGTAACGGTCAAGCCTGTGGCTGACGAGCCTTCTGTCAGCGCAAGAGATGTCTGCGTGAAAGAAGACGGATCCGTCCAACTGCAGGTTTCTGCAAGCCTGACGGATACGGATGGTTCCGAGCATCTGACGGTCACCATCAGTGGCATTCAGGCGGGCTGGACAGTGAACACAACGGCGAGTGGCGGGACGTATAACGCCGCGACAGGCGTCTGGACGCTGACTCTGCCGGCCGGTGTAACGGCATTCACAGGCGGCCCTGTTGTCAAGCCGCCGGCGAACAGCGATGCCGACATGACGGGCCTGACCGTGACGGCGACAGCGACGGAGAGCGATGGCGCGACGATGAGCTCAAGCGCAGACTTCAAGGTCGTGACGGATGCGGTCATTGACACGCCGTTCCTTGACGCGAACAACGTAACGGGAGATCAGGATCAGCCGGTCTCTCTCGACATCAAAACAAACGTAACGGATACGGATGGCTCCGAAGCGATCACCAAAATCGTTATCAGCGGCGTTCCCGACGGGTTCACGCTGTCGGCGGGAACAAATCTTGGTGGCGGCCAGTGGGAAGTAACACAGGCCCAATTGCCGGGCTTGCAAATCAATCCTCCCGCGCACTGGGCAGGCACGCTGACGCTGACGGTGTCCTCTACTGCGACAGAGGTGAACCTGGGCGGCGAGGAATGCGATCTGACGGACAACCAGAAAACGGTGACCGACAAGCTGACCATCACGGTTCATGCCCGTCCGGATCAGCCGACACTCAGTGTTCATGACCAGTGCGTGAAGGAAGATGGCTCGACCCAGCTGGACATTCAGGCCAACCTGACGGACATGGCGGAATATCTGACCGTGACAGTGACTGGCTTTAAAGCGGGCTGGACAGTCGATACGTCTGCCAGTGGCGGTACTTATAATGCCGCAACGGGCACCTGGAGCATTACACTGGCGACAGGCCAGAATTTCTCCGGAGGGCCTATTGTGAAACCGCCAGCAAACAGCGATGCGGATCTGACAGGGCTGGTCGTAACGGCGACATCGACTGAACCCAGCGGCGTTTCCGCTTCCGTTCAGGCAACGATGAAAGTTGTGACAGATGCTGTCATTGATACGCCGTATCTGAATGTTGCGAACGCTTCTGGCAAGGAAGATGTTTCTTCCGTCTCGCTTGCGATTTCGACCGGCGTAACGGATACGGATGGTTCCGAGGCGATTACCAAAGTCGTTATCAGCGGCCTGCCGGACGGATTTGCCCTGAACAAGGGGACAAATCTTGGCGGTGGCGCATGGCAATTGACAACAGGCCAATTGGTCGGTCTGAAGCTGGTGCCTCCTGCGAATTGGTCGGGCGAGTTCTCCCTGACCGTTTCATCGACAGCCAGAGAAGTCAAGCTGAGCGGCGAGGAATGCGATTACACGGACAATGAAATGACCGTGACAAAAACGCTGAAAGTGACATTGACGCCTGTGGCAGATGCGCCAAACCTTTGCGTCAACGATGTCATGGTGAAGGAAGATGGAGCGGTCAAGCTATTTGTTGAAGCTGGACTGAGCGATCCGTCAGAACAGATGACCGTGACGATTTCAGGGTTCAAGCCGGGCTGGACGGTTGATACAACGATTGACGGCGGCACGTATAATGCGGCAACCGGTGTCTGGAGCATCACGTTGCCGCTGGGCGTAACAGCCTTTGCGGGTGGCCCGCTGGTGCGGCCTCCGGCTGATAGCGATGCGGACCTGACAGGATTGGTCGCTACGGTGACGTCAACTGAAACAGATGGCAGCACGGCTTCCAAGTCCGGCACGTTCAGTATTTTCACCGATGCGGTGATTGATGCGCCAACAGTGGATGCCGGTGACGTAGCGGGAGACGCCGGAACGGCTATTGCCCTCGATATTAATGTCGGTAAAGGCGGAGATAATCTTGACGGTTCAGAGCAGATCACCAAGATCGAGCTTTCCGGTGTTCCGGCGGGGGCTGTGTTGAATCACGGCACAGATCTCGGTGGCGGCGTCTGGTCTCTGACGCTGGCGGATCTTTCCGGCTTGACGCTGACGCCTGCGGCGGGAACTTCAGGTTCTTATGCGCTGACTGTGACGGTGACAGAAACGGAAACCAGCCTGAGCGGGCTCGAGTTCGATCTGACAGACAACACGGCGACGGCGAGTGACAGCTTGACTGTTACGGTTCGGGCAGTTGATCCTGTCTTTAAAGTCGGCAAAAACGTCGATGACGTTGACGGCTCGGTCACGGCTTATGAGGTCGGCACCGGAACGGGCACGATCAAAGGAAATGGCGCAGCCGATATCCTTGTTGGTGATGTTGGTGGCGCACGGTCGGAGACCCAGGCGAAGGATTACAATATCGTCATGGTTCTTGATATCAGCGGCAGCATGGGGTCAAAATTTGATCCGACATCCAAATATTCCTTGCTGCTGGACGCTGTGCAGAATCTGCTTACGGATTTCAGCGGTTATCAGGGCGGTGATGTCAAGGTTCATATCGTTCCGTTCTCGACAACGGCGAAAACGGCGGGCACCTTTACGGTGACCGATGCCGCGGACTTTGCGGCGGCAGTGAACTATCTGGATACCCTGACCAATGCTGGCGGCGTAACGAACTACGAATCCGCATTGCAGGCAGCGATTACCTGGCTGCAGGGTTCCGGGAAGATAGCCGGTGCCGAGACCTACACTTATTTTGTCAGTGATGGACAGCCGAATACTTACGTCACAAGCACAAATCCGGCGCAAAGCGGATCCGAGACAGATTCCATGAATCAGATCAAGGGTACGGACGGCACGAATGAAATCGCGCTGATCCAGAGCCTGAGCACGGAAGTTATCGGCGTTGGCATCAATATCGGTTCCAAGATCAGCAATATCAACCTGATCGACTCCAATGGGGTCGCGCTGAATATTGATGATCCGCTGGATCTGAATGCGGCGCTGGCGGGTTCCAATCCGATCAACAAAATCAATTCCGTTGGTGGTGATGAGCTGACGGGTGGTGACGGTAATGACCTGATCTTCGGCGATGCGCTCTTTACCGATGATCTGGCGGCGTTGCACGGACTGCCGACGGATCCGGGTTCGGGCTGGGAAGTTTTCGCGCGTCTTGAGGCGGGGGAAAGCACGACCAATCCGGGCTGGACACGGGCGGATACGATCTCCTATATCAAGACACATGCAGCAGCGCTGGCGGAGGAATCTGTTGGCAGCGATGGTCAGGGTCGTCTGGGTGGTCATGATACGCTGTCCGGTGGCGCCGGTGACGATGTGCTGTTTGGTCAGGAAGGGGACGATATCCTTTCCGGCGGCGACGGTCTGGATACGCTCTTCGGCGGTTCCGGCGCGGATACCTTCTTGCTGGGAACGTCTGCCGATGGCATTGACACGATCAAGGATTTCAGCGTAAGCGATGGTGACATTCTGGATATTAGCAACATCCTGACAGGTTACGATCCCTTGACGGATAGTTTGTCTGACTTTGTAAAAGTTACGGCAAATGCCGGGGATACGCTGGTCCAGATTGACACGACAGGAACGGGAACCGCCTATCAGACGGTGGCTGTGCTTGAGGGAGTTAATGTCGATATGGACACGCTGACCAATCACGGTAATTTGATTGCCTAATCTTCAATAATAAGATAGAAATTGAGGCTGCTGGATTTTTCCACAGCCTCAATTCTACAATAATATCAAGGACTGACATGATGAAAACCTTTGCGAAATTTTGCACCGTTTCTGTTTTGAGCCTTATACTGGCCTCTCCGGCCTTTGCTGCGGGGGAAGATGGGGACCTGACTTTGGTTGATGCCGTCAGTAAGGGCATTCAGACAAATCCGCAATATGCGCTGGTGGCGAATGATCATCTGGCAGTGAAGGAAGAATTATCTCAGGCCAAGGCGCTTTATATGCCGTCCGTCGATTTCCTGGGCGAAGGGGGATGGGAGCGGACGAATTCTCCGACGATTGACGATGAAAGCCTGATGCGCAAACGGGCGTCCTTGACATTGACGCAAATGCTCTTTGACGGCTGGGCGACAAAAAGCGAGGTCAGCCGCCAGAAGTCTCGCGTTGAGTCCACGGCAAATCGTGTCGGGGAAGTTGCGGAATTTACCGGGCTGGATATCGTAGAAGCCTATCTGGAAGTGCTGCGCCAGCGCGACCTGCTGTCGATTGCGCGCTCCAACGTGGAAGACCACATGAAAATCCTGGGGACGATCGAGACTGGCGCTTCCGCCGGCACGGTCACCGAGGGGGATGTGGCGCAGGCCAATGCCCGCGTGGCGCAGGCGCGCGCAACGTCTTCTTCTACCGAGCAGGATCTGCGGAGAGCGGAGGCTTTGTTCATTCAGAAAGTCGGCGATGTACCGGGTGATATGGCTTTCCCCGACATTCCCCGCGACAAGCTGGCGGCTACTCTTGATGAGGCCATCCGCATGGCTATAACACAAAGCCCGACATTGGCCGTTTATGAATCCGATGTTAAAGTGGCGGATGCAGAATATCAGGCGTCCGGCGCGACGTTGTACCCGAAAATCGATTTGGAGGCGAATGCTTCCGTCGGCCATGATCTGAGCGGTGTTGAAGGCAACGATAACCGCCAGTCCGTTCTGGCTGTTATGCGCTGGAACCTCTATCGCGGCGGTGCCGATCAGGCGCGGCAGCGTGAATTTATGTACCGTCATGCTCTCTCTCGGGAGCGTCGTGCGGATGCCGCGCGTCAGGTTGAAAAAGATATGCGTGATACGTGGGCAGGAATGGTTTCCGCCGGTGAACGCGCAAAAGAGTTTCAGGATCAGACGGTGGCAAACGAGAAAGTCGTCAATGTCTATCTGGATCAGTTCAGTCTGGACCGCAGGACGCTGCTGGATGTGCTGGATTCCCAGAACGAGCTGTTCGTTTCCCGTTCCAGCCATGTCAACTCCCTCTACACGGAAATGTTCGCGGTGTTCCGCGTTCTGGCCTTGCAGGGGAATCTGCTGAAAACGCTGGGCGTTGAGAAGCCGCGCGAGGCACGTCTGGAGAAGTGATCTCCTGACGGGTCTGGGGAGCAACCCGTTTGACATCCGAGACAGTAAATTCTGATAAAGATATGCCAGAGAGCGGCTTGGGGAAATTCTGGCCGCTTGAAGCCGAGCGCATTTCTCTTGATGACCCGTTGATGGAATGTCTGGCTATTGTGGCGGCGGACTATGGGCGCCGGACAACGGCTGTGGCCTTGTCGGCGGGGCTGCCGGTGCATGGCGAACAAATGGCTTCTCCCGCTGCGTTTGTACGCGCTGCCGACCGCATCAGCATGACAGCACGGATGGTGCGCCGTCCTTTGGCGGATTTGCTGGCCAGTCCGAATTTGCCCTGTATTCTGGTGTTAAAGAATAATCAGGCTTGCATTTTGAAAGGGCGGCGCGGTGATAATGCAGAATTGATCTTTCCGGAGACGCCGGATCAGCCCGTTGCCATTCCGCTGATGGATTTAAAATCGCGTTATCATGACTATGCATTTTTTGTGCGGCCGCGCGCGCAGATGGACGGACGCTCCGGCCCGCAGGCCATAGAAGAGGGGCGCGACTGGTTCTGGAGCGCGATCTGGCGCCACCGCAAGATTTATTACGAGGTCATGGTCGCGGCTGTAGTGGTTAACGTGCTGGCTCTGGCCAGCCCGCTTTTTACGATGAATGTCTATGACCGCGTTATTCCCAACAGCGCATTCCCGACTTTGTGGGTTCTGGCGACGGGTGTTTTCATTGCCTATATCTTCGATTTCCTGTTAAAAAATCTGCGTTCGCATTTTGTCGATACAGCGGGACGCAAAGCGGATAACGTTATTTCCGCGCGGATTTTCGAGCAGATGCTGGGGATGAAAATGGCGGCCCGTCCGCCGAGCGTCGGTGTGCATGCCGCTAACCTCAAGGAATTTGAAACGCTGCGTGATTTCTTTACCTCGGCGACCGTCATCGCCCTGATCGACTTTCCTTTTATTTTGCTGTTTATCGTCATGATCTGGATGATTGCGGGACCGGTGGCCATCGTGCCGGCCGTTCTGGTGCCGTTGGTAATCGGCGTCGGCATGATGCTGCAGCGGCCTCTTGATAAAGTGATCAAGGAGTCGATGCGCGAGAATGCTTTTAAAAGCGGTCTGATTTTTGAAACGCTCAGCGGGCTGGAGACGATCAAGGCGCAGGCCGCCGAAGGGCATATGCAGCGCAAGTGGGAGGAATTGACGGAGCTTGCATCCTCCACCAATGTCAAGGCACGCGGTATTGCGGCGTTTGGCGTGAATTTTGCGGTTTTTTGCTCTAACATCGTTTCTGTCTGCATGGTGGTTTACGGTACTTACCTGATCGCAGATGGAGATATTACGATGGGGGCACTGATTGCGGCGGTGATCCTGTCCGGTCGAGCCATGGCGCCGCTGGCCTCTGTCGCTGCCATTCTGACCAAATACAGCCAGTCGAAAGAGGCGCTGGATCGCCTGAACGAACTGATGCGTTCTCCTGTCGAGCGGTCCTTGTCGCAAACCTTTATTTCCATGCCGGTGATGAAAGGCGAGATACGGTTTCGCGATGTAGTGTTCCGTTACCCGAACCAGAAAACGCCGGCGCTCAATAACATCAGTTTTTCTATCGAGCCGGGCGACCATGTCGGCGTGATCGGCGCGGTCGGTTCCGGCAAGACGACGATTGAACGGCTTGTTCTCAATCTTTACCAGCCGGAAAGCGGTTCGGTGCAGGTGGACGGCGTGGACGTGCGGCAGATTGATCCGGCAGACCTGCGCCGGAACGTCGGTGTTGTGCAGCAGACGCCTTATCTTTTCTTTGGCTCTGTGCGTGAAAATATCACGTTGGGGCATGAATCCGTTCCGGATAGCGCAGTTCTGCGCGCGGCAGAAATGGCGGGGGTGATGGATTTTCTGCGTGATTCCGAGGCGGGGCTGGATACGCAGGTCGGCGAACGGGGGGAGAATCTTTCCGGTGGCCAGAGGCAGGCCGTGGCCATTGCGCGCGCGCTTCTCTATGATCCGCCGATGTTGCTATTGGACGAACCGACGGCTTCGATTGATCCGGGGTCAGAGCGCAGGCTTTACGGGCATCTGCGCGAGCTGATCAAGGGAAAAACGATTTTACTGGTCACGCATAAAAGCGCGGTACTGGGGTTGGTGGACAAGCTGATCCTGATGGATCGTGGGCGCATTGTTGCCGCAGGGCCGCGTGACGAGGTTATTGCAAAATTGCAGTCAGGCGTTTTCAAGGCGGGAGCTGCCGGTACGCAGGGGGTAACGCCGAATGAGTGAGAATACCCGCAAGCTTGATTTCAGTGAAATTGATCTGCGCAAGCTCGATCTGGCGCGGAAGTACGATGATGATTTTTCTGCCGATGAGGGCATTCTCTGGCGGGATCATGTTTTGCTCTATGCGGTGGCGGGACTGCTGGTGATTTTTATTGTCTGGGCCAATCTGGCCAGGCTGGATGAGGTCGCACGGGGGATTGGCAAGGTGATCCCTTCTTCGGAAGTGCAGGTCATCCAGAATCTTGAGGGCGGAATCGTTGATGCGTTTCTGGTCAAGGAAGGCGAGGCTGTCAAAGAGGGGCAGATTATCCTGCGGATGCGGAATGTGCAGGCGAAGTCCGATTTTCAGGCGACGAACCAGAAATATCTGGGACTGCTGGCATCCATTACCCGTTTACAGGCGGAAGCCGATGGCAAGGAACCGGTTTTCCCTCCGGAGGTGATCGCGGGCGTACCGGACTCGGTGCGGGCCGAGCGTGATGCTTATGACGCCAATAAAAAGCAGTATGAGGGGCAACTGGGCGTTTTGCAGCAGCAGCAGACCCAGAAGGAGCAGGAGGTTGAGGAGCTGACACGGCGTATCGCCGATACTGCCAGTGTTCTGGGCCTGTCGCAGGAAGAGCGTAATATGGTGGTCCCCATGGTGGAGCGCGGTGCCGCTAATAAAATGGAATTGTTGCAGCTGGATCGGCAAATCGCAACACAACGGGCAGAACTGAACGGGCTGAAGCTGGCGCTGCCGCGGTCGCAGGCCGCAGTCAAGGAGTCGCGCGAGCGGATCAATGAACTGACCAGCGGTTTTAAGGCCACCGCGCAAAAAGAGCTGTCGGGGAAAACGATCGAGCTGAACTCCATCAAGGAAACGCTGGGGGCCTTTCAGGACAAGAGCGAGCGGACAGAAATAAAATCGCCGGTGCATGGCACGGTCAAGGACATCAAGGTGACGACGGTGGGCGGTGTGGTAAAACCCGGCGAGCCGATCATGGAAATTGTGCCGCTGGAAGATTTGCTGCTGGTGGAAGCCAGTGTCCGGCCAGCGGATATCGCCTTTATCCATCCGGGACAGAAGGCGATTGTGCGTATTTCCGCTTTTGATTTTTCTGTTTACGGCGCACTGGAAGGTGAAGTGACGGAGATCAGTGCGGATAGTATCACCAATGAAAAGGGCGAGAGTTTCTATCGCGTCAAGGTCCGTACCGACAAGACCAAGCTGAGTAAAGGCAGCAAGGAATATGATATTATTCCCGGCATGCAGGCGACTGTCGATATCGTCACGGGCGAGAAAACCGTGATGAATTACCTGATGAAGCCTTTTGTCAAGGCCTCGCAAACCGCGCTGCGGGAGAGATAAGCTAATATAAACAGTGAGTTATAATATTTCATAATAAGCTATTGACATATTATTTTTTTATATTAATCTCTTCAATAGTTTAAAGCTAATGGAGATTAACTATGACAGTATTTTTAAAACTAAAAACATCTACAAGAAGTGTCCCTATGGGACATAGTAATTCCTTTCATTTTCTAAATCTTAGTGGTGAAGGGGAGACCTTGGTCGCTGCTGATAGTATCGTATTTCAAAAACATGTTAACCCCGATTATACTTATGCTTTTATTCCTGAAACGGAACTTTCTGCAATCATTAAAAAATCTTTTGATGAAGTTTCAGGTATGCTTATTGCCGCTGCAAAGAAAGATATAGTGGTTTTTGATATGCGCGATTTCTGCCTGACAACAGTCGAGGCAAAAGCTGCAGCAAAAGCGAAACAAGCGGATGCGCAGATGCCGCTGACGCAGAACGTTCAAAAGAAAGGCTTGGCGCGCTTTTTTCCGAGGAAGTAATCAACAATATAGGACTATTCTTTCGTTTGACCTGAATCAGGTAAATTTCTGGCGGCATGGCGGTAATTTTTTTACAGGAATGGAAGTGTGGTTACCCCAGCTTCTCGGTCAGCTCCGGCAGAGCCGTGAAGAGGTCCTGCACCAGACCGTAATCGGCGACCTGGAAGATCGGCGCTTCCGGATCTTTGTTGATCGCGACGATGATTTTGGAATCTTTCATGCCCGCCAGATGCTGGATGGCGCCGGAAATACCGACCGCGACGTAAAGCTCGGGGGCGACAACCTTTCCGGTCTGGCCGACCTGATAGTCATTGGGAACGAAACCGGCGTCTACGGCCGCGCGCGAGGCACCAACAGCGGCGCCCAGCTTGTCGGCAACGGCATCAATCAGTTTAAAGTTGTCACCGCTCCCCATGCCGCGACCGCCGGAAACGATCACGCGGGCGGCGGTCAGTTCGGGGCGCTCGGATTTGGTGAGTTCCTGACCGACGAAGGAGGACAATCCGGCATCTCCCGCCGCTGCAATGTTTTCAATTGCAGCTGACCCGCCCGTAGCAGGGGCGGCATCGAAAGCGGTGGTGCGGATCGTCATGATTTTAATGCTGTCGTTCGATTGCACGGTGGCGAAGGCGTTTCCGGCATAGATCGGACGGACAAAAGTATCCGTGCTTTCGATTTTGCTGACGTCGGAAAGCATCTGCATGTCCAGCAGGGCCGCCGCACGGGGGAGCATGTTCTTGCCCGTTGTCGTGGCGGGGGCGAGGATATGGCTGTAGCCTGTCGCATTTTTAACAACCAGCAGGGCAAGGTTTTCAGCGAGCTGGTGCGCGTAGGCTGCGTCATCGGCGACCAGAATCTTGCGGACGCCGGGAATTTTTGCGGCGGTCGCGGCTACCTCCGCGCAGTCTTTTCCGGCGACGAGGATGTCAATTGCGCTGCCTAGTTTTTGCGCGGCGGCAACAGCGGAGAGTGTTGCGGGTTTCAGGGCTTTATTGTCATGTTCGGCAATAAGAAGAACGGTCATGATCAGATCACCTTCGCTTCATTTTTCAGTTTATCCACCAGTTCGGACACATCCTTGACTTTAACGCCGGCTTTTCGGCCTGTGGGTTCGACGACTTTCAATACCAGCATGCGGGGCGTTATATCAACGCCAAGGTCTGCAGGCGTCAGTGTGGCCAGCGGCTTTTGTTTGGCTTTCATGATGTTGGGGAGAGAGGCATAGCGCGGCTCGTTCAGGCGCAGATCGGTTGTGACAATGCAGGGTAGTTTGAGTTGTAGCGTTTCAAGTCCGCCGTCAACTTCGCGTGTGACGTTGAGGGACTCTCCGTCCTTTTCGATTTTTGAAGCAAAGGTCGCTTGCCCCCAGTTCATCAGCGCGGCAAGCATCTGGCCGGTTTGATTATTGTCGCCATCAATCGCCTGTTTGCCCATGATGACAAGGCCCGGTGCCTCCTTGCTAATGAGTTCTTTAAGAATTTTTGCGACGGCGAGGGGTTCTGTAAGAGCGTCGGTCTGAACCAGAATGCCGCGATCCGCCCCCATGGCCATGGCAGTGCGCAGGGTTTCTTGCGCTTGGGTGGGGCCAATGCTGACGGCGATGATTTCTGTGGCAATGCCCTTTTCTTTCAGCCGGATGGCCTCTTCCACGGCGATTTCACAAAAGGGATTCATCGACATTTTGATATTGGCGAGTTCGACGCCGGACTGGTCGCTCTTGACGCGGATCTTGACGTTATAGTCTACAACGCGCTTGACGGGTACCAGAATTTTCATATCTCAAACCTCTTGTTCGATCTAAATAAAAGTCCTCCCAAAGTAGCATCTTCGGGAGGGCTTGGAAATATCAGAAGGCAGATGTTGTTATTGTTTTTCTTCAGTTGTTGCTTCTGGTGCTGCCTCAGGCGTTGCTTCGTCCTTCACATCCGCAGCAACCTGCATTTTAATGATTTTGTCAGGATTTGCAGGGGGTTCGCCGCGGGTGATGTTGTCAACGAATTGCATGCCGGAGGTGACTTTGCCCCAGACGGTATACTGTCCGTTCAGGAAGGAGCCATTGGCGAACATAATGTAAAACTGGCTGTCGCCGCTGTTCGGGTCGGAAGAGCGGGCCATACCAACCACGCCACGCTCGAAAGGCTCGTTGCTGAATTCGGCCGGGATCTTGGTGCCGGTGCCGCCCATACCTGTGCCATCCGGATCGCCGCCCTGTGCCATAAAGCCTTCAATGACGCGATGGAAGGTCAGGCTGTTATAGAACCCCTGACGCACCAGTTCCTTGATGCGGGTCACGTGTTTCGGAGCAAGATCCGGACGCATCTCGATGACAACGCGGCCATCCTTCAGGTCCATATAAAGGGTGTTTTCCGGATCAGCGGGTGTTTGCGCCAGTGCCGCAGACGCGAAGAGCGTCAGGGCGAGTGTAAGAGAAAGAAGCATTTTTTTCATCGGTATTTTTCCTTTTGTTAAAGTGATAGATGGGGTTTTTCTTGTTAAAGTAAAGCTTTAAGCGGCAAGCGAGAACTTGATGATTGTATCAGGGGTACGCGGGGGTTCCCCTTTAGCGATCTGGTCGATATGTTCCATGCCTTCAATGACTTCCCCCCAGACGGTATATTGGCCATTGAGGAATCCGGCGTCGCCGAAAGTGATGAAGAACTGGCTGTCGCCGCTGTTCGGGTCGGTTGACCGTGCCATGCCGCAGGTGCCGCGGATATAGGGGGCATCGCTGAACTCTGCTGGAATTTTTGTGCCTGAGCCGCCATAGCCGGTACCCTGCGGGCAACCGGTCTGGGCCATGAAACCGTCGATCACACGGTGGAATTTCAATCCGTCATAATATCCTTCGCTGATCAATGCGCGAATACGCTCGACGTGTTTTGGCGCCAGATCGGGGCGCAATCTGATTGTCACGCGACCGGTTTTAAGGTCCAGGTAGGCAAGGTTTTCATCTGACATAACATCCTCCGTTGAGTCTACTTTATTTTCTAATATCTGCATTTCGTTATAAAGAGCAACTTAAAACTGTTGCGGGGGGAAGGGTGGAGCGTTAGCCTGAAACCAGAGGGAGATAAAAGGATTATGGAGACTGTCATTTTTTTGCTGGTGCGGGCGCTGGATTTGTATCTGGGCGTGATCTTGGCGACGATTATTGTCAGTTGGCTGGTGGCTTTTGATGTGCTGAATACGCGAAACCGCTGGGTTTACAAGTTTTGCGAGCTGTTGAACAAGATCACGAATCCCGTGATTATTCCGGTGCGCAGAATGTTGCCGCCGCTGGGAGGGCTGGATTTCTCGCCAATGGCTGTTATCTTCGGCATCTATATTCTTCGCGGGATTCTGGTGAGTTTATTATAATGGTCATGACAAAGAAAAATGACATGAAAAAGCAGGCGGCGGAAATTATTGACGGTAGGGCGCTGGCTAAAAAGCTTCGGATGTCCATTGCGCGTCACGTTGAAGTCCTGATCGGTGACCACAAGGTCATGCCAGGGCTGGCGGTTGTACTGGTGGGAGAAGATCCGGCCAGCGTTATCTACGTTAACAATAAAAAGAAAGCCGCCGCCGAGGCGGGCATTCGCAGTTTTGAACATCGCCTGCCGAAAAAAACGTCGCAGGACGAGCTTTTAAAGCTGATTGGAAACCTTAACGCCAATAAAAAAGTGCATGGTATTCTGGTACAGTTGCCGCTGCCGAAACAGATTGATACCGACACGATATTGCGCATGATTGATCCCGTCAAGGATGTGGATGGCTTGCACGTCGAAAACATCGGTCGGCTGGTCAGCGGGCAATCCGGTCTGGTGCCGTGCACGCCGATGGGTTGCCTGGCGCTGATCAAAAGCGTCGAGAAGAATCTAACCGGCCTTCATGCCGTGGTCATCGGGCGGTCAAATCTGGTGGGTAAACCTGTGGCACAATTATTGTTGCGTGAAAACTGCACGGTGACAATGTGCCATTCACGTACGCCGCAGTTGTCGCATATCGCAAGACAGGCGGATATCCTTGTCGTTGCTGCCGGACAAGCGGGGCTGGTGAAGGCCGATTGGGTCAAGCCCGGCGCGATTGTGATTGATGTCGGTATCAATCACACGGAAAAGGGGCTTTGCGGCGATGTTGATTTTGCCGATGTGGCAAAAGTCGCGGGTTATCTGACGCCCGTACCGGGCGGCGTGGGGCCGATGACGATTGCCTGCCTGCTCGGCAATGCCGTCATTGCGGCCTGCCGCCAGAATGAGCTGACCGTGCCGCATATCGGGTAGGCGGGCTACTGCCCCTGCGCGACGGTGAAAGCCCGTACGCCGTCGAAGCTGTAGAGATTTTCCGTCTTGATGAAGTCAAGCCCTGCTGTGTGCAGCGATTGCAGCAGCTGGATGATTTGTTCGGGCGTGACAGGGGTCGTATCATTGGCGGCGACGAAACGGCAGCGCCAGTGATCGCCTTGTTCGGCAACGGCGGCGGCATGTGGCCAGACCAGCAGGCCGCGGCTGTCGATACTGGCCAGTTTCAGGCTGTTGCTGAGCGGAAGGACCTGATCGGCAAGCGTGGCTACGGGAGCATCTTCGCGCCAGTGCAGGAACACATCCACCCCTTCCAGCCTTTTTGTTTTGACGGAGGGCAGGGAAATGGAGTCCATCTTTGTTTCGCGTGCGTCCTTGCTGAAAGCGACAGGGCGGAAAAAACGTGGAACATGGCTCAGGCGGCCCATGACAGCTTCGGCGAATTCCTCTGTATTGGCGCGTTTCGTGGATACTTGCGGGTTAAAAATATCGCCGGTATGCACGCCGTCCTCGATCGTGCGGAGCCAGGCGTTCTGGACGTTTTCGGCAACTTCCGTCTGGCCCAGATGAGCCAGCATCATGACGGCGGCGTTGAGCAGGCCGGAAGGATTGGCAATGCCTTTGCCCGCGATGTCCGGGGCGGAGCCGTGGATGGCTTCAAACATCGCGCCGGCTTTGCCGATATTGGATGAACCGCAAAGGCCGACCGAGCCGGAGACTTCGGCGGCGATGTCGGAAATAATATCGCCATAAAGATTTTCAGTGACGATAACGTCAAAGATATGCGGCGAGGCGGCGATTTTGGCGGCGCCGATATCGACGATCATGTGGTTGTTTTCCAGCGACGGATATTCCTTTGCGACTTCATCGAAAATGCGGTGGAACATGCCGTCAGTCATTTTCATGATATTGTCTTTGGAAATGCAGGTCACTTTGCCGCGGTTATTCGCCATCGCATATTCAAAGGCATAGCGGATGATGCGTTCCGAGCCGGTATGCGAGATCAGCTTCAGGCATTGCACGACGTTGTCGGTTTGCTGGTGTTCAATTCCGGCGTAGAGATCTTCCTCGTTCTCGCGGACGATGACCATATTCATCGTTGGCTGGGTTGTGCGCACGTAGGGGTGGTAGGAGACGCAGGGGCGGACGTTGGCAAACAGCCCCATGGATTTGCGGATGGTGACGTTCAGGCTTTTAAAGCCCCCGCCCTGCGGGGTTGTAATCGGCGCTTTCAGAAAACATTTGGTACGGTTGAGGCTGGTCCAGGCGCTCTCTGCGATGCCGGACGGCACGCCGCTTTTATAAATCTTCTCGCCGATTTCAATCGTTTCAATATCAAGCTGTGCTCCCGCCTGTTCGAGAATTTTAAGAACAGCCGTCATGATTTCGGGTCCGATGCCGTCTCCATAGGCGACTGTGACGGATGATTTTTTGCTCATTTTATTTCCTGTGCGTGAGGTATGGATTAGAGCGGCCCAAGGGGCTCTTTCTTCAGGACAGGATAAGAAGAATTGATTGAGAAAGTCTTACTCTTTCGGGGCGTCAGGGTAGGTTTTTGTTTTATGAAAATAAATGGAATGCGCTTTTTACCATGCAAAATGCCATTGAAGAGGGTAGATTTATCGTACCGGATGGAGGAAATATGCTGCCGCAGGAAATTATTCGCCAGAAAAGAGATGGAAAAGCGCTGAGCGCTGAGGATATCCGCGCCTTCATCAAAGGTATTCCGGCCAAGGATGTGAGCGAAGGACAGGTTGCGGCTTTTTGCATGGCCGTGCTGCTCAAGGGGATGAAAATGTCCGAGCGCGTGGCGCTTACGCAGGCCATGGCGCAATCCGGAACGGTGATGAACTGGGAAACGGAAAAATTGCCGGGGCCCGTGCTGGACAAACATTCCACTGGCGGAGTGGGGGATAAAGTCAGTTTGATGTTGGCTCCCATCGTTGCAGCTTGCGGCGGGTATGTGCCGATGCTTTCCGGCCGCGGGCTTGGACATACGGGCGGCACACTTGACAAGATGGATGCCATACAGGGATATGTTTCACAGCCGGATGTCGCGTTGTTTAAAAAGACAGTGCGCGAGGCAGGCTGCGCGATTATCGGCGCAACGCCGGATCTGGCTCCGGCTGACCGGGTGATGTATGCCGTGCGGGATGTGACCGCGACGGTTGAATCTCTGGATCTGATCACGGCTTCCATCCTTTCTAAAAAATTGGCGGCAGGTTTGCAGGCGCTGGTTATGGATGTCAAGTTTGGCACGGGCGCTTTTATGCGCCGTTATGATGATGCGAAGGCGCTGGCAGACAGTATTGTCTCCGTGGCCAATGGTGCGGGTTTGCCGACAGTCGGGTTGCTGACCGATATGAATCAGGTTCTGGGCCGGACGGCAGGCAATGCTGTTGAAGTGCGCGAGGCAGTCGATTTTCTCAAAGGGCGGAACGTCGATCCGCGGCTTTATGAGGTCACCGTGGCCCTGACGGTGGAGTTGCTGGTTCTGGGCAAGCTTGCAAAAGACGTTGCGGAGGCGCGGACAAAAATTGATCATGTCCTGCAGAACGGCAAGGCGGCCGAGCATTTTGCGCGGATGGTGAAAATGCTGGGTGGGCCTGCTGACTTTGTCGAGTTTCCGGACAAATATCTGGCTTCTTCCGCTGTTGTGCGGGATTTTTATCCGGAGAAAAAAGGTTTTGTTTTTGGCATGGATGTTTTCGCTGTCGGGATTGGCATTGTCGAGTTGGGCGGCGGACGCGCCAGGCCGACGGATGGTATTGATCATGCCGTCGGTCTGACGCAGATGGCACAGCTTGGCGAGGAAGTGGGCAGGGGTGCGCGGCCGCTTGCGGTGATCCATGCGCGGGATGAGTCTGGATGGCAGAAAATGGCAGCGGCGCTGGAGCGGGCAGTCACGGTGTCGGGGCAGCCGCCGGAACCGGGCGTTTTGGTAAAAGCGCGGGTGACGGCATGAAAAAAGAAATTGACCGGAGAACACTGACAAAACTGACAAAACTGGCCGCCAAGGCCCGTGATCATGCCTATGCGCCCTATTCTGGCCACCCTGTCGGGGTGGCGTTGCTGTCGGGCAAGGACAGGATTTATCTCGGGAGCAATTGTGAAACGGCAAATTATGACGGAACCTGCGCGGAAGCCGGGGCAATTGCGGCCATGGTCTGTGCGGGGGAGCGTAAAATAAGGGCTCTTGTCGTGATCGGTCCCGGTCTGGAGTATCTTTGTACGCCCTGCGGACGCTGCCGCCAGCGTATCCGGGAGTTTGCGGATCAGGATACGCGGATTTATGCGATGTGGAAAGACGGGCGTCTGGGGCGGGCGAGCACCATGGAGGAACTTTTACCTCATTCCTTCGGGCCGGAGAATCTGGTAGAGCTGGGGACTGTTACAAAAACAATAAAGAAAAAACAAAAAAAATGACAACTGGAACCATCGGCGCCGAACAGCGTAAAAATACGCTTGTCGCCGTTTTACTGACCTGCGTAGGGTATGCTTATTTCAACATAGGAGATGCAGCGGTCAAGATGCTCGGAGAGCGTCTTCACTACTCCGAGGTCGTTGGCCTGAGCTGTCTGATCAGCGCCGCCTTCATGGCCCTTTATGGCGGGTATACGGAAGGGCGCGGGGCGTTTATTATTCACCAGCATAAATTGGTTCTGTTCCGCGCCATATTGGGCGTGGTGCTTTCGTTTCTGAACGTGATGGCTCTGCCGCATGTGCCGCTGACGACGTTCTATGCGCTTATATTCACGTCGCCGCTTTGGGTGGCGCTGCTGTCCGCATTGTTCTTGGGTGAGAAGATCGAACGGGGGCGGTTAGGCGCGATTCTGGCCGGTTTCGCTGTTATTCTGTTTGTTTTTCAGCCGGGCAGCGGAACCTTCAGCGTCTGGGCGGCGCTGCCGTTGATCAGCGCCTTTATTTATGCGGGCGCAATGGTGGTGATGCGCCGCATGGGACCGCGGGAAAGCCGGACGATGATTATTATAACGGCGAATGTTCTCTGCGGGGTGATTGCCTTGCCGATCATGTTTGCGCATTACGTGCCGCCGACCCCCTATGAATGGGGATTATTCCTGATATTGGGGATGCTGGGGGCCATTGGCATGACCTGTGTTTCTTATGCCTTCCAGAACGCGCCATCTGCGGCCGTTATTGCGCCTTATCACTACACCCAGATTATCTGGGGCGCCCTGATAGGGTATTTTATTTTTGATGAAGTTCCGGATACGCGGACACTGATCGGCGCTGCAGGCATTATTGCTGTCGGATTGTATCTGATATACGGAGAAACGCGCAGGCCTTTGTTGCGTAGCAGCGGAGTTTGAAAATACTCAGAAATGTTTTTTCTGGACACCAAATAGTGCGGGAAGAACATTGGCATAACTGGCGCCGAATATGCGGCTGTTGGAAAACATCTGCTCAGGATCAAATGAAACCTCCAGACTTCCCTGTCCGGGCGTGGCGATCTCCAGACGGACATTGTTTTTTGAGCAAGCCGTAATCAATTGACGGAAACCAACCATCTTTTCGATGTCGTCCGTGCTGATCAGTCCCTGTGTATCATAGGAAAGATTGTGCGTGTTAAAGTCGTGATAGATGACGTCGATATGTTGTGCGGTGTGTAAGTCCTTTTCTTGTGAAATGTGGTAACTAGGGTCCGCAGCTACCGGGGTGAGGGCTGATATCCCGCGGAGCCAGCGATCAACTTCTCCCCAAGCGATCATTTTTTGCAGTGGTAATTTTAACTTGCTGAAATCATTTACCATTAGGACCCCCTGCAGTTTGATGCCGATTGTCGCCCCTGTTTATATCTTATGTTAAAAGGTGGGTGGGGTCAAGTATTGCGGATGTTGCGCCGCAATATCAAAAAATGCGCCTATCGGGACTTTCTACTGTGCAGATTACCGTAAAAATGCTAGTGTTTTTTATTCCAAGGAAACAGAATTATGCACCCAAAAAAACAGACGCCCCAATCCGATGTGAATGAAGAGCGCAAACGTATCCGCGACGCATTTCTTGAATCTCTGGGCTGGGATCAGGTCACGATGGACCCGATGCAGGCCGATGCCTCGTTCCGCCGTTATTACCGACTGCAAGGAACGACAAAACCGATGCTGCTGATGCAGGACCCGCCGGATCGCCCGCTGATACCGCCTTATGTGATGGTCGAGCCTTTCGTCGCCATTGCCGAACATCTGCGTCATATCGGCCTGCGCGCGCCGGAAATCCATTTCAAGGATGTGCCGAATGGCCTTCTGGTGATCGAGGACTTCGGAGACGATACCTATACCCGCCTTTTCAACAAAGGGCTGGATCCGAAACCCCTTTATGAAAGGGCGGTGGATGTTCTGGTGCATTTGCACAAACACCCTGACCGTAACAATATCACCGTGCCTGAATATGATGACCAGCTTTTGCTGGATGAATCCATGCTTTTGCTGGATTGGTATTACCCTGCATTGACGGGTAAGCAACCGACGGAAGAAATGAAGCAATCTTGGCAGAATGTCTGGAGGGACCTTTTCAGCAAACTGCCGGAGGATCAGAAAACGCTGGTACTGCGTGATTACCATGTGGACAACCTGATGCTGACAAAGGATGGTAAGGGTATCGGCCGATGCGGTTTGCTTGATTTTCAGGACGCCGTGATCGGCCAGTTCAGCTATGACCTGATGTCGCTGCTGGAAGATGCCCGCCGTGATGTTCCCAAGGAGCTGAAGAAGCATCTCTATGAGCGTTATATGGATAACATGGGGCCGGATCTGGATCGCGAGGCCTTTGATTATTCGTTTCGTGTTCTGGCGGCGCAGCGCCATGCCAAGGTATTGGGAATTTTCGTGCGTCTTTCCGAGCGTGACGGCAAGGACCGTTATCTGCAATTCATCCCCCATGTTCACAAGCTGTTCATGGAGTCCCTGAATGCGCCGGCGCTTGCGCCGCTGAAGCAGTGGTTCGCTGATCATCATGTGGATATTGCGCGGCCGCTCGGGAACGCGCGTAAACCGCAGGATCCGAACGAGCCGCGCCCGTAAAATCCCAGGAGAAATATCATGGACAAAACTTTCATTGCCAAACGTCTGGACAAAATCAAGCCATCGGCTACGCTGGCGCTCGCCGCCAAGGCACAGGAACTCAAGGCGCAGGGCATGGACGTGATTGGCCTTTCGGTGGGCGAACCGGATTTTGATACGCCGGACCATATCAAGGCCGCTGCAAAAAAGGCGATGGATGAAGGCAAGACAAAATATACGCCGGTTTCCGGCACGCCGGAATTGCGCAAGGCCATTGTCGCGAAGTTCAAGCGTGAAAACAATCTGACCTATACGCCTGAGCAGATCATCGTCGGTACTGGCGGAAAACAGGTGCTGTATAACGCTTTTATGGCGACATTGAATCCCGGCGATGAGGTCGTGATCGCTGCCCCTTACTGGCTGTCTTATCCTGAAATGGTGGCGCTGGCCGAAGGCACGCCGGTGATTGTGACAACAACGCCCGAAAGCGGATTCAGGATGACGCCGGACGCGCTGGAGCAGGCGATTACCCCCAAAACAAAATGGGTTATTATCAATTCACCCAGCAACCCGACGGGCGGCGCTTATACAGCCGAAGAGCTGAAGGCTCTTGGTGAGGTGCTGAAAAAACATCCGCATGTCTGGGTGCTGACCGATGACATTTATGAGCATCTGGTTTATGAAGGCTTTAAATTCTCGACAATAGCCGAGGTCACGCCGGAGCTTTTTGACCGTACGCTGACGGTCAATGGCGTATCCAAGGCCTATGCCATGACAGGCTGGCGCATTGGTTACGCCGGAGGCCCTGTCGAGCTGATCAAGGCCATGAGCAAGGTGCAGGGGCAGAGCACATCGAACCCCAGCTCCATTAGTCAGGCTGCGGCGGTCGAGGCCCTTAACGGCGATCAGTCGTTTCTCAGTGACTGGCGCAAAAAATTTCAAGAACGGCGTGATCTGGTGGTCGCCATGCTGCAACAGGCGGAGGGCATCACCTGCCATGCGCCGGAGGGGGCTTTCTATGTTTTCGCTTCTTGCGCGGGGGTTATCGGCAAGACGACGCCGGAAGGCAAGGTCATCGCAACCGATACGGATTTTGCCAATTATCTGGTTGAAAAGCATTATTTGGTTGTAGTGCAGGGGGTGGAATTCGGTTTGTCGCCGTATTTCCGCATTTCCTATGCCTTGGACAACGAGACGTTGAAGAAAGCTTGCGAACGTATCCAGAGCGCTTGCGCGGAATTGTCCTGCGGAACGGTAGCGGCCAGAAAAGCCTGCATGATTTAATGCAGGAAAACAAAATGAGCGATATGAAGATGGTTGTGCGAGTGTTGAAAGTAAAATTTCTGGAAGCCACCTTGAGCGGCGCGCAGAAAGCGGCCTATGATGAGCTGGTGCAACAGGTCGATCATGCCGTGATGCAGCGTGATTGTTCAAAACAGAACATTCGTGTTCCTGCAACGATCAAACGCAAGGATGCGGACAAGGCCCTGAAACTGATCAAGTTGCAGTACGATTCTTCTTGGGATTTTCAGGTGACGTATGAAGGGCAGCCGAAAAATACGCGACTGATCACGGAAAAGAAAAACAAACCGCAGATTTAAAAAAATTAACCAAATATTATTTTTTTCATAATACAATAAATCCATACTTTAAATTATTTTGGGGGAAAAGTATGAAATCAGAGCCCGCTTTGCTGAGTGAGGTTTTCAAGGCGCCTGCGACCAGTGAAACAAGTCCGCATGCCATGCCAGGAACGGTTATCATGGATGTGTTTGCCCTTCATACAAGGCAGTCATGGAGTTTGGATGAGGCTGAACACATGGGGCGGGCAGCAGTTGCCGTACTGGGGGCGGATGATCCGCACATGAAATTTATCTCAATTGGCGGGGAAGGTGCGGCGGATATCTACAACGAAAAAGGGGATACGCCTGTCAGAATAAGCATCAGAACCAATGATCCTCAAAGGGTATTGCAGGCCTTGTCAGAGATATATGCTCATGATGGCCAGGCTATGTTTTTAGGAGTCACAAATCAGGGGGATTTGTTGCTGCCAAAGGGAGAAACCCCGATTCCCAAAGGGATAGCGATAGCGCTCGACGGGCATGAAAAACTGCATACGCTGCTGCGTGAAGTGGCGAGTGAGGCGAAAGGCATATCTGCTCCAGAAGGTAAGCCGGTTTCAATGGCACCTTCTATGCCCAGCAATACGGGCCATCCGAAGCCATAGCCGTTTATTCAGGGCCGCCGTGGCGGTCCGTGATGCTTCTTTCTGGGCGGCAGATGCTCAACGCCTTTCGCTGGAGGCCTGTCGTTGTCATTGCCGGGTTTGTCTGCGGCATCACGGAACGGGTCGCCCAGTTTCTTGACAAGCTTGCCGAGATCTTCCCCCGCTTCCTTGATGGAGTTGAGCAGCTGGTTCTGGTTTTCCAGCTTGTCCTGCAGGACGTTGTATATTTTGTCCAGATCAGCCTTGTGCAGCGGGCTCAGTTTTTGGGCGAGCGCTTTCAAGGCATCGTCCCCGTCTTCAGGTTTGTCATCGGACAGGCCGCTGCTGAAAAGGAGGACCTTGCGATAGATACGGGTCAGGCTCTTGACTGTTCTCGCGCCCTCCAGAGCCGTAGTGAGTTGTTGCAGAGCGAGAAGGCTTTCCTGATGCAGTTCCAGAGCCTGATCGCGGTGCTTGAGAATTGTGCAAAGGCGGTCGAGATTATCCCGGTTGTCTTCCATGATTTTTTCGGCAAAGCCGATCAGGGTTTTCAGGTTTTTGTCGCTGGCGTCGTCCATTTCAACGGCCGGATCGTCAGGATTTTCTTCGGGGTCGATAACGCCGTCAAAGCTGATAAAGTGATCCCCGATTTCTTCGCGCACGTCATTGGCAACATCAAGTACGGTCATGTTGACGACAAGCGAGAGCAGGATAGAGCCGTTTGATTTGCTGATAAGGCCAAGAGGCCCCAGTTTGTTGAATTCCTCTGGCGAGAGGCTGTTCTCAACATTGCCGGTACCAAGATGAACCACGACGATATCGGCATCCGGCGGTGCTAGTTTTTTGGCCTGAGTCAGCAGGCGGCGCATGGCGTTTCCACCAAAGAATCCGCCGTCAATCAGGGCGTGGCGGTGTGTGACATGCGGCATGTCTTCATGTGGCGCGGTTTCGTGGTATTTTGCCGGAAAATATGTGGGGGCGGTTGTGCTGGCGCGTACGGCATCCCGCATTTTCATGGTGCTCCAGCCTTCGGGCGAAGTGTCTTTTTCGCCTTTGATATGCGTGATCCAGACCGGGCGGAAGTTTTTGATATCTGTTGCCGCAATCATGATATGCGCGAGGGACTCGTTCATGCGCGTATCGCCAAGACTGTTTTTCAGGATGTTTTCCAGCGGTTGCGGATCGTACAGGCTGCCGTTGGAAAGCTTGCGCAGACTCTTGAAACGGATCTCGGGAAAAATCTTTGAAGAGTGGCGCAGATAGAAATTCTTCATTTCCTGTGCGGAGTGTCTGGGTTTTTTTGGGTCATCGGGGTCAGGCGCCGTCAGTCCTGCAACCAGAATGGCGCCGGTGGATGTCCCGCCGATCATGTCGAACAGTTCGGCAACTGGTTTTCCGGTTCTTTCCTCAAGCTCCTGCAGGATGCGGGCGGGGACAATCCCGCGCACACCGCCGCCATCTATGGAGAGAACTGTAAAAACGCGTCTTTTGTTTTCCATCAGTCAGGCCTAACTCTCTGCGCCGGGCAGGTGTGCCCGGAAACATGTGTTTTTGCCCTCAGTCCGACGTTTTTTATTATTGTTGTAGTTAGCATATTAAAATTTATACCCAATGTCATTGAGAAATAAATTACCATAAATAGTAATTTTATTGCGAAGCTGGTGTGCGGCGCGGCTTTTTTAAAATGCGTGGAAAATTTTAATAAAAGTTTAAATAAAATACATAATTATAGAGATAGCGTTAAAGCTTAAAAAGGGCCAGCTTTGGATGTCAGAGGCAAAGAAAACAGGTTGGGGTGAGCTGGTGCATGGGTTGCGCGGTAAAATCAGCGCGACAGCCCTGTTTACCCTTATGAACGGGGTCATTATCGGCGTTGTAACGCTTGTTTTGCTTTATTTTACGATGGGGAATCTGCGGACTATTGAAGCGCGGAAAGCGACGCAGGGAATCTTGCAGGCCACAGAGCAGGCGATTGAAGATATGGAGAAGACGGTCAAGTCTATAGCATATTTTTATGCCACGCTTGATCCTGCGGAACAGGAAAACACGGGAGCGCGGCAGGCCATACAGCAAATGCTTGCGCGTGATATAGAGCTCGACAATCTGCTTTGGGTGACGGCAGACCAGACCCAGTATTGGGATGGCAATTCAGGAAACAAAACGCTCGCGGCTCTGCCGCAGGGGCTACCGGCATTTAACGAGCTGTACAAGATTTCTTTTGATGATGATTTTGGGCAGGTCTCTTATATTTTTGATCTGCCATGGCCCGTTTTGGATAAAAGAAAAGATAGTGGCGGTAAAAAACAGATGGCCATGCTTGTCAAGGCGCGGAAGGCTGATAATACGCCTGGAATTCTGCTCGTTACGCTAAGCCCGGATAAGGTGTTCGAAAAGGGATGGTTTGCGCAAAGAGATGTTATCAGCCGCGCTGCTGTGTTGCGTCGCGAAGATGGTTTGGTTATTACGGAGAGCTTGTTTGGGTATCATGAAAGTCAGCAGGGGTTTTTTCCACCTGAAAACATTTTATATGTTGCGCAAACCGGAAAAAATATCTGGACGATCAAGTTTGATATCCGGCCTACGCTGTCTTCCCGAATATTGATACTGGCTCCATGGGCGTCTTTCGGGTTTATTTTGTCCTTAACCTTGCTGCTCGCCGCGATGGTGCAGCGCAGGCACGGTCAGGACGTGAAGATTGCTGAAATGTCCAGACATCTCGAGGGCGCGCATAGCGAGCTGCAGAGCAAAACTTCGGAACGTGACAAGTTGTTTCATACGCTGCGCAGAAGCGAGCGTGAAAACAGAGCTGTCATTAACGCCGTTTCCGATATTATATTCGAAACGGATGAAAACGGCTACATTGTCTTTTTGAATGAAGCCTGGAAGCGCATTACGGATCAGGAGACGTCGGCGGCTTTGGATAAGGTATTATTCGATTCATTCGATGTGAGAGACCGGCAGCGGCAAAAGGAAATGTTCGACGAGCTTGTGCGCGGGGAGCGGCAGGCCTATCGTAGCGAGACAAGGCTTGATCTTGGCCATGGCTATCTGAAACCGATCGAGATTGCTTTTAGCATGTTGCGCATGACGGAAGATAAAAGCCTGCGCGTCGTCGGAACGATCACGGATATTGAAAAGAGAAAACGTGCCGAATCCGCTCTGCGTGAGGCGGAGCAGAGTTTTCGCTCTATTTTTGAGAACTCCGTCAGCGGGCTTTACCAGATATCGCCGGATGGACGTTTTATCAGCGCCAATTCCGCCATGGCGGATATTCTCGGCTATGCGTCGCCGGACGACCTGATCTCCGCCGTGAGGGATGTCGGGGAGCAGGTCTATGTGCGGCCGGAGGATCGCAAGGCGATTGTCCAGAGGCTTTTGTTTGAAGGGCGTGTTTCAGACGTTGAAACGGAGGTTTATTGCAAGGATGGCCGGAAGATATGGCTGCTCGAAAATGCCCGTGTCGTGCGGAATGAAAACGGCGGCGTAAAATATTACGAGGGAAGCGCCTGGGACGTAACAAGCCGCAAGGAAGCAGCTGAGGCCATGGAACAAGCGCGCTTACAGGCGGAAATTTCCAGCCGCAGCAAAATGGAATTTCTGGCCAACATGAGCCACGAGTTGCGTACGCCGCTGAATGCCGTCATCGGATTTTCCGAGATTATCAAGGATGAAGTCATGGGACCCCTCGGCACTGCGGCGTATAAGGAATATGCGCAGGATATTTATGACAGTGGAAATTATCTGTTGAAGGTCATTAGTGAAATTCTTGAAGTGTCACGGATCGGCACCGGCAACCGCGAGCTGAACCTTGGAACGGTACGTTTGGCCAAGGCGCTGAAGTCATGCATGATTATCATGTCCGGACGCATAGAGCAGTCAGGCGTTGCCGTAAGCGTAGATTTGCCGGAGGGCCTGCCGGATATGGTCGCGGAAGAGCTGGGGTTCAAGCAGATCATGCTGAATCTGATTGGCAATGCAATCAAGTTTACGCCGAAAGGTGGCAAGGTGCGCGTAACCGCCGCTTTGGGAGATAAGGGAGAAATGATCGTCGATGTCATCGACAATGGCATTGGCATGACCGAGGAAGAGGTCAAAAAAGCCATGCAGCCGTTCAGTAAAGTGGAAACGTCATTCAGTGAAATGAAGGCCGGGACGGGACTCGGCTTGACTATTGTTGAATCCCTTGTGCAGTTGCACGGCGGAGAATTCAGGCTGATCAGCGAAAAGGGCGTCGGGACGACGGCGCGCGTAATTCTGCCGTCTTCACGGGTCTTGCAAAACGGATCTTCAGTGGCAAAAACCGGTTAAAAATCATCATCGGAATCCTCGGACGCCTGCAAAACCTGCCGGGCTGTTTCATAGCTGAATCCGGCACGAGCCAGCGCCGCAAAATCTTTTTGTAATGTTTTTTTGGGGTCGGCGGTCTTTTGTGCGCGAAAGGGCCCAAGCCGTTTTTTTCTGGCGAGCGTTCTGGCGGCGGCAAGTTCGGGATTTTCGTTTCCGGACTCTTCATCAATGGACAGGAGCGCTGCTTCGATTTCTGCAGGGGACAAGCCCTTGAGCTGGAGCTTTGCCAGGATCCCCTGACGGGAAAGCCCCAGGCGGCGGAGCGAGGCTGTTTTGGCTTCGGCATAGGCAGGGTCGTTCAGAAGTCCCGAGGCTGTATAACGAACGATCAGTTCATCCACGAGGGGGTAAAAATCCGCGGCAGGAACATTGTGGAAGGCACAGGAGCGGTCTATTTTCCGGCGCATGACTCTTTTCAGGTTTGCCGCGCTGGTTGCATAGCGCTGCAAATAATAAAGCGCGGCATTTTCCAAATACTGGCGGGAAATTTTTCTTGGGAGTTTTTTCGGCTTTTTGTCCATTTTTCTCTGCTTTTATGCTAGCATTGCCTTGCTATGGCTATTCGTATCAAAAAAGACGGTTCAGAACAATCGGGGCTGGTGGATGATAACATTATCCAGCCATTTCGCCTTGAGAAATCAAATGTCAGGGGGCGCATGGTGCGGATGGGCAGCGTGCTTGACCAGATTATTGCCCAGCACAATTATCCGCCGCCGGTTTCCGCTTTGTTGAGCGAGGTCGTGACGATCGGGCTTTTGTTGAGCTCGATGCTCAAGTTTGAAGGTATTTTCACACTCCAGATCAAGGGAGACGGCCCCGTGCGGCTTTTGGTGGCGGATGTTACCAGCCGGGGCGAGGTGCGGGCTTATGCCGGATTTGACGAAGTGGCCGTCCGCAAGGTGGCCAAGCGCAAGCAGGATATGGAACATCATTATTTTCACCTTCTCGGCAAGGGGCATATTGCCTTTACTGTGGATCAGGGTGGTGCCGATCATCGCTATCAGGGGATCGTGGAACTGAAAGGGGAGTCCATCCTTGACGCTGTGCAGCACTATTTCACCCAGTCGGAGCAGATCAAAACTTCCATCCGGCTGGCGGTGCATCCACAGGATGCTCTGCTCAGAACCGGCGCGATTATGATTCAGCAGATGCCGGATGAAAGCGCCGCCAAGAGCGAACAGTCAGATGCCGAAGCCGGTGCAGAGGACTGGACGCGGGCTGCCGTGTTGCTGGGAACTTGTACGGAAGGTGAGCTGCTTTCGCCTGTGCTGCATTCCGCCGATGTGCTTTATCGCCTGTTTCACGAGGATGGTGTGCGGGTCTATTCACCAACGCATGTGCGGTTTAAATGCCGCTGTTCGCGCCAGAAGGTGACGGATGTTCTGAAAGCCATCCCGCGGAGCGAACTGGAAGAGATCTGCGCACAGGAGGAAAAGGTTTCCATCAAATGCGAGTTTTGCAGTGAAGAGTATATCTATACGGATGATGATCTGAACGAGGTTTACGGAGAAGGGGACGCAACATGAGAAAATATTTATGCATTATGGGGCTGCTTTGCCTCGGGTTTCTTCCAGCCTGTGTTTCTGCGCCGCCGGAAACTGCCGAGCCTGTGTTGACTTTTGCCCATATGCGGCCTGTCGCGTTGAATGTGGCAAAAATCGAAGTTCTTGATGAATACAGGCCGACAATGCAGGAGCCGTATGTGGATCATTTGATGCCATCGCCGCCTGCCCGCGCAGCAAAAATTCTTGCGGAAGAGAAATTGCAGGCGGTCGGTGAAGGGCGCCTTTTGCGCGTTGTGATTGATGAGGCATCGGTGGTGAAAGAAAATCTGCCGGTGACAGAAGGGTTCTGGGGCGCGTTTTCGCAGGAACCTGCGGAAAGGTATAAAGCCAAAGTAACCTTGCGCTTTGAACTGGTGAATGAAGCGGCGCCGGATATCATCATCGGGCATGCCTCGGTTATCGGCAAGCGCACGAAAACCCTGATCGAGGGCGAGTCTCCGGCCGCACGTGATCAGGCTATGACAGAGCTGACCGAGGCTCTGATGTCCGATCTTTATGACGGATTTGATACGGTCGTACGCGGTACCTTTGGCAAGCTGTAGGCTGGGTTATTTTCTGAAACGTCTTTCTCGAAACGAGCGTCTCTTGCGCGGAGGCGGGGAAATAAAGTTTTTTTAGCCACCGGTCTCCGGAAGCTCTATTTCCGGAGGTTCCACCTCTGGGGTCTCAACCTCCGGTACTTCAATTTCAGGCGTTTCTATTTCGGGAGCCTCTATTTCCGGCACTTCCATTTCTGGGGCCTCCATCTCCGGCGTTTCGCTTTCTGGAGCCTCCACTTCAGGTGCTTCGGTTTCAGGGGATTCAATCTCTGAAGTTTCTGCTTCTATTCCTTCAGTTTCCTGATGTTCGATTTCACGCTCTTTCTCTATTTCTTCCGTTGGTTCCTTGTCAGAGCGCTCCTCACGGGAGTGGGCATTTCCGGTTTCTCTTTCCACGGTGGAGATCTCCGTCTCGATTTCTTTATGTTCGATAACGATCATCTCCGCAGTGACATGACGCTCGGATGTGATGTCACCAAAAACCAGAACCCTGCTGTTGGGGTTTATATCATCCAGCTTTCCACCAAGAACAGACGTATTCTGGGCGATGGAAATGACGGTGTCTCCCACGCGTATCCGCTGACCTGAATCTTCCGTTGTTATATATCCCTGCAGGGCGATGTGTCGCGCTTTTTCAGGGGGGCTGGATGGCGGTGTTGGCGGGGTCAAGGGCCGCGCGCTTTTTTCGATCATCGTGGCGATAATCTTGCCGCCGGTATTTTTAAAGCCGCTGACATAGACGCGGTCTCCCGGCAGGAGCGGGAGATTTTTATGCCCGATCATGACGGTCTTGCCGCCAATTTCGGCGGTTCCTTTCTGGACGTTGACGCTGTCAACCTTTCCGCTGAGGATATGGTCAAGGGATATGTGCTGTGCTTGAAGCCCGTTTTGCTGCGGCGTGGCAAGGATTGAAACGACCTCGCCAATCCTGAGGTTATCGGTTGTCAGGGCTCCTGCGGCAGAGGAAACAGGCGTTGCCTTTGAATAATGCACCTCCAGGCCATTGACGCAAATGCTGCCAAAGCCTGTAATGCGGCCTTTTACAATTATGGAGCCATGAAAGTTGATGCCGGTGCCGCCAATGCCTTTACCGCCTTCGGCAAAGCGAATGCCGGTGCCGCCGATGCCTTTTCCGCCGGTTTCCGCAAAAATGCCCGTTCCGCCCATGCCGCGGCCGTTTTTGTCGCCGCCGTTACCTTTATCGTCGGGCTTTTCCGGCTGTTGTTTGGCAGCGGCAAGAAAAAAACCGTCTGGTGTTTTGCACATCTCTGCTGCAAATGCGGGCGAGGCGAAAGCGCAGCCGAGTGCCAATACGCAGCAGGATCCGAGCCGTATCAGGAAGAGGGGAAATAATCTTGTGAACGGGACGGCCTGTGTCATGATTTATTCCTTCTTCCCCTTATTTTCTTCAGAAAAGAAATAGGCGCCAAGATTAATCCGGTGGCATGCGGAAGGGTTTGCTTTGTCTCTTTCTGAAAGCGCGAAGGCCTTTTTATTGACTTGTCGCAGCATTTTCATGGCGGAATCGTCGGCAAATTTTTTGAGTTCGCGCGTCGATTCAGCGCTGAGGCCATCATGATAAACGGAGCGGTCAAGGAAGAGGGGGGCTGGCGATGTGATGTTCATGACGGCGGCTTCCAGATGGTCGCCATTATTGTGGCCAAGATAATAGCACTTCTCCGGCCAGTCTTCTTTCGGGACGAAGGCGTCTGATTTCAGCGTCACGGTGTCGCTGATTTTATCATGGGCGACAAGCTCGAGCCGGATGAGGTCGTCCAGAATAGTGCGGGGATGCACGTCTTTTGAAACGCTTTCAGCCAGTCGTTGAAAGGCGGGACGTTCGGGAGAGGCGCAGAGGTAAGGGATCGCTATGGGCAGGGCATCATCGTCCAGATAATGCGGGTCGGCCAGCCACTTTGCGACAAGCTCAATGCCGATTGATCTTTGTGCCGGGAGATGGTCCGGGCCGGTTTGCCGTCCTCTGTATTCCTTGACGTCCTTTCTATGCACGCCTGTCATTAGGCTGATTTGGCTGTCGGTGGGGTTTTCCGCCGTTCGTGCAGCCTCCTGTTCTGCAACGAGAACATAGGTTTCCTTGAGGAGATCGATCATAGGCTGCAAGGTAATATTTTTCCGGATCAGCAGCCGTACGATGGGGCGCAGAATTCTTCGGAGTGCCGCCAGTAATTTTTCATCGAGCTGTTTCATATGATTATGAAAGTATCTCTCTCGGCTGCTTTTGTTAACCTGTTTTCATTCTACAATAAAAAAGAGAAAATATCACATATAATTTTATATAAACTTAGTATAATTTAATTAAAAACATGCAGTTAACTGCATTATTTAACAATTAAAAAATATATTGACATGGGAAATTATCACATTTATAGTGAAATTATATGAGGAATGAAACAACGATTCGCAACCCCCCCTGAAGGAGAATAAAATAATGAAATCAAAAATCATGTTAATGACGGCGGTCAGTAGCTTTGTGTTGATGCTGTCATTTAAAGAGGCAAATGCATTTAGTATGGGACACCAGTTCCAGCCGGATACGATGCTTTTACAGCAAGGGATCGTGAAGGTCTTTGGGGAGGAGCGGGGAGGGGAATCGTCTCATTTTTACCCCAAGGGTATGCGAGGAGAAAAAGAGGGGGATGGAAAGCTATCAGAGGCAGGAAATACTGCCGAGGCTGAGGGCGCCGTCGAATCTGAAAGCACGGCAGAAAACGAAATCGAGAATGAAAACGAGCTCGAAAATGAAAATGAGATCGAGAACGAAGTCGAAATTGAAAACGAAGTCGAAGTTGAGAATGAAATTGAAATTGAAATGGAGGCTCCTGAAATAGAGGAGATTGAGAACGAAACACCAGAAGTGGAGGCTCCAGAAGCTGAGGCCCCAGAGGTAGAAGCTCCGGAAGTTGAGGCTCCGGAGGTAGAGGCTCCGGAAGTTGAAACTCCAGAGTTTGAAGCTCCAGAGTTTGAAGCTCCGGAAATAGAGGCTCCAGAAGTAGAGGCTCCTGAAATTGAAGTTCCGGAGGTGGAGGCTCCTGAAATAGAAGTGCCGGAAATCGAAACGCCAGAAGTAGAGGCGCCGGAGCTGCCGGAGCTTCCTGAAACTGAATAACGACTACAAAGAACAAAGGGCAGGGGATAATAAATCCCTTGTCCTTTTTCTTTTTAACTTGTCGGGGTTTATGCCTCTGCTTATAATCAAGAAAAAAAAGGAGCACTGCTGAATGTTTTCACTCAAAACAACACTATTTCAGGCGGCCACCATCGCCGCCGTTACTATGCCTGCCTGTGCCTGGGCAGAGGCATCGCCCAAGCTGACGTTGTCATCGAGCTATAATTATAGCACGGGCGATTACGGGCAGGTTATTGATACCGCGATCACCTATATCCCTGTGACAGCCAAGCTGAAGTATGACGCTTGGACGGCGAAACTTACGGTTCCTTATATCAAGATTACCGGCCCCGGGGTTGTTGTCGGCGGGGAAGATGCGACAGTTGTCGGCGCACCTGCCGCGAAGGGGACGGAAAGTGGTTTGGGCGATGTGATCGCCAGCCTAGGCTATACGATGCCCTTGGGGAACAAGGGTACATTCGGTGATTTGACGGGAAAGGTTAAATTTCCGACTGCGGACGAGGATAAAAAGCTTGGTACAGGCAATACAGATTATACGGTACAGGCCGGTCTGACTCAGGTTTATAATGATTTTTATTTTACGGGTAATGTTGGCCGTAAATTCAATGGAAGTTCCGCGACCTATCGTCTCGATGATGTGTGGAAGTATTCCGTTGGGGCCGGATACAATATTACACCGGCGGTCAGTGCGGGGGTTTCTTACGATTTTCGTGAAGGGGCCACAGCCACAGCCAAAAACTTTAGTCAGGCGATTACCTACGCAACTTATAAGCTGACGCCGGAATGGGCAACGCAGATTTATCTTGGCTCAGGATTTACCGATGCAGCGCCAAACCTGACGACAGGCGTGCAACTGAGCTACAAGTTTGACTTCTCCGGTGCTGGGGGTGGTCCTGCTATAGGTTCGGATGATTGACAGGAAGTTTCCGGGTTGATGAATAAAAAGGCCGTTGCAGCGCAACGGCCTTTTCCTTTCAGTCTCTCCAGAAACGCGGCGATAGCAGAACCAGCAGTGTAAAAAACTCCAGACGTCCTAGCAGCATGGCCACGGAAAGGATCCAGATGGATGCCGAGGGCAAGGTTGAAAAGTTTCCGGCAGGGCCGATAGTGCTGCCCAGACCGGGGCCAACATTGCTTAATGCGGTTATTGATCCGGAGAAGGCGGTAACGAATTCCAGCCCCGTCAGCATCAGTAACATGCCAAAAAACACAAAGGACGCCAGATAGATGAAAAAGAAAACACTGACGGATATCTGGACCGGCGCATCTATCGGTTTGCGATTGTAATGAACCTGAAAAACGCCGTTTGGCACCAGCAGGCGGTTGAGCTGCTGCTTCAGCATGGACCACAGGATCTGCAGGCGGAAAATCTTCATCCCGCCGGATGTGGAACCCGAACAGCTTCCCGTGAAGGTCAGCAGAAAGGCGACGGCAATAGCAAAGGGGCCCCAGAGCGTATAGTCCTGCGTGGCGAAGCCGGTGGTCGTCATCAGGGTTACGACCTTGAAGGCCGCATGGCGGAGCGCGGTCAGCAGGTCGAATTGATCTGTGACCATCAGGTAAAGTGTCAGGATGACAGTAAAAGCAAGAATGGTGCCTATGAAAGCGCGCACCTGCCCGTCTTTTGGCAATGAGTTTGTATTTCCCTTGAGCGTCTTGAGGTAAAGTACAAATGGCAAAGCGCCCAGAATCATAAAAACAATAACGATGATATCGATCAGCGGGCTGTTAAAATGCCCGATTGAGCCGTCCGAGGTGGAGAACCCGCCGGTGGAGACAGTTGACATGGCATGGCAGAAGGCTTCAAAGACGGTCATGCCGGCGCTGTAGAGAAACATGGCACAGGCCAGAGTCAGAAAGATATAGATAAACAGAATGGCCACAGCCATCTGGCTGGCGCTGGGCATGACTTTTTCGATATCAAAGGATTGCGTCTTGAATATCTGCATGCCGGAAATTTGCAGCATTGGCAGAATGGCAAGGGCGATAATCAAAAACCCGATGCCGCCCAGCCATTGCAGCATGGCCCGCCAGAGCAGAATGCCGTGGGGAAGATGGTCAAGACCGGTGATGACGGTGGAGCCAGTGGTAGTGATGCCCGACATCGCCTCGAAAAAGGCGTTTGTATAGCTCAGGTTCGTTTCCGTGAAGCAAAAAGGCAGGGCGCCGAATGCCGTCAGGAATACCCAGCTGAGAGAGGTGAGAAGAAATGTTTCTTTCAGTGTCATTTGAAATTTCTGCTGTTTGTTAACAAACAGCAGGGAGAACCCGAAAAAGGCGGTAATGATCTGTACCCCGGCAAAAACTTTCCAGTCCGGCGCGTGGTTCGCCAGATCAATCAGGGTTGGAACAGTCATGGCCATGGAGAAAATAAGCAGCAGGATGCCATTGATATAAAAAATTGGTTTGTAATTCATGATTGCGGATCAGTTCAGTTGGCGTGAAGGGAGCGGCGTGTCGAGAGAAAAAGCGGGAATTTGCACGTCGAATGTTTTTCCATCCGGCGTTTGCATGGAATAGCGTCCATGCATGATTCCTCCCGGCGTGGGGAGCGGTGTGCCGCTTGTGTATTCAAAATTATCACCGGGCTTCAGGACGGGTTGTTCTCCGACAACGCCGTCACCCGAAACTTCCTGTACGCGCCCAAAAGAGTCGGTAATGACCCAGTGGCGCGTGCGGAGCTGGATTGTTTCAGTGCTGTGGTTTTCGATGCGGACTTTATAGGCCCAGATATAGACATGCTTTTCCGGGGCGGACTCGCCTTCCAGATAGGTGGGTTCGACTGAAATCTGAATATTACGCGTGGTCTGGCTATACATGATTTCGAGCGTTCCTGTTTTTAAAGATGCCGTTACAGCATATCCGATCTGCTTTGAAAAAGAAACCGGCCAGCGTTTCCACTGGCCGGTTTTTATGAAGTGATACTGTCGCTTTCCGCTTTACTCCAGAGTGATCTGGGCGCGACGGTTGGCAGGTTCGCGGACGTTGTCCGGCGTTTTGACCAGAAGATCGGTCTCGCCGCGGGACTCGACGCGGACGAGGTCTTCGGCAACGCCACGGGCAACCAGACCGGTTTTGACGGCCTTGGCACGCTTCAACGACAGCTTTTCATTATAAGCGGTCGGGCCCGAGCTGTCGGCATGGCCAACAACAACCAGGCCTTTGATGTCCTGACGGCTCTTGACTTCTTCCGCGACGGCGTCGAGGACGTCGTTTGCTCCGGCGGTAACGCTGTGCTGATCCCAGTCAAAGAAGACAAGGAACATAGCCTGTTCAACCGGAACTTCCGTGCCTTTGGGCATTTCCGTTACAGGAGACGGGAATTCTTCCGCAGCGGCGGGTGCCGGTGGCGCCTGTTGCCCGACGGCATCCTGCAACGCTTTCAGGGCGTCTTTGAATGCAGATTTGCAAGGAACTTCGGCGTTCCAGTTTTCTTCCTGCTGTTCAGCCCAGCAATCGAAACGCGCCTGCGCGGTGGCAGCTTTGGCGGAAGCCATTTCACGGCCGCCTTTTTCCAGCGCGTCAACCAGATCGGCGCGGGCTTTGGTCATTTCAGCCAGATTCTTGTCGCCAAGATCCCAGTCATCCAGTGTTTCCGGCATGACAACCACACCGCTTGCGGCGGCCAGACCTTTGCGGGCAAAGTGCAGCGCATCGGCGTAATCAAACATTTTTGTCTGCTGATCGTTTGCGTAGTCGCGGTATTCAGCGGCGAGGTATTTGGTAAAGGGCGAACCGACCGCTTCCGCTTTATTGAGCGCATCGACGGTAGAGTTGCTGCTGGCGCCTGTGCAGGCTGCCAAAACAAGCACCGCCGCGAGGGCAAAAAATCTGTTGATCAGCTTCATATAAAAATCTCCTTGGGTGGGCGTGACTTCTGTTCTCTCATGCTTTTCCGCTTTTGTATTGTTTTCAAAAGGATAAACACAATAGCGGCGAATGGCGACGAGGCATTTCTTCATAACTTCCCCTCTGGCGCTTGTAAAGATGTTTTATTGTAAGTTCGTCGGATAGTTTGTTTTCATAATCTTTTAAATATCTTTAATGCCCCTTGAAGCAGGGGAAAAGATGTCATATGAAAGGAGTGTTCTGCTTTATTGCAGGCGGGTGTAGCTCAGTGGTAGAGCGTTAGCTTCCCAAGCTAAATGTCGCGGGTTCGACCCCCGTCGCCCGCTCCAATAAAACAAGGTTTTTTTCCATTTTTTATTTTCAGCAAAACCGGAGCGGCAGATAAACCGCTTGTGTTTTAATTTGCGTTATGTATATTAACTTATCCTATAAATTATAAATCAGGTGCCTGTCGCATGGGCCAAGACAATTTGTTCAAAAGAAAGCTATCAAGGGCTTTTCGTCATGCCGTGCTGGCTGGGGTCGGGATTTTTGCTGTGCTGCCAAGCAGCGCACAGGAGATTGAACCTGTGCCGCAGACAAGGTATTCGCAGATGCTGGACAAGATTGAAGCCGAGGGGAATGCGGCAAATCCAGCGCAGCAAATAATTATTCTCGATATGGACGAGGTTTTGCTAAGCGGCCTTTCCGGAGAATTGCGCCGCCCCATCGAGCAACTTGAGAAAAGCGGCGCGACAAGGGACGGTGCTGTTATAAGCGGTATTAATCTTGCCATGCCTTCCGGCAAGTCTTTTCACGCGCTTGATCAGAATCCGCAAGCCTTTCTTTATGTCGCAAAGAACGGGAAGAATGTTTGCGCGATTGTTCCCGACACGCTGGATCTTTCCGGTTATACGCGTGCCAGCAGTTTCTGGGGGCGCGCTGTGCAATCCAACGTAAAGGCCGATTCTGCGCCCGAAGATTTTTTCCGGCATGTAACCTATCATGAGCTCTGGCATTGTCTGGATAAGAAATTTCTACAACAGGTGACGGCCGCCTATAAAGGCCGTGAGGCCGATACCGCGGCCTATGCCGTTTTACTGCATCGGAGCGAGCTTTTTGCTGAAATTGCGGCCACCTTGACCCTTGCGGCCAAAGGGGAAACGGGCATCAGTCTCCAGCGGGCGGATATGCGTGCTTGGCGCTCGTACAAGGCTGGCAGCGCTTTTATTCATGGTTTCGGGGGCGAGGGCGGCTATTCAAAAAAACATGATCCTGAATACTACGCAGGCGCTTATTATTACCTGACGCGCGGAACTGACGCCGCTCTGGAGCACGCAAAACAGACAGGGCAGGACAAGATCAGGCAGTATAGTTTTGATGATATCGGGCGTATTGCCGCAGAGCTCACCGAAAAGGTGGCACTGGATAAATCGCAGATCATCGCTCTGGCGAATTTCTTTGACAAAGGGGAGGCTTATCTGAAAAAGTTGCGCGCAGCGCCCTCTCCGCAGGAAAGAAAAAACCTTCTTTTTCTTGAAGACTTTCTTGCCCGCGTCACACTTGCCGGTGAAAGGGTGGCTGTGCCTGCGGCGGAGGGGTTTCGGGGCGCACGTGTCCTGCCGCCTTCAGTCAAGGCCGTTGTAGAGGATGATTTGCAAAAAACATTCAACGGAGAAGCAAAGCCGGACGCGCGTCAGGCCGCAATCGCGCTGCTGGACCAGTATCGCTATAATCTGCATCATGCAGCTGACACAAAGACGCGGCAGGACTATGAAGAGCGCCTTGCAGCCTTGCGGCTGATGCTGGGACGCGGCAACGTCAAAAATCCTCTACGCTGAGGGAGGAACATTCCTGTTTCAATTCAGAAATTCCAGAGATGATCCTCCGCAGCCGTAAGGTTTAGGAGAGATTTCTTGAGGAAGCATGGTGCTGTCGAGAGGATTTGAACCTCCGACCCCCGCATTACGAATGCGGTGCTCTACCAGCTGAGCTACGACAGCATAGATGCGAGAACATAAGGCAAAGCAGGGCTGATTTCAAGCCCTGAAAATATACAATAAAATCAGGGATGTTTTGTTGTTTTTAGGCCGCTTTCAGGGAGAGCTGGCGTAAAAATTTTGCAATCGGGGCCTGGCTTTCGCAGCCGCAGATGTCCTTTGCGCCGCAGCCAGAGGGGCTTGTCAGGATATTTTTGAACGAAGCGGTTTCAGAGTCGTATTCGGCAAGCAGGCCCTGTCTGAAATCGAAATACCAGCCGTGAAGAATGATCTTGCCATTTTCAACGCCTTCCCTGATCCACGGAAAGGTCATCAGGTTATGCAGCGAGGTGAGGATGACGGCCTGCTCCAGAATGGGGAGGCGTTTTTCAGGCGGCGCTTCCGCCATTTCCTGTTCGACCAGTTTTTTTGCTTCTTCACAGATATGAACCCATTCCCCGAGGAATTCGTACTGTTCACGTGTTGTGGCTTTGTCGGCAAGGGCGCGGATGCCGCCGCAGAGGGCGTGCCCCATGACAATAATATGTTTGACCTTCAGCCCCTTCACGGCAAATTCGATAGCGGCGCTTGTGCCGTGGTGGGAACCGGCGCTGGCCTTGCGGTACGGGGGCACGATAGCGGCAACGTTGCGGACGACGAAAGCCTCTCCCGGTTCGCATTCCGTGACAATGGCCGGATCAATGCGTGAATCCGAACAGGCGATGATTAGAACTTCGGGCGATTGCCCGTTTACGGCGAGGCTTTCGTATTTCTCGCGCGCGGATTCAAAGTAGACTTTGTGAAATTTCCGGTATCCTTCGATGAGTTTGCGGAATGGCATAGATCACATTTTCCTCATGACAAGGCGCGTTGTTTCGTCGCCGTGCCGGATGGTGCCGGAGAGAACGATTTTTCCGTCATCTGTTGTTACGTCAAGGATGGTTTTGTAGGTCATCATGCCTTTGGTCAGGTTGCCCTTGTCGTCCTGAATAAACGTGCTGTCACCGGCATGGCTGGGATCCACGGTAGATTCCATCTGGACCTGATGGTCATTCAGGATTGAAAACGAGCTTTCCCAGATAAAACCGTTGGCGTCCTTACGGTAGGTGAGGCCGTTACGAATTTCCGTGATGCCGTCTCCGTTGACGACATAAGGCCCACCCTTGCTTGTTTCCGATTTGACTTCGTATTTGCCATCGATGTCGCCCACAGAAAGAGCCATCAGATCATCTCCTGAAATTGTAATGCAGGTGTTATTAAATCAAAAATCGTGCAAAAAGGCAATATTGGACATAATGGCGCCCGTCAAGGCTTCTCAGACGGCCTTGAATCTTTTATGCTTCGAACTCCTGACCCCGACAAACAGAAGGAAAAATTGATGGCAAAGAAAAGTGCAGGCGAAACCGCTGCGCCCGCAGAGAAGGCGGCTGGAGAATATCGTGTTCTGGCGCGTAAATACCGTCCGCAGAATTTTTCCGAGCTTAAGGGGCAAGATGCGCTGGTGCGGACGCTGACGAATGCCATCTCGTCCGGACGCATTGCCCATGCCTTTATGCTGACTGGCGTGCGTGGTGTTGGCAAAACGACGACGGCGCGGATTATCGCCCGTGCGCTGAATTGCGAGAAAGGGCCGACGGTTTCACCCTGCGGGGTCTGTGACCAGTGCCGCTCTATTGCCGAAGACCGTCATGTCGATGTGCTCGAGATGGATGCGGCCTCCCGCACCGGTGTGGATGATATCCGCGAAATTATTGATTCCGTGCAATATGCGCCGGTGAGCGGGCGCTACAAGGTTTTCATCATCGACGAGGTGCATATGTTGTCCAAGGCGGCATTCAATGCGCTGCTGAAGACGCTGGAAGAGCCGCCGGAACATGTCAAATTTGTTTTTGCGACGACGGAGATCCGCAAGGTTCCCGTGACGGTGCTTTCGCGCTGCCAGAGGTTTGATCTGCGCCGTGTCGGCGCCGATGTGCTGGAGCAGTATTTTGGCGAAATACTGCAAAAAGAGAATGTTGCGGCGGAAGAGGGGGCCATTGCGCTTATTGCCCGCGCCGCAGACGGTTCCGTGCGGGATGGATTAAGCCTGCTGGATCAGGCGATTTCACGGGAACCGGGGAAAGTCACCGAGGAACAGGTCCGCACGATGCTGGGACTTGTCGATCGTTCCGTGACGCTGGATCTGTTTGAAGCGGTGATGAAGGGGGATGCGGACCAGACTTTTGCTCTGCTCGACAGCCTGTATAAGGGTGGGGCCGATCCGCTGATGGTTCTGCAGGACATACAGGAGCTCACCCATTATCTGACCAAGGTCAAGGTATGTCCCGAGGTCGCGAAGGATATGGCGCTCCCCGAGGCAGAACGGGTCCGCGGTCTGGAGCTGGCGCTTACCTTGTCGATCCCGGTTTTGACGCGGACATGGCAGATGTTGCAAAAAGGAGCCGGTGAAATCCAGCATGCTTCCAATCCGCAGCAAGCCCTGGAAATGGTTATTATCCGGCTGCTTTATGTTTCGGATCAGCCGACGCCGGGCGATTTGATGCGTCAAATGCGTGAAGGGGCGGCTGCTTCTTCCGGTGCCGGTGGGGGAGCGCCTTCCGGGGCGCCGCGCGGAACAACCGTCATGGCGCGAACTTTGGCCGTGGCCAGTCCCGGCCTTTACCCGCAGGATGATGCTCTGGCCGCCATCGCGCTGAATAGCTTTGAAGATATCGTCGCATTGTTCGGACGCAAGCGGGAAATGCTCCTGAAAGCCAGTTTGATGAAGGATGTGCATCTGGTCAGCTTTCAGCAGGGGCATCTTGAAATCCGGCTGGAGGAAACGGCGCCGCGCAGTTTATCCGGGCAGATCGCCACGAAACTGGGGGAATGGACAGGGCAGCGCTGGGTCGTCAGTCTCAGCAATGCAGCAGGCGCGCCGACGCTGGATGAAGTCAGCAGAGGACAGCAGGCCCGGATCATGGACGAGGTGCGGCAGCATCCTGTTGTGGCGGAGGTTTTGCGGATATTCCCGGGGGCGCAGATCACGGATATCGGCAGCGGGGAATCCGATTGACAGAAATGCAGGAAGCGCATATTTTCCTGCACATGCAGATTGAACGCTATTGAACAACAAGGGGCATTAGATTCGTGACCAATTTTGTCCAGATGATGCAGAAAGCGCAGAAGGTCAAACAGGGGCTGCAGGAAATGCAGGCCCGTGTGGCGCAGATGGAAATGACGGGCGAGGCTGGCGGCGGAGCGGTTACCTGCCGCGTCAATGGCCGCTTTGAACTGAAGGCGATTAAAATCAATCCTTCGGTCATAAATCCGCAGGAAGCCGAGCTGCTTGAAGATCTGGTTATCGCTGCCGTCAATGATGCCCGTGCCAAGGCAGAAAAAATAATGGCCGAGGAAACGGGAAAAATTATGAAGGACATGGGCCTTCCTCCCGGTTTGGATATACCATTCTGAACGCAAACGCCGATAATATTTTTTGAACAAGGGGACTGCAATGAATTTTGATTATTCAACATCGGGACTGCCGGACAGCAATAAATGGAAGATTGCGACGCAAATCTGTCATCAGTGGCTGACGACGCATATGACGATGTTCGGCCCCGAGCGTATTAATAATTTCATGCATAACCAGCCGATTGCAGCAGCGCATCTTGTCATGGAAAATTGTCCCGACTGGTCGGAAGAAAGTGTTACCCTGATTTTGATGGGGCCGGCGAAAGACTCGCTGATCGCGAACGCGCAGACAGAAGAAGTTGCGCGCCATATTTTCGGGGATCGTACGGTGGATCTGCTGAAGGCGATGACGGGTGAAGCCGAGCCGGATGCCGGGATGATCCGCGATATGAACCGCATCTTTATTGTGGAAGGCCTTTCGACAATGAACGACCAGATGGTCGGGCGGGGGCGCGTTGATCAGCATCATGAGACGCGCTGGGAGATTCTCAGCACGCTGGAGCAGAATTTTTCTGCCATCAAAGGGCAGAATCCGGCGCTTGATGCTGTTTTTGAAGATGTCATGGCGCAATCGAAAGCGGCGCTGAACGCTCTGGATCAGGCGCCTTCCGCTGCAAAAAAGGGCTTTAGACCTCCGCGGCCCTGATGGATAAGGCCTATGCGCATCGTTACATGGAATATCAATTCTGTCAGGCTCCGGATTGATCTGTTGCAGCAGTTGCTGGACCGCCTGAAGCCGGATGTTTTTTGCCTGCAGGAGACAAAGACCCCGGACGAATTTTTTCCGGTCGATCCGCTTGTTGCCAAGGGATATGCGCATTACCATTTTTCCGGCATCAAAGGGTATAACGGCGTCGCAATTTTTTCGCGTCATCCGCTTGACGATCTGCAGGTGCATAAGCGCTGTGGCAAAGAGGATGCCCGTCATATCTCGGCCAGGGTGAAGGCGAAAGGTGGCGCTTTTGAAATTCACAATATTTATATTCCGGCAGGCGGATACGAGCCCGATCCTGTGGCGAATGACAAATTCAAACACAAGCTGGACTTTGTTGACGAGCTCTGCGACTGGTTCCCTGAAAATCGTTCGGCGCGCGCACCGATGGTCGTGGTGGGGGATCTGAACATCGCGCCGTTGGAAAATGATGTCTGGGACCATAAAAAGATGATAAATGTTGTTTCCCATACGCCTGTCGAGATTGAAAAATTCACGCGTTTTTATAATGCGATGAAATGGGCGGATGCCGTGCGGCATTTTGTTCCTGAAGACAAGAAGCTGTATTCATGGTGGAGTTACCGTTCAGCGGATTGGGATGCGGCGGATAAAGGACGTCGGCTGGATCACGTCTGGGTGACGCAGAAACTGAAACCGGCGCTTCAAAAACAACAAATCCTGCGGGATGTGCGCGGCGGTGAGCGCCCGAGCGATCATGTGCCTGTAGTGGTGGATTTGGCTTTGGGAAGGTAATTAAATTTATTTAATAATTTCAATTTGATAATTTAATTCATTTACAGAATAATTTTTTCTTGACAGGGCCCGTTTATTAACATAATATTAACGCCGGATCAGATAACACATAATGGAGAGGTATGGATCATGGCATTGGATTTTTATAAAGTTGCGCGTCTCGCTACCGTTTTTACAGCAAGCGTTGGCCTTCTGGCTGGCTGTGGACCGCGTGTTGAGCAAACAGAGGTTGCGATCAAAACAACGGGCTGGGGCGAAAAGGTTATGGTGGATACGGAGCCGGGAAAAAAATGTTATTTTGGCTGCTATCCCGGCGAGGAGTACGTGAAACTGACAAAAGGCGAACAGTCATTGTTTGTCGTGGGTATCCAGCCGGACCAGAATGTTGAGAAAAATTTTCCAGGGGCTTCTTACGGTGTGATCAAGGTTTTAGAAGGATTGCCTCTTTCCGGTAATATCCAGATCATTGTTAAAATTGACATTACCGAGAAAAACAAGAAAGAACTCGAAAACCTTTATAAGGCGATCCCTCCCAAATCCGGCGAGGATGATGAGGAATATATGACCCGTATCAAATTCAGGCTTGCTACGCTGGCGCTTGATGAGGTCCAGAATGTCTATGGCAGCGTATCGGTCAAGGATGCGACGCGGACAAATCTGCAGGATAAAGAAACAGAGTCACCTGTAAAAATTCTGACGGACAAGGTTATTCAAAACACGCAGAAAAGAATGAAGGATAGTGGTTTTGGCTTTATCGTGATCAAGGATGTTATATTGGCAGGCGTAAATCTTGGCCCGCAGGCCGAAGCTGCCAACCAGCGTATCGCGATGGCCGGTATTGAACAAACAGTAGCGGGAGAGCAAATGAAAGCAGCGCAGAAAGTACAGGAAGCTGCTAATAAAATGGCATCCATTACTGCTGACGAATTGAAATCCCTGCGCGCAGTGGCTGGCGAAGGGCAGAGTCTTTCCGAGCTGTATTGCCTGCATAAAGTTGCACGGGATCCGAACTTCGCAAGCAAAAACCCGAACTGCTTTCCCGGTGGCGTGGTTCTCAGACGCTAAGCTTTCTCATACACACAGAGGGCCTCCTGCAGCAGGAGGCCCTTTTTTTGTGGTTGGAACGTCAAGTTTATTATTTTCAGGGGCACCAGGATTGTTTTTTACCGCCGTCGTAGGGGCGGGCGAGATTTTTTTCAATCAGGTTCTGTGCGACGCTGATGCCTTCCGGCGTGCGGATATCGCCCAGAACGCGACCGCCGTATTTTTCGAACTGGACGTTATAAAGAAAAACCTTCCTTCCGAGGACAAGCTGTTCGGTGGCGGCGCTGGCTTTTTCGGCGAGGGCGGATTCGGCGGTGCATTTGGCGCGCCCTTTTTTCTCCGGCGTATCGATTTCACCGACACGAATGTCTATTAAAGCATAATGGTGCGGAAAAGTTTCCGCGATAACCTGCACGGTATCGCCATCAACAAGCTTGACGACCTTGGCCGAAACGGGGCCGGGCACGATGTCCTGCCGCGGGCGGATATCGGGGAGGTCGGCTGTGGGGGCGGATGCGGATGTTTTTGCTGAAATGGCGGTCAGGCTGGAGAGTTTTATATTTTCGCCGGTTGCAATTTTTCCTTCTGCGACAGTCGCCTCGAAATCGCAGCCTTGGGGGGCGGTCGTTTTATTTTTTGGGCAAACGCTGATCATCGCGAATTGTGCTACCCAGGTATGGACGCGGGCATGAAACACGTTTTCCCCGTGCACCTTGGTGACTGTCGCATCCAGTGTATAAGCGGGGGCCGGAGGCCTGTCACTTGTGGTCTGCACGGAATTCTGCGCGGGTTTGCTGTTTTGTTCATCCTGTGGCAGCAGATTCGCAATGCCTGTGACGGCACCAAATCCGATTCCGGCGGCGAAGGTAAAGATCGCTGTCAGGTGTTTTTTGCTGAGTTCCATGTTCTGCCCGTGATTTTGAACAGCCATATAGTAACAGTCTTCGCATTTATGTCAATAGAATTAACGGAGAGAAAGCTCTACCCACACCAGCCATCGCGTTTTCCGCCATTATAGGGGCGGGCAAGGCCTTTGCCGATAAGATGCTCTGAAATGCGGATGCCGTCCGGCGTTGCGGCGGAAGCAAGCACGCGACCGGCATATTTTTCCAGACGAATATCAGTCAGCACAACCTCTCCTTTCTGCAGCAGCCGTTCCAGCTCGCTGTGGGCGGCTTTGGCGAGCTTGCGCTCTTTTTCACATTTGCCGTGAATTTCAGGAGCGTCAATACCGGCCAGCCGCACATGCGTTTCCATGTCCTGACCGATCCAGATACGCAGACGTACGGTAAAAGTATCGCCATCTGTTATTTGTATAACGTGGCCCTGAACGGGGCCTTTGATGACATCCTGCCGGAGAGAAGCATCAGAGGCGCTCGTCCAGAGGAAGGCCAGTGCGAGGATAATGACGATGAGAAAGCGGTGAGGCATGACGTTTTCCCCGGTTGATCATGATCAGAATAGCAAATACAACCTTAAATTGCAAATAAAATATATTACAATTTTGCGCGCGGGTGCGCTTTCTCATAGATCGCCAGCAGTTGACGATTATCATAGTCGGCATAACGCTGTGTTGTGCTCAGAGAGGCATGGCCGAGCAACTCCTGAATCAGACGCAAATCTCCGCCTTCGGCAAGAATATGCGTGGCAAAACTGTGCCGCAGCGTGTGCGGCGTGACGCTTTCCGGTAGCTTGAGTTTGCGGCGGAGCAAGCGCATCTGGCGCTGTGCCGTGCTCTGGTTGAGCCGCCCGCCGCGATTCCCCCTGAACAGAGGGGAGTCGTTTTCGAATAATAACGGACAACTGCTGATATAACTTTTCAGGGTGGCTTCGACAACGGGAAGGACGGGAACAATGCGCCCTTTGTTTCCTTTCCCCAGAACGCGGACCTCTCCATTTTGCGGGCGCGTGCCGTAATCGAGCTGCAAGGCCTCGCTGATGCGCAGCCCGCAACCATAGAGGAGTGTAAACAAGGCGCGGTCGCGGAGTCCGCTCCAGTGTTCATCTAGGCCTTGATGCGCGTTAACGGAGACGTCTTTGGCGGCTTTTGGCGACAAGGCGCGGGGCAGGCGTTTGGGTTGTTTCGGGGTGCGGATATGCTTGAGGTAGGGATTGTGCAGATGGCCGTTGAAATCCAGCCAGCGGAAAAAATTCCGCACTGTGGCCAGATGGCGCGCCCGTGTCGCCGCTGAAGAGCCCGATGTCATATCCTGCGTCATCCAGCTGCGGAAATCACGGAGCGAAGCGTCGCCGATGTCGTTGAGGGAGGGCGGCCTGCCCAGATGTTTTGTCAGGAATTCAAAGAAGAAATGCATATCGGCAAGATAGGCGCGGAGCGTGTGCGGCGAGAAATGTTTTTCAAACCGCAGAAAATTGACCCAGAGCGCAAATCTGTCCAGCAGATCCGGCGCGACCGAAGGCGGGTTGATCTCTATATCTGTACGTCCAGCCATAAACGGAAGCACCTCTCGACGACTTGCGCCAGAAAGCCGATCTGATCAATGGACTGTTCCGGATGAAACGCTTCGGGGTCGCGCGAGCCGAAGGCCATGATGCCCGCCGGTGTATTCTGGCTGATTTCAAGGCGCAGCAGGGCATGACTCTTGACCAGTCCGGCGCCGGGGCCGAACATTTCCTCGTTGCCGTTGATATTGGGTTGCAGCAGGGCATCCCCCGTGCCAAGCCACTTCTGGACGGTTCCCGGATGCGCAAAGCGGATTCCCGCCTGATTGACGAAAGGAATTTCACGGGAGGTGGATTCAATGACAAGGTTGACCGTGTCCACATCCAGCAAAACAGGAAAGTCCTGTGTAATCGTCGCGATAAATTCTTCAAAGGTATCGGCTTCCAGCAGGGCCAGAATGGCCATATGGATGCGGCTCTGGTTGCTCATGTTGGCGCGGACGGTTTCGATCAGGTCACGTTGGACTTTTTGCGCCGTGCTTTTGTCAGCCTTCAGCTTTTCCAGCAGGGCCTGTTGAAAGTTCACCACGCCCTTGCCATGGGTATCGCCTGGCAAATCCATATGTTCCAGTACTTGCGGGTTTGCCTTGAAAAAGCCTTTGTTCGACTTTAGAAAGGCAATGACATCTTCATCTGTCATGGCGGGCATGATTTTTCCCTGTTCCTTCAGCATCAGGCGGCATCCAGAATTTTCTGGCCGGATTTTTGCCAGTCGGCGACAAAGGCGGCAAGGCCTTTGTCGGTCAGGGGATGCTGGTAAAGCTGGCGGATGACCTTTGGCGGAATGGTGGCGACATGCGCGCCCATCATGGCCGCATCCACCAGATGCATCGGATGGCGGATAGAGGCGACCAGAACTTCCGTTTCAATCGAGGGATATTGCCGGTAAATCTGCACGATGTCGGAAATCAGCTGCATGCCGTCCGTACCGATGTCGTCCAGACGCCCGACGAAGGGAGAAACGAATGTGGCGCCCGCTTTGGCGGCAAGAAGGGCCTGTGCTGCTGAAAAGCAGAGCGTGACGTTGACCATCGTCCCCTGATCTGAAAGGGCTTTGCAAACTTTGAGGCCGTCGGGGGTGAGGGGAACCTTGACCGCGATGTTATCGGCGATTTTGGCAAGGCGCTGGCCTTCTTTCAGCATGGTGGCATAATCGGTGGCGCCGACCTCGGCGCTGACGGGGCCTTCAACGATCTCGCAGATATTTTCGATCAGCTCGATAAAGTTTTTAGCGCCTGATTGTGCGACGAGCGAAGGATTGGTTGTCACCCCGTCCAGCAGGCCCGTGGCGGCCAGATCCTTGATTTCGGCAATATCGGCGGTATCGATAAAGAATTTCATGGTTAAGTGTTCCCTTCCTTTTTGACAAGGATTAGTGTACCTAATGACTATGTCGCAAGCCAGTTTTTTATCACCTCCCCAAACGGGTCAAAAAGTCCGTGTTCTGGTCCCTTATCCGTTATCAAGGGCTTACGATTATTTATTGCCGCCGGGAATGACGGCGGAGCCGGGGGATTATGTAAGGGTGCCGTTCGGGCGGCGGGAAACTGTGGGCGTGGTCTGGGAGCGGGGGCCGGAGGAAAAGGCGGTTGATCCGGCAAAACTGAAAACAGTCCTGCAGAAATACGATGTGGTTCCGCCGATGAACGCGGCACAGCGCAGATTTCTGGAGTGGGTGGCGCATTATACAATGGCACCGCCGGGTGCTGTCCTGAAAATGAGCCTGAGCGTGCCAGAGGCGCTGACTCCTCCCAAGGGCGGGCAAGCCTATACTCTGCCGGAAACGCTGCCGCAAAAGCTTTCTACCCCGCGTCTGAAAATCGCATATTTGCTGAAAGATGGCGTGCCGCGCCGTGCCGCGGATATTGCGCGGGCGGCGGGATGCGGTCCTGCGATTATTCGTTCCATGGCGCAGGCGGGACAATTGGTGGCTTTGCCGTTTTCCATGCCGGCGCCGTGCCGGATGGTGGATGTTTCTCCCTTGGATATTTCTTTTTCCGCGGAGCAGCAGGCGGCAGCGGAATCCCTTGGTGAATTTGTGCGGCAGGGGGCGTTTTCCGCCGTGCTGCTTGACGGTGTCACGGGGGCTGGCAAGACCGAGGTTTATTTCGAAGCGGTGGCGGAAACGCTCCGGCAGGGCAGGCAGGTTTTGATTTTATTGCCGGAGATCGCTCTTTCCGCCCAGTTTCTGGAGCGGTTCGAGCGGCGCTTCGGCGTGGCGCCTGCGCTCTGGCATTCGGAGGTTTCTCCGGCCAAGCGCCGTGCCGCATGGTCAGGGGTGGCCACGGGTGTTACGCGGGTCGTGGTGGGGGCAAGGTCGGCGCTGTTTTTGCCCTATGCCAGTCTGGGGCTGATCATTGTCGATGAAGAACATGATGCTTCTTACAAGCAGGAAGATGGCGTGATGTATAATGCGCGGGATATGGCTGTGGTGCGCGCCCGGCAGGGAGGTTTTCCGGTTGTGCTGGTTTCCGCCACGCCCTCGCTGGAAACCATGGTGAATGTGCAACAGGGGAAATATCAATACCTACTCTTGCCGTCCAGACATGCCGGAGCAAAATTGCCCGCTGTGCATGTCGTTGACCTGAAAAAAAATCCGCCCGCACGGGGAAGGTTTTTGTCGCCGCCGCTGGAAGAAGCTTTAAAAAATACACTGGCGGCCAAGGAACAATCGTTGTTGTTCCTGAACCGTCGCGGCTATGCGCCGTTGACGCTGTGCCGGACCTGCGGCCATCGTTTCCAATGCCCGTCCTGCACGGCCTGGCTGGTCGAGCACCGGCGGCATACACGGTTGCAGTGTCATCATTGCGGGTACAGCCAGCCTGTGCCGAAAGCTTGTCCGGAATGTCATGGCGAGGAGAGTCTGGTCGCTTGCGGGCCGGGGGTCGAGCGCGTGCAGGAGGAAGTGCAGACCCTGCTGCCCGAAGCGCGCGTTCTGGTTCTTGCCAGTGATGTTATCACCAGCCCGAACATGATCCGCGATGCCGTCCAGAGGATTGAACGGCATGATGTCGATGTGATTGTCGGCACGCAGATTGTCGCCAAGGGGCACCATTTTCCGGCGCTGACCTGCGTGGGGGTTATTGATGCGGATCTCGGCCTTTCCGGCGGGGATTTGCGCGCGGGCGAGCGTACTTTCCAGCTTTTGCATCAGGTGGCGGGACGGGCGGGCCGCGGACAGAAGCCGGGTCATGTCTATATCCAGACCTATATGCCGGAACAGGCGGTGATCCGTGCGCTGACCGCCAATGACCGCGATGCTTTTCTGGCTGCAGAAACCGCAGATCGGGAAAAGGCGGGGATGCCGCCTTTCGGGCGGCTGGCCGCGGTGATCGTTTCGGGCGCTGATGAAATCAAGCTGGAGCAGTTCTGCCGTCATCTGGCGCAAAAGGCGCCGCGCTATGATGATGTGCATGTGCTGGGGCCGGCACCGGCGCCGCTTGCTTTTTTGCGGGGGCAGCACCGGCGGCGGTTTCTTGTCAAAACCGGCAAAGCGGTGTCTTTGCAGAAATACATGTCAGAATGGCTTTCCGCTTTCAAAATTCCTTCAGTTTTTCAGCTGAAAATCGACATTGACCCACAGAGCTTTTTTTAAGGGATTTATTGCGGTTTTTGGAATTGAAGCGGCTTGCCGATTTTGAAGGGCCTCTGCACGACGGTATGACGCAGGATGCTTTGTTCAAGGTGCCGTTTTCTTATATTCTCGGAAACTTCATCCCAAGGTACAAAAAGAGTGCCGTTTTTCTGCTGGGTGTAACTTTGGCTCCAGGCGGGGAGTTCCTGCGCGGCTTTGGACGGAGCGGCCCCGTCAATGCTGTTAAATGTTTTTATCAATCCCGGCATGAAGAATCCTGTTTATAACGATGACAGTAAAATGTTAACCGGATATTAACATTATGTCAAACAAAAATCGGGGCTATGGGGCCAGAGCCGGTGATTAATTCTTGAATATCCCAAGAAAACAGGTATCTATGGTGAGATTTTGCTTGCTTCGGGCGCGGGTTTTGCTTATGTAATAAACCCTGAAAGCGGGGCCGACAGGTCGAACCCAAATAAACAGAGTGTAGTGCTATGGCAGTTCCAAAGAAGAAAACATCCCAATCCAGAAGAAATATGCGCCGGGCTCACCATGCGCTGAAGTCTCCCTCCGTTGTGGAAGACAAGCAGACGGGTGAAATGGTACGTCCGCATCATGTCTGCCGTAAAACAGGCATGTACAAGGGTCAGCAAGTCATCGACGTTGACTGATCTTCTGACGGCAACCCGGTTGCGTCTATCTCTCTATCAGGATCATATTGACCTTGCGCCGTGATCTCGTCATATCGCTGGACGGCATGGGGGGGGATTCTGCCCCCCGTATTGTGGTTGACGGCGCACAGCTGGCCCGCGCAAAATATCCGCAGGCGCGATTTATTATTTTCGGGGATGAGTCGCAGATTCGCCCTCTTGTCGCCAGACACGCCGGCCTTGATCAGGTTATCGAAATTCGCCATACGCCCGATCGCATTACCAGCGAGGACAAGCCGGCCCATGCGCTCCGCAGCGGGCGCAATTCAAGCATGCGTCTGGCGATTGATGCCGTGGCGAAGGGGGATGCGGATTGTGTCGTCTCTGCCGGCAATACAGGCGCTTTGATGGCAATGGCAAAATTCAGCCTGAAAGTATTGCCGGGGATCGACCGTCCGGCGATTGCGACTTATATGCCGACCAGAATCCCCGGACACGGCACCGTTTTTATGGATTTAGGGGCGAATGCCGAATGCGACCCGAATAATTTGCTGGAATTCGCGATCCTTGGCGGCGTTTTTTCACGTGAAATCTTCAAGATTGATTCACCGAGAATTGGATTGCTCAACATCGGTTCAGAGGCCATGAAGGGCAATACCCTTGTGCGCGAGGCGACCGAGCTGCTTGAAAAAGCCCCGTTGCCCGGAATTTATACCGGTTATGTCGAGGGGGATGAAGTTATGACCGGAAAGTTTGATGTCGTCGTGACGGATGGCTTTACCGGCAATGTCGCACTAAAGGCGATCGAGGGGACGGCCAAGCTTATCAAGCATATGATGAAAGAGGCTTTTTATTCCTCCATTTGGGTAAAAATTGGTGCCGTCTTCTGCATTCCCGGGTTGTTAATCTGTTACAAAGCATTGAAAAGCTTCTCAAAGCGGATAGACCCGCGTTATTATAACGGAGCCAGCCTTTTGGGTTTGCGCGGGTTGTGTATTAAAAGTCATGGAGGAACGGATGCAATCGGCTTTGCCAATGCTATCAGCGTTGCGGCGGATCTTGCCATGAACAGATTTAATGAAAAAGTTGAATCGGAGCTGCGGCGGCTCGGGCATGGCGTCAGGGAGACTGAGCGATGACGCGGCGTTCCGTCATGATCAGCTGTGGCAGCTATCTGCCGAAAAAGGTTTTGACGAATACAGATTTGGCAGCCCTTGTTGACACCACGGATGAATGGATTACGCAACGCACGGGGATTCGCCAGCGCCATGTCGCGGCAGAAGATGAAAAGACCTCGGATCTGGCGACGCGTGCGGCCGAGAAAGCGCTGCAAAGCGCAGGGCTGACTGGCCGTGATATTGATGCCATTTTTCTGGCGACGACGACGCCGGACCGGACTTTTCCGGCAACGGCGGTGGTCGTGCAGGATAATATCGGCATGGGCGACAAAGGCTTTGCTCTTGATATGCAGGCCGTGTGCTCCGGCTTTATCTTTGCTCTGGCGACGGCCGATAATTTCATTAAAGCCGGACAGATACGGCGTGCTCTTGTCATCGGAGCTGAACGTTTTACCAGCCTGCTGGACTGGAGCGACCGCACGACTTGCGTGCTTTTTGGCGATGGCGCGGGGGCCGTTATTCTTGAGGCCGACGATAGCGCGACCGGGACCAAGGCTGATCGTGGGATTCTCTCGACGCATCTCCATTCCGAAGGCGCGCAGCGGGATTTGCTCTATGTGGATGGCGGGCCTTCGACGACGGGAACGGTCGGCCATGTCCGTATGAATGGCAAAGAGGTTTTCCGGCATGCCGTTACGCGCATGGGGGAGGCGATTACGGAAGCCATGGCTGCGAACCACATTGATCCGTCCGAGGTGACATGGCTGGTTCCGCATCAGGCCAACAAGAGAATCATCGACACGACGGCGGAGAAATTGAATCTGCCGCCGGAAAAGGTTGTCGTCACTGTCGGCGAACATGGCAACACCTCGGCAGCGTCGATTCCACTGGCATTGGCGGCGGCTGTGAATGACGGGCGAATCTGCCGGGGCGATCTGATTCTGATGGAAGCAATGGGCGGCGGGCTGACATGGGGGTCGGCGCTGGTCCGGTGGTAATAAAAGACTCACTTGAGAAATTGCGTTTTTGCAAGTGTTTTTTTCATTTCCGTCACTGTAACTTAATTTCTCAACTCTTTGTATTGACTGACGAAATGTGAATCGGTACTGTGATGTTCTCGGATCTTGAGGAGTATAAAATGAACAATTCTCATCAAACAATAACACGTGCGGACCTTAGTCAGGCTGTCTATGAGCAGGTCGGGCTCTCTCGTAATGAGTCGGCGGATCTGGTCGAAACCGTTCTTGAAGAAGTTTGCCGGGCGCTGGAACGCGGGGAGATGGTGAAAATCTCTTCCTTCGGGACGTTTCAGGTGCGCAGCAAGCGTCAGCGTATTGGACGTAACCCAAAGACGGGCGAAGAAGTGCCAATCCTTCCGCGCCGTGTTTTGACGTTCCGTGCCAGTAACGTTTTAAAAGAACGTATTAATAAAGAAGAAAAACAAAGCGCGGAATAATCAATTCCGCCAGTTGAAGCAAAGTTATTAAGGAATCTTCCATGACCGCTGCAAGCCATACATCGAAGTCTACTCCTGAAGTTCGTCGCGATAACCAGAGCGGGTTGACCGCCACGCCACAAACACTTCCAAACCGCCGTCCTATGAAATCAAAGGCCACCGCGCAAAAATCCGCCGGGGCGTTCCGGACCATCAGCGAAGTTGCTGACGAGTTGCGGGTCGAACAGCATGTCCTGCGTTTCTGGGAAACAAAGTTCAGCCAGATCAAGCCAATGAAGCGTGGGGGCGGGCGGCGCTACTATCGTCCGGAAGATGTCGAATTGCTGAAGAACATCCATCACCTGCTGTATCAGGAAGGCTATACGATCAAGGGCGTGCAGAAACTGCTGTCTTCCACGCGCGGGAATCTTGCTGCCCGGGTGAGTGCTGTGGAAGAAGTTTCCGCTCCTGAAATGGCGCCCGCATCTCCGGTAGAAAAAGCCGTTGCCAAAAACAAGGACGAGCTGAAAGCGATGCTCTCCGAACTCAAGGCGATGCGCAACCTGATTGATTAAATTCCGATTTCCTTCGGTTTTTCAACGCATTGACAGGGGCGAAAAGCTGTTTGCAATCCCCTTGCGGGTTTGCTATAAGAGCTCGTTCCAGATATGTCGGACTGTAGCGCAGCCTGGTAGCGCACTTGCATGGGGTGCAAGGGGTCGAAGGTTCAAATCCTTTCAGTCCGACCATTTT
>CAYWIT010000003.1:0-10142 GCA_964458415.1 uncultured Rhodospirillaceae bacterium
ATGGTCACGGTCATCATGTTGGCCACGGCCAGCGCGCCATTTTTCACGACAGCCCTTTGTTCTCCCGCGCCAACGGCGAGGATGGCGCCCTGCGGCGGGTTGACGATAGCCGCAAATTCACGGATGCCGAACATGCCAAGGTTGGAAACGGAAATTGTGCCGCCCTGAAATTCCTGCGGCTTGAGCTTGCCTTCTTTTGCCTTGGCGGCCAGTTCCTTCATCTCGTTCGAGATTTCTTTCAGGCTCTTGTTTGCCGCATCCTTGATGATCGGCGTGATCAGGCCGTTGGGGGTCGCGACGGCAACAGAAACATCCGCGCGTTCGTACTGGACAACGCTGTCATCCGTCCACGACACGTTGGCGGCAGGATATTTCTGAAGTGCCAGCGCCGTTGCCTTGATGATGAAATCGTTCACCGACAGCTTGAATCCATCGGCGGCTTCGTTCACCTGTTTGCGCACGGCGAGCAGCGTGTCTAGGTCGCAATCGATAGAAAGATAGAAGTGCGGAATGGTCTGCTTGGCTTCCGTCAGGCGGCGGGCAATCACTTTGCGTACGCCGGAGTTCGGCACCAGCTTATAGGGAATGCCGTAGGCCTCAGCGAGGGCCCTGGCGTCGATTGATGATGCCGGTACGGCAGCAGTCGTGGTTCTGATGGGAGAGACTGCGCCGATGGGGGCTTTTTCAAGATCGTCCCGAATAATGCGCCCATGCGGGCCGGAGCCCTTGACGGCGGCAAGGTCTATGCCTTTTTCTTTTGCCAGTCGCTTGGCGAGAGGGGAGGCGAAAACCCTGCCCGTTTCTGGCCTGGACTGGGGGGCTGCTGAAGCTGCAGCGGGGGGCTTTGCGGCAAGAGGTGCAGCCGTCGGCGCGTTCACGGGCACTGCATTGGTATTCGAAACATTCGACAGGTCGGGCATTTTCTCGCCGTCTTCGAGCAAAACGGCAATCAGGGTATTGACCTTGACGCCTTCGGTTCCGGCGGGGACAAGAATTTTTCCGATGATGCCTTCATCCACGGCCTCGACTTCCATCGTGGCTTTGTCGGTTTCGATTTCAGCGATGATCTGCCCGGATTTGACGGTATCGCCTTCTTTCTTGAGCCACTTGGCAAGCTTGCCTTCGGTCATCGTGGGTGAGAGGGCGGGCATGAGAACGTTATGCGGCATAGGCCACCTTTTTTACTGCGTTAATGATGTCGTCTTCCTGCGGCAAGGCCAGTTTTTCAAGATTGGCGGCATAGGGCATGGGCACATCCGCGCCGTAAACGCGGGTGACGGGCGCGTCCAGATAATCGAAACAGGTTTCCATCATCAGCGCCGCCATTTCCGCGCCGATGCCGGCGAAGTGCCAGCCTTCCTCGACGGAGACAAGACGGTTGGTTTTCTTCACGCTGTTGATGATGGTTTCGGTATCCAGCGGGCGCAGCGTGCGGAGGTTGATCACTTCCGCGCTGATCCCTTGTTCCGCCAGCTTTTCGGCGGCTTGCAATGCGACGCCCACCATGCGCGAAAAGGCGGTGATGGTCACGTCGGTTCCCTGCCGTTCAATTTTTGCTTTGCCGATCGGCACGATAAAATCGGGGTCGGCGGGAACCGCGAAGGATTGCCCGTACATGATTTCATTTTCAAGGCAGACAACCGGGTTGGGGTCGCGGATGGCCGCTTTCAGCAGTCCTTTGGCGTCGGCGGAAGACCATGGCGCGATGACTTTCAGCCCGGGGCAATGCGCGTACCAGCTGGCATAGCATTGCGAGTGTTGCGCGCCCACACGCGACGCGGCGCCATTGGGGCCGCGGAAGACGATGGGGCAGCCCAGCTGCCCGCCTGCCATATACAGTGTTTTTGCCGCCGAGTTGATGACATGGTCAATCGCCTGCATGGCAAAGTTCCAGGTCATGAATTCAACAACGGGTTTCAGGCCGGTAAAGGCGGCGCCGACGGCAACGCCTGCAAAGCCGTATTCGGTGATGGGGGTATCAATGATGCGCTTCGCGCCGAATTCCTGCAGCAAGCCTTGCGTGACTTTGTAAGCACCCTGATATTCGGCAACTTCTTCGCCCATGACAAAAACATCGCCATCTTTGCGCATTTCTTCAGCCATGGCATCCCGCAGCGCTTCGCGCACGGTGAGGGTAACGGTGGGTCCTGTCCAGTCCTTTTCTATTGGGCCTCCAGCTCCTAAAGGCGATTCAGCCGGGACAGATGCACAGGAAGGGGCGACCATGTCGGAAACCGGTTTCACCTTGTCGGCGGGGATTGCTGCGATTTCTCTCTCGCCTTCTTCCAGCAGAACGGCAATCGGCGTATTGACGGCCACGCCCTCGGTTCCGGCGGGAACAAGGATCTTGCCGAGGATGCCTTCGTCGACGGCTTCGACTTCCATCGTGGCCTTGTCGGTTTCAATTTCGGCGATGACCTGTCCGGCTTTGACCGCGTCGCCTTCGTTTTTCAGCCACTTGGTCAGTTTTCCCTCGGTCATCGTGGGAGAGAGTGCCGGCATGAGAATGTTGATGGACATTGACGTTCTGCTCCTTAATCCGCATATTCCGCGCCGACAGGGGTGTCGTCGCATCTCTTGTAGGCGTTGGCATTATAACTGACGCTATAACCAATGTTCGTCAGCGCGGCCATGTATTCGAGGGCCTTGTCGGCAGGTTCAGTCTGGAGCGTGATATTGCCGTAGACCTGAAAGGTCGAGGGGATCGTCCCTTGACCAGCATTATTGCTGCTAATGCTGTAATTCATGGAGGTAATATCGACGTTGGTAATTCCGGATTTCGCGGCGAGATCTTTTATTTCCTGAGTTCTGTCATCAATCAGTTTTTTGGCTTGCGGGATATCCTGCGCCATACGGGTGTAGCTGACATTGAGCGTGTTTGTTTCTTTCAGGGCGCACTGCGCGGATTTCTGTTTTGCCATTGTTACCCGTTTTTCCCCGAGGGAGGGCGTTGCTTGCAAAGACATCGTTATTATTGCAGAGAGGCAAAGAAGCGTTTTAATCAGTCGCATATTCATTTCCTTTATCCGTCTGTGCCTATTCGACCAGTACATCCGTCCAGAGCTCGGACGGGGCTGGTTCGGGGCTTTGCTGGGCGAATTCCGCTGCTTCGTTGACGATCATCCGGATTTGTTTTTCGACGGATTTGAAATCGTCTTCACTGAATTTGCCGAGGTCGATGATTTTCTTTTTTATACCCTCGATCGGGTCGCGGTTTTCGCGCATCTGTTCGACTTCTTCCTTGGAGCGGTATTTCCCGGGATCCGACATCGAATGGCCGCGATAGCGATAAGTATCGAACTCCATGATCATCGGGCCGTTGCCGCCACGCACATATTCGACGGCTTCCAGCGCGGCGGCACGCACGGTGAGAATATCCATGCCGTCAATGCGCTTGGCGGGAATGCCATAGGCCTCGCCGCGCTTCCACAGTTCGCCTGCGGCATGGCGCGTCTGGCTGGTACCCATGCCGTATTTGTTGTTTTCAATGACAAAGATGATCGGCAATTTCCACAGCGCCGCCATATTATAGGCTTCGTAGATCTGGCCTTGATTGGCCGCGCCATCGCCGTAATAAGCCGTGCAAATGCCGCCATCGCCACGGTATTTGTGCGCAAAGGCCAGTCCGGCGCCGAGGGGCGCTGTGGCCCCGACAATGCCGTGGCCGCCGTAGAAATTCTTTTCGCGGCTGAACATATGCATCGATCCGCCTTTGCCGCGGGAATAGCCGCCGGCGCGTCCTGTCAGTTCGGCCATGACGCCGTTGGGCTCCATGCCGCAGGCCAGCATATGGCCGTGGTCACGATAGGCTGTGATGACGGCGTCTTTGGGTTCCAGAGCGGATTGCATGCCGACAACGACGGCTTCCTGTCCGATGTAAAGATGGCAAAATCCGCCAATCAGTCCCATGCCGTAGAGCTGTCCGGCTTTTTCTTCAAAGCGGCGGATCAGAAGCATGTCCTTGTAATACTGGAGCATCTGTTCGGGGGAGGCGATGTTGGAAGTGGATTTCACGGTTTCCAGCTTTGCTTTGCCAGGGGATGTTGATGTCGTCACAAGGGACCTCTTTAAATAAAGATGCATGTCAGATGAATTGCCTTAATTTACTAAGGCAATATCCCTCTCTTTGCAAGCAGGGAGCTGCGTATTTATTTTTCAGAATAATCGGTTATAATTGCTTTTTCGCTCGGTTTTATAAAACCAAGCACGATACGGGCGCGCTCGTCGAGCAGGTCCAGATCAATGCTTTGCGGACGCAGCATTTTAACCCGGTTTTCAAGGGCTGTCCGCTCGGCGACCGTCCTTGCTTGCCGCTCTTCCGCGACGGCAAGTTTTTGTTGCAGCCCTTTTAGGGCGAAATAGCCGTTGTCACCATGCAGCAGGGGATAGGCAAAATAGATAAAAAGCCCGAAGCTGAGCACGGTTACCAGCGTTTGCGAGATGGAAAAAGACTGTTTTTGTTGAAAGGTCGTCATGCTTCCATGGAATCACAGCGGACTCATGGCGTCAAGAAAGAAACAATTGACAGCCGTTACTTGCGGGCTATATTCATAAAAACCCATAACAGGATGCTTTCTCATGAGTGTACAACATCATATCCCCTTGCAGCATTTTAAAATCGGTAACGATCTGCCTTTTGTCCTGATTGCAGGGCCTTGTGCGCTTGAATCAAAAGACCATGCCTTTGATATTTCCGGCGCACTGAAGGAAATGACGACCAAGCTGGGAATTCCGCTTATTTATAAAACATCCTTTGATAAAGCCAACCGGACGTCATTGAAGGCGGGGCGGGGGATGGGGCTGGAGAAAAGCCTGCCGATTCTTGAGGAAGTCCGCAAGAAAATGAATCTGCCCGTCGTAACCGATGTGCATGCGCCGGAGCAATGCGCGCAGGTTGCTACCGTTGCGGATGTCCTGCAAATTCCGGCCTTTCTGTGCCGCCAGACGGATCTATTGATCGCCGCTGCCGAAACCGGAAAAATCATCAATGTTAAAAAGGGCCAGTTTCTGGCGCCTTGGGATATGAAGAACGTGGCCGCAAAAATCACCGACAGCGGCAATCCGAATGTGATGCTGTGCGAGCGTGGGGTTTCCTTCGGGTATAATACGCTGGTCAATGATATGCGCGCTTTGCCGATCATGGCAGAAACCGGCCATCCGGTTGTCTTTGACGCCACCCACTCTGTCCAGCAACCGGGCGGCGCCGGAACAGCCACCAGCGGCGACCGCCGTATGGTGCCTTATCTGGCGCGTGCGGCCATTGCCGTCGGCGTGGCTGCCGTGTTCATGGAAACGCATCAAGACCCCGATAAAGCGCCGTCTGACGGCCCGAATATGGTCAAACTGGAGGACATGCCCGCCATTCTGGAGCAGCTTGTCGCTATTGATCGTCTGTTGAAAACGGAAGCTTACGCCGCGACGGCGAAAGCGGCTTGAGAAAGGGCTTTGCCATGCTGGATAAATCACAAAAGAAATGGTTGTTTTTTCCCGTGACTGGCGTCGTCGCAGGCGCGGCTGCTGCCGTTATGCTGTTTCCTGTAGCCTCTGTTGCGGGCATGGCCGCCATTGGCGTTGCGGGAGCCGCTGTTGGCGGTATCGCTCTTCCTGTTGTTTCTCTGGCTCTTTTCGCGGTGGGCGCAGGGTTGAAAAAATTCTTCACGAATGACGGTCTAAAAATTGCAGCGCTGGGCCTGATGGTCGGCCTTGCCAGCGCCAAAGCGCTTTTCGTCACACCGGTTCAGGTGATCGGCAAAAAAATTAAAAGCCTCTTTTCAAAAAAGAAGGGGCAACAGCCGCCATCCGTTGCCGTTCACCATGAGGCGGAGGCCCCATCTTTGACGAATAAAATCGTGCAGGATGGATTTAATAAGGCCGGACAGCCTGCCCAGCAAAAGCTGCCGGAAGAAAAGCCCTCCGTTTCTAAGCCAAAGCCGCCATCTCTCTAAAGGGGATTCTGTCTTCAAGCGATGGCGCATGGTTTTTAGAGGTGGCCATTAAGGAGCGGCATGCCGGATTGACCGGCGTTACAAAAAACAAGATTTACGGTTTTTGACTTTCATCACTTTGCGAATCGGCGCGACGTGTTGCAATGCACGTGTATCGGCAATCGAATCGTAGAGAAACCGAAAGGTTCTTATACATTCATCGGCCTTGAAACCGCAGGATTGTCGGTAACACGGCGCGGGGCTTCACGTCCCGCACCGTATGGAAGGCCGGAGTTGCGCTCAAACGCAGCTTCGGCCTCTCCTTTTTTTTATTTTCCACTTTCAAATACAGGGCGGAACATCGGGACAAGTTTTCTGGCGCCGTCCACGCTGAGGTGATCGTCGTCATGATAGAGCGGCAGTCCGTTTTCTGATCCCTTGCAGACAGTTTCGTCGCAAAGATACGGCACGGGGTCAAGCAACGTGACGCCGCATGTTTGCGCGGCTTGTTCCAGTGCTCCGATCATCTTGTCGTGTCGTGCCGCATATTCCCTTCTTGAAATTGTGACATCGTCCGCATAGCCGCGCAGCATCATTTGGCGGGAAAGCGTTTGCGGCACCTCGATCCCCATTTCCGGTGTTGGCTTGACTGCGTAGACGCGGCGTCCGCCTTTTGCGACAGTGCAGAGCGATCCCGTCAGTCTTTCCGTGAAAATGCCAAGGGGGTTGCGTCCGGTTTCTTCGTTCGGAAGGTCGAGATAGCGCAAAACGACAGGCTTGCCAGGATGTTCGTTATACCCGTAAAGATAGTAGGTCAGCCGGAACATGATGATCAGGGGAACGTCGGGCGGCAGAGTGGTGATGCGTTCGAGGACTTTCCGCGTGTATTCCGTACATTCCGTCTCTCCCTTTTTTCCTTCCAGATAGCCGTTTTCAAGGGGTGGGCATCCCTTGTTGAAAGCAATGCCATAGCGGTTTCCAGCGGCCTCGCGCATGCCGATAAAAGCAGCACCGGCATGACTGTCGCCCCAAACGGCGAAGACGGGTGATTCATCGGTACAGGCGGGGTAAGAATAAGTGATATCTCCTTTGGCGCAGGGGGCTGTACGCTGTGTTTTGGCGTCATTGATCACGCTTTCAATGCGCATAATCGTCTTTCCGACGCGGGCGGAAACACCGTGCTGCCAATATACAAGGGCGCCAGAAAGGACCAGCGCTGCAAAAGCTGCTGCCAGAACGGCCTTTCTAAACGTCCCGCTGCCTGAATGCCTGCGCAGCGGCGTTTCGACAAAGCGGTAGGAAAGAAACCCGAGAAGAACCGACAGTGCCAGCCCGAAGGATATCCAGCGAGGGTCCTGATCCAGATGCGCGTGACGCAAGGCGACGTGAACGGGCCAGTGCCAGAGGTAGATGGAGTAGGACCATGTCCCCACCGCCTGCAAGACGCGTCCGGACAGGAAGAACCGGTCATCAAATCCTGCTGCGATGATAAAAAAAGCGCCCAGAACGGGGGCCAGCGCCGCGAACCCCGGCCATGGCGTTTCCGCGCTGAAAAGAGTTACAGACAGTCCGATCAGGAACAGTCCTGTTGCATACATAGGCATCGTAAAAGGCAGGCGCCGTGCACGCAAGGAGAGTAGAAAGGCGAAGGCGCCTGCCGTCATTTCCCACATGCGGGTGGGCAGGAGATAGAAGGCGGAGGCGAAATCCCGTGCTGTCAGGAAAACGGAGGCGGTCAGGGACGCTCCTGCCAGAATCGCGAAAAACACGGCCAGCCGGCGCAAGGGTAAAACGCCGCCACATTTCCGGCATAGCAGCATCAGAAAGACGGGGAATAGCAGATAAAACTGCCACTCGACGGAGAGCGACCATGTATGCAGCAGCCATTTGTCTTGCGAGAAGCTGTCGAAATATCCATCCTCGGCGCGGAAGGTGAAGTTGGAAATAAAGACAAGCGCACTGGCTGCTTGTTTTCCGAGCTGGGTATAGTCGGCGGGCGGGCTGAAAAACCATCCCCCCAGCAAAAGCGCCCCGCACAGTGTCGCCAAGGCTGGCACGATGCGTCTGGCGCGGGCGCGGTAGAAAGACAGGACGGAGAACCTGCGCCCGGATATTCCGGTCAGGATGATGCCGGTCATGAGAAAGCCGGAAATGACGAAAAAGACGTCAACGCCCGCAAAGCCGCCGGAAAATCCCGTCAGGCCGAAGTGATAGAACATGACCGCAAGAACGGCCACGGCACGAAGCCCGTTGATGTCTTTCCTGAACTCCATGCGCGGTTTTTATTCCTTCGCGTAGTAGTGATCCTGATTGATGACGTTTACGCGGCGGTATCCCATACCGCGCATTTGCTCTTCAAGTGCAGCCTCTTTGCCCGGCCACGCTTCAATCTGCAGGAAGCAGTCGTTATCGCGCAGCGTGCGCATGGCGCCTTGCAGCATTTCCTTTTCATGGCCTTCGACGTCGATTTTCATGAACACGCGCTGCCCTTGCGCCGGCAGAGTGTCGTCGAGTCTTGCCGCCGTGACGGAGATTGCTTCCACGCCCACCTCTTGCGAGGGGGCCATTTGCACGCGGCTCTGGCCTGTTGATTTCTGCGGATAAAGTTCGAATGTCACCGTTCCCGCCCTGTCGGACAGCGCGACAGCATGGCAGGATATCCGCGCGGCAAGGCGGTTCAGATAGACGTTGGCCTGTAATTGGGCATGGTTGCGGGGGTCGGGCTCGAAGGCCTGCACCTGATGGGCAAGGCCGGAGGCGGCCACCTGCACAGCGTAAAGGCCGAAATTCGCGCCGATGTCGAGGAAGATGTCGCAGCCCCGTTCCTTCATCTTTTCAGCAAGGTATCCGTATTGCTCGCGTTCGTACCCGCCGCAGATCACCTTGCGATCCACGCGGTTCTGGCGGTTGAGCAGCCAGCGCAGCCCGTTATAGCCCGCAATATTGATATCGTGCCGCCAGAGCTGTGATGCCAGACGGCGGCTTTCCTTTACAGTTTTTGCGGCGATTTTCTGCGGGGTCAGTTTGGAAAGGGGGATAGGCATTTCGGTCATCCTTGAAAGGGGTCAGGCGCGGTCGGGCGATCCGGTGCGCAGGTTGCCCGCATCGTAATGCGGATAGCGGTAATTCTTGGCGATCGTTCCGCCTGAGAGTGTTTCCAGTGTGCGCGTGGCGGAACGGTCGGCGCGCATGTCGTCGATCCCCGCCATATGCAGGATGCCGATGGGCGCATGCGGCAGATAGGGCTCGACGAACTGGCTGTGATTGCCGTCCCATTTCAGCAGAGTCTGGCCGCAAAGCCAGTGCGTGTAGGCCGGCAGGACTTCGGCCGCGAAACCCTTCACATGCAGCAGCACGCCCAGCGAGAGCTGTTCGGCAGGGAACAGCTTGCCGCGACGCATGGCGATGACGGCAAGGTCCTGCCACGCCTGCCAGTGCGGCGCATTGCCGGCCAGCGCGAAGCAGCCTGCGGAAAGAAGGTAATGCGACAGGAGTTCCCGCGCGATCTTGAACCCGAAGGGTTTTTGCGCGTTCGAAAAATAGAAATTGGTGACGCGATAAGGCCATTTCCACAGCCATTTGACGCGGATCTGCCGCTTGTAGGCGCGGTCCACGGCGCCTGTCAGGATCATCTTGCCGGGATACAGTGCGGCACCCTGCAGGAAAAGGGCGACGGCGCTCCAGTTCTGCACCCATGTATCGGAATCCATCCACATATAGGTATCGTAGCCCGGGAATATTTTCGGCAGGAAGGGGCGGCACACGCAGGATTTAAGGTACTCTTTGCCTGAAGTCTTTTGGGCGGGCAGTTCTACCGGCCAGTCGGGGCGCACGATACGGGCCGCATAGGGGCGCAGGTTTTCCACCTGCTCAGCCGTCAGGCCTGCATCCAGAATGCAAATATCAACTCCGGCGCTTTCGGGAAAGCGCTTGATGGAATGGATCCATTCCAGAAGCAGGGGGTAATAATTGGCATCTGCGCCTGAAACCAGAGTGATACGGCCAGACATCACCCGGCTCGTTTTTTCTTGCTTTCAACAGTTTTCAGAACGGACTTTTTGCGGACCAGCCCCTTGATCGGGTCGCGACCGGCAAAACAGCCGGAGGGGCCCAGTTCCTCTTCAATCCGGATCAGCTGGTTGTATTTGGCGATCCGGTCGGAACGGGAGAGGGAGCCGGTTTTGATCTGTCCGGCGTTGGTGGCCACGGCCAGATCGG
>CAYWIT010000003.1:10152-99789 GCA_964458415.1 uncultured Rhodospirillaceae bacterium
GATGGTGGAATCCTCGGTCTCGCCCGAACGGTGGGAGAAGATGACGCCGAACCCGGCTTTCTGGGCGGTTTGCACCGCATTCAGGGTTTCTGTCAAAGTGCCGATCTGGTTGACTTTGACCAGAATGGCATTGGCGGCGCCCTGCTCAATGCCTTGCTTCAGGCGGGTGGTATTGGTTACAAACAGATCGTCACCGACCAGCTGGACTTTACTGCCCAGACGTTTGGTCAGTTCGATCCAGCCCTCCCAGTCGTCTTCGGCCATGCCGTCTTCGATGGAAACGATAGGGAATTTCCCGACCAGTTTTTCGTAGTAGGAAACCATCTGTTCCGAGGAAAGCGTTTTGCCTTCTCCTTCAAGATGATACTTCCCTTTTTTGAAGAATTCGGTGGAAGCCACATCCAGTGCCAGAACAATGTCGCTGCCGGAGTTATATCCAGCTGACTTGATGGCCTTCATAATGAATTCAAGGCCTTGCTCCGTGCTTTTGAAGTTTGGTGCAAATCCGCCTTCATCGCCGACGGAGGTATTGAATCCGCTTTCTGAGAGAAGCTTCTTAAGGGCATGAAAAACCTCGGAACCGATGCGGATGCTGTCGGCAGATGATTTTGCGGCAACCGGCATAATCATGAACTCTTGAAAGTCGATGGCGTTGTCGGCATGGGCGCCACCGTTAATGATGTTCATCATCGGTGTGGGGAGCAGATGGGCATAGGTGCCGCCAACGTAACGATAAAGCGGCATGTCCATTTCGTCCGCCGCCGCCTTGGCCACGGCTAGGCTGACGCCCAATATGGCATTGGCGCCCAGACGGGCCTTGTTGGGCGTGCCGTCGAGTTCGATCATCATCTGGTCGATCAGGGTTTGTTCAAAAGCTTCCAGTCCGGTCAGGGTTTCAAATATTTCCGTATTTACGGCTTCTACGGCCTTCAGCACGCCTTTGCCGCTATAGCGCTTTTTGTCGCCGTCACGTTTCTCGACCGCTTCATGCGCGCCTGTGGAGGCACCCGAAGGAACAGCAGCTCGTCCGACAATCCCGCTTTCGAGAACGACGTCTACTTCGACCGTCGGGTTGCCGCGACTATCCAGAATCTCGCGAGCGTGGATATCAAGGATGGTTGACATGGTTTTCTCCTTCGGGGGCTGATATTCAAAAAAACTGGCCCGAGGATAGCGGGAGAGCTGTTAACTTGCAAACTGATTCAGAAGTCAGCAAGATACCGCACATGAGTTTCTTTATTGGTTCTGTTAAAATTGAGGATCCGGTCTTTCTGGCGCCGATGACCGGCGTGACGGATTTGCCTTTTCGTCGTCTGGTCAAGCGCTATGGCGCCGGACTGGTTTTCTCGGAAATGATCGCCAGCCGGTCGATGATTGAAGCTTGGCAGGGCGGACGGCAGGAAAAGGCGGAATATACGGAAGAATACCCGATGGCTGTGCAGCTTGCGGGTTGCGAGCCGGACATCATGGCTGAAGCCGCCCGGATGAATGCTGATCGTGGGGCGGCTATCATTGATATCAATTTTGGTTGTCCGGTTAAAAAAATTGTTAAAACGCTTGGCGGATCTGCTTTGATGAAGGATGAACTTTTGGCAGCCCGGATCATGGAGGCCACCGTCAAGGCCGTGAATCTGCCGGTGACGGTGAAAATGCGTCTGGGCTGGGATGAGGCCAGCCGCAATGCGCCCAAACTGGCCAAAATCGCCGAAGATGCCGGCATCCGGATGATTACCGTACACGGGCGGACGCGGTGCCAGCTCTATAATGGCAGTGCAGACTGGCGGGCTGTGCGCGCCGTGAAGGAAAGCGTTAAAATACCGGTCATTGTGAATGGAGATATTTTGACCCCTCAAAATGCCGCCGATGCCCTTGCGGCTTCCGGAGCAAATGGCGTTATGATCGCGCGGGGCAGTTACGGCAAGCCCTGGATTATCCGGCAGGTCATGGATTATCTCCGTGCGGGCAGTGTAATGCCGGATCCGTCACGGCAAGAACTGTCAGGGATTGTTTTGGGACATTATGAGGATATGCTGGCGCACTATGGGCTGCATCAGGGGGTGGCCATCGCCAGAAAGCATCTCTTGTGGTATTGCAAGGATCTTCCTGATTCATATGAGTTTCTTGCGACTGTTAAAACAATGGACGATCCGGCGGCGGTCAAAGCGCAGATCAGGAATTATTTTTCTTCATAAAAACAGGGGTATATATTTATAATGGTTGTCAGGAGTTTATGATCATGATGCAGCGTCGTTTTTTTTGGGTTGTTCTTATGATGTTCATGGGGCTGGCCCTGGCTTCGCCCCTTGCATTGGCCGCGGAGCCCGCGGTGAAAGGGGAAGCGCAGGCCGCTATTGAAAGTGTCGGAAAGGCCTATCAGGCCGTGGCGGACAAGTTTGGCTGCACTGTATTCGCCGGGGGCGGACTTGCCCCTGATGGCAACGTCATGTCGCTGGAGTTTATTCCGGCGGGGGACAAGGTCGAATCCTGGACACGGCTTTTTTCAGTGACGGTATTTGCCTTGCCGACGGAGGCTAAAGCTTCTGCTGACGCGATGACGCAGCTGATGAACGGACTTTTGTCGAATGCCAAGGAAAAGGGAAAGGTGATCAACTCGACTTTTTTCCGCAATGTGCAGGGCGAATCCGGGGCCTTTCTGGAGTATGAAATCGGTGAAGGTCTGTTGAAAGAGCATAATGTGGGCATTTTTATGCGGACGTCAGACAAAACCGCTGCTTTCATGCAGGTGCAGGTGCGCGGCAACCGGGCTTTTGATCCGAAAGATGCGGCCGGAATACTTGGACTGGTCGAGGCGCCAAAGGCGGAGATCCCGTCGGATCAGCCTGTATCCGGGGGCAAATAGGCAAAGCTATCTTTATTTTTGAAGAGTGGAAGACTGGACGACCCGGATGCGAAACTCGTTACGGTTGCTGCCTCTCGGCCCTGGCCGGATTGGCGAGGCATCCGCCCGCCAGCCTTCCGGGAGCTAATATGGGCAGATTCGATTCTTTCCGCAAGGGCGCTGTTAATATTTACGGCGTTATAATTATTTTACAAAATATCGTATTCTATTGTAACAAAAAAACACGAAGAAGCCTGTAAAATCAGGAAATTATGATTTAATGCTGAAAAACATAAAAAAAGCGGCATTGTCTTTAAACAATGCTTGACGTAAGGCTTTCCCATGTTATATTGCCCACGCTCTAAGGATGGGCTGGTAGTAGACATTAAGGTCTAGACGCAGTCCGGTTTTTAACCGAATCTTCCGCGGGAAAAGTGGAAGAAGACTGATCAAAGATCAGTAATCTGTCGCGCACGTTCATGTGCTTGCCTCAGGTTGTTTCGCAACTCATCCTCCAGACACTGATTGATTAAGTTCGTTACAACGAAGAGAAGGGCTATAGATGCCAACCGTTAACCAACTTGTACGTAAAGGCCGCACACCGCAGGTCAAGAAGAAGAAAAACGCCGATCTGCAGGGCAACCCGCAGAAGCGTGGTGTTTGTACCCGTGTTTACACAACGACGCCAAAGAAGCCAAACTCGGCTTTGCGCAAGGTGGCCCGTGTTCGTTTGACCAATGGTCGCGAAGCAACGTGCTATATCCCTGGCGTCGGCCATAACCTGCAGGAACACTCGGTTGTTCTTGTCCGTGGCGGTCGTGTGAAAGACTTGCCGGGTGTTCGCTACAAAGTCATCCGCGGTACTCTGGATACGCAGGGTGTTGATAAACGCCGCAAGGGCCGCTCCTGCTACGGCGCAAAACGTCCGAAATAAGAGGTTTAAAGAATGTCACGTCGTCACTCAGCTAAAAAACGCGAAATCCTGCCCGATCCGAAATTTAACAATGTGATCGTCGGCAAATTTGTTAACTGCATCATGGAATCCGGCAAGAAATCTGTAGCCGAGAGAATCGTTTATGGTGCCTTCGAGATTATCGCTGCCAAGACCAAGCAGGACCCTGTCGCTTTCTTTCTGGAAGCGCTGGATAAAATCAAGCCGGCCGTGGAAGTGAAATCCCGTCGCGTCGGTGGCGCAACCTATCAGGTTCCGATGGAAGTTCGCCCCGTCCGTGCGCAGGCTGTTGCCATGCGCTGGCTGAAAGACGCGTCTTCCAAGCGGAATGACAAGGAAATGAGATCGAAGCTGGCTTCCGAGCTGATGGATGCTCACAACGAGCGTGGCGCGGCGGTTAAAAAGCGCGAGGATACGCACAAAATGGCCGAGGCGAACAAAGCCTTTGCGCATTTCCGTTGGTAAGAAGCGTAAAAAGAATAAAAGGAAGCGAAGTATATTATGGCTGAAGTTAAAAAATACCCTCTGGAGCGTTATCGTAATATCGGCATCATGGCGCATATCGATGCTGGTAAAACGACGACGACGGAGCGTGTCCTGTTCTATACCGGCAAGTCCCACAAAATCGGCGAAGTGCACGAAGGCGCTGCAACGATGGACTGGATGGAGCAGGAGCAGGAGCGCGGTATTACCATTACTTCTGCCGCGACGACATGCTTCTGGAAGGATCACCGCATCAACATTATTGACACTCCGGGCCACGTTGACTTTACGATTGAAGTCGAACGCTCCCTGCGTGTTCTTGACGGTGCGGTAACGGTGTTTGACTCGGTTGCCGGTGTCGAGCCGCAATCCGAAACCGTATGGCGCCAGGCGGACAAATACGGCGTTCCGCGTATTTGCTTTGTGAACAAAATGGACCGTACCGGCGCGAACTTCTATCGCACGGTTGACATGATTATTGACCGTCTGGGTTCCGTTCCGCTGGTTACCCAGCTGCCGATCGGCGCCGAAGCTGATTTCGTCGGTCTTGTCGATCTGCTGAAAATGAAAGCGATTCTGTGGAAAGACGAAGCCATGGGCGCGGAATATACCGAGGCGGATATTCCGGCTGATCTCGTTGAAAAGGCAAAAGAATACCGTACAAAACTCATCGATACTGCCGTCGAAATGGACGACAAGGCGATGGAAGATTATCTCAACGGCAAAGAGCCTGATCTTGATACGCTGAAGAAGTGCATTCGCAAGGGAACGATTGCTTACAAATTCGTTCCGATCCTGTGTGGCGCGGCTTTCAAGAACAAGGGTGTCCAAACCTTGCTGGACGCGGTTGTTGATTATCTGCCGAATCCGCTGGAGATGCCGCAGGTCGAAGGCACATTGCCGGGCGAAGAGGAAACCGTTGTTGTCCGCAAACCGGACGAGAACGAGCCTTTTGCAGCGCTTGCTTTCAAAATTATGAATGACCCGTTCGTCGGCTCGCTCACCTTTATCCGGATTTATTCGGGCAAGCTGGAGAGCGGCTCCTACGTGATCAACTCGGTTAAAGACAAGAAAGAGCGCATTGGCCGTATGCTGTTGATGCATGCGAACAATCGCGAGGAAATTAAAATGGCGACCGCCGGTGATATCGTTGCGCTGGTCGGCATGAAGGACACGACGACGGGTGATACGCTTTGCGATCCGGCCAAGCCTGTTATTCTGGAGCGGATGGAGTTTCCCGAGCCGGTTATCGAGATTGCTGTTGAGCCGAAATCCAAGGCCGATCAGGAAAAGATGGGTATGGCCCTGTCCCGTCTGGCTGCGGAAGATCCGTCATTCCGCGTCAGCGTTGACCATGAAAGCGGCCAGACAATTATTAAAGGGATGGGTGAGCTGCACCTTGATATTATCGTTGACCGCATGAAGCGTGAGTTCAAGGTTGAAGCGAATATCGGCGCGCCTCAGGTGGCTTATCGCGAGACGATCACCAAAGTTGGTGAAATTGATTATACGCATAAAAAGCAGTCTGGCGGTTCGGGTCAGTTCGCGCGCGTTATCATTCGCTTCGAGCCGGGTGAGGTCGGTTCCGGCTTCCAGTTTGCGAGCGAAATCGTCGGTGGTTCGGTTCCGAAAGAATACATCCCAGGTGTTGAAAAAGGCCTTGAGGGGATTAAGGATACGGGCGTTATTGCCGGGTTCCCCTGCATCGACTTTAAAGCGACGCTTTATGATGGCGCCTATCACGATGTTGACTCTTCTGCTCTCGCTTTCGAAATTGCGGCAAGGGCGGCCTTCCGTGAGGGCATTCCAAAATGCAAACCTGTTCTGCTCGAGCCGGTTATGAAGGTCGAGGTCGTCACGCCGGAAGATTACATGGGCGATGTCATCGGTGACCTGAATAGCCGCCGCGGACAGGTTGGCAGCATGGATAGCCGTGGGAACGCCCGTGTGATTACGGCGATGGTTCCGCTGGCGAACATGTTTGGTTACATCAACACGTTGCGCTCCATGAGCCAGGGGCGTGCGCAATACTCGATGCAGTTTGATCATTATGATCAGGTACCGCAGGCGATCGCTGATGAAGTGAAAGCAAAACTGGCATAACGCTCTAAAAGGTTAACTCGTCTACTCTTAAAGAAGGAAGAAGTAAAATGGCAAAAAGTAAATTCGAACGTAACAAACCGCACGTCAATATCGGCACCATCGGTCACGTTGACCATGGCAAGACATCGCTGACAGCTGCGATCACGAAAGTTCTCGCAGAGACAGGTCAGGCAGAATATAAAGCCTATGACCAGATTGACGGTACGCCGGAAGAGCGCGCTCGCGGGATCACGATTTCAACGGCGCACGTTGAATATGAAACGGCTGCACGCCACTATGCGCACGTTGACTGCCCCGGCCACGCTGACTACGTCAAGAACATGATTACGGGTGCGGCGCAGATGGACGGCGCTATCCTCGTTGTTTCCGCCGCTGACGGCCCGATGCCGCAAACACGCGAGCACATTCTGCTGGCACGTCAGGTTGGCGTTCCTTCGATCGTTGTGTTCCTGAACAAATGCGATATGGTTGACGACAAAGAGCTGCTGGATCTGGTTGAGATGGAAGTTCGCGATCTGCTGAACAAATACCAGTTCCCCGGCGACACCATCCCCTTCGTGAAGGGCTCCGCTCTTTGCGCGCTGGAAGGCAAAAATCCCGAGCTGGGCAAAGACGCCATCCTCGCGCTGATGAAAGCTGTTGACGAGAGCATTCCGACACCGGCACGCCCGAAAGACAAGCCGTTCCTGATGCCTGTCGAGGACGTGTTCTCGATTTCCGGCCGTGGCACGGTTGTAACGGGCCGTGTTGAGCAAGGGATCATCAAAGTCGGTGAGGAAGTTGAAATCATCGGTCTGCGTCCGACGATCAAAACAACGATTACCGGCGTTGAAATGTTCCGCAAGCTGCTGGATCAGGGTGAGGCCGGTGATAACATTGGCGCACTGCTGCGTGGCACGAAGCGTGAAGAAGTCGAGCGTGGTCAGGTTCTGGCTGCTCCGGGTTCGATCAAGCCGCACACGAAATTCAAGGCTGAAGCTTACGTCTTGACCAAAGATGAAGGTGGCCGTCATACGCCGTTCTTCACCAACTACCGTCCGCAGTTCTATTTCCGCACGACAGACGTGACGGGCGTGGTCAAGCTGCCAGAGGGTGTTGAGATGGTCATGCCTGGCGACAACGTGACGATGGATGTTGAACTGATCGCTCCTATCGCGATGGATCAGGGTCTGCGTTTCGCTATTCGCGAAGGTGGCCGTACCGTTGGTGCCGGCGTTGTGGCGCAGGTTGTTGACTAAAGGATAACAGAACGGGGCCGCCGGCCGAAACCGGCGGCCCCATTCTGAAGAGAACGAGAAAAAGGAAATAAAAATGGAAGCGCAAAACATCCGTGTCAGGCTCCGGGCTTATGATCACAGAATTCTGGATCAGTCCACGAAGGAGATTGTGAATACGGCGAAAAGAACCGGCGCACAGGTACGTGGACCGATTCCGCTGCCGACGCGTATCGAGAAATTCACGGTTTTGCGTTCGCCGCACGTGGATAAAAAGTCGCGTGAGCAGTTTGAGATCAGGACGCACAAGCGTGTTCTGGATATCGTCGATCCGACGCCGCAAACGATTGATGCGCTGATGAAACTGGATCTGGCGGCTGGTGTTGACGTTGAAATCAAGCTGTAAGGCTGAGGTTAAGGATTTAAGGTAAGGATAACAAAAATGCGTACCGGTCTGATTGCACAGAAACTTGGCATGTCCCGCGTATTTGATGCGGATGGCAAGCACATCCCTGTCACTTTGCTGAAAGTGGACAACTGTCAGGTTGTTTCTGTTCTGACGAACGAGAAAAACGGCTATACGGCCGTTCAGCTCGGCGTCGGTTCGAGAAAGTCCAAGAATATATCGAAAGCCGAGCGTGGTCACCTCGCCAAGGCGAAAATCGAGCCCAAGGCGAAACTGACTGAATTCCGCGTCAGCGATGACAGTCTTCTGGAAGTCGGCGCTGAGCTTTGCGTCAGCCATTTCGTTCCTGGCCAGTATGTCGATGTTTCCGGTATTTCGATCGGTCACGGTTTTCAGGGCGCCATGAAGCGTTGGAACTTCGGTGGTCTGCGTGCGACACACGGTGTCTCCGTTTCCCATCGTTCCCCGGGTTCGACAGGTATGCGTCAGGATCCGGGCCGCGTTTTCAAAAACAAGAAAATGCCGGGCCATATGGGTAACGTAAAAGTGACAATGCCGAATTTGCGCGTCGTTGAAATTCATCCAGAGCAAGGCCTGATCATGGTCGAGGGATCTGTCCCCGGACATAAAGGCGCTTGGGTGACAGTGAAGGATGCCGTTAAAAAAGCATTGCCAAAAGAAGCTCCGAAACCGGCCGGCCTGAAAGCCAAAGCGCAGGGTTAAGGGACAGGATAGTGAAGAAAGGATAGACCATGAAGGTCGCCGTAAAAAGTCTGGATAATAAAAAAGTCGGTGATATCGACCTGAACGATGCCATTTTTGGCCTCGCTCCGCGCGTTGATATTTTGCACCGGATGGTAAACTGGCAGTTGGCCAAGCGCCGTTCGGGCAACCATAAAACCAAGGATGTGAGCGAGATCAGCGGCACAGGAAAAAAACCTTTCAACCAGAAAGGGACTGGCCGTGCACGTGCAGGCTCTTTGCGGAATCCGCAGCACCGCAAGGGCGCGGTTATCTTCGGACCTCTGGTGCGTGATCATGCGCATGAGATGCCGAAGGCTGTTCGCAAGCTGGCCTTGAAGGTCGCGCTGTCGTCCAAACAGGCCGAAGGCAAGCTGATTATCCTTGATGCCGCAGCGTCGAAAAGCCACAAGACGAAGGAAATGGCCAAGGTTCTTTCCGGTCTTGGCATTGCATCCGCCTTGTTCGTTGACGAGGTTTTGGACCAAAACTTTAGCCGTTCCGTTCGTAACATTCCGTATATCGATGTGCTGCCGCAGAAAGGCATTAATGTCTATGACATTCTGCGCCGCGATACGCTTGTGATGACGAAGGACGCAGTAGAAAAACTGGAGGCCCGACTGAAATGAGCAAGACAGCAAACGTTAAAAAAGATGTAAAGCTGACCGAAACGCTGTATCAGATGATACGGACGCCGGTGATTACAGAGAAAGCGACGATGGGTTCGCAGCATGGTCAGGTTACGTTCCGCGTGCCGCTGACGGCTGACAAGGCGATCATCAAGAACGCAGTCGAGGCCGTTTTCAAAGTCAAGGTGACCAAAGTCAACACCTTGATCCAGCAAGGAAAGACCAAGGTCTTCAAAGGCCGCAAAGCTTTCCGCAGCGACAGCAAAAAGGCGATTGTCACTCTGGCCGAAGGTCAGACAATTGATGTGGCAACAGGCGTTTAAAAGGTATTAGAAAGTTCTGGATCGGTTCGGTAAAACGCAAAAGCGCTAAATCCGGTGATGATCCTGAAAGGTTGAGGAAGAAAAATGGCATTAAAAACATACCGCCCGACATCTCCAGGCCTCCGTCAAATGGTCCGTGTGGACAGGAGCGAACTGTGGAAAGGCAAGCCTGAACGGTCACTGATTGACAGCGGCCATCACAGCAAGGCTGGTCACAACAACTTCGGGAACATTACGTCGCGTTTCCGTGGTGGCGGACACAAACAGCGTTATCGCATCATCGATTTCAAGCGCCGCAAGTTTGACGTCGAGGCAGTCGTCGAACGTCTGGAATACGATCCAAACCGCACGGCCTGGATTGCGCTCATAAAGTACTCTGATGGCGAGCTGGCCTATATTCTGGCGCCGCAGAGACTGTCTGCAGGGGACAAGATCATCTCCGGCGAGAAGCAGGATATTTTGCCCGGCAACGCGATGCAGCTGCGCAATATCCCGGTGGGTACGCTGGTGCATAACGTCGAACTGCAACCTGGCAGGGGCGGGCAGTTGGCCCGTTCGGCAGGAACGTTTGTTCAGATCGTCGGACGTGATTCCGGTATGACGCAGATCAAACTGAACTCCGGCGAGCTCCGCGTTGTGCGCGGGGAATGCATGGCGACAGTGGGGGCTGTTTCGAATACGGATCATTCCAACGTTCAGCTCGGCAAAGCCGGTCGCAAGCGCTGGATGGGTAAACGTCCGCATAACCGCGGAGTCGTGATGAACCCGGTCGATCACCCGCATGGTGGCGGCGAGGGCAAGAGCTCTGGCGGTCGTCATCCGGTCAGCCCGTGGGGCAAGTGCGCCAAGGGCGGCAAGACGCGCTCTAACAAAGCGACGGATAAATACATTCTGCGTCGGCGCAAAAACAAGCGTTTGGCTAAAGGTTAATAAAGGAGAAAAACAGTGGCACGTTCCGTACGGAAAGGTCCTTACATTGACGGTTATTTGCTGAAAAAGGCTGAGAAGGCCCGGGCCAGCACACGTAACGAGGTTATCAAGACCTGGTCACGGCGTTCGACGATCCTGCCGCAGTTTATCGGCTTGACCTTTGGCGTTTATAACGGTCAGAAATTCATACCGGTTCTGGTGACAGACAACATGATCGGGCACAAACTGGGAGAATTCTCCCCGACCCGTCAGTTTTCTTCGCACACAGTAGCTGGTGGCGACAAGACCGCGAAGAAAGGGTAATTGAGCTATGTCAAAAGCAACAAGCAAGCCAAACCGGCTCGAAAACGAAGCGATCGCAAAAGCCCGTTATATCAAGGGCAGCGAACGCAAGCTGAATCTGGTCGCGCAACTGATTCGTGGCAAGACGGCGCAGCAAGCGCTGGTGGAGCTGGAATTCTGCGCCAAGCGCATGTCAAACGAAGTGCGTAAGGTTCTGGAAGCAGCGATTGCCAACGCAGAGAACAACCATAGCCTGGATGTTGACCGTCTCTACGTAAAGGAGGCCGTCGTTGGCCGTACGCTGACGATGAAGCGTTTTCATGCCCGTGGCCGCGGACGCTCTGCAGGTGTTGAAAAACCCTTCAGCAACATTACAATTCGCGTTTCCGAGAAGTCCGGCGATGCAGAAGAGAAAAAAGTAAAGGCCAAAGCCAAAGCCGCCAAAAAAGAACCGGCAAAAGCAAAGCCTTCGAAGAAATCCGAAGCTAAAACAGAAGCAGCCAAAGCTGAATAAGAAGGTTTTAAGGAGTTAAAGTATGGGTCAGAAAGTCAACCCGATTGGTCTGAGATTAGGGATTAACCGTACCTGGGATAGCCGGTGGTATGCGGGCAAGGATTATGCCACGAAACTGCTGCAGGATATCAAGTTGCGTGAGTATGTCCTTAAAAATCTGAAGCAGGCCGGTGTCGCGCGTGTCATCATCGAACGTGCGGCCAGCAAGACAAACGTGACGATCCATACGGCGCGTCCCGGTGTTATTATCGGTAAAAAAGGCTCGGATATTGACAAGCTCCGCAAGGATCTTTCGAAATTTACCGGCGGTGAAGTGACGTTGAATATTGTCGAAATCCGCAAGCCGGAAGTTGATGCGCAGCTTGTTGCTGACGGGATCGCCCAGCAGCTGGAACGTCGTGTGTCTTTCCGTCGGGCAATGAAGCGTGCGGTTCAGTCCGCCCTGCGTCTTGGCGCTGGCGGGATCCGTGTGACCTGTTCCGGTCGTCTGGCCGGTGCGGAAATTGCGCGGACAGAATGGTATCGCGAAGGTCGGGTTCCGCTGCACACGTTGCGCGCGGATGTTGACTACGCGATTTCGCGGGCCCTGACGACCTACGGCATTATCGGCGTCAAGGTCTGGATTTATAAAGGTGACATTCTTGCGCATGATCCGATGGCGCGGGACAAGCGCCAGCAGGAACAGCAGCCTGCACGGGCCTGATAACGACAAGGATATAGAGAGAAGAAGAAGGAACCACGACCATGATGTCACCAAAGAAAATGAAGTTCAGGAAGGCGCATAAAGGCCGCATCCATGGCGTTGCGACCTCTGGCAACTACCTTTCCTATGGTAGCTTTGGCCTGAAGGCAACGCAGCCGGAACGTTTGACTGCCCGTCAGATCGAGGCTGCCCGCCGCGCGATTACGCGTCATATTAAACGTCAAGGCCGTTTGTGGATCCGGATGTTCCCGGATGTTCCGGTTTCCACGAAGCCGCTTGAAGTTCGTATGGGAAGCGGAAAGGGGGCGCCGGAATACTATGTTTGCCGCGTAAAACCCGGAAAGATCATGTTTGAGCTGGACGGTATTCCGCGCCAGCTGGCGGAGGAGGCTTTCTCCCTCGCGTCGGCAAAGCTGCCGATCAAGACGCGTTTCGTAGCCCGCGACTAAGGCTTTCAGGAAGTATAAGGTGACTAAAATGAAAATTGCAGATGTGAGAGCAAAAACGGAAGACCAGTTGAAGCAGGCGCTGATCGAGCTGCGTAAAGAGCAGTTCAATTTCCGCTTTCAGAAATCAAGCGGTCAGATGGAAAACACGGGTCGTATTCGTATTGTCCGCCACGATATCGCGCGGATCAAGACGGCTTTGGCTGAAATGAAACAGGGCAAGGTGCCTGCCGCTAAAGCGCCGAAAAAGGCGACCAAGGCAAGTGCTGCCAAAAAGAAAAAAGAAGCTTAAAGGAGAATAAACCATGCCTCGTCGTGTACTAGAAGGCAAAGTCGTCAGCAATAAGTGTGACAAAACCGTCACCGTTCTGGTGGAACGCAAAGTGCGTGATCCGCTGTACGGGAAAATTGTCCGTCGCTCCGCAAAATATGCGGCGCATGACGAGAACAATGCATGGAAAGTCGGAGACAGGGTCGAAATCGAGGAATGCCGTCCGTTGTCGAAAAGCAAGACATGGCGCGTGATCGGTGGTAAGGCCATCGGCGAGAGCCTGGTAGAGACGGTTGATGATGCGGAGAAAAAACGCGCGTCGGTCAAAAAAGTTGGAAAAAAAGAAGAATAAGAAACTGGAATAAAATGATTTGAGAGAGTGGACAATGTTCTCTCAAGAAAAGAAAGGTTGAAGTCATGATACAGGTGGAATCAAATCTGGATGTCGCCGACAACAGCGGGGCGCGCCGGGTTCAGTGCATCAAGGTTCTGGGCGGCTCCAAAAGACGGACTGCCGGGATCGGCGATATTATCGTCGTGTCCATCAAGGATGCGATTCCGCGTGGTCGTGTCAAGAAGGGGACAGTGCATAAAGCTGTCATCGTCCGGACGGCTTTTGCCCTCAAGCGCGATGATGGTACGGTGATCCGTTTTGACAAAAATGCCGCTGTTCTGATCAACGCCGCGGGCGAGCCTGTCGGCACGCGTATCTTTGGCCCAGTGACACGGGAACTGCGCTCGAAGAACTTTATGAAGATCATTTCCCTGGCTCCAGAGGTGCTCTGATGACAAAATTGAAAATTAAAAAAGGCGACAAAGTCGTCGTCCTGACCGGCAAGGATAAAGGCAAGACCGGAGAGGTCATGAAGGTCCTGAAAGATGACATGAAGGTCGTCGTTCAGGGCGTGAACGTCCAGACAAAGCATCGGAAACCGTCACAGACAAACCCCGGTGGTCTGGACAAAATCGAAACGCCTGTTCACGTTTCCAACGTGGCTCTGGCGGATCCGAAAGATGGCAAGGCAACCCGCGTCGGTTTTAAAACCGTCGGTGATCGCAAGGTGCGCGTCGCAAAGCGCTCCGGCGAAGTGATTGAGTGAAGGATACTGAAATGACAGCACGTTTCAAAAAGCTTTATAACGAGAAAATCAGAGCGGACATGAAGAAGCAGTTTTCCTACGGGAATGACATGCAGATTCCGAAGCTGGAAAAGATCGTCCTGAATATGGGTGTCGGCGAAAACGCGCAGGACAGCAAGAAAATTCAGGGTGCGGTGGCCGATATGACGGCGATTTCCGGTCAGAAACCCGTTGTGACCAAGTCAAGAAAATCCATTGCAGGGTTCAAACTGCGCGAGGACATGCCGATCGGATGCAAGGTGACTTTGCGCGGCGAGCGGATGTACGAGTTTCTGGATCGTCTGATTACCATTGCAATGCCGCGTATTCGCGACTTCCGCGGCATTTCGGATCGCAGTTTCGATGGCAATGGCAATTATGCCTTTGGCATCAAGGAACAGATCATTTTCCCGGAAATCAACTTCGACAAAGTCGATACGATCCGCGGTATGGATATCATTATTTGCACGACTGCCAATACCGATGCGGAAGCGCGCGCTTTGCTCAAAGGGTTCAGTATGCCCTTCAGAAACCGTTAATTGCTAAAAGGACGAAAGAACAATGGCTAAACTAAGTTCCATCAATAAAAACAACCGCCGCAAGATGCTGGTGAAGAAGTATGCTGGCAAATGGGCGCGCCTGAAGGCAATCGCTAACGATGAATCCCGTCCGGCGGACGAGCGCTTTACGGCACGCATGAAGATGGCGACATTGCCGCGGAACTCGAACCCGACGCGTGTTCGCAATCGTTGCGAGCTGACGGGCCGGGCGCGCGGAAACTACAGAAAATTCGGCATTTCACGCCTGATGCTGCGTGAACTTGCTTCCCAGGGATTGATCCCTGGCGTTACGAAATCAAGCTGGTAAGAGGTAAAGGAGAACAACATGCTCATCAACGATCCTCTTGGAGATTTGCTGACAAGAATACGAAACGGCCAGATGGCGCGTTTGACTTCGATTAAAAGCCCGGCATCGAAGATGCGCGCGAGCGTGCTCGAAGTTCTGAAGCGTGAGGGCTATATTCGTGGCTTCAGCGTCAATAAGAAAGACAACGGCATTGGCGAATTCAACGTCGAGCTGAAATATTCCGAAGGCCAGCCGGTTATCCGCGAGATTGCGCGCATTTCCAAGCCGGGCCGTCGCGTCTATTCGCAGGTCAAAGATGTTCCGCGCGTTTATAACGGGCTTGGCATCGCCATTCTTTCGACGCCTCGCGGTGTGCTTTCCGACAAGGAAGCACGCGCAGAGAACGTCGGTGGTGAAGTGCTTTGCCGCGTCTTTTAATAAAAAAGGCAAAACAAGCCAGAATAAGGTAGAAAAAAATGTCCAGAATTGCAAAAAACCCGATCGCTATCCCTGCTGGTGTGGAAGCCAAACTGACAGGCCGGAAATTGTCCATCAAGGGCAAGAAAGGCGAACTGTCGCTGGATATTTCCAACGATATTTCGACCGAAATCAAGGATGGCTTCGTCATTTTGAAGAAGAAGTCGGAAGACCGCCATACGCGCTGTATGTGGGGAACAACCAGTTCTCTGGTTAAAGGGATGCTGAAAGGCGTTACCGAAGGCTATAGCAAGCGGCTGGTGATTGAAGGCGTCGGTTTCCGCGCGGCCCTGCAGGGCAATGAACTGGTGCTTCAGCTGGGTTTCAGCCATGAAGTGCGTTACAAGGTTCCGCAGGGGATTGAGGTCAAGGTTCCAAAGCAGACGGAAATCGAAATTTCCGGCATTGACAAGCAGAAAGTCGGTCAGGTTGCGGCTGAACTTTATCTGATGAAGCGCCCAGAGCCATATAAAGGCAAGGGCATTAACTACGAAGGCCGCCGCATCCTTCGCAAAGAAGGCAAGAAGAAGTAACAGGTAGAGGTCGACAATGACAAAATTAGCTTCAAAACAGCGCCGTCAGTGGCGGGTACGCAAAGTCCTTAAAAAGGCGACGGAGAAGAATCTGCGTTTGCGCCTTTCCGTTCACCGTTCCGCGCAGCACATTTATGCGCAGGTGATCGACGATGTAAAAGGCGTGACGGTTGCCGCAGCTTCGACAACAGATGCTGATGTAAAAGGCAAGATCAAGAGCTCTGCAAACAAGGCGGCGGCGGAAGTCGTCGGCAAACTGGTTGCGGAACGCGCGAAAAAGGCCGGCGTCGAGCAAGTGGCATTTGATCGTGGCAGCTATGCATACCATGGCCGGGTCAAGGCTCTGGCGGAAGCGGCGCGCGAAGCGGGATTATCATTCTAAACGATAAAGGAAGACAGTAATGGCAAAAGCCGAAAGATCAGCAAGGGAACCGAAGGAAAAGGACAAGGAAGGCAGCGAGATTGTAGAACGTCTCGTCGCGATTAACCGTGTCGCCAAAACCGTCAAGGGCGGCCGCCGCATGGCGTTCGCAGCACTGGTCGTCGTTGGAGATGGTCGCGGTCGCATCGGCTCCGGCTCGGGCAAGGCGCGTGAAGTTCCTGAAGCCATCAAGAAGGCAACGGAACAGGCCAAGCGTAATATGATCCGCGTTCCTCTGCGTGAGGGCCGGACGCTGCATCATGATATCGAGGCGCGCTTCGGCGCTGGCCGGGTGCGGATGCGCTCTGCCGAGGCCGGTACGGGGGTGATTGCGGGCGGTCCGCTGCGTGCGGTATTCGAGGTTCTGGGGATTCAGGACGTCGTGGCGAAATCGCTGGGCTCTTCGAACCCCTATAACATGGTGAATGCTGCGCTTGAAGCTTTCAAAAGAATGGAAAGCCCGCGCATGGTCGCAGGACGTCGTGGCCTTCGTGTCAACGATGTTCTTGGCCGCAAAGAAGGCAAGGATAAAATCGAGGATAAAGCCGAGGAGAAAGTAGATGGCTGAAGAAGCAAAAAAGCCAGGGGCGAAAAAGACAGTGAAAGCGGCGGCACCAAAAAAAGCGGCTACGAAAACTGAGAAATCCGGCAAGAAAATCAAGGTAACGCAAATCGGAAGCCCGATTGGACGTATTTCCAAACAACAGCAGACGCTGATTGGTTTGGGCCTTAACAAACTGCATCGTTCCAAGGTTTTGGAAGATACGCCTGCGGTTCGCGGGATGGTTGAGGTTGTAAAACATCTGGTCGTTGTTGAAGAAGCGGCCTGAAGAGCCTAACAAGGAAGATAGTTATGAAACTGAATCAATTAAGAGACAACCCGGGCGCCCGCAAGACGCCGACCACGGTGGGTCGTGGTATCGGTTCCGGCAAGGGCAAGACCTCCGGTCGCGGTGTCAAGGGGCAAAAGGCGCGTACAGGCGTGGCTCTGAAGGGCTTTGAAGGCGGTCAGATGCCGTTGTATCGCCGTATGCCAAAGCGTGGGTTTAAGAACCATACAGCCAAGGATTTCGCGCAAATCACGTTTGACATGGTGCAGACAGCCCTTGATAACAAGGAACTGTCCGCGGCAAAAACGATCGATGCCGCAGCTCTGGTCGCGGCTGGCGTTATTTCCCGTGCCAAGGACGGTATCCGTCTGGTCAATACCGGCGATCTGAAGACGAAAGTAAATTTCGTTGTGACAGGGGCAACCAAAGGGGCCATTGCCGCCGTTGAAAAAGCTGGTGGAAAAGTTGAAATTCTGCCGGTAAAAGAGAACAAGCTGCTGAAAGGCAAGCTGCCTAAAAAGGCGCAGAGAGCAGCCGCTGCGGCAGCCAAAGCCAAGTAAACAGAACGAACTGGTCTTATTATTCAAAAGGGGTCAAGGACATCATCATAATGTCTTGACCCCTTTGCCTTGAAAAGGCATAAATTTGAACAGTCGGTTGGTTTCCTTTCAGGGGCTGCCGATATGTATCGTGAAGCAAGGGGATATCTCTCATGGCATCAGCTGCCGAACAATTTGCCGCAAATCTGAATTTTGGAGCTCTTGCCAAAGCGGAGGAGCTCAAGCAGCGGCTTTGGTTTACGCTTTTTGCGCTCATTATCTTCCGGATCGGAACGCATATTCCGTTGCCCGGAATCGATCCGCAGATCTGGGGAGAGATTTTCGGCCAGAAATCCGGTGGCGTGCTGGACATGTTCAATATGTTTTCCGGCGGTGCTTTGGAGCGCATGAGTATTTTTGCGCTCAATATCATGCCGTACATTTCCGCTTCCATTATCATGCAGCTGATGACGTCGATGAATCCGACTCTGGAGGCGATGAAAAAAGAAGGCGAGGCAGGGCGTAAAAAACTAAATCAGTATACGCGCTATGGCACGATTTTTCTGGCCACGTTGCAGGCCTATGGCCTTGCCGTCGGTCTTGAAAACATGCAGGGGGCAGGCGGTTCTGCTGTCATCAATGCCGGTATTTTCTTCCGTGTGACGACAATTATCACGATTGTCGGCGGTACTATTTTCCTGATGTGGCTGGGCGAACAAATTACTTCGCGCGGTGTCGGTAATGGAATCTCCCTCATTATTTTTGCCGGTATCGTCGCGGGTATTCCGAGCGCGGTTGCAGGGACGCTGGAGCTTGGACGTCAGGGGGCGGTATCGACCCTGACAATTATCGGTCTGGTCGCCATGGTGCTTGGCGTCATCGCTTTCATCGTCTTCATGGAAAGAGCGCAACGGCGCGTTGTTGTCCAGTATCCGAAGCGCATGGTAGGGAATCGTATGGCTGGTGGTGATTCCAGCCATATGCCGCTGAAGCTGAATACATCCGGTGTTATTCCGCCAATTTTTGCATCCTCTCTTTTGCTTTTGCCGTTGACGATTGTCGGTTTTTCCGGCCAGCAGGGCGGCGAGATCATGGACACAGTTGCGCGTTACCTGCAGCATGGTCAGCCCGCCTATATGGCTCTTTATGGCGGATTGATTGTCTTTTTTGCCTATTTCTATACGGCGATTGTTTTTAATCCCGACGAGACGGCAGAAAACCTGCGCAAATACGGCGGCTTTGTGCCGGGCATCCGTCCGGGCAAATCGACGGCGGATTATCTTGATTATATTTTGACGCGGATCACGACGATCGGCGCTGCTTATCTGGCGTTTGTCTGCCTGTTGCCGGAATTCCTGATTTCGAAATTCAGTCTGCCGTTTTATTTCGGAGGCACAAGCCTTCTGATTACGGTCTCCGTGACGATTGATACAGTGGCGCAAATTCACTCTCATTTGATCGCGCATCAGTATGAAGGGCTGATCAAGAAATCAAAACTGAAGGGAACCCGGAAATGAGAATCGTCCTTTTGGGACCCCCGGGGGCCGGCAAGGGCACGCAGGCGCGGCGGTTGATGGATAAATTCGACGTTGTGCAGATTTCAACGGGGGATCTTTTCCGGGCGCGCGTGAAGGATCCGAACGATCCGCTTGGCCAGCAGATCAAGGAAATTCTCGAATCCGGCAAGCTGGTTCCTGATGAAATCACGATACAGATGATTTCCGAACGGCTGGATCAGCCGGATTGCAGGAATGGTTTTATTCTGGATGGCTTCCCGCGCAGTCTGGCGCAGGCCGAAGCTCTGGAGAAAATGCTGAAAGAAAAGAATTTGCCGCTCGATGCCGTTGTGCAGATGGAAGTGGACGACGACAAACTTGTTGAACGTATTTCAGGCCGTTTTACCTGCGCAGGTTGCGGAGAGGGCTATCACGATACGTTCAAACAGCCGAAACAGGCGGGGGCATGCGATTCGTGCGGGGCGGAAGGCAAGTTTACGCGTCGTTCGGATGATAATGCCGAAACCGTCCGCGCGCGGCTGGAAACCTATCACAGCCAGACTGCCCCGATTCTCCCTTTCTATCAGGCGCGTAAAATGCTAAAAGTGGTTAACGGCATGGCAGATATGGATTCTGTGACGGTTCAGATCGAATCGCTTCTGGAGAGTGGAATTAGTGGGGAAAAAGGGGGTGAAAAGCCTCCTGCCCCGGGAATCAGGGGGTAATGCCATGGCGGGGCTAGTTTTGCGTGGGTCGGGGCTATAAAAAAGCGTCATTTTCGCCTTTATAGGGGAAATATACTGTTGACGTTTTTTTATTGCGCCTTATAATGCGCGAGCTCGGTCCTTTATTGGACGGATAATTTTTATACACCGTAACCAGGAGTTAAAGCAGTGGCACGTATCGAAGGTGTCAATATCCCTACAGAAAAAGTGGTCGGCATTGCGCTGACCTACGTTCATGGCATTGGCCGCGTGACCGCGAAGAAGATTCTCGAGGAAGCAAAAGTCGCCTGGGGAACGCGTGTCAACGCGCTGACGGAAGATGAACTGAATCGTATTCGCGATGTGATCAAATCCACATGCAAGGTGGAAGGTGAGCTGCGCCGCGACATCGCCATGACCATCAAGCGCCTGATGGATCTTGGTTGCTATCGTGGCCTGCGTCATCGCAAGGGCCTTCCCGTCCGCGGGCAGCGCACGAAGACGAACGCGCGTACACGCAAAGGTCCGCGTAAGACAATCGCCGGCAAGAAAATGGCGCCGACCAAGAAATAATGCCAGAACAGAAACTTATGGATGTAAACAATGGCTAAAGCACAACAAAAAGATACGAAATCAGGGGCTGGTAAGCCGCGCAGAAAAGAACGCAAGAATATCACTTCCGGCGTTGCGCATGTTAACTCGACCTTTAACAACACAATTATTACGATTACGGACGCGCAGGGGAATACGATTTCCTGGTCTTCCGCCGGTCATCTGGGATTCAAGGGCTCCCGCAAGTCGACGCCTTATGCCGCTCAGGTTTCTGCCGAGGATGCCGGTAAAAAGGCCAAAGAGCATGGCATGAAAAACCTTGAGGTGCTGGTAACAGGGCCCGGATCGGGACGTGAATCTGCGCTGCGCGCTTTGCAGTCTGTAGGCTTCAGCATTTCCTCGATCGTGGACATTACGCCGGTTCCGCACAACGGCTGCCGTCCTCGCAAGAAGCGCAGGGTCTAAACTGGATTTGGCGTCCTTTATGGAGGGCGTCCGTTTTTTTATTTCACACAAACAGGCAAGAGGCTGACCTTGATACAGAAAAACTGGCAAGAGCTGATTAAACCGAACAAGGTAGAAGTAACCACAAACAAAGATCCTTCCCGTTTTGGCACCGTGGTTGTTGAACCACTGGAGCGCGGGTATGGTCTGACCTTGGGGAACGCCCTGCGCCGCATTCTGCTGTCTTCCCTGCAGGGCGCTGCTGTCACGGCTATCAAGATTGATGGCGTTGTGCATGAGTTTTCCTCCATTCCGGGTGTGCGCGAAGACGTGACGGACATTGTCCTGAACGTTAAAAACATTGCGCTGCGCATGCATGTTGAAGGATCGAAGAAGCTGCGTCTTTCTGCCGAAGGGCCTTGCGAAGTCAGGGCGGGTATGATCGAAGGCATGGCCGATGTTGAAATCATCAATCCAAATCTGGTGATCTGCACGCTTGGCGATAAAGCAAAACTGAACATGGAGCTGACGGTCAGCAGTGGCAAGGGCTATCGCCCGGCAGCGCAGAACCGTCATGAAGATTCGCCTATCGGCATCATTCCGGTAGACAGCATTTTCAGCCCGGTGCGTAAAGTTTCCTACAAAGTCGAGGATACGCGGGTCGGCCAGATTACCGACTACGACAAGCTGGTTATCGACATGGAAACCAACGGCGCGGTAAAGCCGGAAGATGCCGTTGCCTATGCGGCGCGCATTCTTCAGGATCAGTTGCAGGTATTCGTCAACTTCCAGGAACCGGAAGCTGTTTCGAAAGAAGAAGAAAAAGAAGAACTGCCGTTCAGCCGTCATTTGCTGCGCAAGGTCGAAGAGCTGGAGCTTTCCGTTCGTTCTGCGAACTGCCTCAAGAACGACAATATCGTTTACATTGGCGACCTCGTTCAGAAGTCAGAGTCCGATATGCTGCGCACGCCGAACTTTGGCCGCAAATCCCTGAACGAGATCAAGGAGGTCCTTACCAATATGGGCCTGCACCTCGGGATGAAAGTGGAAGGCTGGCCGCCGGAGAATATCGAAGAGCTGGCGCGTAAAATGGAAGAGCTGTTCTGATACAGCTGGAATAAAGGATGACAGGGAATGGTTCCCTGAAACGGTGCTGCTGAAACAAACAGGGTATCGTTAGCTTAATCAGCTTCATGCGTGAAGCGACAGAAAAGAAGGAGATGCAGTCATGCGTCATGGAAGTGGATACCGTAAACTGGGCGTCAAGTCACAACATCGCAAGGCGATGTTCGCGAATATGGCTGCGGCGCTGATCAAGCACGAGCAGATCGAAACGACCCTGCCGAAAGCAAAAGAGCTGAAGGCCTTCGTTGACAAGCTGATTACGCTTGGAAAAAAGGGCGGTCTTGCCAATCGTCGTCTGGCGCACTCCCGTCTGCGCGATGAAACGCAGGTTAAAAAACTTTTTGATATTCTGGGCAAGCGTTATCTGGAACGCAGCGGCGGTTACACCCGCGTGCTGAAAGCCGGGTTCCGATATGGCGATAACGCGGCTATGGCGATTATCGAGCTGGTTGATCGTGATCGTACAGCTAAAGGCAAGGACAGTGGGCCGGCAAATTCTGATAGTGAAGCGCCTGCGGCGGAAGCTCCGGCAGCCAAGGAAAAGGTGAAGGCTAAAAAGGCCCCGTCTGCTCCGCGGAAGAAAAAAGCCGCTGCTGGTTAAATAGGCTTCAATAGGTTATAAAAGAGGGGCGGGGGAGTTTACTTCCGCCCCTTTTCTTTTTTTGCTTGAAGGAGAAAGCCATGCTTCGTGCATTGATGGCGGTTGCTTTTATATCAGGATTGATGATCGTATCGCCGGTTGTTTCTGCGGGGGCGCAGGGGCCTGAGAATGCCTTGGCTCAGGTGCCGCAATCACGGCAGATGCTGCAAATGAGCTTTGCGCCTCTGGTCAAGAAAACCGGCCCTGCCGTGGTCAATATCTACGCCAAACGGATCGTGAAGGAGCGGGCGCAAATCGTCAGCCCCTTTTTTAACGACCCCTTTTTCAACCAGTTTTTTAATGCGCCGGGGTTTGCGGGTCCTGTGCGCGAGCGTGTTGAAAATGCGCTGGGCTCCGGCGTGATTGTCGATGCCGCTGGAATTATTGCAACGAATACGCATGTGATAAAAGGTGCCACCGCGGTGATCGCCGTCATGTCGGACGGGCGCGAATTTGCCGCCGAGATGGTTTTGGTGGATGATAAAACGGATCTGGCTATTTTGCGCATCAATCCGGGCGCGGAAAAGCTTCCCTATCTGGAGATGGCAGATAGCGATGGTTTGGAAGTGGGGGATATCGTTCTGGCTATAGGCAATCCTTTTGGCGTGGGGCAGACGGTTACCAGCGGTATTATTTCCGCTCTTGCCCGAACGGGTGTGGGGACCACGGATTACGGGTTTTTTATCCAGACGGATGCCGCGATCAATCCCGGAAACTCGGGCGGGGCTCTTGTTGATGTGGAAGGGCGTCTCGTCGGCGTCAATAGCATGATTTTCTCCAAGGATGGCGGCTCGCTCGGCATCGGCTTTGCCATTCCATCCAATATGGTCAAAACAGTGGTTCTTGCCGCAGAGCGGGGTGGAAAGCTTGTCCGGCCATGGACGGGCTTTGCGGGACAGCCCGTCATGTCAGATATGGTTGAAAGCCTGAAGCTGAAGCGCGCGCAAGGTGTTCTGGTGAACAAGGTCTATAAAAATGGGCCGGCGGAAAAGGCCGGAATGAAGGTCGGGGATGTTATCCTTTCTGTCAATGGTAAAGAGGTTCAGGATCCGGAAGCATTGAAGTTCAGGATGGCTATGGTGCCGATGGGGACGCAGGCACAGGTAACAGTATGGCGTAATGGCATAACGCAGGATTTGGCGATGCTGACGGAAGCGCCGCCAGAGACCCCGGCGCGCGACACGACGCAGATCACCGGCCTGAGCCCGCTTTCCGGAGCGGTCGTGGTGAATATTTCTCCTGCTGTTTCCGAGGAGATGAGAAATCTTCAGCTTGAAGATGGTGTGGTGATTATAAAGGCCGAGGCTGGCCATGCGGCGCGGTTATTGACAAAGGGCGATATTATCCTCTCTGTGAATGGCCAGAAAGTGCGCTCGGTGCAGGGATTGTTAAAAATACTGAAATCTGCGCAGACGCGGCGCTGGCAAGTCGAAATCATGCGGGGCAATCAGGTGCTGAACCTGATGATTACGCTTTAAGGAATAAGAATGGCTAATCTGTTTGATATTCCTTTGGAACAGGATGGCGTGGCTTCGACAGCCCCGCGGCCATTGGCGGATTTATTACGCCCGCAATCTCTCGAGGACGTGGTCGGACAGGATCATCTGTTGAAGGATGATGGCATCATTGCGCGCATGGTGGAAACGGGACAGATCTCATCATTGATATTCTGGGGGCCGCCTGGCTGTGGAAAGACAACGCTGGCGCGGCTTTTGGCGCGGCATACGGATTTGCATTTTGAGGCTATTTCTGCCGTGTTTTCCGGCGTGGCGGATTTACGCAAGGTCTTTGAAAGCGCGGCGCACCGCCGCCGGATGGGGCGTGGGACCCTGCTGTTCGTGGATGAAATCCATCGGTTTAATAAATCCCAGCAGGATGCCTTTTTGCCCTATGTCGAGGACGGAACGATAGTTCTGGTGGGGGCGACGACGGAAAACCCTTCCTTTGAACTGAATGCAGCGCTGCTTTCACGCTGTCAGGTGGCGATTCTGCACCGGCTGGAGGAGACAGCACTGGAAGTTTTGCTGCAACGCGCCGAACGTAATATGAACCGCCCCTTGCCGCTGACGCCGGAGGCGCGATCAGCGCTTGTGCAGATGGCAGATGGGGATGGCAGGTACCTTTTGGGATTGGTCGAACAAATCTTCGGCATGCAGAAAAAAGGCGCTCTGGATGTTCCTGCCTTGGCCAGACTGGTGCAAAAACGCGCGCCAATCTACGATAAAGGACAGGAAAGCCATTATAATCTGATCAGTGCGCTGCATAAATCCGTGCGCGGATCGGATGCCGATGCAGCGCTTTACTGGTTCTGCCGCATGCTGGATGGCGGAGAGGACCCACGTTATATCGCGCGCCGCATGGTGCGCATGGCCACCGAGGATATCGGTCTTGCTGATCCGCAGGCTTTGCCTTTGGCCTTGGCCGCGTGGGAAACATACGAGCGGCTGGGTTCGCCGGAGGGCGAGCTGGCGCTGGCGGAGGTTCTGATCTATCTGGCGACGGCGCCGAAATCGAATGCCTCATATATGGCTTATGGCGCGGCAAAGCGGATGGCGCAGGAGACCGGCTCACTCATGCCGCCCAGACATATTCTGAATGCGCCGACAAAAATGATGAAGGATATCGGCTATGGCGTAGGCTATGCCTATGATCATGACGCAGCGGAGGGCTTTTCGGGGCAGGACTACTTTCCGGAGGGCATGGAACGCCAGCGTTTTTATCAACCCGTAGAGCGCGGATTCGAGCGGGAAGTTTTAAAACGCACGGAATATTGGGACAAGTTGCGGCGCGAGCGCAAAAAGGAAGGCAGCATATGAACGCGGTACTGGCAATTTTTTTAGGCGGCGGTCTGGGAGCCGTGTCGCGGCATTTCAGCATCATCTGGGCCGCGCGGCTGTTTGGCGAGGGCTTTCCGGCAGGAACCCTATTGGTGAATGTCGCCGGGTCGCTGCTGATCGGTTTTCTACTGGAAGGATCGGCACTGAAATGGAACCTGCCGCTGGAACTGCGTGCCTTGCTGGTCACCGGTTTTCTGGGGGGATTTACCACATTTTCGGCCTTTTCCTTTGATTTTTACAAGCTGGTGGGCACGGCGCAGATGCAAATGGCGGCTATCTATGTGATGCTATCCGTTGTGCTGTCGCTGGCAGCGGTTTTTGGCGGTGTTTTTCTGGCACGGGGGATTTTTCAGTAATGGCGGAGAGTGTAAAGGTACAAGATCAGGATGATGGCCAGCGGCTCGACCGCTGGCTGAAGAAATATTATCCGGCGCTTGCGTTCGGGCAGATGCAGAAAATACTGCGGACCGGACAGGTGCGGGTGGATGGCAAGCGGGCCAAGGGTGAAACGCGCCTTGTGGCGGGTCAGGAAGTGCGTATTCCGCCGCAACTGGAGGCTCCGGCGGAGGGGAAAGACAAAGCCTTGTCTCCGAAAGAGGTTGCTTTCATCCGCTCGCTGATCGTTTATGAAGACGAGCATATGATCGCCATCAACAAGCCCGCCGGTTTGGCCGTGCAGGGCGGGACAAAAATCGTGCGCCATATTGATGGATTGCTGGAGGGGCTGGCCGAGGATGGCGTGCGGCCGCATCTGGTCCATCGGCTGGACAAGGATACTTCCGGTGTTTTGTTGCTGGCGCGGAATCCAAAAATTGCGCGGGCTTTGGGCGATATTTTTAAAGGCCGTGATATTCGTAAATATTACTGGGCGGTGACGGTTCCCGTGCCAGAGATCGAGCAGGGAAAAGTGAAAACGTCCCTTGCCAAAACGCAGGATGAAGATGGTACGGGAGAGCGTGTGCGTTCGGTGGCGCCAGAGGAAGGAAAAATGGCGCTGACGTATTATACGGTAATGGAGAGTGTGGGAAAAAAACTGGCCTGGGTTGCCTTCTGGCCCCGCACGGGACGAACCCACCAGATTCGTGTTCATGCCGTGGAGATGGGTTGTGCGCTGCTCGGAGATTTCAAGTATGATCCGCATCAGGATTTTTTTGACGACAAGCCGGAATTACCCAAGGTGCTGCATCTGCATGCCAGACGATTGATGTTTCGTCACCCTGTGACGGGAAAGCAGGTGGATATTTCCGCGCCGCTGGGGGCGGAAATGAAAAAAACATTCACTTACTTCGGATTTAATGCGAATGACAAGAGTGATCCTTTCGCCGAGGTGGAATAAGAGAATATGCGGGCAGTCTGGCTTATCCTCAAAAGCCTGTTCTGGGCTTTTTTAGCTCTCGTTACGGTTGTTACCATTGTTCTGCTGACGGTCGATTTCAATTTTCTGAAGGAAAAGATTGAAAAGGCCGCTTCAGAAGCTCTGGGGCAGGATATCCGGATCGCAGGGGATATTCATGCGGGGATAGAGAGCTTGCGGCCGTCTTTAGGATTGCGCGATGTCAGTGCGGGAAGTGTTCAAATAGGGCTTCTTGAATTCACCCTTTCACCCGAGCGGAAAGAGGCTGCTGTTCCCAGACAATTTCTTGTCCATGCGCGGGATGTATTTTCAGAGGGTAGAAAGCTGGGTGATTATCGTTTGAAGGTACAGCTGGACCCACAGGGGATTTCGGCACCGGAAGTTGAGGGGCATCTTGGCAAGGCGGGCCTGAAGGGAAATTTCAGCTATCTTGAAAATAAGCTTCATATCGACGTGGCTCTCTCCAGTGTCGATTATAGCGAGATTACGGGGAGCTTTCAAGGCGGCAAGGCACGGGCGGCCCTGAAACTGGACGGGATAGGGGCCACGCAATCCGCCATAATGTCCACCCTGAATGGAGAGTTCTGGCTGGCGGGGGGGGAGGGTCGCATGCAGGCAGAAGGTTTCCGCCTTTGGGCGAGCAGCCTGATTTCCGCGCTATTCGTGGAAAAAGAGAAAGAGGTGAAGATTCATTGCTTGATCGCAGATTTTGACATTATCAACGGCATTGCCTATACGAAATTGTTTTTTCTGGATACGGAGCAAGCCGTTGTAACGGGAGAGGGAACGATTGATTTTATCAAGGAAATTGTGGATATGAAGTTTTCTCCGCGCCCCAAAAAAAGCAGCCTGATATCTCTGGCGACGCCGGTTCTTGTGCGCGGGCCGTTTGATGACGTGAGTGTCAAGCCGTCGCCGGGAGCGGTGGCGGGAAAAGTCGGTGGCCTGCTGCTGGGCGCTGTAAACCCTGCGGCGGCATTATTGCCGCTCATGAAAATGGGGGCAGGGGATAAAGGGGCATGCAAGGCTTATCTGGAGGAATACGGCGCGTTATGAAGAAGTTTTATAAATCAGTAGTTGCAGGAACGGCGCCGGGTGGACATGTTGTGCGGCTGGACGGAAAAGTTCTGAAAACGCCCTTGGGGCATAACCTTGTTCTCCCTTTTGCGATGCTGGCGGAAAAAATAGCGGCGGAATGGGAGAGGCAGGGGCCGGAGATCAAGCCTGACACCATGCCCCTGACACAGCTGACCAATGTGATGCTGGATAAAGCGATGGGCGCGGATCGTGCTGTTCTGAATGAGGAGGTTTTGAGGTTTAGCGGTTCTGATCTGATTTGTTACTTCGGAACATATCCGGCGGATCTTGTCGCACGTCAGGAAGAAAACTGGCGGCCTCTCCTCCAGTGGATGCAGGAAAGATATGATATTATTCTTGAGGCTGTTTCCGGCATCCGGTACCACACGCAGCCTGAATCCGCTCTGGGGGGGATTAAAGCGGTTGTGACAGGCCTTTCCCCTGCGGCTTTTACCGTTGTGCAAGCGGCGACAGGAATGACGGGATCAATCGTGATCGCCCTCGCCATGCTGGAAGGGCGGCTGGATGCGGAGGGGGCTTTTCAAGCTGCCGCTGTGGATGAGATTTACCAGCTGGAAAAATGGGGCGAGGATGCTTTGGCCCGCAAACGGCTTGATTATCTCCGGCGCGAGCTGGAATCCGTCGCCTTATTCCGTGCACTTACAGCCAGCTTGTGATGTTGGTAACGGGCTTTCCCTCTTTCAGAAGCCTATAGCCGATCCAGCAGCGGCGCAGCCACCAGAGGGCGAAGGGCACTGTAAAAGCCGTCGTGGTGGCGTATATCAGCAGGCGGTTGCTTTGCAGGAGCAGGTCCATTAATTCGTCCGGATTCGAAACGGTTCCTGCGGAAATGGCGTCATACATCGGGGTCATGTCAATTTTCGTATAAAGAATGAGAGATGCCGCAACTGTCAGGACAGGAAGAATCACGCCGCCGCCAATCCAGAAGGTGCGGATCATCCATTGCAGATGACTTTCAAAAATGGTTCCCGCCGCTTCCTTCTTTTTCAGGTAGGTCAGGACAAGGACGATCAACATTGCGATGACGCCTGCCATCATTGTCGTCATGGAAAAATTTAGCAAAATGGACGCCGCATAAATCCCGTAAAACAGGGTGCAGAGTTTTGTCATGTTTTGTTTTGCGGTTTCTGTCATTTTTATCTCCGTCCAAAAAGTTTTTCAATATCGTGCAGCTTACGTTCGGTGTAAGAAAGCTGCTGGTTCCGCTTCAAATATTAACAGTTGGCTAAAAAACTCAAAGCGGTTATTTGGATGAAGCCGTGCGATTAGGAAATCTCCTGTATTTTCAAATGATACAAGATTCCTTGCTTCGCATGGAATGACAAAAAAGAGGATTTTCAGGAGCCTATTAAAGGATAAAGACGCCGTATCCGTCTAAAGTCGCAGTTTATCATGTGAACTTCTTGGACCCTCGGGGGTTTTCTTCCCGTAGATATCGTCTAAAAATTCAGGGACCTTGGAATTCCACCCAAAGCTAGAGTGCGTTGGCCTTGGCGATCCTGCATCTGCCAAAGCCTTGATCGCCCCCATGTACTTTGGCTGACTTCTGCCCCAGGCCTCGCAGGCAAAATCGATAGCACGATGTTCTGTATTATGGAGGGGCTTAATGTAAACCGCATTTACATCTGCCTTGGCCTCGACCAGAAGGTGAACCATTTCCGCTTGCTGGTTTTTTGCGGCCAGCATCAGAGGTGTAAACTCTTTTGCATCCCTTTGATTGATATCGCAACCAGCGGCTACAAGCCGTGCCATCTCCGTGGTGTTTCCCTGAACAGCGGCTGCAAAAATCCGGGAATGGTCATCCTTCATGCCGGCATCGTCATTCTTGATGCCATAGCTTTGCAGGATTTCTATTGTTTTATGCCGCCCGTAGGCCCCTGCCACGGCCATTGGCGTGAACCCTGATGCATTGGGGGCATCCAGTTTCGCGCCTGCGGCCACCATAGCGCTGATCATTTTATCATCGCCGATTTCAAGCGCCAAATCCAGCGGCGACAGATGTACATTAAAAGAAACTCCAAAAGATTTTGGCAAAGTGTCGTCTGTAAACAGGACGCGCCCTGCGGCATCTTTTGCTTGATTATAGGGATTGTATGTTGCCCCCGGATCAGCTCCCATAGCCATCAGCTCCAGCATCGTTGGAACGTCATGATTTAGTACAGCCGCATGCAGGGCGGTCATCTGTCCGGCAACTTGTTGGCGATCATTCGGGGAGATTCCGTGCGTTATTGCCAATTCGCGGACAACAGATGTCATTCTCTCGTTGGCAGCGAAGGCAAGGATGCCAGCATGGAGCGGAAACTGAAAGGCGGGACAGTCTTTATCCTCACGATGACCCAAAAGATCTTTTGCGGCGGCCTCGTTCCCAGTCTTGATTGCCGTATAGAAATCACGCGCATAATCTATTTTTTGGGGCGTTCGGTAGCCACCAGTCGGACCCCTCATCGTGATGGCATCCGCCATGCCTTCAATAATATCTGCCGGAGTGCTCGCTACTTTGGCTACTAATTCCCAAGCATTTCTAAGAAATCTTGACATTATACTCTCCATCATTTTCTAGAGTGCAACCTGTGCGCCGCCCACTCTTTTCCTTACGCCAATGGTACTATAAAACCATTGATAATATGTTAAATATAAAAAATATATATAAATAACAATCACTTCAGGAGAGGGCAGAGGTTGATCGGTGGTTCTTTGCAGATTCCGTCATTTTTATCTCCGTCCAAAAAGTTTTTCAATATCGTGCAGCTTGAGCTCAACGTAGGTGGGGCGTCCGTGATTACACTGCCCGGAATGGGGCGTTTGTTCCATCTGGCGCAGCAGCGCGTTCATTTCGTCTGTGGTCAGGCGTCGACCGGCCCGCACCGAACCATGGCAGGCCATGGTCGAGCAGATTTCTTCCAGCTTTGTTTTCAAACTGAGCGTTTCGCCAAAGGCCGATATATCATCCGCCAGATCGCGCACCAGCGATTGCGCATTCATATTTCCGAGAAGCGCCGGCGTTTCCTGCACAACGATGGCGCCGGGCCCGAAGGAGTCGATGACAAGACCCAGATCCTCCAGCTCGGTTTTCCGGCTCAGCAGGCGTTCAGCGGAAAGGGCGTCCATTTCAACGACCTCGGGGAGCAGCAAAGGTTGTCTGGAGATGCCGCCGGCGGTCAGGGCTTTTTTCATTTTTTCGTAGACAAGACGTTCGTGCGCGGCATGCTGATCCACCAGAACAAGACCGTCTTCGGTCTGGGCCACGATATAGGTTTCGTGAATTTGCGCGCAGGCAGCCCCCAGCGGATAATCAGCGGCGGGTTCCGGCGCGGCAGATTGTTGTGCACGGGCGCCGGGCGGCAGGGTCATTTCCGGCAGCGGCGTGGGGCAGACTGCGCTCTGGCGGTAATAGCTGCCGGTATAGGACGCGCCTGACATGCCCTTCATATTTTTATAGGAAGGCTGATGCTGGCGATATTCGCCATCCCACGGGAGGGGTGAGTCTGGAGCTGTGTGGCCGCCGGATGTCTGAAAGGCCTGTAAGGTGTCGGTTGCAACTGTGGTGGAAGCACGGTGTCCGGCCTCGGCAATGGCGTGGCGTAATCCGCCGACAATCAGCCCGCGAACAAAAGCCGAGTCCTGAAACCGGACCTCTGCTTTGGCCGGATGCACGTTGACATCGACCATGTCCGGCGCGAGATCGAGAAAGAGACAGAGCATCGGGTGGCGGTTGCCGGCCAGAAAATCCATATAGGCGCCGCGCACGGCGCCGGTCATGAGCTTATCCTTGACTGGGCGGCCATTGACAAAAAGATATTGGTGCTGGGCGGTGCCGCGATTGAGCGTTGGCAGTCCGGCATAGCCGGAGAGTCGTAAATCATCACGCTGGGCGTCTATACGGAGGGCATTTTCCGCAAATTCGCGGCCCATGATCTGGCGTAATCTCTCCAGACGGCTTTCGTAAAGATCGCCACGGGCGGCGGGGAGGTCGAAAGATTCCTTTTCATCCGTTATCAGGCGAAAATGAATGTCGGGATAGGCCATGGCCAGACGCTCGGTCATTTCTCGAATGGCCTGATTTTCTGCGCGGGGAGATTTAAGAAATTTGAGCCGCGCGGGGGTGGCATAAAACAGGTCGCGGACCTCGACTTTGGTGCCTTGCTGCAGGGCCGCTGGCGTTACGGCGGATTTTTTTCCGCCTTCAACGGAGATGGAAAAAGCGCCTATTTCCGGATTTTCACGGGGGCGGCTGGTGATGGTCAGGCGGCTGACCGCGCCGATAGAGGGCAGGGCTTCGCCACGAAATCCTAGAGACTGGATATGCACAAGGTCGTTATCCGGCAGTTTCGAGGTGGCGTGGCGGTCTACGGCCATGGCAAGCTCGTCCGCGTTCATGCCGATGCCGTCATCGGTGATGGTCATCAGGCTTGCGCCGCCGTCACGCACGGATATGTCAATGCGGGAGGCTCCGGCGTCAATGGCGTTTTCCACCAGTTCCTTGATGGCGGCGGCGGGGCGCTCGATAACCTCGCCTGCGGCGATCTGGTTGATCAGCGTTTCTGGCAGATGACGGATAGGCATGGTTCTTTATACCGCAGCCCAAAGGGGGCGAAAAGCCTAATTTTTCCCGAAAATTCGGGTGTAAATCCGGTAACTGTCCTTGCAAATACCGCTGATTTCCTGCGCAAAAGGGGAAAAAGCCATTTTTTTAGGTTTTTTGCCGGATAAGTAACTCCTCAGACGGTTTTTCAGCTCCGGCGCGGCCTGCGCGGGAATAAAGGGTTGTTCTGCTGTCAGGCGCAGGAAACCCTGCAGGGCCAGTGCTGTATCATGCGCTATCGCCAATGCTTTGGCTTCCGGGGCAGAAATCAGGCGGGCCTGTCGTAAATTCTGCAGGCATATTTTCAGGTCGGGATGAAACAGAGCGGTGTTTTTTTCTGCATTTCTCAGTAGTAGAAAATGCGTAACGAACATGACATCCATCCATCCCCCGCGCCTTGTGCGCAGGTTCCACGGGTCTTTTGATCCGAATTGCTTTTCTACTTTTTTACGCATGTCGGAGATGTCTTTCAGCAGAGCCTGTTCGTCGCGCGGGAAAGACAGTATTTCGGCAATGCCCTTTTCAATCTTTTTGCAAAGCGGCGTTGGTCCGTAGACGGGGCGGGCGCGGATCAGGCTCATGATTTCCCACGTCCAGGCGCGGGTGCGATAGTAATCAAGGAGCCCGTCAAGACTGACTGCGAGCGGCCCGGACTCTCCCGATGGGCGCAGGCGGGTGTCGATATTGTAAAGCGTTCCCTCCGCCGTCGGGGCGGAAAGCGCCGCGATAATCCGTTGCATCAGGCGTGTGTAATAGAGGGTAGGGGGGAGAGGTTTTTTCCCGTTGCTGGTTTTTTCCTTGTCGGAGACCGTATAAATGGCGACAAGATCAAGGTCGGAATCCGTGAACATGTAACGGGCCGCAAGGCTTCCCATGCCGAGGAGTCCGAAAGTCCCGGATTTGAAGGCACCGTGTTGCTGTGCAAATTCTTTTTCAACATGTGGCACAAGGCAGCAGAGAGCTGTTTCTGCGATATTGGCAAAATAAAGGCCGCATTGCGCGGGCGGAGAAATACATTTCAGCATATGAATTCCGGCGTGAAATCTTTTTTCCCGCGCCCAGCGGCGGATATAATCAAGGATATCCTGATAATCTCTGGCGTTCTCCAGTTGTCGTGACAGGTCTTGCTGCAGCCAGTCGCGCGTCGGCAAGTGACCAAAGAAATCGCGGGAAATGACGCCTTCGAGCACGGAAGGGTATTGGCCAAGATATTCAGCGAGCGCGGGAGAGGCGCCCATGATATCCGCAACCAGTTCCATCTGTGGCGGATTGCGCGCGAACATGGAGAAAATGGGAATGCCGGAAGGGAGGCAGGAGAGAAAGCGGTCAAAGCGAATAAAGGCTGCGTCCGGGTGAGGCGTGGCGGCAAGCGCCTGTAGCAAACGTGGTGTCAGTTCCGTCAGTATTTGCCTAGCCCGTTCGCTACGCACGGCACGATAGCGTCCATGGTGCCATCCGCGTACCGCGGCTGTAATCTTTTCCGGTTCTTTAAATTTCATTTTCAGGAGGGTGGCAAGGGTTTCCGGATCATCATCGACGCCCGTAAAAACAAGATTGCCATTGCAGGAAAGGTTCTCGGATTCAGTGAACAGATGGGCGTAAAGTCTGCGGACATGTGCGGTATGCAGCATGATTTCATCTTGCAGTTCCTGTGCCGAGGCAAAGCCCATAAAATCGGCAAAATTTTCGAAATCTTCAGGAGTGGCGGGCAGGCTGTGGGTCTGGCGGTCCTCGCGCATTTGCAGCCGGTGTTCGGTTTTGCGCAAAAAGAGATAGGCTGCCTGCAGATGGCTCCGGTCTTTTGCCGTTATATGGCCGGATTGGGTGAGGGCTGCCAGTGCGCCGAGCGTATCCGGATTGCGCAGAGAGGGCTCCCGCCCGCCAAAGATAAGCTGCTGGGTCTGTGCGAAAAATTCAATTTCACGAATACCGCCGTGCCCCAGCTTGACATTAAAATTAAGAAAAGGATTATCCTTGCTTTTGCGGGCGGGGCGCTGTGCCAGTTTTGTATTAATTTGCCGCTTGATGGAATGGATGTCCTGTATGGCGGCAAAGTCAAGGTTTCGCCGCCAGATCCATGCCTGCATGATGCCCATGAAGGCATGGGCAAGATTTTTATCTCCCACCACGGGGCGCGCCTTGATCATCGCGGCGCGTTCCCAGTTTTGTCCAAGGCTGCTGTAATAGGTTTCTGTGGCGCTGATGGAGACGGCAAGCGGCATGGCCCCGGGGTCCGGCCGCAGGCGCAGGTCGGTGCGGAAGGCATAGCCATCTCCGGTGGGCTGGTCGAGAATGCGGGCCAGCTCGCGCGTCAGTCGGGTGAAAAAGTTTTGCGTCTCATCGCGGTCTTTGACAGGGGCGGTGTCGGGGTCGAAAACAACCATCAGGTCGATGTCGCTGGAATAGTTCAGTTCCTGTGCGCCCCATTTGCCGAGAGCGATCACGGAAAGGCCGCAATCAAACTCCGGCTGGCGTGTGTTTTTCAGGCGTATACGTTTTTCTCTTGCGGCGTTCCAGAGAAGGTGCCGGAGGGTCATGACAACGCAAAAATCCGCCAATGCGGACAGATGGTGCATAACGGTCATTTCATCCCATCTGCCGTCAAGGTCGGCGATACCGATGAGTGTGGCCACGTTTCTTTTTAGCTGACGCAGAAGACGCATCAGATCCTCTGTGCCTGTGGAGGCGGAGACTGCGGCCTCAGTTTCCCTGAGAAGGGCCTCAAAAGAGGCGCCTTGGGGGAGTCGTTCCAGATTCGCGGCAAGATAGGGGCTATGGCGTATAATCTGGGCCTGCCAATGCGGTAGGTTATTTTTGCTGCGTTTTTTGTTCTTTTTATCGCCGCACTTTGGAAAATCAGATGTCAAAGACAGTGCCCTTTTATTGAAAGATGATTATAATTTTGCTCTTGAAAGAATAAGAAGTAAATGGTCAGAAAAGCAATATACCACATCAACCGGGGGGTCGTCATCGGGCTGGAAATATTCGGCGTCGTGGCGATTGCCGTTTTTCTGGGCTGGGTCGGGTTGATCTGGCGCCTGTCGCAGGGGCCGATGGATGTCGATTTCTTGACAGACCGGCTGGAGAAAGCGCTTAACGAGCAACAGACCGGTTTTGTTTTTGATGTCAGCAAGACCCGGATGATCTGGGGCGGCCGGTTTGAGCCCTTTGAGCTTGAGCTGCAACATATGGAGGTTCACCGGAGCGACAAAACGCCGGTATTGATAATCGAGAAAGTAGGGGTTCTTCTTTCCAAGCGGAACCTTGTCTTCGGAAGGATTGTGCCCAAGGAGATCAAGGTTTATGGTCCGGCGTTGCGCGTTGTGCGGCAGGAAGACGGGCGTTTTGCGCTTAATATCGCCGAGGTCATTACAGAACCGGCAGTAGCAGGCGCCGATCATCAGAAGCAGCTTATAAAAGGCCTGCTGTCCCGTCTGGAAGAGGGAGGAGAACTGGGGGCGCTTTTCGGGGGGCTGCATAAAATTACAGTTTCCGAGGCTGCCGTGTTGTATGAAGACCGTATTCTGAACGTGTCCTGGAAATCAAAGCGGGCGGATATTATTTTTGCGCGCAGCAAAGGCGGGCTTGTCTCTAATGCCGTTTTTGATGTCGGGATGGATGCAGAACATACAGCGATGGTTCGCGCCAGTATTTCCTATGGCTGGAAGAGCGGGCGGACAAATGCCGTTCTTTATTTCAGCGGGTTTGTTCCCGCGCTGCTGGCGCAACAGAGCGCGCAGCTCAAGGAATTGTCACATGTCAACGTGATGCTCAAAGGCAGCCTTTCTCTGGATCTTGATGCCGATTTCAAGCCCGGTTTGGCGCGGTTTATTCTGGGCGGGGCGCCCGGGACCTTCAATGCTCTTGATATCTATGCGAAGCCGATTGATATCAAATATCTCTATCTGAACGGGCAGTATGATATTGCGCAGGGGCGCGGAGAGATAAGGGATATGAAGCTGGATATCGGCGTGGCCAAGGCTGAGGCGCGGGGCTCTATTGTGCCGCAGGAGGGTGGGCGGCTGATAACGGCAGAGGGGACATTGACAGGGATGCCGGTAGATGATTTGAAAACATACTGGCCGGAAAAGCTGGCGCCAGAGGCGTGGAGATGGGTCACGAAAAATCTTTCAAAAGGTACGGCGGACAAGGCGACGCTGGACATTGGCTTGCTCTATGATCCGGTGGCTGAAAAGAAAGTGAAGCTGCAAAGCCTTGGCGGTGAAATTGATTTTCACGGGATCCGCGTGGATTACTTGTCGCCATTGATGCCTGTGGAGGCGGTGTCAGGGAAAGCCGTTTATGATTCTTCGTCTTTTAATCTGGATATCAAGACCGGAAAACTTGGCGACATGACGGTTGCCAAGTCTGCCATTAAAATCTCTGACCTCGACAAGATTACGCCGGAAATCCACGCCAATATTGATATTGCCGTTTCCCTTGAGGGGCCTTTAAAAACAGCGCTGAAGGTGCTGGATGGCAAGCCGCTTGAATATCCGAAGGCGCTGGGAATTGACACAGCGGATGTTGCGGGGAACGCCGCGGTCGATGTGGGGTTTAAATTTCCGCTCTACAATGGTTTACAGATGCAGGATATCGCGATCAAGGCTACGGCAAAACTGTCCGGCGCCGCGCTGGGCAAGGTTGTCGCCGAATATGCTCTTGCCAATGCTGCTGCTGACCTGACGGTCAATAATGATCTGATCACTGTCAAAGGCAATGGGCATCTGGGCGGAATGCCTGTGACGTTTGACTGGGCTAAAAACTTTCATTCCACCGCGGCTTATGCCAGCAAGGTCACCGCGCGGCTGCCGATGGACGGGCCGATGCTTGGGCGGTTCGGGGTGCCTGCCGATTTTTCCGTCGCGGACAGGATGGATGCAGATATTATTTATACGACGTTTTTTGATGGAACAGGCGCCTTGCAGCTAAAGGGGGATATAACGCCGCTTTCTTTTGCTGTTCCGATGGCGGATTTTACCAAGCGTGCGGGCATTCCCGGCACGCTCGATATGTCGATGTTGTTCAAGAGCGGGAAGCCGCAAAGAATTCCAGCGCTGGAGTTGAAAACAGAAGGTGTTGTCCTGAAAGGACAGCTGGATTTCAGTCCGGATTCCTCCGGCGGATACGGCATGAACCGGGCAGTCTTTGACGAATTGCGGTTTGGTAATAGTGATATTCGGCTGGAAGTTGAAAACCGGAATGAGGCCGGATATACGCTGAAAGCCTCTGGAAAGCAGCTGGATATTTCACGTCTTCTGTCGGATAGCGAAAAACCCGTCAGTGAAGACGATGTTGCGCAGGAGACTCTGCCGCTGATGTTGACGTTGTCCGTTGATAAACTGATGACGGGGCCGGACAAGTTTATCGATGGCGTTAAAATGTTTTTGCACAGAAACAAGTGGGCGCGTCTGGAGCAGCTTGAAATGGATGGCAAGGCGGGTGGTAAAGCGGTTTATCTCCGTTACCTTCCGGTCACAGAGGGGCATACGCTTCGTTTTGAGGCTGATAATGCCGGGGCGGCTCTTTCCGCTTTTGGCATTTCCAAAAGCATTCGCGGTGGAAAGCTGGGGGTTGATGGCAGGCCCGCCGCCACAGGCCCCCGGGATTTGAAAGGGTCTGTTATGTTGACGGATTTTGCGTTGAAAGACGCCCCTGTTCTGGCGCGGCTGCTGAATGCCATGTCCTTGCCAGGTGTTTTGCAGTTGCTGACCGGAGAGTCGGGAATGGCCTTTAAAAAGGCCCGCGCGGACTTTATCTGGACGGACCGGAGCCTGCCTGCGGATAAAAAAAATCTGCGCATGATCAGGGTCGGCGACGGACAGACTTCCGGCGCTTCGCTTGGCCTGACGTTTGAAGGCACTATTGACAACCTGAAAAAAATCTATGATTTGAATGGAACGCTTGTCCCTGTTTCCGACTTGAACAAGCTGCTGGGTATTATTCCGCTGCTCGGGGATGTTCTGACGGCTGGCGGAGAGGGGATCATCGCGGCGACCTATACGATCAAGGGGCCGATGGATCAGCCAACGGTGACAGTGAACCCTCTTTCGGTGCTCGCTCCCGGCATCTTGCGCAAGCTGTTCTTTGAGTAGGCATTTTTAATCCAAAACAATAACGAGGGCGTGTTTTTTCCTGCCCGCGGAGAGTTTGAGGGTGCTCCCTGCCAGATTGGCGAGTGTAATGACCTGCTGTTCGTCTTCAATCTTTTCATCATTGATGCGTGCGCCGCCGCCGGAGATCAACCGGCGCGCTTCCCCGCCGGAAGAGGCCAGCCCCGCCTCCTTGAACAGGGAAAAGGCGGGAATGCCTTCCGCAAGTTTTGCGCGGGGCAGGGTGATGCTGGGCAATCCCTCGGCAGCCGCCCCTTCTTCGAAGGTTTTTCGGGCGGTTTCTGCGGCGGTTTGCGCGGCGGCTTCGCCATGGCACATTTTTGTCGCCTCGTAGGCGAGAACCTTTTTGGCTTCGTTGATTTCTGCACCATGCAGTTTTTCCAGACGGGATATTTCATCCAGTGGCAGCTCGGTAAAATATTTCAGCATGCGGCCGACATCGGCGTCTTCGGTATTGCGCCAGAATTGGTAATAATCATAGGAGGAAAGCATGTCATCGTTGAGCCAGACGGCGCCAGCCGCGGTCTTGCCCATTTTGGCGCCGGACGCCGTTGTCAGGAGCGGCGAGGTGAGCCCGTAAATCTCTTTCTGATCCACGCGGCGTGCCAGTTCAATCCCGTTGATGATATTGCCCCATTGGTCGGAACCGCCGAATTGAAGCGTACAGCCGTATTTGCGGTTGAGCTCCAGAAAGTCGTAAGCCTGCAAAATCATGTAGTTGAACTCAAGAAAAGTAAGGGGCTGTTCGCGCTCCAGCCGTGTTTTGACGCTGTCAAAAGTCATCATGCGGTTGATGGTAAAATGGCGGCCATAATCGCGCAGGAATTCTATATAATTCAGGCGCTCCAGCCATTCGGCATTATTCACGAGGACTGCGTCATTCTTTCCGTCGCCGAAGGTGATAAACTTGCGGAACACGGATTGAATGCAACTGATATTATTCTGGATGTCCTGTTCTGTCAGCAGCTTGCGGCTTTCATCCTTGCCGGAGGGGTCGCCGACCTTGGTCGTGCCGCCACCCATCAGAACGATGGGTTTGTGGCCGGTTTTCTGAAACCAGCGCATCATCATGATGGAGAGGAGGCTGCCGACATGCAGGCTTCTTGCCGTGGCGTCATAACCGGTATAGGCGGTGACGAGGCCGGTCGAAAGCTTTTGTTCGAGCGCCGCGCTGTCCGTGCACTGGTTGAGGAAGCCGCGTTCCTGCATAATGTTCAGAAATTCCGAGCGCATTCTTTGAGTCCTTTCCGAGCTGTCCCCATTGTTTTACCGCGAAGCGCGCAAGATTCGAAGATATAATTCTTGTTATTTTATGAAAATTAAGACGCGCTTCGAAATACCCTGTTCCCACGTTATATTAGAGAGGGAGGCGCGAATGAAAGAATATTTGGTCATAGGACTGATGAGCGGAACATCTCTTGATGGTATCGATGTAGCGCTGCTGCGTACCGATGGCGAGGGGTATATCCAGCGGGAGGGTTTTCTGACCGTGCCCTATGATGACGCGTTGCGCTCCCGAATTCGGGACTGCTTCAATCTGGGGCCGGATGAGGTGCATGCAGCTGCGGAGGCCGAACGTGCGCTGACGATCGCGCATGCCGAGGCGGTGAAGGCTTTGCTTGCGCGTGAAAACATACGTGCCGAGGATGTGCAGCTGATCGGTTTTCATGGTCAGACAATTTCCCATGCGCCCGAGCACGGGTTTACATGCCAGATTGGCGATGGGCCTTTGCTGGCCCGGCTCACGGGCATTCCCGTCGTGAATGACTTCAGAACGGCGGATGTCAAGGCAGGGGGGCATGGGGCGCCACTGGTGCCGGTTTATCATCAGGCGCTGGCTGCCGGGCAGGAAAAGCCGGTTGCATTTTTGAATATCGGAGGTGTGGCGAATGTGACATTTGTCGGATCGAATGGCGAGGTCATCGCTTTTGATACGGGAGCGGGAAATGCCCTGATCGACGACTGGATGCTGAAAAAGACAGGCCGCAAGTTTGATGCGTGCGGCGAAACGGCAGCCCAGGGGAGCGCGCAGGCGGGTATTGTTGCTGCATGGATGGAAAACCCCTACTTCAAAGCAGCTCCGCCAAAATCGCTGGACAGGAATGCTTTTGATATTTCTGAAGTCGAGGCACTTTCTGTCGAGGACGGTGCCGCGACTCTGACTGCTTTTACGGTGGAGGGTATCGTCCGCGCGCTTGATCACTTGCCGGAAAAGCCGCATCAATGGGTGGTTTCCGGCGGCGGGCGGTTGAACGAGACAATGATGCGGGGACTGGAGCAACGGCTGGGCGTTCCGGTGGTGGCGATTGAAGCGCATGGTCTCAATGGAGACGCAATCGAGGCCGAGGCATTCGGTTATCTGGCCGTACGCAGCATCAAGGGCTTGCCGATCAGCTTTCCCAAGACGACGGGCGCGCCACGGCCGATGCAAGGAGGAAAGCTTCACCCCTTTCCGCCGGGGCCGTGATGACGGAACAGGTTCCCGTTCTGGAGGCGACGGCGGAGCATATCCGTCAGGCGGCGGAACATCTTCGCACAGGCGGGCTGGTCGCCTTTCCGACGGAAACAGTCTATGGTCTGGGCGCGGATGCGACCAATGACCGCGCGGTGGCGGCTATATTCGAGGCCAAGGGCCGACCGCAGTTCAATCCGGTGATCGTGCACGTTAATAGCAAGGCCGAGGCCGCCGCATTTGTCGTTTTTAATGATCAGGCTGCCTTGCTGGCGACGCTGTTCTGGCCGGGGCCGCTGACGATGATCCTGCCACGGCGGTCGGATTGTGCTCTTTCCTTGTTGACCAGCGCGGGTCTGCCCACTCAGGCTGTGCGCTGTCCGGCCCATGCTGTGGCGCGGCAGTTGATTTCCGCCTTGGGGCGGCCCATTGCGGCACCAAGCGCCAATCGTTCCGGCACGCTTAGCCCGACAACGCCGCAGCATGTGTTGCAAAGTCTGGGAGACAAGGCACAATTCATTCTTGCGGGCGGAAAATCGGCCGTCGGTCTTGAATCCACGGTTGTAGACATGACGGGGAAAACGCCGGTCCTGCTGCGTCCGGGGGGCGTGACGCTGGAAGAGCTGCAAATGCACTTGGGCGAAGTAAGAGTTGAACTGGAGGCGGTGAATGATCATCCGCGTTCTCCGGGGCAGTTATTAAAGCACTATGCACCTAAAACGCCGCTGCGCCTGCGTGCAGTGGATGTGAAGAAGGACGAGGCTTTGCTTGCCTTTGGTTCCATCCGTTTCATGGGGGTTGAAGACGGCGGGCATGCAAAGGACCTGCCGGAAGGACAGGTTCTGAATCTGAGCGAGCAGGGCGACCTGAGCGAAGCTGCCGCCAACCTTTTTGCCATGCTGCATCGTCTGGATGAAGGCGGGTTTTCCGTTATTGCGGTGATGGATATTCCCGATACGGGACTGGGGCTGGCCGTTAATGACCGTCTGAGGCGGGCTTCCGGAGCGCAGGGTCAATAGGGCGCAGGCTTCCATTCCCGTTTCGCGAAGGCAAAGACGTATCTGTCTTTTGCGATGTCGTCCGGCGCGGACAGGATCGTTACCTGTTTTGCCGTTTCTTTCATTTCATGAATTATTTTTTCCATCTTTTTCTGTTGATACGCCGTGGGGCCGCTGACGGCGTTGAATTTATCGACAAGGCGGTTGATTTGGGTTTGTGTTGCCGTTAATTTTTGTTTCTGGATTTTTGTTCCCCGCACTTCCTGACCGATTTCATTTTTCCAGACTGTGTCCTTTTTATCTGTGAAAATCCGTGTTACAGCCTCCCGACCCCAGGTTATTCCGGCGACGATAGAGGCGGCCTTGGCAGAAGAGAGAAAGGCGGCGAGGGGAATCGACCCCATGGCCAGACCGACGCTTGAAAAAACACCGGCGATAAACAGTGTTTTTCTGAAGATGCGGGCGATATGCGTGGTGGCAAAAAAGCTTCTTTCAAATTTGCGTGCCCAATACGTCACGGGCGTGGCAATATCCTGAACGTAGGGCAGGAGTTTCTCCCCGATGGAAGCGGCATGCCAGCGTACACGTTCTTTTCCTTTGGCAAAGGTATCGGAAACCTTGTTTTTCATGCCCTCAGCCTATCATTATTTTAGACTCATCGCTACGATTTTGAAAGAGGGCAGCAATAGTCCGATTTTCTCCAGTGTTGGTTTGACAATCGGGAACCGCGGCGCGCTGAAATCCGTCATTAGTTCATTATAGTCAAGGGTCTTCGATTTATCGCTGTCATAGCGGGCAAAGAGGTCGTCTGATATTTTTTGCCCTTCAGCCTTTGCCAGCGCGGCGATGTCTTTACTGTCTTTGTCATGGAGCGTTTTCTTTTCTGCAAGGCCAGCCAGCAACAGGGCGCTGACAAAGCCGCGCTTGATCTCCGCTTGGCTGATTTTCTGGTTGTTATCGGCATCGGCCAGTTTGAACAATACGCGGGCGCAGTCATTGGTGATGCTGAGCGTGCACTGGTCCCGAATGCGGTCGATATAACGCATAAGTCTGGCGAGCGTTTTGGGCACGATATCTGGCGTCTCCATGCATCCCGTAAATTCCTCTTTATTCTCGAGAATCAGCTCATCCCATATTTTTGGTTTTTTGGGACTGTCCTTTGCGGGCTGGCCGGTTTTTAAAATGCCGTCTTCCTCGACCCGATAGGGGCGTTCGGCGTTGTCGATTTTTAGAACCCAATATTCAGCGTTTTCAGTAATTCTGTGCACGGGAAGCAGGGAAATCTCGTTTTTTACCGATTTTAGGTAAAAGTAACGGGTAAAAATAACCGCTTCCTTGTCATGGCCGCAATCCGGATGGGCCCAGTTCCCTTGAATTCGCTGCGGAACAGTATCATCCCCTTGAGCTTTCTGTACATTCCAGCTACAAAGGAGCGCAATAAGGAAAAAGAACAACTGGCGTTTCATATCAGGACCACGACAACAGAACGATGACAATAGAACAAAAGCATATCCGGAACTTCTCGATTATTGCCCATATCGACCATGGGAAGTCAACCCTTGCCGACCGGATCATCCAGAAATGCGGCGGATTGGAAGAGCGCGAGATGAAAGCGCAGGTGCTCGACAGCATGGAGCTGGAGCGGGAGCGCGGCATTACCATCAAGGCCCAGACCGTTCGTCTGAAGTATAAGGCTAAAGACGGCAAGGAATACCTGTTTAACCTGATGGATACGCCCGGCCATGTGGACTTCGCCTATGAGGTCAGCCGTTCTCTTGCGGCCTGTGAAGGCGCCTTGCTTGTGGTTGACGCCAGTCAGGGGGTGGAGGCGCAGACGCTTGCCAACGTTTATCAGGCTATCGATAATAACCTTGAAATCGTGCCGGTCATTAACAAGATTGACTTGCCAGCGGCCGAACCGGATCGGGTCAAGCAACAGATCGAGGATGTGATCGGTATCGATGCCTCCGATGCTTTACTGGTTTCTGCCAAAAGCGGGATTGGCATTGATGATCTTCTGGAGGCGGTGGTGGAACGGCTGCCTGCACCCAAGGGAGACCCGGCGGCGCCTTTGAAGGCGCTGCTGGTGGATAGCTGGTACGATGCTTATCTGGGGGTGGTCATTTTGGTGCGCGTGTTCGAAGGAACCGTCCGGATCAAGGATAAACTGCGTTTTATGAGCACGGGGGCCGCTTATGAAGCCGATCGCGTCGGTGTGTTCACGCCCAAGCATGTTCTGACCGGTGAATTGAAGCCCGGTGAAATGGGCTTTATTACCTGCGGGATCAAGACGATCCATGAAACCAAGATTGGGGACACGATCACGCTTGACCGGACGCCGTGCAAGGAAGGTCTGCCGGGTTTCAAGCCTTCGGTTCCGATGGTTTTCTGCTCTCTTTTCCCCGTGGACGCCAGCGATTTTGAAAAGCTGCGCGATAGTCTGGGAAAACTGGCTCTCAATGATGCCAGCTTGCATTATGAGGCGGAGAGTTCCAATGCGCTGGGCATGGGTTTCCGTTGCGGTTTTCTGGGACTGCTGCATCTTGAGATCATTCAGGAGAGGCTGGAGCGTGAATATGATCTTGACCTGATCCCGACAGCACCTTCCGTTGTATATAAGCTCTCTCTTACCAACGGCGACGAGATGACGCTTTATAATCCTGCCGATATGCCGGATGTCGTGCGCATTGCCAAGATCGAGGAACCGTGGATCAAGGCGACGATTTTTGTGCCGGACGAATATCTCGGCAGTGTTCTTCAGCTTTGTCAGGAACGGCGCGGTGTGCAGGTGGAACTGACATGGGTGGGAAATCGCGCCATGGCTGTTTACCGTCTTCCGCTTAACGAAGTGGTATTCGATTTCTATGATCGTCTGAAATCTATCAGCCGTGGCTATGCCAGCATGGATTACGTCCTTGACGGGTTTACCGAGGGTGATCTGGTTCGCTTGAACATTCTTGTCAATGCCGAGCCACTGGATGCATTGTCCATGATCGTTCACCGCACGCAGGCCGAACGGCGCGGGCGGCAATTGTGCGAGAGGCTGAAGGACCTGATCCCGCGGCAGATGTTCAAAGTGGCGATTCAGGCGACAATCGGGGGTAAAGTCATCGCGCGGGAGGATGTTTCTGCCCTGCGCAAGGACGTGACAGCAAAATGTTATGGCGGCGATATCAGCCGCAAGCGCAAGTTGCTCGACAAGCAGAAAGAGGGCAAGAAAAAGATGCGGCAGTACGGTAACGTCGAAATCCCGCAATCGGCCTTTATTTCCGCGTTGCGTATGAATGATGACAAATAAATAATATCAGCATGTTCTGGGTTTGCCCCTAAACCAGAATATTGATCAGGACGCCGGGTTTGTAAAAGGTTTGGGAATTTTCAGGGTCGGGAGTTTCCGGACACTTCCACCAGCTGACGCTATCCGGCTTTCCGCAAGGGGCTACCTTGACGACAACAAGTGTCGCCGGTGACAGCCTTGGGAGCGTATTCCCTGCAAGCAGGGTGATGTTGTGAGCTATGCCGGAGGTCATAGCGATATCAAAGCATCGGTATCGGATTATGCCGTGACTGTTATCAAGTGCCGTGGCGACCCATGCCCGGAAGAGGCAGAGAAGCTCTTATTGATTAAAATATGAGGCTTCTCTTCATGGCTTGAATTTGTCTGCCATGCGCCTGAACAGGCTCTTTTTCGGTCCCTGTTTTTTTGTCATTTCCGCTTTATAGGCCTGTTGGTTAACTGTCCCGATAGCTTTTTCAATAAAGGCAAAGGTTTCGGCATGATCTTCGATGATTTTTTGTATCGGTTTTCCGGCGCCATGTCCGGCATCTTTTTCGATGCGCATAAGGGTCAGGCTGTCAGGATGCGCTTTTGCCTGCAATGTCGCGGCCAGTTTGAATGAATGCCACGGCAGGACGCGGTCGTCATGGTCTGCGGTTTTGATCAGATGCGGCGGATATTTTTCATCCAGCTTGACGTTATGCAAGGGCGAATAACGTGCGGCATTGTTGAAATCTTCCTTGATCCCGGGGTCGCCGTAATCGGATATCCATGCGGAGCCATGGGTTCCCAGATGGAAACGGAACATGTCAGTGACGGCAACTTCCGTAATGACAGCGCCAAAAAGTTCAGGGTGCTGCAGCATGGTGGCGGAGGTCAGAAGGCCTCCATTGCTGCCGCCATTGATAATAAGCCGTTCCGGACAGGTGTAGTCACCCTGAATGAGGTGCTTTGCGCAGGCGGCAAAATCGTCGAAAACATTTTGTTTGTGAGCAAGGCGTCCCAGGTTGTACCAGTTATCGCCGAATTCGCCGCCGCCGCGCAGATTGGCCTGCGCATAAATGCCGCCGGAGCGGACGAAGTGCAATATTTCAGTGTCAAAACCCGGCGTCAGGGAGACATTGAATCCGCCATAGCCATAGAGCTTTACCGCGGCGGTGCCGTCAAGAACCGTATCCGGATGACGGATGACAGTCATGGGAACCAGTGTGCCATCCTTGGAGGGGGCATGGAGGCGTTCAACAATGCAATCGTTGAGATCATATTTGGCAGGGCTTTTTGCTCTGAAGTGAATTTCATTTTTTTCTGTGTCATAGGTATAGGTATCCCCCGGCGTTTTGAAGCTGGAAATACGCAGCAGGAAGTTCGTATCTTCCGGGTTGATGCGGGCAAATCCGGCAGTGCTCTGGAGCGGCAGGGGCATGTCGGCAAGGTGTTTTCCTTCCGGTGTGTAGATCCGTACGGCATCGGCGGTATCATGCGCGTAAAATACATACAATTTACCTTGATGGATCATGGCGCCATCCATCAGGTCCAGAGCATGTTGTGGAATGACGGATTGCCAGTTTTCCGGCGCTGGATGGGCCGGATCAAAGCGTACCAGACGCTTGCGCGGCGCTTCATGCGTGGTCAGGGCCAGAACGGTGCCGTCGTCAAATTCCGCGCAGATATGGATCTGCCTGATTTGTGCTGGCAGGATTTCTTTAAAGTCGTCCGTGCTGCCAAAGGGGCGGTATCTCAGGCCATTGTTCGGGTTTGTGCCGATGTGTTCATACATCCATTCGTATTTCGCCGTGTGCAGACGGTGCGGGCTGACAAATGAATTTGGCGTTTCGGTCATGAATATCTTCTTATCATCGTCAAAGGAGGTGCCGATGACATGATGCAGGGTCATATTGCGCTTTGTTTCGTCAGCGATGGGATAGGTGTATTGAAAGCTGCTATGACTGTCTTTATCCCACAATACGCCGGAAAAACGGCAGTTTTCGAGCTTGTCATCCAGCATCGTGCCTGTTTCGGTATCAAGAATGTGCAGGGTTTGCGTATCGCTTCCTGCGCCGGAAAGAAAATAGGCAACACGCTTTCCATCGGGGCTGGGATACCAGCCGGAAACGGCGACGGTGCCGTTTTCACTTAGAGCATTGGGGTCAAGAATTGTTGTCCAGGGGCCTTCGGCGCTGTTGCTTTTCTGCTTGACGGATTGTGCAACGTTGGCTTTGTGCAAGCTGCGAAACCAGACGTCACCGTAGCGCGAGGGGAGGCTGTGGCTGTCATAGTCATAGGCGTCAGTCATGAATTTTTTGGTTTCTTCAATGCTGGCCTCCATGCCTGCAATAAAGTCTTCGAACTTTTTATTTTGGCGCGTCGCCCAGTCCGCAGTTTCCGGCGCATCGAGATCTTCCAGCGGGCGGAAGGGATCGGAGACTTTCACGCCATGCAGGGTTTCGACAAGGCTATTGTCAGTCGGGGGATTCAGGGCGCGCTGTTTCTGTTCATCCGTAATGGTGTATTGGAAGCGGGCATTGTCATTGGAACTGTTTTTGCCAAAAACGCGGTTCGCCAGTTTGCGGAGGGATTGTCCGAGAGCCATAAGAATCTCCTGATATATGAAATATCAGGCAGCCTAGCTTATATAGTACAAATCAGCAATGTTAATTATGTATTATTATTATGTATAATATGATGCATTAATCCAGCGGTCGAAGCATCATGCGCCCCTGTTCCGCCGGAAATCATTTCATTTTCAATGGTTTTAGCAAGGGCCTTGCCAAGCTCAACGCCCCATTGGTCAAAACTGTTAATTCCCCAGATCACGCCCTGCACAAAAATCTTGTGCTCATAGAGGGCAAGCAACGTCCCAAGTGTGCGTGGGGTGAGCTTGTCGAGCAGGAGCGTGGTCGTGGGCCGGTTGCCGGAAAAGTTCCGATGGGGTTCGGCTGTATTTGTATGCCCCGTCATCAGGGCCTCGCTTTGGGCGAGGCAGTTGGCAAGAAGCATGCGGTGCTGTTCTGGGGTGCCGGTGCTGGGATGCAGAGCCGTGATGAAATCTACGGGAACGATGTCAGGGCTCTGGTGGAGCCACTGAAAGAAGCTGTGCTGGGCATCTGTGCCGGGTTCTCCGAATATAGCGGGGCCGGTTGCAACCGGAACAGCCCTGCCGTCCTGCATGACAGATTTGCCATTGCTCTCCATGTCCAGCTGCTGGAGCCATGCGGGAAGGCGTCCCAAAGCACTGTGGTAGGGGATACAGGCATACATCGGCCAGTGAAAGAAATTGCGATACCAGATTCCGATGAGTCCCATCAGAACCGGAATATTTTTCTCAAGTGGCGCGGTTCGGAAATGCGTATCCATTTCAGCGGCGCCGGCAAGAAAGGCGCGGAAGTTATCCGCTCCGGTCATCAGCATGACGGGAAGGCCGATGGCGGACCATATGCTGTAGCGTCCCCCCACCCAGTCCCAGAAAGGGAACATGTTTTCCGGCGCGATGCCGAATTTTTCGACCGCTCTGGTATTGGTGGAAACGGCGACAAAGTGCTTTGCCACAGCTGTTGCGTCAGGAGCGTGCTGTAAAAGCCATGTTTTGGCCATGGTCGCATTCTGCATGGTCTCGGCCGTCGTAAAGGTCTTTGAGGCGATGATAAAAAGAGTGGTTTCTGGCGAAACGGATTTCAGGACACGGTCAAGATCGGAAGCCTCGACATTGGCGACAAAATGGGCCCGCAGACGGGGGAGGTGAAAGCCTTCAAGCGCTTGTGTCACCATTTGCGGGCCAAGGCTTGATCCGCCAATGCCGATATTGACGATATCGGTGATTGCTTTTCCGGTATAGCCAGTCCAGTGCCCCTCCTGCAGGTGGTGGCAAAATGCGGTCATTTTTTCAAGAACATCCTGAACGGCGGGGATGATATCTTCGCCATCCAGCAGCAGGGTTGCATCTGCTGGCGCCCGCAGGGCGGTGTGCAGGACGGGGCGGCCTTCAGAAGTATTGATTTTCTGTCCGGAAAACAAGGCGTCGCGCCGGGCTTCCAGTCCTGCGGCAGTTGCGAGCGCTGTCAGCAGGCGCAATGTTTCCGGCGTGATTTTATTTTTTGAAAAATCCGCCAGAAGCCCGGGCAGGGAGAAGGAAAGCCGCTGAAAGCGCGCGGGGTCATTGCGGAACAGCGCGCCCAAGTGCGTTCCGGAGAGATCGGCATGGTGTTTTTGAAGAGCGTGCCATGCCGCCGTATCTGACAGGAGAGGGGCAGTCATTTCTTTTCATCACTGTCAGGGGTGGTTCCGGGGGCCTTGTCCAGCAGAATGTCGATATTGATATTCTTTGGCTGGCCGACCAGAACAGTGACAAGGTTTTCTGTTTTCAGGATGCGGGCGGCGGCACGCTTGACGTCATCAATAGTGACGGCATTTAATCTATTATTACGCTGGTTAATGTACTCGGCATCGTAACCATCCCGTTGCAGGCTGTTGAGCGTGCCGGAAATATCGCTCGTCGAGGTCAGCTCCAACGGCAGCGATCCGGTCAGGTAGGATTTTGCGTCCTGCAATTCCTGATGGGTGGGGCCATCCTTGGCCATGCTGCGCCATTCATCTTTCAGCAAACGAAGGGCTTCTTCGGCCTTTTCATTGCTGGTTGACATTGTCGCCTGAATAATTCCAGCATGGCGCATATCGTTCAGAGTGCTGTAAACGCCATAGGTCAGGCCGCGTTTTTCACGAATTTCGTGCATCAGGCGGGAATCGAAACTGCCGCCCCCCAGAATGTAGTTCATGATAAGGGCTGCGTGCCAGTCCTTGTCGTCATGACGAATGCTTTCTCCCCCGACGGTGATATAGGTTTGTGGCGTATCGAGCGGCAGTAGAATGGTTTTTCCGCCATAGTTAATTTTCGCATCATTTTTCTCAGTCGCGGGGGATTTTTCCGGCAGCGATACAAATATCTTGTCCAGAAGAGCCGTTGCGTCATCCTTTGAAATGTCTCCAGCGATGGCGACTTTGAGAACGGGACGGGTAAATTGCTCTTTGGTAAAGGCAATCAGATCATCGCGCTTGATTATCTGCATGCTTTCCAGCGTGCCGAATCCGGGCAGGGCATAGTTATGGCCTTCAAAAACCATGCCATTAAATGTCCGCGCTGTCAGCCAAGCGGGCTCCCCCATGTCGCTTTTGATTTTTGAAATATTGGCATTTTTCATGCGTGTAATGGCATCGGCATCAAAACGGGGCTGGGTCAGTGCCATGCGGAGCAGGTCAAAGGCTAGTTCCTTGTTGATGGACAGGGTTTTGACTTGTCCGTAAAAAGCGTCACGCCCAGCGGAAAAACTGAGGCTGATGGCGTTGTCACTGAGTTTTTGCTGGAATTCCTGACTTTTCAGCTCGCCAGCGCCTTCGTCGAGCAGGATGGAGACAAGCCTGCCGACGCCGGGCTTGCCATCGGGGTCGTGCGCCAGTCCGCCTTCAAAAGAAAAGCTCATGGCGATGACGGGTACTGTCCGGTCTTCGACGAACCAGCCTTCAATACCGCTTTTGCTGCGGAGGAGTTGTACATCCATCACCTTTTCACCAGCGGCCTGCGCGGGTATGGCGAGGGCGCCGATAAGAAGAAGAGCCAGAAAAAAACGGATGATCGTCATGGCGCGTTCCCTTTCTCCGAGACAGAAGGAGAAGGCAGCAAAAGGCCTGTGACTGGCAAGTCCTTGCTGGCGAAGACCATGTCTGCGGCGCTGTTGATATCATCAATGGTCAGCTTGTCCAGCCGTTCGTTGCGGTCTTCGAGATAGGCGATATCAAAGCCGCTGGCCAGAGCGCGGCCAAACAGCATGGCGGGGCCCTGCAGGCTGTCGCGGTTATAGGTGAAGGCGGCCTGTAATCTTTTACGCGCGCCGTTGAGCTCCTCGAGCGTCACGCCTTTATCAATCAGTTGTTTGACTTCCTGGTCTATGGCCGCCTCCAGCGTGACAATGGTTGTATCGGGGGTGGGGCTGGCTGTGATGCTGAGGATAGTATCATTCAGGCTGACGGGATCGTAATCGGCATTGGCGGCAATGGCCAGTTTTTTTTCAACGACAAGATTTTTATAGAGACGGGAGGTGGAGTTGCCTCCAAAAATCTCGGCCAGCAGTTCCGTTGCGTCATGGCCACGTGGCGCACGGTATATTTTTGTGAGGACGGGAGGGCCGATACGGGGGTCCTCCATGATGATGCGGTGCATGGCGGTGAGTGGCGCGGGGCGCGGGCGGATTCTTTCTTCAAGGGGGGTGGGTTCCAGAGCGCCATATGTTTTTTCGGCCAGCGGTTTCAGCGTGGCTGCGGTAATGTCTCCGGAAACAACCAATATGGCGTTATTCGGGGTATACCAGTTATTGTAGTTAGACAGCGCGTCTTCCTGTGCCAGTTCCTTGATTTCATGAAGCCAGCCGATCACCGGTACGGCATAGGGGTGGTTAATATAGATGGCGCTCATCAATTGTTCACGGAACTGTGCCTGCGGCTGGTTGTCAATGCGCTGACGACGCTCTTCGATGATGACCTGCCGTTCGGAGGCGACCTGCTCCTCATTGATCGTCAGGTTTTTCATCCGGTCTGCTTCCATGGTCATGACCGTTTCAAGGTGGGCGCTTGCGATATTCTGATAGTAGGCGGTAAAATCGTGCGAGGTGAAGGCGTTGTCGTTGCCGCCCAGCTTTCTCACGGTGGAAGACAGTTTTCCGTCCGGAACAGTGGGGGTTCCCTTGAACATCAGATGCTCGAAAAAGTGGGCGATGCCGGATTTTCCCGGCTTTTCATCAGCGGCGCCGAACTTATACCAGACCATATGGCTGACGACGGGGGCGCGGTGATTGGGAATGACGACGACTTGCATGCCGTTATCAAGCAGGAAGGTTTCGGCGTTGAAAACTCCGGCTTCCGCTTGCGGAGGCAGGCAGAGGAGCAGGATAAAAACAAGGATGGAATTGAGAAAACGCATACACCGCTCTTGTCGTTGTTGTTCCTGATAGGTTAGGCTGAATTTAACAACAATTATTTAACAGAGATTGGTTATGAAAGAAAGAAGTCAAGATCAGCTTAAAAAAGCCCTGAAACCTTACCGCATTAAAATCGACAAGCTGGATGAAAAACTGTTGAAATTGCTGGGGGAGCGCTTTGGAATTGTCAGAAAAGTGGCGCAAATCAAGATTGATAACGATTTTCCTGCTTTTATCGGGGATCGCGTGGATGAGGTGCGGGAAAACGCCGTTCGCATTGGCGGGAAATATGGAATTGATCCGGATTTCATCCGGACGCTGTATACGATGATCATCTATCAGTCATGCGCGACCGAGGATTTGATGAAACATGCCGCCAGAAAAGCCGGAAAGAAGAAAAAGTGACCGATGCGCTGTTTTCAGACGGCCTGCCTGCCCGTCGCGTCGCCTATGCCGTTTTGAACGATATCCTGTTTCGCAGGCGGAGCCTTGACGAAGCTTATTTGCAGGTAGCGGGCGCGCTGGAAGCCTTGTCTGGCCGCGATCGCGCTTTCGTGCGGCTGCTGGTCGCAACGGTGCTGAAGCGGGCACGGCGGATGGATGCCGTGTTGGAAAAACTGCTGCATGAGCCTCTTTCCGCGCTCAAGCCGGCGCAGATGATCAATGTATTGCGACTGGGGATTGCGCAGCTTGTTTTTCTTGAGACGCCGGCGCATGCCGCTGTGAATACGACTGTGGAGCTGGCGGAGTCCGAGGGTATGGCGCACCAGAAGTCTTTGGTCAATGCGATCATGCGCAGACTGACGCGGGAGCCTCTTTCGCGTGAGGAGGCCCGGGACGAGGGAAAGGGCAATACGCCCGAATGGCTCTGGCAGGAATGGATGCGTGATTACGGCGTTGAGACCGCGCTGGATATTGCCGCTGCCAATCTGGGCGAGGCGGCGGTTGACTTCACTGTCAAAAACAATCCGCAGCTCTGGGCGGAAAAGCTGGAGGCTGTGCTGTTGCCGACAGGGACATTGCGCAGGCAAACAGGCGGCTTTATTCCGGAGTTGCCGGGTTTTGCTGCCGGAGAGTGGTGGATACAAAATGCGGCGGCAGCGCTGCCGGCGCAGCTGTTTGGGGATATCAGGGGCAAGACGGTGGTGGATCTTTGTGCTGCGCCGGGGGGGAAGACGGCGCAACTGGCCGCAGCGGGGGCGCAGGTGATTGCGCTGGATCGTTCGGCGGAACGGTTGCGCAAGTTCCACGAAAACATGGAGCGGCTGCAGTTCAGCGTTGAAAGCGTTGTGGCCGATGGCGCGGTCTGGCAGCCGCCGGAAAAAGTCGATGCCGTCCTTCTCGATGCTCCCTGTACGGCGACGGGCACCATCCGGCACCAGCCCGACGTGTTGCATCTGAAGGAACCGAAGGATCAGGAGAAACTTTTCGCGTTGCAACGTCGGCTGCTGGCGAATGCGGCGGCCATGCTCAAACCGGGCGGTGTGCTGGTATACTGCACCTGTTCGCTGCAAAAGGAAGAGGGCGAGCGGCAGACGGACTGGATTTTGTCACAAGGACTGCCTTTGCGGCTCTTGCCAGTCACGCCGGAGGATCTGCCCGGTATTGTCGAAATGCTCACCCCGCGTGGCGAAATCCGCGCCTTGCCGTGCCACTGGAAAAATCTGGGTGGGGTTGACGGGTTCTATGTGGCGCGGTTTGTGCGTATTTAATCTAAAGGCATGAGATACCCGTAGATAACGGTTCCGAATATGGATTCTTTTTCCTGAAAAGAAAGGGGTGATTTTCCAGCGGGTAATTGGTCGTAGTGTTGTTTCTGTAGGCAGAATTCCTCAGAGATGATTGCTGGTTCGAAGTCTTCGCTACTGACACAGTGGGCTTTAACAGTTCTTGACCCATACTTGCTGCGGAGAATTCTTTCCGTTTTTGGGTCTTTACTGACAAGATACGATTGTGTTTTTTCTTGTCCTATTAGCTCGGTTACCAACTCGCCCGCGCCGAAGACAAGGCCGAAATAAAAGAGGAGGAACAATGCAGGTCCTACAATCAGCCAGCTGAAGGCTTGTCTTGTTGGGGAAAAGGCGGTGGCTTCTCCGCATTTTACCCTTTTGTTATAAGTTACTATAAACCCTATGAGATAGATAGCAGCGAGGCCTATGCTGCCAATTAATCCGAGGGTGTGCCATGTGCCAGTGGGGAGGAATAAGTCTATATTCGGGCCGATAATTGCGCCTGTAATGCTATAGATGAAAAGGGCAAACATCATGAGAAAAATTATTATTTGCGCCTTTTGTTCTTTTGTTGGCGCATAGGCGCCATAAAGCAGTTTATTCAAGAGGGACGGCTTTGGCTTGCCTGCTTCTTCTGATGCATTAAATATCTTCGGATTGTTCGAGTTGCCGCTTTTAATAACGTGCATATAAAGTTGCATTGCTGCAAATTCAGGGGGCGTTTTTAGAAAGTGAATTCTTGCAGCAGGCGGAATATTGTTTGCTGGCGTGGCGGCTGCTTCAGGTTTTATGTTGTATTCCTGAACCAATATTCGACTGAATTTCTCTTGAATATCATCTATTTCTTTACGATTTCTATTGTAATAGTCATGCCACCAGTTTTGAGAAAAATTTCCAGCCTGATTTGTTTCCTCCTCTCTTAATGCAATCTCCTTTGCTTCTGCACCATCTATGCCAAGCGCCAGTAAAGTGGCAGTATTTGCCTCTCTCATTTGTCTCTTCTTTGCGATGTACCAGACTATGAAGCATATGGCGACCATCAAAAGTGCATAAGGAAGTACTGTTGTTAGCCTTTCTGCTTTAGTGGGGGCAGACCAGCTGTCTTTAGCCAGAAAAATGAGGAAAAATATGGTGGCCATCCCGAGAGTACTGGAGACAGTTTTAATCTCTCCATAAAGCTTTTCTCGTGAACGGTGCTTTATTCTTTCAGGCGCTAAACTGGATTGTGGGGGAATTGTCAGGTGTCCATTTTTGGCGCGAAAAGCCGTTATACTCAATGTTGACGTCGTTATTAACCATGCCCCTAATCCGATTTCGAGCTTATGTGAGGCCAAAAAGAAAAATAGGCCGATAAGGGCAACGCATATGTTGCAGAGAATATATATGGTTTTTAACCTTAACGCTTGGGAGGGCTTTTTTTGTATACGCGACAATGCGTAGATGTTAAGGGCTGATGTTATTGCAATAAAAAATAAAAAAAACGAGTAGCCCGACACAGGTTCAAATATACCAAATGTTGTAAAAACGATAAGAACAGATATATTTAGTGCAATAGTAAAAGCTCTAAATTGGTTTTTCATGATCTCTCTATTTTAAGCAGAAACAATAAGTGCCACTTATTCTATCCAGTAATTCCTAATAATATCCCAATAAAAATCAGTTTCCGATTGCCCGATTCGCGCGGGTCTGATATAAATATTGGTTATGAGTCAAAGGGTTCGCATAGCGCCTTCCATCTTATCGGCAGATTTTTCAAAACTCGGGGAAGAAATCCGGGCTGTCGATGCTGCAGGGGCGGATTACATTCATGTCGACGTGATGGACGGTCACTTTGTGCCGAACCTGACGATCGGTCCTGTCGTGGTGGAATCTTTACGTAAGGTGTCAGGCAAGACGTTTGACGTGCACCTGATGATCGCTCCTGTCGATCCCTTTGTGGAAAGTTTTGCCAAGGCCGGGGCCGACATCATTACGTTTCATCCGGAAGCGGGGGCGCATGCGCACCGCACGGTACAGCTGATCAAGTCGTTCGGGAAGAAGGCGGGAATTTCTCTCAATCCGGCTACGCCTGTAAATGTACTGGATCATCTGATGCAGGATATCGACCTCGTGCTCGTCATGACGGTCAACCCCGGCTTCGGGGGACAGAAATTCATACCGTTACTCGACAAGATTAAAGCGGTGCGCGAACGTATTACGGCCTGTGGCCGTGCAGTTGATCTGGAAGTGGACGGGGGAATCAACGCGGAAACGGCGCCACAAGTCATAGCGGCGGGGGCCGATGTGCTGGTGGCAGGGACGGCGGTGTTTAAAGAGGGTGATTACCGACAGGCGATTCAACGTCTGCGGGGATAGTTTCGGTGGGTAAGATTGGGGAGTGTCTTCCGGAGGGGTTCGGAAGATAGCCAAGGGGTTCAGATGATTTTAACGGACACGACGAGTCTCGTTTACAGGGGCATTCGTCCTCTGCAACGGCTGGGGGCGCAGGCGAAAGATATCGCCATGAATAATCCCTTGGCGGGGCTAGCCTTGGCGCAGAAGATTCCGGATCGTTTGCTGGTCGTTCCGCCGGATCCTTGGGCGGGAGATGTGCGTCAGGGGCGCGACATGATCAGTGGCGTCTTTAATTTTTCCGGACATACCGTTGAAAAAGAACAGCTTTCGTGGCAACCGGAAGGGGTTGGCGCGGAATGGCTGGCTGAACTGCACGGGTTTGAATGGTTGCGTGATTTGCGATCTGTCGGGGGCGAAAAAGCGCGGCGCATGGCGCGTGAGATGGTAGGCAGTTGGCTTGAAATGCATCCAAAAATCAATGGCCCGGCGTGGAATCCTGATGTAACAGGTGTGCGGCTGTCGAACTGGATTTCCTTCCATGATTTTTTCTGTGCCAGCGCTGACGACGCTTTCCGCAAGTTATGGTTTACAAGTCTGGTTCGTCAGGCGAAATATCTTTCGCGGATATTACCGGGGGGAGTCTCCGGTATTGCGCTGATCCGTGCGCTCAAGGGGTTGGCCTATAGCGGCGTTGCGCTGGAAGATGGCGAAGACAGGCTGGAGCAGGCCTTTCAAATGATCCTCCAGCAAATTCGCGAACAAATTCTGCCGGATGGCGGACATGTTTCACGTAGCCCGCAAGCAACCTTTGCGTTTTTTCAGTGTCTTGTCGACCTCCGCACGGCGATGACGGCGGCCCGCCTTGAAGTGCCAGAAGAGCTGCAGCATGCGCTGGATCGTATCGCGCCTGCCATAAAATTCTTTCGCCACGCTGACGGCGCCTTTTGCCAGTTTAATGGCGGACTGGAAGGAAATTCAAATATTTGCGATGCGACGTTGATGCATTCCGGAACCCGCGGCAAGGCGATGAAATCTCTTCCGCATACGGGCTATGAGCGTATTCAGCAGGGGCGTTCGCTGCTCCTGATGGATGTCGGTTTGCCGCTGGTGTCCCGTTATAGTGACAGGGCGCATGCTGGCCTGCTTGGTTTTGAATACAGCTTTGGCAAGGATCGTATTTTTGTCAATTGTGGAACGGCTGGCGGCAGGTGGCGGAGTTTGTTGCGCTCTACGGCGGCGCACTCGACCTTGGTGGCGGATAACCGTAACTCCTGCCAGTTTGATGATCATGGCCTGCTCTCCAGTCGTCCGGAAGTCCGTTGCAGCAAGCAGGAAGATGCCGCAATAGCACTGATCGAGGCTGGCCATAATGGCTATGTACCGCGCTTCGGGCTGACGCATCGCCGGACCGTGCGGCTGCAAAATGGCGGCGAAACCCTTTCCGGAGAAGATATTTTGACGGGAAAATCCGGCGTGTCTTATGCCGTGCGGTTTCATTTGCACCCGGGAATTCAGGCCTCGCTGACGCAGGATGGCAGCGCTGTTTTACTGCGTGCCAGAAACGGCATGGGGTGGCGCTTCAAGGCCGAGGGCGCGGTGCTGGCACTGGAAGACAGTATTTACGCAAATGGTGACGATATTCCGCGCCATACGCAGCAGATCGTCATGAATGGCATGACGGCCGGACCTACGACGACAGTGGCGTGGGAACTGACGCGAGAGAAAAAACAGTAAAAATAGGGACTTAAGTTGTTTTTCGCCAGTCCGGTCGCAGTCGGGGGTTTTTATACGTTTCACTTGGCAAAAAATATACTATTTGTCAGTAAGTTAGTGTATATAAATCATGTTGTTTATAAAGAGAGTGTGCGCTGTATGACGGATAAAAAGAAAGTTTCGCCAAGAGGTCTCCAAAAAAAGGTACGTGTCAAGACGCGCGAGAACAGAACTGTATCTTCGGCGCGCTGGCTGGAGCGGCAGTTGAATGACCCGTATGTTCTTGAAGCGAAGACGCAGGGCTATCACAGCCGCGCCGCATTCAAGTTGGTGCAGATGAACGAAGAGTTGAATTTCCTGAAGTCCGGGCAAAAGATCATTGATCTGGGGGCTGCCCCTGGCGGCTGGACGCAAGTCGTTTGCGCGATTGTCAAACCCGGCGCCAACGGCGGCAAGGTGGTCGCGATCGACTATCTGGAGATGAAGCCTGTGGCCGAAGCCGAGTTTTTCCAGATGGATTTTATGGATGATGCGGCGCCCGATGTTTTGAAAAAAGCTATCGGCGGCCGTGCGCATGTGGTCTTGAGCGATATGGCGCCGCCGACGACCGGCCATAAACAGACAGATCATATCCGGATTATGGATCTGGCCGAGGCGGCTTATGGTTTCGCGCGGGAGGTGTTGTTGCCGGGCGGGGTATTCCTCGCCAAGGTTTTTCAGGGCGGGGCGGAGAAAAATTTACTGAATATGCTCAAAAAAGACTTCGCCAAGGTCAAACATATCAAGCCGCCCGCCAGCCGCAAGGATTCGGCGGAAATGTATGTTGTGGGGCTGGGCTTTCGCGGGTAAAATCATTCAGGCTTGATTTCAGGAGATTTTTTGGGGGATTTTCTATGAAGATGAACGCAACCATCCGCGAAGGGTTTGATTTTGACAGCATGCTGCTGGTGCCGAGAGAGACGAGCGTCAAGCCCGCCGAGGTTATCACCAAAACGCGGCTGACGCGGGAAATCGAGCTTGGAATTCCGTTGGTCGCCGCAGGGTGTGACAGCGTGACGGAAAGCGCCATGGCAATTGCTCTCGCACAGCTGGGGGGCATTGGCATTATCCATGACAATATGCCGCTGGGGAAACAGGTGGAAGAAGTGCGGCGCGTTAAACGCGCGGAGGGAAAGGTCGTCAGCAACCCGATTACGGTTTCGCCCGAGACCAGCGTGGCCGAGGCTTTTGATCTGATGAGCACTTACAAGGTTTCCGGTCTTCCGGTGGTCGAGCAGCCGTCACAAAAAGTTGTCGGGATTATCACGCATCGTGATATCCGTTTTTTCGAGGATTACGCCAAGCCCGTGAGCGAGCTGATGACAAAAAACGTCATTTCTGTCAGGGGGCAGGTCGATACCGATACGGCGCGGCGCTTGTTGCACCAGCACCGCATTGAAAAGCTGGTTATTCTTGACGAGCAGGGGCGCTGCACCGGGTTGGTCACGGTCAAGGATATTGAAAAACTTTCGCGCTTTCCGGATGCGGCGCGGGATGCACAGGGACGCCTGCGCGTCGGCGCGGCGGTCAGTATCGGCAAGGATGCCTTTGATCGGGCCGCGGCGATGGCGGATGCCGGTCTGGATGCCGTTTTTGTTGATGTGGCGCATGCCCATAACCGTGATGCGATTGGCACGGTGAGCCGTATTCGTCAGCAGCGTTCTTCGGATGTTCAGGTGGTGGCGGGAAATGTTGCGACGGCGGATGCCGCGCGCAGCTTGATTGATGCGGGCGCCGATGCGATCAAGGTTGGTTTGGGTGTGACGGAAACCAGCGCCAGCCGTCGCAAGATGGGGATCGGCATGCCGCAGTTCACCGCCGTTCTGAACGTTGTCGAGCAGTGCGGGATGCAGGGCATTCCTGTTATTGTCGATGGCGGGATATTCGGTTCTGCGGCACTGGTCAAGGCGATCGCCGTGGGAGCGGGGGCGGTCGTTATCGGGCAGCCTTTCGCCGGAACGGATGAGGCGCCCGGGGAAATCTTCCATCAGGATATGCGGGCGTACAAGATTGTTAATCCGGCGGCAAAGCCGCAGCACAGGCCTTTATCGACGACGCTCGAGCACGATGTTTATCATCTTGACGAGGATACGCCGGATATGTCCGTGCCTTATCGCGGCCCCGTCGCGAATGTCGTTAAACATTTTGTCGATGGGCTAAAGGGGGCTATGGCCTATACAGGGTGCAAGGATATTGTTGATCTGCACGAGAATGCCGAATTTGTGCGTGTCAGATAGCGCATGACACCGGCAGCAAGAATTGAAACTGTCATCGAGATTCTGGATGATATACTGGCAACGCCGCGTCCGGCGGATGCCCTGGCCAGCGCCTATTTTCGCGATCACCGCTATATCGGTTCCAAGGACCGTGCGGCCATCAGCAGCCGTCTTTACCGGATCATGCGCACGTATCACAGGTTGTCATGGTGGATCCGCCGGACGGGTTGTGATGTCACGGCCAGAACATTCGTCATCGCCTCCCTGCTTTTCGATCGTGAACATAGCGCGAAATCAATTGACGAATTTTTTTCCGGTGAAAGATTTGCGCCCAAGCCTTTGGGGCGCGGCGAACGCCGTGTGACAGAAGAGCTGGAAGGGAAAACGCTGGAAGATCCGGCCATGCCGATCCGGGATCGCATGGAATGTCCGGAATGGGCCTTCGTCGAGTTGCAGGATTCTCTGGGGGTGGATTTCGAGCGCGAAATGACGGCGATGATGCAGCCGGCTTCGATGGATCTGCGCGTGAATCTGCTGAAAGCAAAGCGGGACGATGTGCTGAAAAAGCTGCAGGATGACGGGTTTGAGGCGCGGGCCGGAAAAATTTCTCCGCTTTCCATCCGTATTTTTGGCCGGCCGCAAATCATGCAGCATCAGCTGTTCCGGGACGGTGCTATTGAAATACAGGATGAAGGTTCGCAGATGGTGGCTTTGGTTGCGAATGCCAGACCCGGTGAGCAGGTAGTGGATTTTTGCGCGGGGGCTGGCGGAAAAACGCTCGCGATCGGCGCTGCCATGAACAACAAGGGCCGTATTGTCGCGATGGATGTTCTGGGTGGACGCCTGTCCCGTGGCAAGGAGCGTTTCCGCCGTGCCGGCCTCCACAATATCGAGACGCGGGAACTGACAAGCGAGCGGGATAAATTCGTCAAGCGCCATGCCGGCCACTTTGATCTTGTACTGGTGGATGCACCCTGCACGGGAACGGGAACATGGCGCCGCGAACCGGACAGACGGTGGCGGCAGCTTGGGCCTGACCTTTCCGCGCTTGTTTCCATGCAGCGGGAAATTCTTGAGAGCGCGGTCCGGATGGTGAAACCGGGCGGGCGGCTGGTTTATGCGACATGCTCGCTTCTGACCGAGGAGAACGAGGAACAGGTTAAAAATTTTTTGGCGGCGCATCCTGATTTTGAAGTGATGCCTGTAAAAGATATTATCAAGCTGGAGGGAGCGGATCAGTATCTGCGGCTGACTCCGGCGCGGCATGATACTGATGGTTTCTTTGCGGCTTCGTTGCAGCGGAAAAAGACTGCCGCAAAGATCGAGGCATAGAGAATCGGCTTGTTTTGTTTCATCGCAGAAGGGGTTTTTATTGCCTTTTGTAAAAATAAACAGGACCGCATTGGTACGGGGGTGTGTTTTCCAAGCCCTTGTCATTCTTGAATTTTATTGATCTCCAAGGGGTTTTTGAGATGAAATCTCATGGATAAAAAGAGTGAAATGAGAATTATTCTCAAAATCTGTTTGACTCATGTCGCGGAATGCTTAGTATTGAACGAACAGACTTTGTGAACGACAAAAAGGTTTTATATCATGAGTATGAAAGCGAAATTAGGTCAGGCACAAACAAAGCCGTTCGTTCCGTCGCAGCAATCTGCGCCATCGGCTCCGGCACAACAGGCTCCGGCAGCGCCTTCTAAGTAAAGCTGGATTAATTCGGGGATTCCCTGTCTCTGTTGCGTGGCGTGTTTAATTTTATCGCGGGCTGGAAAAGTCATGCACGGTCAACGGCGGCTGTGACAGGCGCAGCCGATACATGTAATAGGTTTCCATGACGCGCTGGATGTAGTTGCGTGTTTCATAGATGGGAATGAGCTCAATCCAGTCGATCAGGTCGATGTTTTCCTTCCGGGGATCGCCGAGCGCTTTGGTCCATTCTGTCACGCGTCCGGGACCCGCGTTATAGGCTGCGATGGCAAAGGGATAAAATCCGTTATATTGCTCTACCAGTTTTGCCAGATAGGCCGAGCCAAGAAGGACGTTATATTGCGGATCTTCGGTCAGTTTTTCTATTTTCCATGAACGGCCTTTTTGCCGGGAAACAGCCTGTGCTGTGGCGGGCATCAGCTGCATCAGGCCCCTTGCGCCAGCCGGGCTTTCCGCCAGAGGGTTAAACATGCTTTCACGGTAGACGATGGCATGAACCAGTGCGGATTCCGGATCCCGCGCAGGCAAAGCGGGCAGGAGGGGATAGCCTTCGGTAAAAATGAAGAGCCCCAGATCCTGCTGGATATCCTTATTGGCTTCCACCGCGTAATAAAGGCGGTCTGTTTCGCGGGCGAGCTCGGCCACCATGATATAATTCGACTTATCTTTTGCCAGACTGAGGAGCTTGGCCAGAAACGGATCGGCAAAACGGCTCAGCCCGTGGTGATGGAGGAGGCGCACGGCGCGGACAAGTTCATTCGCAGCGAAGGCCTGACGCGCGGCTTCTGGAACGGCAGGGTCATCGACATAGGGGACATAGCTGTCGCCATAGAGCTTTTTAAAGCTGAGCTGGCCGTAGAAGGTCGAAGGCCACGCGGTTGCAGTTGTGTCCCATTGGCGGCTCAGGACGGAATCCGGCAGGGCTTCAGCGGCGCGGGCGGCCCAATAGGCGCCGCGGGATTTGCTGATAGCGGATTGAACGGATTGATAAAGCTTGTCGAAACGGCGATAGGCGTCTTCGGGGTCGTGCAAAAAGCGCAGCGCGATCCAGCCCAGCAGCCATTCCGCCTGTGCGTAATCGGCCCCTGCGGTCAACTTGTGCTTTTTGATGATACGATAGGCGCGTTTATAGTCCTTGTCTTCGATGGCGCGGCGGGCAAGGATATTGATTTCTTTCCACCACAAGTCCTCATGGCCTGCATTTTCGGGGGCGAGATCCAGCATTTCCAAAGCGCCTTCATTCATATTCTGCCGTCGCCGCCAGCGCATGCGTTCATAGAGCAACCCGGGATTTTTCTGCAGATGCTGGGGAACCTTTTGCAATAGGGCGTTGGCTTTCGGCGACATCTGCGCAAGCGCGATGCGGGCTTGCCCCAGAGCGCGGCTATCCGACCCGACAAAAGCCAGCATGGTTTCGGCTTCTTCCATCCGGCCTTCCCAGATAAGCTGATCCAGCCGCGCCGCATGATCTGTTGCCTGAAAATATTTCGCGTAGGATCCGGCGAGCGCGGCTGTTTCATTTTTGCTTAAAACGGCTTGCTGCCAAAAACGGGAGAGCGCGGACTTCGCCCGGTCAGAATAGCCCAGTGTAAGCAGGGCGTGCATATAGGCTCTGAAGCCGTCATGTGTCGATGGTGCATTTTGGTCGAACCATTCGGCGATTTCATAGGGTTTCGCCGTTGCGGCAATGTCCTTTTCTATTTTTCTGCGAAAATCGCGCAGCCGCGGCCAGTCGGGATTTGTGCGGACAAACGAGATCAGGTCGCGTGACGCGATCGGCAGGTTTGTTTCCGTGGCGTAAATCCAGCTGACAAGTTTTTGGGCAACGGGGTCGCTTTGATCCTGCATCAGGGCAAGTGCTTTTTGCCAGTCTTTGTCCATAACGGAGGATGCAGACGTTCTCTGATCTTCCTTTTTTGCAGCATTTACAGCAGAGGAGGGGAGGACCAGAAGCATCCCGGCCAGAATTGCCATTGCCAAGGCTCTTGAAAGTAATCGCCGATATGACATATCATTCCGGCTGGAGCTTGAAGGAGAAAAGCCATGGCCAGAAAAAGGAATGTTGCGCTTGCAGGGTCGTTTGTCGCCCTTGTAACTCCCTTTAAAAAAGGGAAGGTCGATCTGGATGCATTCCGGCAGCTTGTTGAATGGCATATTGCCAATGGGACGCATGGTTTTGTTCCTTGCGGGACGACGGGCGAAACGCCCACTCTTTCCGAGGTCGAGCATAAATCGTTGATCCGCGCCTGCATTGCGCAAACCAAAGGCCGGGTTCCGGTGATGGCGGGAACAGGTTCCAATTCCACCGAAAAGGCTGTCGATCTTGCTCGCTTCGCTGAAAAAAGCGGTGCGGACGCTATTCTAGTCGTAACGCCCTACTATAACAAGCCCACGCAGGAGGGGCTTTATCAACATTACAAGGCCATCCATGATGCGACGGACCTTCCTGTCATTCTGTATAACGTTCCGGGGCGGACCGGCGTGGATATTTCGGTTGAAACCGTGGCGCGGCTGGGGGCGCTGAAAAGAATAGCAGGCATTAAGGATGCCGCGCCCGATCTATCACGGCCATTGCAGATCCGGCATGAACTGGGGCCGGATTTTATCCAGCTTTCCGGCGAGGATGCGACGGTGGCGGCTTATCTGGCGCAGGGGGGGCATGGCTGCATTTCCGTGACGGCGAATGTGGCGCCCCATCTCTGTGCGGATTTGCACAATGCCTGGCGGGAAAAGGATTTTGAAGCGTTTGAACAGGCGCGGGATTTGTTGCTGCCCCTGCACAAGGCGTTGTTTATTGAAACCAGTCCGGCGCCGGCAAAATACTGTCTTTCGCGGCTGGGACTGTGTGCGGAAGATTTGCGATTGCCGCTGGTGCCGGTATCTCTGGCGACGCGGCACAAGCTGGACGTCGCGATGGAGGCCATCGGTTTGTTTCCGCCGATGCAGAAATCCTTGAAAAAAGCAGGAAAGCGTTAATCGCGACATGGCGGGAAAAAACAAGGGGCAGGACAAAAAGGATACGAACGGCAAGACTGTCGCGCAGAACCGCCGCGCGCGCTTTGATTATTTTATCGAAGACGTGATGGAAGCCGGAATTATGCTGACGGGAACCGAGGTCAAATCCCTTCGTAGCGGCGCTGCAAGCATCAACGAGAGCTATGCGGACGTGCGCGAGGGTAATATTTACCTCATCAATGCGCATATCCCGGAATACACGCGCGCGCATGTCAAGTTGCAGCACGAAGTCCGCCGCCCGCGCAAGCTGCTTCTGCACAAGCGGCAGCTCGAGAAGCTGATCGGCGCGGTGCAGCGCAAGGGAACGACGCTGGTGCCGCTTTCGGTTTATTTTAACGATCGCGGCATTGCCAAGGTCGAGCTGGGAATCGCCACTGGTAAAAAGCAGCATGATAAACGCGAGGCGCAGAAGGACCGTGACTGGCAGCGTGAAAAATCCCGCATCATGCACGAGAAGGGGTAAACTGCTGTACAGGCCGCAGATGCGGTCCGATCTGATCCGGGTGTCCGAACTGTGGGAGGCGCTGGACCTACTTCCGCTCGTTCAGCCATTCGCCAATCGATGGCGGGACTTCCCGTTGCGCGCTTGATGACACATAGATACCGATGTGGCCGCCTCTGAACGACAATTCGGTATAGTCTTTCGTTCCGACAGCGGATTTCAGTGCCTTCGACGCGCTGGGCGGGACCAAATGGTCGTCCTGTGCATAGACGTTCAATACGGGGATCTTGATGTCCTTGAGATCAACGGTCTTGCCGCCGATTTCTACTTCCCCCTTGATCAGCATGTTGCGCTGATAGAAATCGCGTACGAATTGGCGATAGGCCTCGCCAGCCTGATCGGGGCTGTCGAAAATCCATTTTTCCATCTGCATGAAGTTGCAGACCTGTTTCGGGTTGTCAAGGATATCGACCATGTCGATGTATTTCTGGCCGATCAGGCGATAGGGCTTGAGGTTGAGGAAGGTCCAGTTCATCAGGTCGCCCGGAATGTTGCCCATGGTGTCCACCAGAAGGTCCACGTCGATGTCGCGGATCCAGTGTGACAGCATGTTGTCCGGCGTCTGGAAATCGACGGGCGTGACCATGGTGACCAGATTTTTGACCTTGTCTGCATGCAGGGACGTATAGCACAGGCTGAAGGCGCCACCTTGGCAAATGCCGAGAATATTGACTTTTTCGATGTCGTGCAGTTCGCGGATAACGTTCACGCAGCGGTTGATATAACCGTTGATGTAATCATCAAGCGTTACGAAACGATCGGAACGGTCGGGATAGCCCCAGTCGATCAGGTAGACGTCCTGTCCCTGATCCAGCAGCCCGCGGATCATTGAGCGGCCTTCCTGCAGGTCGGTCATATAGGGGCGGTTCACAAGTGCGTAAACGATGAGCAGCGGTGTTTTGTTCGTCGGCTGTTTTCCGTCCGGATGCTGGTAGTGATAGAGCGTGAGCTTGTCTTCCTTGTAAACAGCTTCTTTCGGGGTAACGCCGGAAGGCAGCTCCCCGACGTCGCGCAGGTTTTTGATGCCTTCGGCAAGCTTGGTGTTGAAGTTGGTGATTTCCCTGAGGATCTGGTCGGGTTGGAGCTTGATGGCGATCATTTTTTCTTCCCCTTGCTGGCGGGCTTCGCGGCGGCCTTGACGGGGGCCGTTTTCGTTTTTGCTTTGGTTTTCATTTTTGTTTTGGCCGGTGCCGTTGCTTTGGCAGGCTGGGCGGCGGCGGTTTTCGGCGCGGTCTTGATAACCTTTCCGCGCAGCTTGGCATGCTCGCGGCGCAGCTCCTGAACGTGCTGATGCAGGCTGTCGATTTCCTGACGCGTCGGCAGGTTCATTTGCTCGATGGCGTCATCTATCAGGATGTGAAGCTGCTTTTTATAGGCCATCAGGGCATTGACGACTTTACCGTACATGGCGGTATATTCGTCGGAGACGGCGTAGCGGGCGTAGACTTCTTCCGAGATATCGACCCATTTCGCGTAAATGTCTTTTAATGATTGCAGGGGGGCGTGGTCGTCCGGCGGACTTTGCAGGTATTCATTGAATTTTTGCAGAGCCTGCATGCCGACTTTGCTCATTTCGACGTTGTATGTACGCGTGGCGCCTTCATAATCGACCCATAGATTGTAAAGTTTATTCAGGTGCTCCTGTTTTTCGCGCGTGTAGCCGATACCGGGCATCGAGGCGTAGAATCCGAAAGGATCGAGCAGAAAGCCGGTTTGTTGCCAAGGTGATTTATCTGCCGTATAGGGGTTTTTCATGGCCGAGGCCCACCAGCCGGGGGTGCCTGCCGTCAGGGTCTCCATAAAGTTTTTGTATTGCGCTGCGGCATCATACGGCTGTGTGTTGGATTGTATGGCTGTATCAAAAAATTTCTGCATGGCGCAGAGCCAGGTTTTGACGGCATCTTCCGGTGTTTTTGACTGGCCGGCGGCATCACAGAAATTTCCCATCATATTGATGTAATTCTGTCCTGCATGGGTAAAAAATTGGCGGAATGCATCTGTTCCCGATGTTTCGGAAGAAGGCGGCGACACAAGCTTTTGCCATTCCTTGAAGAAGTCATTCCAAGGGCCCTGTATGCCGAGCTGTTCATTCATGGCGGCGCGCTGGCTGTTGAACCAGCCATCCCAGTATTGTTTGTTTTGTTCAAACCAGTCCTGATTTGGTGCGGATTGTGTTGCGGTCATTTTAAAAACTCCATTTCATGAATTAAAAGAATCTGTGGGCATCATAGCATAATTTTGTGCGTCGCAACAAAAATGTTTTGTTAAGCATTTGTTTATTTTTCTTGCTTAAACATAGCCATGAAGCTATCAAATGGCTAGCCGTAAAATCTCGATTTCACCCTTATTTTACTTTGGAAACACGAGATTTCGGTCGTAGCATTTTTTTTATTTTATTTAACAGGAGGCTCCCATGACCGCACTACCTAAAATAGTCGAACACTATCAGACTTCCGTTATTACAGCGAAATCCGTATCCAACGATATTCCTCCGCGGACGCAGGTTGTGCCGCGCGTGGTGCTCGTTACAGGCGGGACGGGCGGGATTGGTTCGGCAATTTGCAAAAAGCTGGCCGATATGGGGCATATTGTCGCAACGACTTACCGCAACGAAGAGAAAGCGCGGAGCTGGCAGGAAGAAATGAAGAAGGAAGGCTATACCTTCCATCTTTACAAATGTGATGTCGCCAATTTTGAAGACGCGCAGAAAACCGTCAAGTCGGTGGTTGCCGATCTGGGCCCGATCCAGATCCTGGTCAACAATGCCGGGATTACCCGGGATTCTGTTTTGAAAAAGATGAGTATTGATCAGTGGCGTGATGTGATCAGCAGCGATCTCGACAGCGTGTTCAACATGACACGCTCGGCGATCGACTATATGCTTGAAACCGGATTTGGCCGCATCATCAACATTTCGTCGATCAACGGGCAGAAAGGCCAGTTTGGCCAGTCCAATTACGCTGCGGCGAAGGCAGGCATGCATGGCTTCACCAAGGCGCTGGCACAGGAAGTCGCGCGCAAAGGGGTGACGGTGAATACGGTTTCCCCCGGTTACATCGAGACGGATATGATTATGGCGGTGGCGGATAATATCCGTCAAGCGATCGTCGGGCAAATTCCGGTGGGCCGCTTTGGCAAGCCGGAGGACGTTGCGCATGTCGTCGCCTTTCTGACCGATGACCGCTCAGGTTTTATTACCGGAGCCAATATCGCCGCTAATGGCGGGCACTTCATGGATTAAAGGAAATCAGGATGCGGGTGATAAAAAAATATCCGAACCGGCGGCTCTACGATACCGAGAAGAGCAGCTACATCACATTGAATGAAGTTCACGAACTGGTCAGACAGGGCGGGGATTTCAAGGTGGTGGATGCCGGTACGGGCGAGGATATCACCCGCTCCATCCTGATCCAGATTATTATCGAGCAGGAGGGAGGGGAAACCCCGATCTTCACGACGGATATGCTGACCAAATTTATCCGTTTCTATGACGATGCGGCGCATGGCGTTTTCGGGGAATTTCTGGAGCGCAATTTGCAAATATTCACGGAACAGCAGAAACAGTTTCAGCAACAGATGGGGGGGCTGGTTTCTCCTTTGCCTAGAATCATGCAGGACGTGGCAGAGATGAATCTTAATCTCTGGAAGGATATGCAGCAACGCTTCTTTGATTTGGCGAGCGGGGGTGTGCGTCCTTCGTCCGACAAAAAGAGTGACGAGATGGACGCCCCTGATACGGCGGGGCCACCGAAGAATAAAAAGAACAAGTAGTTTCAGTCAGAAATAAAAAAGGCGGCCTGTAATGGACCGCCTTTTTGTATTCTATAGTCGAGGCTTTGTTATTTCATTTTGCCTTCGACGTATTCAACGTGTTTCCGCACTACGGGGTCATACTTTTTCAGTTTGAGCTTATCCGTTGTGTTGCGGGAATTTTTTTCAGAGAAGTAGCAGTGCCCTGTGCCTGCGGAGCTTTCCAGTTTAATGTTCGCTCTTGGACCTTTTTTTGCCATGATATTTAATCCTGTTCTTGTTTATTTACATAACGCTACAGGGAACGGGTGATGACCAAACACGTTTCCCGCGCTATGGCGGTTTATTCCGAGCACGAAAATACCTTTTCGCTCCGTAAAGTCAAGCTAAAAGCGTAAAAAAAGAAGCTGGCTTATATCATACGGAAAATATTAAGGAGCCGGACCAGAAAATCATCAAAATAGAGCGGGGCCTCGGTCAACGTCAGGCACAGGCAGCCCTCGGGATCGGCCAAGGGGCGATGTGTCGTCTGGCGCCCGCTGATGATGCTGATATCCCCTTTTTTATAATGGCCGAAGGCGTCGCTATAACCGCCCTCCAATACAAGCGTGATTTCCCGCCCGATATGGGCATGGCAGGGGGTTGCCTCGTTAGGGGCAAGCCGCATCAGGCGCAGGCGTGTTTTGGATGGGGGGGAGGCTTTCAGGTGTAAATCCATTTTCTCGACGCCGCGCGACATTTTCGACCAGCAGGTATTGTCATGCTGGCATACGGCATAAATCAGGTTGTAGAGTTCTGGTGGGATACCGGATTTCGGCGCTTCCGTGTCGGGCAGTGCCGCCTTGGCCGCAGGAACAGGGTTTTTCAAGGGCTGTTCGATTTTTTCAAGGACGCTATCAAGGCAGTGGGCGCAAAGCGGGGCGGGAGCGGCTTCATGAATGATTTCACCGCCGATCGCTTCATAGGTGGAGACCTTTTTGCGCGCGGCAGGATTAAGCGCCATATGCGTGGCAACAATAAGCGCTTCGGCTGAATTCAGCGACCCGGCGGCGTATTCGAGCAGCAGGATTTCTATCGGCAGGAGCTCTATCATGACAGGTCCCCCCGTAGATCACGTTTCAGCATAGTCTTCAGTTTTGCCAGCGCCAGCCGCAACCTTGATTTGACGGTACCGAGGGGGAGGCGTGTTTCTTCCGCAATTTTTTGATGCGTTTTATCTTCAAAAAAGGCCATGCGCAGAAGACGCCTTTGTTCGTCCGGCAGTTCTCGGATGGCCGTTTCAAGTTGTGCGATGTCATCGGCGTTGGTATAGGATTCCTCCGCAGTGTCGCTGGCAAGTTCCAGGGCGGCATTATCGCTGTCAACAAAGAGGAATTTATCCCGGCGCAGGGCGTCGATACGCTTGTTTCTGGCGATGGTAAAAATCCATGTGCTGGCCGCCGCTTTTTGCGGACTGTAAGTCGCGGCTTTTTCCCAGATGGTAATGAAGGTGTTTTGTACGATTTCTTCTGCCGCTGCGTCGCTGGCGCCATGACGGAGCAGATAGGATTTGACGCGGGGGGCGTAATAATTAAACAAAGTGACAAAGGCGTCCTTGTCCTTGCGAGTTCCGACCAGAACCAGCAAATCTTCATGTGCAGGGGAGCGCAGGGCGTCCCCGGAGGCAGGATGCAACGTCATAAGCCTTTTTAGGCGAGCGGGAACATGGAAAGCAAGTCTTTCCAGCGGATGGGGATAGCTCAGTGCGTTGCATTGCATGAATAGCGAACTCCGTCGGCGTTATGAAATTTGTACGTTTTTTGCTTGGCTTTGGATCACTCCGCCATTAAGCTTTTATAAATGCTAAGCTTTTTGGGGGGTAGGTATGAAAAAAGTTGTTTTTCTTCTCTGTGGGATGCTGGTTCTGCATACGGTGGCATGGGCAGGAGAAAAGCCCAGAGAAATTGGTACTTTTGGGGCATGGAAAACTTATGTGTTCTCCGATCAGGGGGGCAAGGTTTGTTTCATGTCTAGTCAGCCCACGAAACAGGAAGGAAAGTTTACCAAGCGTGGAGAGGTCTTCTTTTTCGTGACGCATTGGGCGACCGAGAAAACAAAAAATGTCATCAGTATTTCGGCGGGATATCCCTATAAGGCCGGGAGCCAGACCGAAGTTGCCGTTGATGGTAAAAAGTTTAGTCTGTTTACCGAGGGCGAAACAGCGTGGGCGCAGGATCAGGCCATGGATGACGATATTTCTGCCGCTATTCAAAAAGGGAGCAAGGTTGTCGTCAAGGGAACCTCTGCCCGCGGGACGGAGACGACAGATACCTATAGTTTGAAGGGCAGTGCCGATGCCTATAAATCAATTACGAAAGAGTGTGGTTTTTAATTTTTTTGAAAAGGAATAAAAATGAGACATGTCGAGAGCAGTATCAAGGTTGAAACGCCGCGTCCTGTGGAGGCTTCTGCTGTTAAATATAGCCTGATGCAGCGGATGCGAAGCGCTTTTCATGTTGAAACCGTCGGTGACGGGGTGGAGGCTTTTTCGCTAAACGCGACCAGCAAGGCAACCGCTTATGTCTTTAATCTGAATGTGGTGATTCGCTGTGACGATGGCCGGGTGCGTATTTTGATTGATGGCTCTAACGAAATCAGCGTCGCCACCAGAATATTTTATGTTTTGAGCCTGCTGCTGGTGCTGTTGCTCAGCCTGTTTCCCTCTGTTTTCAGCGGCGAGGGAACGGGGTTTCCGATGGTGGCGATGTTCTTTCTCGTTGTGGGCAGCTTTATTATCTATGACATGAATAAGAAGATAGAAGAGCCGCAGGCTATTCTTGATCGTATCCTCGCCTCCGTTGCGGCGGAATTCGGTTAAACCTGTTTGGCAAAAAAGAAAAAGGCCAGTCGCGAGACTGGCCTTTTTGCTTGCGTGCGGTCAATCAGTTTACCAGCTGCCAGCTGCCATCGGCGTTCTGGCAGGCGCGGCCATAAGCGGTTTCTGCCTGACCATCAACAACGATGGTCTGCTTGTATTCGCGGCAAAGATTGCCGGTGGACGCCTGACGGCCTTCACGGACGGGCGTTACCGTGCCGCTATGGCCGCTTTCCGGGTTGCTCCAGCTGATGGGCTGGTTGATAGGTGCGCTATAGGCACGGTTTACAGCCTGCTCGTGATAGGCGATGTCCGCCTGATCCAGCGATTTACCAATGGAGCTGCCGACAAAAGCGCCGAGCAGGGCGCCGGCGCCCGTCGCCCAGAGCTGTCCGCTGCCGCCGCCGACTTTGGAGCCGAGAAGTCCGCCAACAACGGCGCCGCCAGCGGTACCAATGGTTTGTTTGTTGCCCATGCCCCATGGGTTTTGGCCGTCTGCAGCGCAGGCACCAAGTGCCAGCGTGGAAATCAGCGCCAGTGCAAGAATCTTTGTTTTCATTCCATTTCGCCTTTCATTAATGAACGAATTCCGATTTATATTGTTTTAGCACAAGTGTATATTGCCGCAATAACAAAGATAGGCAGGAAAACATGGAAATCCACTCTGGGCAGGATCCGATAGCGCTTTTTCGGGAATGGCGGGAAGAAGCTGAAAAAAGCGAGTTAAATGATCCGGATGCCATGGCCCTTGCGACAGTCGGAGGTGATGGAAGGCCTTCCGTCCGCATGGTTTTACTTAAAGGGGCGGACGAGAACGGCTTTCGTTTCTACACAAATATGGAAAGCAGAAAAGGGCGTGAACTGGCTCAAAATCCGCAAGCCGCGCTTTGTTTTCACTGGAAATCCCTGCGGCGTCAGGTGCGGGTAGAAGGCCGGGTAGAAACGCTTGCCGCGCCGCTGGTGGATGCTTATTTTAAAACACGGCATATGCTCAGCCAGCTGGGGGCGTGGGCCAGCCGCCAGTCGCAGCCTGTGGCAAGCCGGGCCGAACTGGAAGGCCGCGTGCAGGCGCTGGAACAAAAATATGCGGGTCAGGAAATTCCCCGCCCGCCGCATTGGGCCGGATATTGCGTGGTGCCGGAAAAAATTGAATTCTGGCAGGAAGGGGCGGGGCGGTTGCATGACCGTTTTCTGTTCACGCGCAAGCCGGAGGGCTGGGATGTGACGCGGTTGAATCCGTGATCTGTTAATGAAGGAGAAAACAAAGATGTCCGAACAGCATGTTTTTCAGGCGGAGGTCAGCCGCCTTCTCGATATCGTCGCGCATGCGCTGTACACCGAGCGCGAGATTTTCCTGCGGGAGCTGATTTCCAACGCCTCCGATGCCTGCGACCGGCTGCGTTATGAGGCGATTGCGAAACCGGAATTGACCGGCGGAGATGCCGATTTCAAAATTCGTGTGTCGTTCGACGCCGAAGCGCGGACGCTGAAAATCAGCGATAACGGCATCGGCATGGATCATGATGATCTGGTGCGTAACCTTGGCACGATCGCGCATTCCGGTACGCGTGAAATGGTCAAGCAGCTTGGCGAGAAAGGCGCGGCAAAAGATGTCAGTCTGATCGGCCAGTTTGGCGTCGGTTTTTATTCGGCCTTTATGGTGGCGGATAAAGTTGAAGTGCAAAGCCGCAAGGCGGGCTCCGACAAGGGCTGGGTCTGGGTTTCTGACGGACGTGGCAGCTACACGCTGGACGAGGCCTTGAAAGACAGGCAGGGCACGGAAATCATCTTGTACCTGAAGGAAGATGCCGGTGAATATCTTCTGGCCGAACGTCTCAAGGCCGTCATTAAAAAATATTCCGATCATATCAGTTTCCCGATCCTGCTGGGAGAAGGGGACGGGGCGGAAAAAGTCAATGCGGCCTCGGCGCTCTGGATGCGGGCAAAATCCGACGTGACGCCGGAACAATACAAGGAGTTTTATCGCGGCGTTGCGGATACGATGCAGATCGACGAGCCGTGGATGACGCTGCACTGGCGTGCCGAGGGCGCGTTTGAATATAACAATCTGCTGTTTATTCCGTCGATGAAGCCTTTTGACCTTTATGATCCGCGCCGTCATCATGGCGTCAAGCTGTATGTGAAACGGGTCTTTATCACGGATGGGGTGGAGGGGCTGATCCCGCCGTTCCTGCGGTTTATGAAAGGGGTGGTGGATAGCGAGGATCTGCCGCTGAATATCAGCCGCGAATTGCTGCAATCCAATCCCGTTGTCGCCAAGATGGGGGCGGCCATCACGCGCAAAATTCTGGGCGAGCTGGAGAGCAAGGCCAAAGAAGACCCGGCGGCCTTTGAAAACTTCTGGGCCCTGTTCGGTCCGGTGGTGAAGGAGGGGCTTTATGATGCCCATGCCTATCGCGAGCAGCTTTGCCGCGTGGCGCGTTTTTATTCAACAAAGGGCAAGGAGCTCGTTTCTCTTGATGAATATGTCGAGCGTATGGTCGAGGGGCAGGAGCACATTTATTATCTTTCCGCGCCGACGGTCGAGGCCGCGCGCAACAGCCCGCAGTTGGAGGCTTTCCGTGCCAAGGGAGTTGAGGTGCTGTTCATGACGGATACGATTGACGAGTTCTGGCTTCCGATGCAGGCGGACTATAAGGGCAAGAAGCTCAAGTCCGTCACACGCGGCGCGGTGGATCTGTCCAAAGTGGCGGCAAAAGAAAAAGCTGAGGAACCGGAAAGCAAGGAGGATGCGGATCTGGCGCAAAAACTTGTGGCGCGCCTGAAGGAGGTCCTGGTGGGCGAGGTGAAAGATGTTTGCCTCTCGGAACGGCTGGTGGGCAGCCCTGTCTGTCTTGTTGCGCCGGAGAACGAGGTGGATATTCACATGCAAAGACTGCTGAAAAAATCGCAGGGCTATGAGGCGATGACGAAGCATGTTCTCGAGATTAACCCCAAACATCCCGTTATCCGCAAACTGGAAACGCTGGTGGCGAACGATTCTGCGGTTGAGCTGGTACGGGATACGGCGTTCCTGTTGCTGGATCAGGCAAGAATCATCGAGGGCGAGCCGCTTGCCAATCCCTCGGAATTTGTCCGCCGCATGAATCTTGCGATCGAGAAGGGGCTGCTGGCGGGGTGACGCCCATAATGTGTTGAATGAATTAAGGCCTTGTACACTTTTTATTGGTAGGGTCAGGGGCGTCATTGGCTTAGAGGGGTGAAGTCTTATGGATAATAAAGAAATTCTGCAGAACGTTGTCGATTTGAGTATGTCCGCAGTCGAGGTCAGTGTCTCAACGGCGGGTATTCTGGGGTCATCCCGCGATGTGCAGAGTGCTGCGACAAGCATGGCATCGGCCGTCGAGGAGCTTTCTGCGTCCATTGGCGAAATCGAACGGTCGTCCCGTACAATCGCGGAAGAAACGGCGCAGTCGAACCGGATGACAGAAAATGGCATGCGTAATATGCATAGCCTCAAATCCTATATCGAAACGACAAATGAATCTTATGGCGTTATCTTTGACAAAACAGAGGAACTGCGCGGCTTGGTGGAATCCCTTTCCGGTATTGTCAATGCGATTGAAAAAATTGCCAAGCAGACAAATCTTTTAGCTCTGAATGCAACGATTGAAGCGGCGCGCGCCGGCGAGGCGGGCAAGGGATTTGCCGTTGTCGCAGGGGAAGTTAAGAACCTTTCCCGTCAGACGACCGAGGCGACGGAAACCATTCGCAGCAAAATCGGACATTTGAACGGCAGCTTCGGCGAGGTTTTAAGAACGGTGACAGCATCGCGGGAGGGCGTGACGGGGGCTGTCAGCAAGGCAGAAGAAGTCAGTCATGAATTTGAACAGATCAGCGCAGGCACGCAGGGAATTGGCCGCCAGATGGAGCAGCTTGCAAGCATTATTGCGGAACAAAAAGGTGCTGTTGAACTTCTGGCGGGAAATATGGCTGTCGTTCGTGATAAAGGAACCGAGAATCTGGGGGCCGTCGAGAATCTTGCAAACCAGACAGATAAAGGGGTGGTGCTGATCGAAAAGTGGCGCACCGCTCTGGCCGAGGAAGATATTCCCGGCAAGGTTCTGTTCCTTGCCAAGGCGGATCACCTGCTGTGGAAAAAACGTTTGCTTGATATGGCGGTTGGCCGCGGCAATCTCAAGTCCAGCGAACTTGCGGATCATACGCTCTGTCGTCTGGGAAAGTGGTACTATCAGGCGAATGAAGATATGCGCCGGAATCCCGCTTTTATTGCCATTGAATCTCCCCATAAAGAGGTGCACCACTTCGGTATTGAAGCGGCGAAGTGCTTTGAAACCGGCAGGCTGGAGGAAGGTCTGCAAAATTACCGTCAACTGGAAACAGCTTCCCGTCACGTGATTGAAGGCCTGAACAGGCTGATTGGCGCCTGAGCTCTTTATATTTCTTCTCGTGTTACACGCGCGATGGTCAGAACATAAACGTTTCCAGCTCCCGCATCTTTTAATGTGCGCGTGCAGGCGTCAAGCGTGGCGCCACTGGTAAAGACATCGTCAATCAGCAGGATATTTTTGTTTTTAATCCTTGCCGCGTGGCGCGGGGAAACAAGGAAGGCATTCTTCACGTTGTCATTGCGCTCTTTTCGGTTGAGGCCCTTTTGTGGCGGGGTGAATTTTTCCCGCAGGAGGGTATCGGGGGCATAGAGTTTTCCGCTATGCCGCGCAAGGGCCTGCGCCAGTAGGGCGGACTGGTTAAAACGCCGTGACCAGAGCCGTTTGCGGTGCAGGGGAACGGGAAGGATAATATCGCTTTCTGCAATCAGCTCGGCCCCGGCGCGTTCCATCCAAGGCAGGAAGGTATGGATGGAATGCAGGCGGTCGCCATATTTGAAGTTCAATATGATTTTGCGACTGGCATCGTTGTAAATGACGCATGACCGCGCCTTGTCAAAGCGCGGTTCATGGTCAAGGCAACTTGCACAGAGGCCGCCCACAGCCATAGGCAGGGAAAAAGGCAGGCCGCAGACTGCGCACATCGGATTGTCGATAAAAACGAGCTCTGACCAGAATTTCGGACTGATCATGCCTTGTTTATCAACGATTTCTCCGGTCGCAATGCAGCGCGGCGGCAGCAGGATATCAAGCGCCTGATGCAGGACGGCGCCGAGGAGCGCAGGGGCTTTCGTTTCTTTTGACATAGGCAGAATCTATAGGGAAGTGCGGTAAAATCAACACGAAATAAAATTTCACATGAGCGCTTGATTTTACGTATTTTTTATTATAATATTACCCACTGCGCGAGATGGTAGAGAAAACGACGCTGTATACGTTATAATGTGAGGATATGCTCTGTTTTTAGAGAGTGATCGTGTCAAAAGTAGATAGAACAGATATCGACGAGCAAATCGCCGCGAGTATCCGGAATTTTTCCGCACTTGCAAAGGGGGAGGTTGCGCGTGAGCGTCTGGTCATCGAAATGCCCGAGTTCATCCAGAAAAAAGCGCAGCTGATTTCTGCCCACTTCCTGCTGCCGGCGGGATCGCGCATTGTGGATATGGGCTGCGAAAATGGCGAGGTGACGTATATGCTCGCCGCGTTGAACCCGCGGGTCGAGGTGATCGGCATTGACAGTGACCCCAAGGCCATTTCTTTTGCGCGGCGCAATTATCGCCTGCCGAATTTGTCGTTTCGCCAGACGGATATTTCCATCCCCGATCTTGAAGATGAGTCTGTTGACGGCATTATCAATTCGAATGTCCTGCACCATGTGTATTCGGGGGCGGGGTATAATCCGGAAGAGGTGACGGCCCTTCTTGAAAAGCAGATGCAGAAGCTGAAAGTCGGCGGCACCATGCTGATCCGCGACTACGTCATGCCGCCGCCGGATGAATTCGTTTTGCTGGAATTGCCCAATGTGCCAAGCCAGGGCAGCGATCCGGAGAGTTTGTCCGATGCTGATCTGCTGGTGTCGTTCTCGCAGTCGGCGCGGCCTATGGTCAGCGGTTGCGAAGGTTTTTTCATTGAAGAGGTTATGCCGCAGCGGGAAGGAACGCGGCTTTTCCGTCTGCCGCATAAATGGGCCAAGGAATTCATTCACCGCAAAGATTATCGGGCGCATTGGAAAAGCGAGCTGAAGGAGGAATACACTTTTTATACCTGGCAGGATTACCGGCGTGAATTCGCCAGACTGGGCATGCGCATGGTCTATTCGGCACCGCACTGGAACCAGTGGGTGGTCAATCATTGCTTCAAGGGGCGCTTCCAGCTTTATACCGAGGATAGTGTTCCCTTGCCGCCGCCGCCGACGAATTACTTTATCGTGTCGCAGAAAGTGGCGGATCGGCAAAGCCTTATTCTGGAGGAACGGCGCCCGTCGCAAAAACCGGTTGGCGATTTGCAGATCATGGTCGTGCGCGACAAGGCCTCCGGAGCGATACACGAGCTGGTCAAGCGTCCGGGCGAATACTGCGATATTGTTCCTTACCGGATCACGCCGGATAACCGTCTTGTCATCTATGTGCGGAGCGGCTATCCGCGCCCGCTGGTTAATGCCGTCATGCGGGGCAGTTATAATCTCGACGGTAAAAAATGGTCCGGACATCTGATCGAGCCGATCACGATGGATACGGTCAGCATGACGGATGATATCGATGAAAACCGGACAATGATTTTCAATTATGTCCGGGGCTATGCGGCCCTGCGCCCCAAGAGCGAGGAAAGCTGGTATGTCGGTGATACTTATTTTCCGTCGCCGGACAGGATTGATGAAGCGATCGAGCCTGTTTTTGTTGAAGTGGAAAATCCGCAGAAAACTGTCTGGCCTATCAGCGAAGACCGCGAAGTGGCTTTTACCGAGATCGGCACGATCACGGAACTGGATGCCACGGACATTATTCTGGCGTCGCAAGTAGGGCTTTTACCGGAGCCGCGGCTGGAGCTGCATGTTTTTGATCTGATGTCGCGCTATAATATTCCTTTCCCGCGCTGGATCGGCGAAGTCATGCCAAAAATGCCGGGTCAGCCGGTCAAGGTGCATGATCCCGAAGATTTATTGAAGGAAGTCGAGCCGACGGAATTTGAAGAAGAGAAGAAAGGGGCGGTTCATCTTCGTCCTGTCAAATCCGTTTTTGTGGAGGAGGGGCGTGTGGGCCGCGCCACGCGCGGCCTTTCGGCGCAGGACATCGAGTTTGTCGTCACGGATGATGGCATCGAGAATATTGCCGTGGTTATTCCCATTTCGCGCGATTGGGACAATAATCTGCTTGTCGCGCTGGAGCCCAAAATCCTGCCTGTGCCGAACCGTCTGGGGGGCGATGGTGCCATGTTGAATGCGCCAAGCTTTGTTTTACCGCGTGATATCCGGACGGTTGATGACGCCAAGATTTTTATCGCTGATAAATTCAGGGTTCCGGTCGAACAGGTGGGAAAACTGGGGGAAAGTTATTTTACCCATACAGGGGTTACGCCGCAGCGTGTTTATCCCTTTATTGTTTCTTCTCCGGCCGATGCGGGAACGGGGCCGAAGTGGCGCTATGCGATGGTCAAGCGGCTATGGCGGCTTTGGGGCTTTACGCGCTTCAGCGGGACTTTGCTCAAGATGCTGGCGCGCACGCAGATGATGATGGGGGACAACCATGATATGTCGCTTAGCCGCAGCCCGGTCAATCTGAAGTCCAAGGGTTTTAATCTCTCTACCGAAAAAATTGCGGTTGAAGCGAAGGATGTCAGTTATTCTGCGGTGCCCTCGCGGGTGCTTGGCCAGCGTGGCGGCGCGGCAGGGGGCGGCGGTGCGGCGCCTGTGGCACGGCCTGTCATAGCAGAGGAAATCACGGCGCCTGCGGTAACGCCGGATGTGCTGGAGCAAAATAAACTTGCACAATCCATCATCGAGGGCTTGATGATGCCCCGCGTCGGGAAGCGGTTGAGCCAGAGCTATGCGCAGGCGATGGACTGGATCAAGGGCGAAAAGGACGATATTCAGATGAAGGAAACCGCTTCGACCAGCCAGATTAAAAAAGATGCGGATGAAATCGACGCAGGCCTCAAGGCCCTGAAAGCCGACAAGCCGGTTCTGGAGCCGCTCCCCCCCGATCCGCACCATCGCGGACGGCGGTAGTTACAGATGAATGCCGTTTTTGATCGCTCTTTGCTGCGCTTGCGTCGGGATCGCGCTGCCGCGGATATTCTTCAATATGACTTTTTGTTTCGTGAAGTCGCGGAGCGCCTTCTGGATCGCCTGACCATTGTACGGAAAGATTTTCCGGTCATTCTCGATCTGGGCGGCGGGCATGGCGTGCTGTCTGAAAAGCTGCGGCAGCGTTCCGGAACGGAATATGTTGTTACATCGGATTTATCCCCGGCCATGGTCAAGCAGTCTTCCGGCCCCGCCCTTGTTGCCGACGAGGAATACCTGCCGTTTGCAAACGGAAGTCTGGATGCCGTTATCAGCAATCTGGCGCTGCACTGGACGAACGACCTGCCGGGGGCTTTGACGCAGGTCTTCCGCGCACTGAAGCCGGACGGCCTTTTTCTGGCGGCGGTGATGGGCGGACAAAGCCTGAAAGAATTGCGCGATAGCCTGATGACGGCGGAATTGAAGGTGACGGGCGGGGTCAGCCCGCGGGTATCGCCACTGATTGACTTGCGCGATATGGGCGCTTTGCTGCAACGGGCGGGTTTCGCGCTTCCTGTTGTTGACGGGGAGATTATCACGGCGGATTATAGCCATCCTTTGAAACTGATGCATGATCTGCGGGGAATGGCCGCCAGCAATGCCGTTTTGCAGCGGCTCCGGATACCGACGCGCCGCGCCGTGATCATGGAGGCCGCAAGGCTCTATCAGGAGAAATACGGGGATAAAGCAGGCCGTGTGCCTGCCACGTTCGAGATTATCTATGCCATAGGCTGGGTACCGCATGCAAGCCAGCAACAGCCGCTCCAGCCGGGCAGCGCCAAACTGCGTCTGGCAACGGCATTGGGGGCAAAGGAAATTAAGGCCTGATTGCGGTTAAAAAGTAATTCACGCCCATGTCTTTTTTGCTGATGGCGAAGTTTCCGGTGAGCGGATGAAAAACGAGGCCGGAGACGTCCGTTGTTGCCATTCCGTATTTTTCAAGCAACATTGCAATCTCGCCCGGCTTCATAAATTTTTTCCAGTCGTGCGTACCTGCGGGCAGCCAGCGCAGGATATGTTCGGCGGCGACAATTCCCAGCAGAAATGATTTTGGCGTGCGGTTGAGGGTGGAGAGGATGAGCATGCCCCCGGGCCGGACCAATGCGGCGCAGGATTTCAAAAACAGCTCAGGATTGGCGACGTGTTCGATAATTTCAAGAGCCAGTACGACATCGAAGGTTTCTCCCTTCGCGGCAAGGCTTTCTGCGGTCGTGTTCAGATAGCGGATTTTCAGACCCTGCTTTTCAGCGTGTTGCCCCGCAATGCGGATATTTTCTTCTCCGGCGTCAATGCCCGTCACTTGCGCTCCCAAACGGCAGAGCGGTTCCGTGATCAGGCCGCCCCCGCAGCCGATATCGGCAATGCGGAGCCCCTTGAGGTCCTGTAACGGGCGGGCGGGGCGCTCAAAGGTTGTTGTGATCTGTCCCTTGATATAGCCAAGGCGTGCAGGGTTCATGCGATGCAGCGGCGCCATGGGCCCTGATTCATCCCACCATTGCAATCCCAGCGCATCAAAGCGGCGAATCTCCGCAGCATTTTTTGTGCTTTCCTGTGCGGCGTCTGAAATTATTTTTTGCTTTTTTGCGACCATTTTTGCGTTCTGCACCGTTTCTACAAGTCTGTTTTTAAATGTTTTTATACGGAAAGCAACAGCTTCTTAACAAGGGGTTAATAGCATAATTCATTTACTTAACTTATTTTTCATAGGTGTCGCGTAATCTCTGAACTGGGGAATACAGGGGAGACGATGCGATGAAATGGGGTTTTAACGGCGCTGCAGACAGGGATAACACAACAGTTACGACAATTGATGCCCTGCGTGATCAGGTTACGAAAAGACTGGAGGCTTCCTACAAGAAGCTTGATGCCAAGGGGGTCAGTGCCAGCTTTTCCCGTTCTGCCCGTGCCGGGGGGGATGCGGTCGGCGATATGGGATTGATCGGCAGCCTGATTGCCGGATCCTTGTTCTGGGGGTCTTTCCTGCAAGGGCTGGAGGCGACCGTGGAACAGCAGATTGGCGAGACCTCTGCCTTTGACACGATGAATGATCCGTTTTTGTGCGCCGTTCTTGACGGGGCAAGCCTGGTCTGGGATGACAAGGCGAACAATAACCGCAGCCGCAAAATGAGCGGCTATCCGCAGGGCCGCCGCAAGGCTTATCAGGGTGATGCGGTGATCAACAAGAAATTCAATCTGGTCGCAGCAAACCAGAATACGCGCCATTCCTATGATACACAGGCAGAAATCGCTTGCATGTTCGAGTTGCTGGATATTCTGGCCCGTCTGGAAGATCAGGGGGTTCAGATGATCCGGTTGCCAAACAAGAGTCCTGTTTATGACGAACTGAAATCCGTTAATAAAGGCTTGTTTCAGGCAGGCGCGGTTATGACTTACGCAATGCCGATGCGTAAGATGGCATAAACAATAAACAGCTGATGGATTGCATCAAAATCGCTCTCATGGCATTCTCTAGTCGGGAGAGGTTTGTTAAATGCATGACTTCAGCGCGACATTGGTGCGTGAAAAAATTGTTTTTACCGCAGATGGGAGTTCTCCGGAAGATGTGGAGAGCACGGTTATCCGGAGTAACCGGATATCTCTGAATCTGGACATTGGGGGAAGAGTAGAAAAAATTGCTGTGCGCGCGCAAACGATGCACACCACTCTTTATGTCGCGAGCAAGCTTGTTTACAGCTTTTTCAGAAATGGCTTTTTTACGAGCCGTGAAGCGCCTTATGATTGGGCCGCGATGTGGGAATCCGTTATTTCCGGCTATGAAAGCGAGCAAAACCCGAATGTCTGGGCTGCGGTTTATATAAACGGCAAGCCGGCATTCTCGACGACAAAGTCGCCGTTTGTCGATATTGTCGAAACCTGCGCCGTGCTGACAGAGGATAATTATGATGCGACGATGGGGGTTGCGGAAACCTTTATGAAGAAGGCCGGAAAAGCCGTCAATGTCAATCACGCCTCTAACGTCGCGGCTGTTTTTACGGACACTGCTGACTCGATGCGTTGCGCCATCATTCACCGTGCCGATGGTCATGATACGGTTCTCAGCTACACGGCGGATGGCGGGTCGAAAGATAACCGTATTCATCAGGCTATGAATGTGACCGGACAGCTTCTGGAAGGAATGAACCTGAGTTTTCTCGTTGACAAACTGAAAGGGCAGCTGCGGCGGGGCGAGATATTAAAAATCTCTCCGGAGGCAAGGCTGCTGCGCGCGGCGACAGCCCGGTTGACATTTTTAGATAAAGGCATAGCCTCTTTTGAAGGCGTCTACAGCGTGAAATACAGGCCGGAAAAACCGGTATTTTTTCACAGCGTATAAAGTATATAGCGGAGGAAGCATGGATCAGTCTGATCTGGAGAAATTTGTTAAAATGATGGCGTCCGAAAATGATATTGACGCGGTCATGGGGTTGCGCGGGTTACAGGCGGCCTGTCGCGCATCGGGCGTCGGCCTGGACGCTTTGCTCTCTTTTGCCGTGCAAAATCTGGGAGCCATTAAAAAAGAGGGGATGACGTTTGATAATGTCGCCGCGACGCCGGCAAAGTCTGCTGCATCGGCCCCTGTCAGTGTTTCCGGCATGCCGCAATGCCGGATGCCAAAGCCGGGATATGTCGAGATTATTGCGCCCGGCCAAACGCAGGGGGAGCAGGTACAGTTACCGGGCGCTTCGGCAGCCGAGGCGGAAACCATTGCTTCCAATCTCAAGGATGCTCTGGTTGCGGCGATCATCAACAAGAGCCGGTTTAAACTGAAACTTCTGGATATCAAGAATAATCGCGGTGAAATCGTCGAGACGGTGTTGCAGGCCGAATATGACCGGCAGGGAATGACCCCCTTGCGCGTGTGGGTTAATATACGCGGGGAGGTTGCTGCTCTGGCAACCGTGCTGCGCAAGACGGTTTCCAACAGTCTTCCCGATCTGGTCGCAGCCTAGAATTCCTTGATGGCGATGGTCATGCCCTCAACAGTGGGGAGCAGGACAGCGGTGTATTTTTCAGGATTAGCAAGGCGCAAATTGAATGCGCGCATCGCATCGCGTGCCGTTGGCCTGACACGGGGCGGCAATGTTTCCTGCCAGACGGCGTCAAAAAGAAATGTGTTATCCGCAATGATCAGCCCGCCCTTCCGGACATGGGTTTCCGCCCAGTCGAGGTAATGCGTGTAATGCAATTTGTCAGCATCAATAAAAACAAGGTCAAAAGGGCCTTCTTTTTCAAGCGTCGGTAAAATCTGAAGGGCATTGCCATGGCAGAGTGTGATTTTTCCGCGCCCCGTGAGGGGGGAGAGATTTGCGCGGGCGCGTTCAAAGCGCCGGTCATCTTTTTCAATGGTCCAGAGGTGGCCGGATTCCGGCAAGACTGCTGCCATCCAGGCCGATGCATAGCCGCCGAGTGTACCGATTTCGATGATCTTCTTTGCTCCGGAGAGCCGGATCAGGAGTTGCAGGAGTTTTCCTTCTTCCGGATAAACGCTGATCTGGTCATTGGGGTCTGTCAGGCTGGCGCGGATTTGCCGCAACAGGGCGCTTTCCGGGGCGAACAGGTCGCGGATATAGTCAAGACGGTTCTGGTGCGGTGCGGGCATGGTAAATTCCTTGCTTGCGGAACAACTGCATTGTACAAATGTATAGCAAATATACAGGAAGAGATGAAACATGTCTGACCTTTTTTCGGTACGGATTGATGAACGCGCAGCACGCCGGGTCGCGGCGGGATATCCGTGGATTTTCCGTTCAGAGGTGAAAAATGCAGACAAGGCCGCAGCGCTGGCGCCGGGAAGTGTTGTGGATTTTGTCCGCGAGAAAGGCGACTGGGCAGCGCGCGGGTTTTACAATCCGTCCGCTCCGCAGCTTGTCGGGCGCGTCCTGACGCTCAAGGCCGAGCAGAATATCGACAGGTATTTTGTCGTGCATCAGATCGAAAGCGCCTTTTGCTATCGGGAATCTCTCTTTGACAAGCCGTTTTACCGGTTGATTCATGCGGAAAGCGACGGGTTGCCGGGGCTGATTGTCGATCGTTATGGCGACATCGTTGTTTGCCAGATCAATACGGCGGGAATGGAGGTTTTGTTGCCGCATGTGCAGATGGCCTTGAACGCGACAATCTCGCCGCGGGTCATATTGCTGCGGAACGATACCCCTGCGCGGGCGCAGGAGGGGCTGGGCGAGGATGTCCGCGTTTTGCAGGGCAGCCTTGACGCGGCACCGGTGACAAGCATCGAAAACGATGTTTCTTTTCAGGTTGACGTGGAAAAGGGGCAGAAAACCGGATGGTTCTTTGATCAGCGCGATAACCGGGCGTGGGTGGCGGGCTTGTCTCGGGGCCGCAGCATGATAGATGTGTTTTGCCATACCGGCGGGTTTGGCATCACGGCCGCGAAAAAAGGTGCCTCCGCTGTGACTTTCGTCGATAGCTCCTCCGATGCGCTTGTCGCTGCGGAAAAAAATGCGGAAATCAACGGCGTAGGGAACATCTGTCAGTATGTTGAGGGCAAGGCCTTTGACATCATGGAAAAACTGGCGCATGTCGGACAGCGCTACGAAGTGGTCAGCGTTGATCCTCCGGCCTTCATCAAGTCCCGCAAGGATATGGGGGCCGGTCTGAAAGGCTATCAGAAACTGGCGCGGCTGGCAGCCCCGCTTGTGGAGCGGCAGGGCTATCTCTTTTTCGCCTCCTGCTCGCACCATGCCTCTCTGGAAGTCCTGACGGAAAATATTGCCGATGGCCTGTCAAAGTCCGGGCGCAGCTTTCAGATCATTAAAACAGGCGGGCCGGGGTGTGATCACCCTGTGCATCCGCGCCTGCCGGAGACAGGGTATCTTAAATCACTAACTTTCCGGTTTCTTGACTGATCTCCGCATTGTCGAGCCAGAAAACGCGGCCGGATGTTTTGGCAGGGAGCGCCTCCGAGATGTGTTTCGTCAGACCGGCAAGGATTTGTTCAGGCCATGGCGGATTGACGATGATGATACCCGAGCCATACATGCCATGACCCCCGTCCTGAGGGGCTTCATCGTTTCTGATTTCACTGACGATGGTATCCTTGATCCCCGAACGCCGCAGGGCAATCAGCATATCCTCATGCAATCCTGAAGGGAGAAGGGGGTACCAGATCAGGAAGGCGCCTTGCGGCCATTTTTTCCAGGCCTGTGCGACGGTTTTCGGAACTTCGGCATAATCTGATTTTATTTCATACGGGGGGTCGATGATAACCAGCCCTTTGCGCACAGGCGGCGGGAGCATTTCCGCCATGCATTCGAATCCGCTTTTGTGAAACAGTTTCACGGTTTCATCATTGCCGCTGAAATTTTTCTGCAGGAGGGAGAATTCGCCCGGATGCAGTTCGGCAAAAACAAGACGGTCTTGCGGGCGTGAAAGCTCCTGCGCCAGCTTTGCGGAGCCTGGATAGCGGGTGCATCCGCCGTCAGGGTTATACTTGCGCAGGATGCGCAAGAAATCCGCAAGGAGAGAGGTCTTTTCGTCTTCTGCGGCGAGGGCGGCAATGCCGGTCATGAACTCTTGCTTTTTATGCGCTTCGCCGCTGTCAAGATCGTATAGGCCGCGACCGGCATGGGTGTCCAGAACGAAGAGGGAGGGATTTCGTTTGGCCAGCGTCGCCAGCAGATGCGCCAGAATGCCATGTTTGTGCACGTCTGCAAAATTTCCGGCGTGGTAGATGTGTTGGTAACTCAGCATTTATTTTCCAATTCTATTGCTCTGAAAAGAAAAGGCCCCTGAGATTTCTCAAGGGCCCCTTTAGTCAATTCAGGATATTTTACGCAGCCTGGAGATCGACGGCGGTCATACGGCCCTGACGGTCAGGCGCCAGCTCATAGGTGACTTTCTGACCTTCGTTCAAACCATTCATGCCTGATTTCTCGACAGCCGAGATGTGAACGAAAATATCGCTTCCACCACCATCGGGAACGATGAAACCAAAGCCTTTTTTATTATTGAACCATTTGACGGTACCACTTGGCATACCAGTTACTCCTTGCAGTTTAGTAAAGTTAAAGTTTGACAGTCGCGAGACTGCCAGAGTGAAAGACGGGAGCATTCCAAGCCGCGTTTAGAAACGTGTTATCGAACTTATCCAGCCTTCTATAAATAGGATTAGCTGATTTCTTTTCCAATCGCAATCCATAGGTGGCAAATAAAAATAGCCTTTAAAAACAAATTGATAGCGGGTGAAAAAGGAAAAAAGAAAGCAGTTTTTGCTTGAAAGGTTGGCTTTTTCAGATGGGTTTGCAGGAAAATCGGGGTTTCTTCTTATCCACAGGCTGGAGATTAAAATCGCGACAGCAGCATAAAGCTCCAGACGACTGCGGCATTGACAAGCGCCATAAAAACGGCGGCGCTACCCGCGTCCTTGGCCTTTTTTGATAGGGGATGGATTTCACCGCCGAAACGGTCCACTACGGCCTCGAGCGCAGAGTTAATGATTTCGACAATCAGCACAAGCAGCAGGCTGCTGATCAGCAGGGCACGGGATACCCAGTCCTGCCCCAGAAGAAAAGCCAGCGGGAGCATGACGACAGCGACAAGGAGTTCCTGTCTGAAGGCTTCTTCTGTGCGGAATGTGGCGACAAGACCTTCGCGTGAATAACCGCAGGCCCGGATCAGATGTTTTAGCCCTGTTACGTTCTTTTCCATGTTGCAAAGTCTAAAGCTCTTTTGAAAACGTGACAAGGGCGTAAAAAACTGGCAGGTTAACCCCCATTATGGCCTCGACACTTATCCTCAGCGTGCAGGAAGGCTCTGTTGCCTTCGGTGAAAAGACGATCTTTGATGATCTGTCTTTCAATATTCATGAGGGGGACAAGATATGCCTAGTCGGGCGCAACGGCAGCGGCAAGACAACGCTGATGAATGTCATAACCGGCGCACAGGCGCTGGATGGCGGCGAGCGCTGGGTATTGCAGGGGACAAAAATCGGGTACCTGCAGCAGGATATTACGCCAAAACCGGGGCAAACCGTTTATGACTTTGTGTTTGAACAGTTAAAGCTGGCCGGAGAGGATGAGGCCCATAGCTACAAGGTGGAAATGGTCCTGCAGCCGCTGGAACTTGATCCTGCGGATAAGATGGACAGGCTTTCCGGAGGAGAGCTGCGGCGCGCGGCGCTGGCCCGGGCGCTGGTGGAGGACCCGGATCTGCTTTTGCTGGACGAGCCGACGAACCATCTGGATTTGCATGTGATCGAGTGGCTGGAACGCTACCTGAAATCATGGCGCGGGGCCTTGCTTTGCGTGAGCCATGACAAGACTTTTCTGGCGAATGTGTCGGACAAGGTTTTCTGGCTTGATCGCGGGCGGATGCGGGTCTGTGCGCAGGGCTTCACGCATTTTGATGCGTGGTCCACGGCCCTGATGGAACAGGAGGAACGGGAGCTTGCCAACCGTCAGAAGCTTCTGGATCAGGAGGTGGAATGGGCCAGTCGCGGCGTTAAAGCCAGACGCAAGCGTAATGTGCGCCGCGTGGAGCTGATGCGCGAGGAGCGCGAGAAGCTCAAGCGGGATAAAAGCGCCTTCAACCGTATGATGATGCGCATCGGCGTGGAGATGGAGGAAACGACCGAGCTTGGATCGAAGGTTATTGCCGAGTTTTTTAAAGTGGATATGACCTTTGCCGAGGAGGGGCGCGAGAAAAAAATTCTCGACAAGTTCAGCTTTCGGGTTTCGCGGGGTGACCGGATTGGCATTCTGGGCAAGAATGGGTCGGGCAAGACGACATTTCTGCGACTGCTGACCGGCGAGCTCAAGCCTGATATGGGTAAGGTCAAGCGGGCAAAAGATCTGGAGTTTTCCTATTTCGACCAGAAGCGCCGTGACCTTCAGCCGAGCCATACGCTGCAGCATACGCTCTGCCCGAATGGCGGCGACCATCTCAAGGTGATGGGCAAGTCACGGCATGTCTGCGGTTACCTTAAGGATTTTCTGTTCGATCCTGCACAGGTGCACCAGCAGGTTGGCACTTTGTCAGGGGGACAGAAAAATCGCCTGCTGCTGGCAAAGGTTCTGGCGGATCCGAAATCCCTGTTGATTCTGGATGAGCCGACGAATGATCTTGATATGGACACGCTTGATATGCTGGAAGAGATATTGTCGCAGTATACTGGCACATTGGTCGTGGTCAGCCATGACCGCGATTTTCTTGACCAGACGGTAACAAAAATTCTTGCCTTCGAGGGGAACGGCGTCATTGAAGGCTATATCGGCGGTTATAGCGATTATCTGGAGGCCCGTAAAAAACAGCAGCGGAAAGAAGCGGGAGAAGAAAGGCCGGCAAAAGTAACGACGGCGAGAAATCAGGCTACCGCACCGCAACATGCCGGGGCTGTAAAACAGGCAGCGCAGAAGCTCACATATAAACTGCAG
>CAYWIT010000003.1:99799-152784 GCA_964458415.1 uncultured Rhodospirillaceae bacterium
GAAGATTGAAAATCTGCAAAAGGAAATCGGCGCGCTGGAACAGATATTGGATGACGTCACCCTTTTTGTTCGTGATCGCGGTGCTTTTGATACCGCCTCAAAACGGCTTGCGGCGGCGCAGGGAGATCTGGATTCGGCGGAGTATCGTTTGCTGGAATTGGAAGAAATGCAGAAAAGCCTTGCTGGATAAGGGCTAAAAGGGCTTCTTCCCGGGCGTTTTATTGACGTATTCACGGAAAAAGTGATAAAAACGCGCTGTTTCATGCTTTTTCCTATTGGCGGCCAACAGTGAATCTGCCATGAATCAATGTAACGGCAAGCAAATGCGATTCTCGGGGATGCTGCTATTCGTAGCCTTTTCATCGCGTTTTTGTTTGCCGATGTTCAACCTAACGAGGTGAGTTTATCATGGCTACAAAAGCAACGACGACAAAACCGGCTGCAAAAGCAACAACGACCGCGCCGACAGTAACGCTGAAAAACATTGCGGCTGAAATCGCTGAAAATCAGGAATTGACCAAAAAGCAACTGAACGAGATTATGGATGAACTGGTCACCCATCTCGTTAAAAACCTGAAAAAAGGCAACCGCGTTCGCATGGCTGGTCTTGGAATTCTGCAAGTTAAAAAACGCGCAGCACGTATGGGCCGTAACCCTGCAACGGGCGAAACCATCAAGATTCCTGCCAAGAAGAAAATCGCTTTCCGCGCTGCAAAAGAGCTGAAAGAAGCTGTTGGCAAGTAATTTTGCCGGGATTGTCTGATTTTTTGACGTTCCCGCAGTAAACAAAACCCGTTTCCGCAAGGAAGCGGGTTTTTGTTTTTTACGGAGTTTGCTATGCTTTGTCTGGGGAGGCATCTCGGGGGATGAGATACAGCAATATCAACGGTGTGGCTCTTGCGCTTGTCTTGTGTCTTGTGACGCAGGACGCTCTGGCGCAGACGGTGCCATCGTCTGTTGATCCGGGGCAGGTCATTCAACGCTGGCGGCAGGAGGAAGAACAGACCCGTCTCCCATCCCTGACCCTGCCGCAAGAGAGGCCATCGCAGTCTGTAGCGGCTGGCGATGTTTCCGGTGAAACTTTTATCCTGAAAGATGTTGTGCTGGATCATGCAACGGTGCTGACGGCGGCGGAGGTGCGGGATGCTGTCGTTTCTTTTCTTGGAAAAGAAACAGGTTTTACGCAGCTGGAGGCTGTTGCCAAAAGGCTGACGGCGCTTTATCGCGGGCGGGGCTATATCCTTTCCAGCGTGTTTCTGGCACCGCAGGAAATAGGGGAAGAAGGTGTTGTGCATTTCCACGCGGTCGAGGGGCGGATCAGCGCGGTGGTTTTCGAGGGGGCTGTTTCGCCATCGTCACGTATGAAGGAACTGGCGCAGGAAATTCAGGCGACGGCCCCTGTAAAAGCGGAAAATGTTGAACGGGGCTTGCTTCTGATGAATGATTTGCCGGGTGTGCGGGCGCGGGCTGTTTTCAGGCCGGCGCCGGTGCAGACCGATGCCGCAGAGCTTGTGATCCTGCTGGAAAAGCAGGAGGCGGAGTATGCGCTGGCCCTTGATAATCGTGGCAGCAGGTATCTGGGGCCGTGGCAGGCCTCGGGAACGGGGGTCTGGCATAATTTGATTGGACGGGATAATACAATAACGGCGCGGGCCTTGACGTCGATTCCCGCCGATGAACTGAAATATGCCGATGTCACGCACGAGCAGTTTCTGGGCAGCCGCGGGCTTAAATTGTCAGTGCATGCCGCCACCAGCAAGACACGGCCGGGGGGCAATGTTTCAGCGTTGGATATCCAGGGCGATAGCCAGACTTTGGCGGCACGTCTCTCTCTTCCTGTATGGCGCTCGCGGCCAATGAACCTGACAGGCTATTCCGGACTTTCCCTGCTGAATACGGAAAGCGTGCTTGCGGGGGTGCCTGACGGCAAGGATCGTGTTCGTGTTATGGAGCTTGGAGCGGCCTTTGATTTGACAGACCGACTCTCAGGCAAAACAGAGATTGAGAGCGGATTGCGCAAGGGGGTGGGTTTTCTGGGAGCTACTCCAAACGGCGTGGGACGATCACGCCTGAACGGGGAAAGAAACTTTACCAGTTTTTACGGACTCGTGACGCGGATGCAATATCTGCCCCGCGGCTTTTCCGCAGTGTTGGCAGCCAAGGGGCAGTACGCACTGGATGCGCTTTTGGCATCGGAGGAATTTGCGGTCGGTGGCGCTGATTTTGGCCGAGCCTATGATTCCGCAGAGATTACAGGTGATCACGGTGCCGCCGGCTCTTTCGAGTTACGCTATGCGCCGGAAATGACGCTAGTGGGGGTTGACGACTGGCATTTATACGGATTTTACGATGGGGGTGTGGTCTGGAATCGTGATCGTGTGGCGCTGGACCCCGTACAGGAATCCGTTATTTCAGCCGGCGGCGGGCTCCGGCTGGCTTTGCGTGGCGGAGCCGAGGCACAATTTGAAGCGGCAACGCCTTTGACACGCACGGTTGCGGCTGGGGGCGGTAAAAATGATGTCAGGTTTTTTATGAAACTGGCGCATCATTTTTCAAAATAGCTTGCCCAAGAAAGTAAGTGCCTTATGTTTAAGAATGTGTGTTTTTTCTGGACACATGAAAAAACCGTGTTTAAAATTACATAATAGTTAAAGCAAGGTTAACGAGAGGACCGTTATGAGCAAGCATCCTGTTACGCAAGATAATCCGTTGATTTACCCGCCTGCGCTGCCGCATGATGCGCCGCCGCTCGACCGGATCAAGACGGAGCATTTTCTGCCGGCTGTTTACTTTGCGATTGATGCTGCCCGCAATGAAATCGCGGCGATCAAATCCAATACGGCGGCGCCGGATTTTGCCAATACCATCGAGGCGTTGGAATTTTCCGGCAAATTGCTGAATCGCGTGGGTGGCATTTTCGGGCATTTCTCATCTGTTCAACTGAGTGACGAGATCCGCGCGATAGAAGATGAATTTGACCTTGCCTGTGTCCAGTTCGGCAATGATGTCAGTCTGGATGAGGATCTTTTTGCGCGGATCAAGGCTGTTTACGATCAAAAAGACAACTTGAAGCTGAGCGCAGAACAGAAAAAACTGCTGGAGGAAACATATAAAGGATTTGTTCGCGGCGGCGCTTTGCTGGATGCGGAAGGAAAAAAGGAGTTGCGCGAAATCAACGAGCGCATGTCCGAGCTGTCCACGGCCTTCAAGAATAACTCGGTGCAGGCCGTTGCCGCCTATCAGAAGGTCATTGATCAGGAGAGCGATCTGGCGGGTGTGCCGGATGATATCAAGTCCGTTTATCGGGAATTTGCGGAGAAGGCGGGGCTGACGGACAAGTGGTTGGTGAAATTATCCCCGCCGCCCATTTATATCATGGAATATGCCGAAAACCGCGCGTTGCGTGAAGAAATTTATCGCGCCAATACCAGTGTCGGCTGGCAGGGACAGTTTGATAACAGCGCCAATATTCTCGAGATTGTACAGCTGCGTCACCGCCGTGCCCAGCTGATGAATTTCGATACGCATGCGGATTTTGTGCTTGATGACCGTATGGCGAAAACGCCCGAAACGGTGCTGGATTTCCTGCGCAAGAATGAAATGATCTATAAACCTGCTGCCGAGGCTTATTTGCAGAAGGTGAAAGACTATGCGCAGAAGACCGATGGCCTGACGGATTTGCAGCCGTGGGATTTTTCTTTTTACAGCCGTCGCTTGAAAGAAGAGACGTTTAGCCTGAACCTTGAGGATATGCGTCCCTATTTTGATCTTGAAAAAGTTCTGGACGGACTCCGGATACACGCTGAAAAATTGTTCGATATCAAAATGACGGAAACAAAGGGCGTTTATCCGGTCAATCATCCGGATGTCAAGGTCTATGAAGTGCATGATAATAAGACTGGCGAGATCGTCGGCCTGTTCTATGCCGATTATTACGCGCGCTCGGGAGAGAAACGTGGCGGGGCATGGATGAACACCTTGCGCAACCGCGGCCTTGAGGATGGCGAGAACAAATTTCCCTTCGTTCTCAACGTTTGCAATTTTGCCAAGCCGACACAAGGCAAGCCGACGCTTTTGTCCATTGACGAGGTGCGCACGGTGTTCCACGAGTTCGGTCATGGCCTGCATGCGCTGATGGCCAAGGGGGATTATGCCTCCCTGACCGGAACGAATGTGAAGTGGGACTTTGTCGAGCTTCCGTCGCAATTGCAGGAAAACTGGGCAAAAGAAAAAGAAGTCCTCGATACTTTTGCGCGTCACCATAAAACGGGAGCAACTCTTCCGGCTGAAATGATCCGCAAGATGAATGAAATGGAAAACTTTGACGCGGGATATGCAGGATTGCGGCAGACCTTCATGGCGTTGCTGGATATGGAGTGGCATACGCAGGATCCCGCAATGATTAAAAGCGTCGAGGCGCTGGAAGATAAGATTATCGCCGAAACATGGCTTTTCCCGCGTGTTGCAGGACCGGTGTCTACCAATTTCGGGCATATCTTTGCGGGCGGGTATTCGGCTGGTTATTACAGCTATAAGTGGGCCGAAGTGCTGGAAGCCGACGTTTATGAAGTCTTTACAACGAAAGGGCTTTATGAGCGCAGCAACGCGGAGCGTCTTTGTGAAACGATTTACGCCAAGGGCGGCACGGAGGACCCGGCGGAATTGTTCCGCCAGATGCGCGGGCGCGATCCGGATCCCGAGGCGCTTTTCCGCCGCGAGGGTCTTTTACCGCCACCGGTGAGTGGCAAGTCGCATACGCCACCGCCGCCACACCCCTGATCCTGCAAGGCATTGTAAAGGCCCGTGATATTTATTACGGGCCTTTTTTTCTGGACAATATATACAAATATCTGTATATATAAATATATGAAGATATTGCAGATGAAAAAATCGGCCGATTCGGCCTGCGGGCTGCTCAAGGCGCTGGCGCATCCGGACCGCCTGATGATCATTTGTCACCTGGCCTCTGGCGAGCGGGCTGTTGGCGACATCGCGGAAGCGTTGGATCTCAGGGCTTCGACTGTTTCCCAGCATCTGGCCCTGCTGCGCCGGGAGGGTATACTTAAAAGCAGACGGCAGGGGCAGACTGTCTGGTATTCTGTAGGGACGCCGATGGCGGAGCAACTGGTCAGTACGCTTTACAAGATGTATTGTCCAAATGGCGCGACGGTAAAGAAGAGGGGCGACAAGTGAAGGGTATTATTCATTTTGCTGTGATGGCAGGGTTTTTGATTTTTTCCACGCCTTCTCTGGCAGCGGAGCATTTTACCGTCGCTGAAAGAATTGTGCAGGACGCGAAAGCCGTTTTTGCTACAATTGAAAGCACGAATGTTATTCCTGCCCGTGTCCGGACGGGAGGGACGATTGCCGCATTGAAGGTGAGCGAGGGGGATCGTGTTGAGCAGGGGCAGGCGATTGCCATGGTCGGCGATGAGAAGCTGGCCTTGCAAACAGTGGCGCTGGATTCGCAGATTTCCGGCTTGAATGCGGAAGTACAGCAGGCGGAAACGGTTCTGAACCGCATCAAGGATCTTTTCGAAAAGGGGGTGGCCTCAAAGGCGCGGCTAGACGAGGCGCAGACGGCATATAACGTGGCAGTCAGTACACGTAAAGCTCGCGTTTCCGAGAGGGCTGTTGTCTCGCGTCAAAGCGCGGAGGGGGCCGTTATTGCGCCGGTATCGGGACGGATTCTGAAAGTGCCTGTAACGGCGGGCACCGTAGTGATGTCGGGTGAAACCGTTGCGATTATTGCCGAGGAGAACCATGTTCTGCGATTACGTATTCCTGAACGCCATGCCCGTTTTTTGAAAGCGGGAGATGTCGTGCGATTGGATATGCCGGAGCTTGAAGAAAACAAGGTCGCGCAACAGGGGAAAATCATACTTGTCTATCCCCAGATCGAAGATGGACGTGTTATCGCCGATGCCGAGGTTGATGGCATGGGAACCTATTTTGTTGGAGAACGGGTGCGTGTCTGGATTTCTGCAGGGGAGAGGAAAGCATTTATAATACCATCCTCCTATATTTCCACGCGCTTTGGTGTGGATTATGTCCGGGTGCGGATGAAGTCCGGTGAAATAGCGGATGTTTCTGTACAGCGCGGGCAATTGCGGCCGATAGAGGGTATGCCTGACGGTATTGAGGTTCTTTCCGGCATCCGTTCCGGCGACGTTCTGGTGTTGCCATGAAGCATGGAATTTCAGGATGGCTGACAAAAGTCTCTATCCGTTCGCCGCTGACGCCGCTCTTTCTGATGGCAGCGTTACTTGTCGGAGCCCTTGCTCTTGTAAATATTCCACGGGAAGAGGAGCCGCAAATCAGTGTTCCTATGGTGGATATCCATGTGCGTGCTGATGGGCTGCGGGCGCCGGATGCGGTCGAGCTGATTACCAAGCCGCTGGAATCTGTCGTCAAGGCGATTGACGGGGTTGAACATGTTTATAGCCAGTCCCGGGATGACAATGTTACTGTGACGGCCCGTTTTCTGGCCGGAACAAGTTCTGATGCCGCTATTTTACGCGTTCACGAAAAGATGAGCGCAAACCATGACCGGCTGCCGCTTGGCATTGCCGATCCCCTGATTGTCGGGCGTGGTATTGATGACGTTGCTGTCGTTGTGCTGACGCTCTCGCCGGATCCTGCGGTGGCGAACAGATGGACAGGCAAGGATCTTTTCAAGGTGGCGTCCGAGCTGCGCGCGGAGCTGGTCAAAATTGATAATGTCGGGTTGACGTATATTTCAGGCGGGGCGCCGGAAGAAATTCGCATAGAGCCGGATCCCGAGAAGCTGTCTCTATATGGTATTACCTTGCAGCAACTTGTCGGTAAGATCAGAGGGGCGAACCGTTCTTTTATGGCGGGGCAGGTCAGGGGCGACGGCGGCATATTGAATGTTGTTTCCGGCCAGACTCTTTCCGGCGTGCCGGATATCGGTCTTTTGCTATTGACAACGCGGGAGGGGCGTCCGGTTTATGTGCGCGATGTCGCAACCGTCGTTATCGGGGAAAAACCGCAGGAACAGCGGGCTTGGGCGTTTTATCCGTTATCGGGGAGCGCCGCAGAAGGCGGCGCGTGGGGCAAGGTTCCTGCGGTGAGTCTGGCCTTGGCCAAGCGGGTGGGCAGCAATGCCGTCGTCGTATCGCAGGATATTCTTGACCGTGTGAATGTTTTGCAGGGGACGCTGATACCCGACGGGCTGCGGATTGATGTAACGCGCGATTACGGCGCGACGGCAAACGAGAAAGCAAACGAGCTGCTGTTTCATTTGCTGCTGGCAACGATTTCCATTGTGGGGCTCATCGCCTTTTCCATTGGCAGGCGTGAAGCGGTGGTGACTCTTGTGATCATTCCAACGACGATCCTCCTGACGTTATTTGCAGCGGATATGATGGGCTATACCATTAACCGCGTCAGCCTTTTTGCGCTGATTTTTTCTATTGGCATACTGGTTGACGATGCGATTGTGATGATCGAGAACATTGCCCGTCATTGGGCGATGAATGATGGCCGCGCGCGTGTCGATGCTGCCGTGGATGCCGTGGCAGAAGTCGGAAACCCGACAATTGTCGCCACATTGACTGTTGTAACGGCTTTGTTGCCGATGTTGTTTGTGTCCGGTTTGATGGGGCCGTATATGGCGCCGATCCCGGTTAACGCTTCAGCGGCGATGCTCTTTTCATTTTTTGTTGCCGTTATCGTGGCGCCGTGGCTGATGGTGCGCTTTGCCGCTGGAAACCAGCCAGCAGGCGGTTTGCAGGACGGTCATTCCTCTGATGGGATGCTGGGCCGGTTATACCGCCGCATGGCAACGCCGGTTATTCGCTCGCGCAAATCCGCGTTTATATTTCTGGCTTGGATCGGTGTGGCAACCCTGTTGAGCTTTATCCTGTTTTTCACCCGTGACGTGACGGTCAAATTGTTGCCGTTTGACAACAAATCAGAGTTCCAGATCGTGCTGGATATGCCGGAAGGGACCAGCATAGAAGACACCGAACGGGTGCTGGATCGCGTTGCGGGTCAATTAAAGGCGCTGCCGGAGGTCGTCTCCATGCAGTCCTATGTCGGGACAGCAGCACCCTTTAATTTTAACGGATTGGTACGGCATTATTATCTGCGCGAATCTTCCGAACTGGGGGATTTGCAGGTTAATCTTTTGCCGAAACAGGATCGGAAACGGACGAGCCATGACATTGCTCTTGCGGCAAGGGCGCAGCTAAAAGATATAGAGCTTCCCGCAGGGGCTTCATTAAAGGTTGTCGAGGTGCCGCCCGGGCCGCCTGTGCTCTCGACGGTATTGGCGGAAATTTACGGGCCGGATGCGCAAACGCGTCGTGAAACGGTGACAGTGATGAAAAAGATATTTTCATCGGTTCCCTACGTTGTTGATGTAGATGATTCAGTCGGCCAGCCGCGGCTACGTCTGCATATGGCGATTGATCAGGAGCGGCTGGAGTTTTTTAAAGTCGAGCAGCAGGATGTCTATGATACTGTGCAGGCCTTGCTGGGCGGGGTTGCTGTTGGTTATTCGCATCGCGGTGAGGGGCGTGATCCGATCGAGGTAAGCATTCGCCTGCCGAGGGCGGATAAGGTATGGACGGAATATCTTGCCTCCACACCCGTACCGGCGAATACGATGCCGGGCGACAAGACGATTGTTGAATTGGGGGATGTCGTACGTGTGACGCAGGAGGAGGGTTCGCCACAAATATTCCGTCACAATGGTTATTCCACGGATATGGTTATGGCGGATCTGGCGGGCGCTTTCGAAGCGCCGGTTTATGCGATGCTGGATATTTCCAAAGGGATTGCGGCCTATGACTGGGAGGCAGATGGTTTGCAGAAGCCTGAAATTTTCTACCATGGACAGCCAGCGGATGAATCCCGAACATCACTTCTCTGGGATGGGGAATGGGAGATTACATTTGTGACGTTTCGTGACATGGGCATTGCCTTTGGCGTTGCGTTGCTTGGCATTTATGTTCTGGTTGTCGCGCAGTTCCGCAGTTTTAAATTGCCGCTTGTGATTTTGACGCCGGTGCCCCTGACTTTCATCGGCATCATTCTCGGGCACTGGATTTTTTCGACGCCGTTTTCGGCAACGTCGATGATCGGATTTATTGCTCTCTCCGGGATTATTGTGCGCAATTCAATTCTGCTGGTGGATTTTATCCAGCACGGGCGTGCAAAAGGGCTGCCCTTGAGTGAAGTGTTGATGGCGGCCGGAACGATTCGCTTCAAGCCCATTATGCTGACGGCGCTGGCGGCGATGATCGGAGCGATAACTATTCTGGCTGACCCGATTTTTCAAGGTCTTGCAATTTCACTCTTATTTGGCCTGGCGTCATCAACCTTGCTGACTGTACTTGTCATTCCGGCAATTTATACTATCTTTGTCAGGAAATAGAAAATGGAGGAAAACATGACTGAAGGGACATGCTGTTCAATGAACAAAGACGATCCGTCCGGGCAAGCCGGAAAATGTGATGCGAATATTGACCGTTTGGTCCTTCGGTTTGCAGGGGCGTTTATTCTTGTGACCATCGTGCTGGGATACCTGTGGAGCCCGTGGTTTTACCTGCTGACGGCACTTGTCGGCGCAAATTTGTTGCAGGCCTCCTATACAGGTTTTTGCCCGTTGGCGAAGATACTGAAGATGATGGGGGTCAAGAGCGGGGCGATGTTCTCCTGAGCCTGCGAGGTGCACCGGCGCCGGGTCTGTCGAAAAGATCCGCCAGTTCACCGGTGATGGTGCCGCCGAGGTCTTCCGCATCGCTCAGCGTGACAGCGCGCTGGTAATAGCGCGTGACATCATGGCCGATGCCGATGGCGAGAAGCTGGACAGGTGTTTTATCCTCGATCCAGCGGATGACGCGTTTGAGATGCTCCTCCAGATAGCTGCCTTGATTGGCGGAAAGGGTGGAGTCGTCCACTGGCGCGCCATCCGAGATGACCATCAGGATTTTACGCTGTTCCGGCCGCGCACTCAGACGCTGATAGGCCCAAAGCAGGGCCTCGCCATCGATATTCTCTTTGAGCAGCCCCTCGCGGAGCATCAGTCCGAGATTGGCGCGGCAGTGACGCCAGGGGCTGTCGGCGGGTTTATAGACGATATGACGCAGGTCATTCAGGCGCCCCGGGTGGGGCGGCTTTCCATCGGAGAGCCATTGCTCGCGGGCTGATCCGCCCTTCCATGCCCGCGTTGTAAAACCGAGAATTTCCACCCGTACGCCGCAACGCTCCAGCGTGCGGGCCAGAATATCGGTGCTGATCGCGGCGATGGAAATCGGGCGTCCGCGCATGGAGCCGGAATTGTCGATCAGCAATGTAACGATGGTATCGCGGAAATCTGTCTCGCTTTCCTGTTTATAAGTCACGGGAAACGTGGGATTGGCGACAACGCGGGAAAGGCGTGCGCTGTCGAGGGTTCCTTCCTCCTGATCAAACTGCCACGCGCGCGTTTGCTGGGCCATCAGCTTGCGTTGCAGCTTGTTGGCGAGCCGTGTGATGACGCCTTGCATATGGATCATCTGGCGGTCCAGAATTTTGCGCAGTTTTTGCAGCTCTTCGGGTTCACAGAGGTCTTTGACCTGCGCGATCTCGTCAAATTTTTCGGTATAGATTTTATAGTCCCCGAAGGGGTCTTGATTGGAGCGGCGGTTGGCGGCGCTTTGCCGGGCGGCATCGGCGCTCTCCCCTGGATCCTGCCCTTCCTGCTCAGGGGCGTCGTATCCGGCCATGCTCTCGGCTTCATCCCCCGTTTCCGGTTGATCCGCTTCCGCGCCCATTTCAGCGGGGGGCGTGCTTTTGGACGGGTCACGGTCGTCTGCCTGCTGCGCGTTGGCGGCGCTCTCGTCGTCCGGATTGTCGTCATCGCCGGAATCATCGGAGGGCGGTTCTGCCGGGGCGGCGATCATTTCCAGTTTCTCAATCAGGCGGCGGGCGATTCCGGCATAGGCTTTCTGGTCTTGCAGGGCATGTTTCAGTTGTTCAAAGCCATCCGCGCTCAGGTGTTCCTGGACCCATGTCTGCCAGATTTTGACGGTGTTCTGTGCTTCTTTTGGGGGCCTTCGTCCTGTGTAGGCTTCCCGTGCCAGATAGCGGAGGGCTTCGGCCAGCGGTGCATCGTCTGTGCCGGTAACGTGATCCAGTTGCCGGTTCTTCGCATGTTGCCGGAGCGTTTCCGCGATATTGGCGGCGGCGCCGGGATAATCGGCTGTGCCGACGGCTTCGATGCGGGCCTCTTCCAGTGCCTGGAACACGGCTTGCGCCTTGGCCTCCTGCGGCAGGACGCGGCGATGCAGGGCAGGGTCGTGATAGCGCAGCTGGAGCGCAAAAGTATCAGCCAGACCGCGCAGGTTGCGGACTTGCTCTTCCGACAGGTCTTTAGGCAGGGCGGGCAGATGAATTTGATGACCGGATATATCGGCGAGAGCGCCGCTAAAACTGACCTCGATATCGTCGATCCCCGACAGCGCCCGCGCGGTGGATTGCACGGCGTGCTGGAAGATTTCGGTGGGATCGGACGCATTGGTCATTTTTATTTTTTTGTACCGGTTATTATTGCCGTTTATTAAGCCGTTTCAGGTTTTATTCTTTTTCAGCAGGCTTCACCAGCAGGCGGTCAAAGCAGCGCTGGTAATATTCGGAGACGACGGGTTTTTCGAGATCATCGCATTTGTTGAGGAAGGTGAGCGCGAAGGCGAAGTCAATATCGCCCATGATTTGCGTGTTTTCAGCCCAGTTGATGACGGTGCGCGGCGACATGACGGTGGAAAGATCGCCGGAAATGAACCCTTTGCGCGTTAATCCGGCCATGCGCACCATGGCGCTGACGGTTTTGCGGCCCTCATCGGTTTTATAAGCGGGAACGCGGGCAAGAACGATGTCGATTTCCTGTTCCGGCGGCAGATAGTTGAGCGAAGCGACAATGTTCCAGCGGTCCATCTGCCCCTGATTGATTTGCTGCGTGCCATGATAGAGGCCGGAGGTATCGCCGAGGCCGATGGTATTGGCGGTGGCAAAAATGCGGAAGGAGGGGTGGGGCTGGATGACTTCGTTTTGGTCGAGCAAGGTGAGCTTGCCTTCAGCTTCCAGCACACGCTGGATGACGAACATTACATCGGGGCGTCCCGCATCGTATTCGTCGAAAACCAGCGCAACCGGATTGCGGAGCGCCCAAGGCAGGATACCTTCCTTGAATTCGGTCACCTGTTTGCCGTCTTGCAGAGTGATAACGTCCTTGCCGAGCAGGTCGATGCGGCTGACATGACTGTCCAGATTGATACGGATACAGGGCCAGTTGAGGCGCGCCGCGACTTGCTCAATATGCGTGGATTTTCCTGTGCCGTGATAGCCTTGCACCATGACGCGTTTATTGTGGGCAAAGCCAGCGAGTATGGCGAGCGTGGTGTTCTTGTCAAAGCGGTAGGCTTCGTCAACTTCCGGCACACTGTCATAGGGCTTTTGCGAGAAGGCGGGTACTTGTAAATCCGCATCGATGCCGAACAGTTGCCGGACAGAGACCATGATATCTGGCGTGCGCTTTAAATGGGCGTTGCTGTTTGTTTTCATTTTCTGTCTTCCAGTTTGGTATAGTTTTGATAGGAAATCTTGAGTATGGAATAGGCAAGGTTGATTTTTTTAAGCAGTTCCTCTGCCGCAGGATCATTTTTATTTGTATCCGGATGATACTTCTTCGCAAGGATTTTGTAACGGGCCTTGACCTCGTCCCAGTCAACCGGTGGGGCCAGATCCATGACCGCCAGCGCTTCAACGGCGGGATGGGGGATGCTTTGTATATTGATATGGGCGTCTTCTCCGGTTTCGTCGCCGCCCATCGAGAAATTGCCAAAAATATTTTCCCCGGATGTAAAATGGGCGTGGATTTTTTCCCGTGTGCGCCCTTCCTTGAGCCCTGATTCCGTCATGCGCCAGGTAGGGCGATCCCACATCATGGTTTTGTGCATATGGTGTTCGATTTCACCTTGTGACATGCCCTTGAAGAAATCCCAGTTCTGATTGTATTCGCGCACATGGTCGAGACAGAACCAGTGGTATTCTGTCAAGTTATGGGGGGATTTTGGCGCCTTAAAATCGCCCAGATGCGGGCAGCCGGCAATATCGCAGCTTTTGCGCAGAACCAGCGGTTTTTCCATCTGATCCTTGAGGTCGTGCAGAAATGTTTTCAGCTTAAAATCCCACATGATCGAATTATGGGGCGCTTGATGTTGAAAAACAAGGCGCGGATATAAAATTTCATGTTCTGCATAGTTGTATAAACAGTAATAAATCAATTATAGGTTACATTTTAAAGATTTGCATTCTATAGTCTTCATGGGCCTCCTGAATCAGGGCGGCGTTATCATTAGAAAACAGGTGGTGCAAATGACGATGAAGAGTAGTGCAGACATAGCAAAACAATCAGAACGTGTATCCAAGGCCGGACTACAATCAAACGGGGGATTGCTGAGCCGGAATGTGCGTATCCACAAGCGCCGGACCAGTGTAAGGCTGGAGGCGGAAATGTGGTTGGCGCTTTATGAGGTAGCACGGGAGGAAAACTGCTCTGTGCATGATCTTTGCGGCGCGGTCCATGATTTGAAAGAAGAAGGCGCCTCGTTCACGGCGGCGCTGCGTGTTTTTCTGATAGAATATTATCGTTCCGCTGCCAGAGCCAGCCAGCAGATTAAGGACGTACAGAAAAAACTGCGCAACAGGGGTATGACCAAAAGGCGGGCTATGGCTTGTTTCACGCCAGAACAGTCCGTGGAATCTGGCCCCGCGTCTAAATCGTATGGCCCATTTCAAGAAACTTTTGGCGACGGCGCTGTTTGAGTGTGGCGCCATCGTTCCCTGACATTTCATTAAGGGCTTTTTCGATGTAGTCACCGACGACGTCGATGGTGCGCTCTGCTTCCCTGTGGGCGCCGCCGATGGGCTCCTCAATGACGGTATCAATGATTTCCATTTGCTTGAGGTCTTGTGCCGTCAGCTTCAGGGCGCGGGCGGCGTCCTTTGAGAACTCCGCGCTACGCCAGAGAATGGAGGCGCAGCCTTCTGGAGAAATGACGCTATAAATCGAGTGTTCGAGCATCATCACGCGGTCTGCCGCAGCAATGGCGATGGCTCCACCGGAGCCGCCTTCGCCGATGATGATTGAAACCAGCGGAACCTCTGCGCGCAGGCAGGTTTCAATGGATTTCGCGATGGCTTCGGACTGCCCGCGCTCTTCGGCCTCGACGCCGGGATAGGCGCCTGCTGTGTCTACCAGCGTAATGACGGGGAGACGGAACTGGTCAGCCATACGCATCAGGCGCTGGGCCTTGCGGTAGCCTTCGGGTTTGGTCATGCCAAAATTGTGCTTGATGCGGCTTTGGGTGTCGAATCCTTTTTCCTGCCCCAGAATAACGCAGGACTGCCCGCGGAAGCGGCCAAGACCACCGGTGAGGGCGGCATCCTCCCCATAAAGGCGGTCGCCGGCAAGCGGGGTGAAGTCCTGCACCAGACGCCGGGCATAGTCGGAGAAGTGGGGACGATTGGGATGACGCGCCACCTGCACCTTTTGGTCGGGGGTCAGGCGTGAATAGGTCTGAACCAGAATACGGTCCGCTTTTTCCTGAAGGCGGGCAATCTCGTCTTTCAGGTTGACGCCATCGCCATTCATATTCTGGAGTTCGGCTATTTTCGTTTCCAGCTCGACAATGGGTTTTTCGAATTCAAGGTGGTAGGTCATGGTTTTCCTGCGCGGTTATAACTGTAGCCCGTAGTCGTTTATACATGGAAAAAGAGCGCTTTCCAAAAAGAAAAGCGCTCTTTATTCCAGGTTTTAGTCTTGTTACGTCTTAGCCGTTATTGACTTTGGCAAGCGGATGCTTTTCCGTTGTTGCTTTCATCTGTTCGCCAACAACCTGTGTGTAGATCTGGGTTGTTGCGATATCGGCATGTCCCAGCATTTTCTGGACGGAACGCAGATCCGCACCGTGCTTGAGCAGGTGGGTTGCGAACGCATGACGCAGAACGTGCGGGCTGACGCGATCAGCGTCAATGTTAGCGTTGCGAGCCAGCTCTTTCAGGAGCTGTGCGAAACGCTGACGGGTCAGGTGACCGGATTCTGACGTCCGGGACGGGAAGAGCCATTTACCTTGGGATTCTGTACGATCCGAAGTCAGGAACTTCGTACGGATGTCCATATAGGATTTCATGGCTTTCTGTGCCGGTTCGGAGAGGGGAGCCATACGCTCACGGCCGCCTTTTCCTTCAACTGTCAGATAGCGGTTTTCCGTGCCGATGGCTGTCAGCGGCAAGCCGACGAGCTCGGAAACACGGAGACCCGTTGCGTAGAGAATCTCGAGAAGGGCCACAAGTCTGAGGCTTTCCGGACCACCTTGCTTTTGCGCTGTGCCGATCAGGACGGAAACTTCGTCCTCGCTCAGAACTTTTGGCAGGGTGCGGGTTTGCTTCGGGCTTTCAATCGTGGATGTCGGATCATCCGCGCGTTTGCCTTCAGAGACAAGGAAACCATAGAACTGGCGCAATGCGGAAATGCGACGGGCAATCGTGCGAACGGCTGTTTTTCCGCCGCCTTTGCTTTTTGCATTTTCGCGCATGCCGAGCTCAGTCAGATAGGCCTTGAGATCAGCGGTAGACGCCGTATCAATTTCTTTGCCTTGCTTTTTAAGGAAAGCGCAGACATCTGCAAGATCACGCTCATAAGCGTGACGTGTATTAAGCGCTGCACCGCGTTCAGCGATGAGCATATCTAGAAATGCATCAACAGTACCCGGGAGGGCTGCTTTCGGCATCTTTGGACGACCTGGACGTGCCATTGTTTTTTTTCTCCTTTATAAAGTTTTTTGTACCTACCCAGTGCGCTTAATCCAGAGTTCCGGCCAAGTGCGCTACGTAGTGTACAACCTCCGTAACAAGTTAAAACTTTAAGTCATAAAGCCGCATCCCGGTGGGAAATGCAATAGCGAATATGTGAAAATTTATTTTTAGTATTCCATGGACTTAAAGTCATAATTAAAGAATGACCGCAAACCCATGAAACTTGTTACTTTTCTCACATAGTCTCATGCCGTCTTTATTTCCACCCAAAACGCCTAAAAATCTCTGTTTTTGAGACGCTTAAGGTCATGATACGGCCCTTTGCGAAGCAGAATCACCGAGTTTCCCGAAGGAGAGAGCGGTGATTCGCCTCTTCATGGATATGCCCGCTGGCAGAACCTGAAGATTGAGAGAACAGACGTCAGGAATTACTTTCCAGGAAACGGCTGTTATCAAGCGTTTTTTCTACAGGCGCCTGCGTTACGGGGACATCCCAGACTGCAAAAACAACAAATCCGCCGACAGCCCCGATAAACGCAATCAAAAAAAGCCCTACGACCAGTCTTGATATCATCATGCACCCCATTCATTGTTCATTCGGTGCGCGTTTATCGCTTGTCCGAAGTATTTTTCATTATACTTCGCGCCTTGTGTTTTTGCCACCCTTTCGTGTCGCCAAGGCTGCACGAATGGTCTGTACCATAAAGCTCACTATTTATTACATAATGCAATAATATATGTCAATGGTATTTTTTCATAAAACTAAAATATTTTCTAAAACTGTGTAATCTCTTGATTTATGTAGGGAAAATTGTCACCCTGACCCGTATGTAATGATATGGGTTAAAAGTGGCTATAGACAAGATCATCGTTCTTGTGGGGCTTATGGGGGCGGGAAAAAGTCGCGTGGGTCAGGAACTGGCCAAATTGCTGCATATCCCCTTTATTGATTCTGACCGTGAAATAGAAAAAGCGGCAGGCATGAAAGTTTCGGATATTTTTGAAAGATACGGCGAAGCTTCCTTTCGCGAGGGGGAGGCAAAAGTCATGATGCGGCTGCTTTCCGGCAAGGCGAAGGTGCTGGCTTCCGGTGGCGGGAGTTTTATTCAACCGGCTATCCGCTTAGCCGTAAAAGAAAAAGCATTATCAGTATGGTTAAAGGCGGATATTGAAACATTACTTGAGCGCGTTTCCCGTTCGGACCACAGGCCGCTACTGCAGGGCGTGGATCGGTCACGTAAGATGCAGGAGCTGATAGAGGCGCGTTATCCAGTCTATGCGGAAGCGGATATAACAATTGTGACGGATCGCCAGACGCCACAGCAAATGGCGCAGAAAATCGCTGAGGAAATTGAGAAAATGGGCAGAAACAAGAGGGCGTAGTCAGTATGGTTGAAACTGTTTTACCAGTGCAGCATGGTTTGGGGCGATATGAAATTCATATCGGCGCCGGAATTTTGTCGGCTGGCGGCGAAAAGCTGAAACCGGTATTGCCATCGCGCCGGGTCTGCGTTGTGACGGATGAGATTGTTGCAAAAATTTATCTTGTCTCGTTGATGAAGGGGCTTGAAGCGGCCGGTTTTTCGGCCTGCCCGCCGGTTATTCTTCCTGTCGGGGAGGCGGTTAAGGATTTTAAACATTTAGAAGCCCTTATAAACAAACTCTCAAGCTATAAGCTAGATAGAAAAACGACTTTGATTGCTCTGGGTGGTGGCGTTATTGGAGACCTGACCGGATTTGCGGCAGCAATTTATATGCGGGGAATTCCCTTTGTGCAGGTGCCGACGACTTTATTGGCGCAGGTGGATAGTGCGGTTGGCGGGAAAACAGGAATTAATCTTTTGGCTGGAAAAAATATGGCAGGGGCCTTTCACCAGCCCGTTATGGTTTTGACGGATACGGAAACGCTCAAGACTTTGCCGCCGCGGGAGCTGAAGGCGGGCTATGCCGAAATACTGAAATATGCGCTGCTTGGTGATGCTGTTTTTTTTGAATGGCTGGAAAAAAATGGTGCCGGCGTTCTTTCTGGCAATGCAGTGCAACAGCAGGAGGCTATTGCCAGAAGTTGCCAGATGAAGGCCGCTATCGTTGCCGCTGACGAAAAGGAGCAAAACGATATTCGGGCTTTATTGAATTTAGGGCATAGTTTTGGCCATGCGCTTGAAGCCATGGGCTGCTATGATGGACGGCTGCTGCACGGCGAAGCGGTGGGGATCGGAATGATTCTGGCGTTTTCCTTATCGGCACGGCTGGGCTTTTGTCCGGAGGCGGATCTTGACAGGCTGCGGTCGCATATGGGGCAACTCGGCTTGATGGAGGCGCCGCCATTCAGGGGTTCTGCAGGGGAAGTATTGGTGCATATGCGCGGGGACAAAAAAAACAGTGACGGAAAAATGACATTGATCCTTGCACGCGGGATTGGTCAGGCCTTCGTTGCACATGATATTGATGAGAAGCTGCTGCTGGCTTTCTTGCAGGAACAATGGAGTAATTGACGATGGGTTCATTATGGGTTGAGTTGGGGTTGTTTTTCTTTTTGCTGGTTTGTTCGGCATTTTTTTCATGTTCCGAAACCGCGCTGACGGCGGCATCGCGGGCGCGGATGCATACACTGGAAAACGATGGCAACAAACGGGCAAAGCTGGTCAATCGCTTGCGCGAGCATAAGGATCGGCTGATCGGCGGCCTTCTTTTGGGAAATAATCTGGTCAATATTTCCGCTTCGGCGCTGGCCACGGCTGTTTTAATCAAGGTTTTCGGCGAGGCGGGGCTGGCTTATGCCACGATAGGCGTGACAGCGCTGGTGCTGGTTTTTTCAGAGGTGATGCCAAAGACCTACGCCCTGATGTATCCGGATCGCGTTGCGTTGCGTGTGGCGCCACTGGTGGCATTTGTTGTAGGGGTGTTTTCTCCTGTGGTGCATACGGTCTCCCGTATTGTGAATGCGATTTTTCATCTACTGGGCGTGGACAAGGATACGCATTCCGTCGCGGCGCAGGAAGAAGAGTTGCGCGGTGCGATCGAGCTCCTCGGGGATGAGGGCGATGACAGCGCGGGCGGGCAGGAAAAACGCGCGATGTTGCGCTCTATTCTTGATCTGGCGGATGTGCAGGTCGAGGAAATCATGGTTCATCGCAAGAACGTCAGGATGATCAACGGGGATTGGCCGATGGACAAGATCGTTGATGAGGTTCTGGGCAGTTCGTTTACGCGTATCCCTCTCTGGAAGGAGAGTCCGGATAACATCATTGGCATTATTCATGCGCGGCTTCTGATGCAGGAGCTGCGGAATTGCAAGGGAAATGTGGATTGCGTGGATATCAGCAAGACGATGATGGAGCCGTGGTTTATTCCTGAATCCACCACGCTGTTTGACCAGTTGCAGGCTTTTCGCCGCCGTCGCGAACATTTTGCCATTATGGTAGATGAATATGGCGCGTTGATGGGGGTCATTACGCTTGAGGATATTCTGGAGGAAATCGTTGGCCAGATTGATGACGAGCGGGATATGGCGGTACAAGGGGTTCGTGCGCAGCAGGATGGCAGCTATCTGGTTGATGGCAAGGTCACGATCCGTGACTTGAACCGGGAATTCGGCTGGCGTTTGCCAGACGAGGATTATTCAACGCTTGCCGGGTTGTTGCTGTTCGAAACGCAACGTATTCCGAATGTCGGACAGACTTTTAATTTTCATGATTTCCGCTTTGATATCTTGAAGAAACAAAGAAATCAGCTGACGCTTGTCCGTGTCACGCCGCTTTTGGGGGAGGATGATGAATCGGGGGCGTGGCGCCTCAAAGAGGGGAGAGGCTGATAATGGGCGGAATTGCCGGATATCTCGGGTCGGAGCAGGCGCCGGACGTTTTGCGGGGCATGGCAGAAAAACTTTCCCATCGTGGTCCTGATGGGAGCGGGGAACATGTTTCTGCCCCTGTTTTTATGGGGGTGCGCTGGGCCGGGGATAGCGCCCAGCCTGTTGTCGGCGATGACGGGCAGACGGCCATTGTTTTCGATGGGGAGATATATAATAGCCGCAAGGAACGTCAGAAACTGACGGAAAAGGGGCATGTTTTTAAAACGCGCTCCAGTGCGGAAGTCATTCTCCGGCTTTATCAGGAATATGGGGTCGGCTGCGTCAGTCGTTTGCGGGGATCCTTTGTTTTTGCAATTCATGACAAGGCCGCGAACCTTGTTTTCATGGCGCGGGACCGTATGGGTGTGAAGCCGCTATATTATGCGACGACACCTGCGGGGGATCTGGTTTTCGCTTCCGAAATCAAGGCGCTTTTCGCGCATCCGGCGATGTCTGCGGTCCCGAATTTAGTCGGGATTGATGCTTTTTTGACGTTGCGCTACAGTCCCGGACCGGAATCCATGTTCCGTGGCGTGCACCGGTTGCCGGCGGGACACCGGCTGATCTGGAATCCGGGACTGCATGTGATGGTGGAACAGTACTGGTCGTGGGAAAATTATCAGGTGCCAGACCCTGCCCTGAAATCGGATGCGGATTTTCAGCAGCGGTTTGATGCGCTGTTTGAAGAATCTGTCGGATTGCGGATCGAGGGAGATTCCCTTCCGGGCGTGCTGTTGTCTGGCGGATTGAATTCAGCGGCCGTTGCCGCGGCCATGACGAAGCTGTCGGGAGGGCCTGTCCGGACTTTCTCGGTGGGGTTTGAAGAATCGTCCGGCGCATTGCAGGAGGCGCGGAATATTGCGCAGATTCTTGGATCAGAGCATCAGGAAATCATTTGCAGTCCGGCGGACATGGCGCGCTTGCCGGATCTGATCCGGTCTCTGGACGAACCGATAGGTGATCCGTTGATTTTGCCGATGAGCCTTGTTACAGGGCTGGCGCGGAAAAATGTCAGGGCTGTCTTGTCCGGTGACGGTGCCGATGAGCTTCTTTGCGGGCATTATATGCATAGCGCACTGCTTCGCGCCAGAAATCTGCCGCGGGTCGCTTATGATGTTTTACGGCCTGTCGTGGAATTTATTCCGCCATTCCTTTTAAACATGGTGTTTGATTATCCTGGAAAGATGGGGGCGCGCAGCAAGCGCAAGCTGGTGGATTTTATCGCCGAGATGAAACGCGGCAGCTTGCGGAACCAATATATGTTTCTGCACTCTCTCTTTGACAGCGTTGACAAGAAGCATGTCTATGGACATGACATGCAGCGTGTCATGGGAACTTTTCAGAGCCTTCAGGAAGCGGAGTCGCAATGGCCGACAGCGATGTCCACCATGCTGGCGCTACAGCAGGAACACTGGTTGCCGGATAGCGTCTTGACGCGACTTGACAAGATTTCTGCAGCAGGCGCGCTTGAGGTGCGTACGCCCTTTATGGACCATAAGCTGGTCGAGTTTCTTTTATCCGTTCCCGATCATTTGAAGCGGGGAGGCAATAAAGACAAAATTCTGCTGAGGAATTATGCGGCGAAAACCTTTCCAAAGCTTTCATCGGCACCGGGGCGGGCTTTTTATGTCCCGCTGGAAAAGTATATTTTCACGTCACCGCTGAAGGAAATGGTCGAGCAATGCCTGTCTGAAGAGAGCGTAAAGCGGCGGGGTCTGTTTGAATGGGGCGGGGTCAGGCATATTCTGGAGCAAATGCGTTCAGGAGATTTTATTTTTGCCAAACAAGCCTTTGCCCTGCTTGTGCTGGAGCTCTGGTTCAGGACATATATAGATTATGAAAAAAACTAGTGATGCCAAATTTGGAACGTTCATTGATCGGCGTCAATTGTAAAAAAAAAAAGATTATATACCCTTTATTTAGGGGGATTAGTTATTATCTCATCTAGGTAGGGGTGCGGCTCTCCTTCTGTGGCAAAACGGGTTGAAGGGAAATGACATGAAATTCACAATCAGCAAAAAGTTGATGGTTTTTAATGCGATATTCATTTCATTGATCATGTTTTCCGCTGTGATGACATATCTTCTCCTGACGGATCAAAAGAGGGAGATTGAAGCCAGTGTTGTAAAAAAAATAGAAGTTTCCACAAAGGATATTGCGGCGCTGCAGGTGGGGGTTAAAAATATCCAGATCGACATTATTCAGGTGCAGCAATGGCTGACGGATATTTCCGCTACGCGCGGCCTTGATGGCTTGAATGACGGCTATGACGAGGCGGAAGCCGCAGCGCAGCTTTTTGCGCAGCATACGGAAGAAGTGCTGGCTATCGCAAAAAAACTCCAGTTGTCTACAATTATAGAGACGGTTGAGAAAGCGCAGGAGGCTTTTGGCCCGTATTATGCGACAGGCAAGAAAATGGCCGCAGGTTACATCAGTGAAGGTCCTGCTCTTGGCAATACAATCATGGGGGAGTTTGACGGAACCGCAGCGGCCATGGCGGAGGAGATGGAGGCCTTGGTCGCTGAAACAAACAAGGTTTCAGAAACCGTTTTGCAGGAAGTTGATAATGCTTTGGAGAAAGTTATATTGGCAGCAAACAAGCTGGTCCAGATCACGGTGCTGATCGGCATTGTCAGCCTTATTGTCGGTATTTTTCTGAGCGTTTATGCGTTCAGAAGTATTGCACAGCCTTTGTCCGGCATGACAAAAATTGTTCAGGCCCTTTCGGCGGGGCAACTGAATATCGATATTTTGCACAAGGATCGTCGGGATGAAATCGGCGATATGGCCGCCGCTTTTCAGGTGCTGAAAGACAACTCGCTGGAGGCAGAACGGCTGAAGGATGAAAAGCTGCGCGCGGCAGCTATAGCAACAGAAGAAGCCATAGTGCTGCAACGTGAAATTGAGTCCTTTCAGGCACAAATTGAAGCCGTTGTGATGAATGTCAACAAGGCGTCGCGCGGGATGGAGAATACGGCGCAGGTTTTAAAATCCGTTGCGGATTCTGCCAGAGAGCAGGCGACAGTGGCAGCGGCGGCTTCGGAGGAAGCGTCATCAAATGTACAGGCGGTGGCGAGCGCTACGGAAGAGCTTTCGGCTTCAATTCATGAAATTTCGCAGCAGGTTGTCAGGACGACGCAGATATCCAGCGAGGCCAGCGCCAAGGCGCAGCATAGTACGAATCAGGTCCGCAGTCTTGTTGACGCTTCGGACAAGATTGGCGTTGTCGTCAAGCTGATTTCCGATATTGCCGAACAGACGAATCTTCTGGCGCTGAATGCGACGATTGAAGCCGCACGGGCGGGGGATGCCGGTAAGGGCTTTGCCGTGGTGGCAAGCGAGGTGAAATCTCTGGCCAATCAAACCGCCAATGCGACGGAACAGATCGGCGAGCAGATCAGGGCTATCCAGACGGCGACGGCGGATGCGGCGACGGCAATAGAGGATATTGCCCGGACGATTGAGGAAATGGGCGGGATCACGTCTTCCGTGGCGGCGGCGGTCGAGGAACAAGGCGCCGCGACATCGGAAATTTCGCGCAACGTGCAACAGGCCTCCGTGGGAACGCAGAATGTTGCGGCCAGTATTTCCGAGGTTTCTCAGGCGACGAATATGACGGGTTCTTCCGCAGATCAGGTGATGCAGTCGTCTGGTGATCTGGTGAAGCAGTCGGATGTTTTAAAGGCCTCGGTGGAGAGGTTCCTGTCAACCGTCAGGGCCGCGTAAGGAAAGCGGTTATTTCCTCCACCAGCTGTTTTGCAAGGGCTGTTTTGTCTTGGCGCGGCCAGACTGTTTCTGAAACGGTTCCGCCGGTTCTTTTTTGCAGCAGGGTGATGGCATTGTGATCCTCACCGAAAGCCTTGCCGTCGCTGACATCGTTCAATGCCAGCCAGTCGCAGCCTTTGCGCAGCAGCTTTTGCCGGGCGTGCTCAATCCTGTCATTCGTTTCAGCGGCAAAACCGATAACAAGACGCGGACGCTGTTGCGGATGCTGTGACAGACTGGCCAGAATGTCGGGGTTTTGCGCGAGTTTGAGGCTGACACCGTCGTTTCCGGATTTTTTTATTTTCTCCGCTGCCGTATGTTCCGGTCTGAAATCGGCAACAGCGGCGACGCAGACGGCGATATCGCAGGGCAGGGCGGCAAGGCAGGCGGCGTGCATTTGTTCTGCCGTTTCGATATGTACGGTATGCACGCCCACGGGATCCGCGATGCTGACGGGGCCGCTGACCAGCGTGACATCTGCCCCCGCAAGGGCGAGCGCCTGTGCGATCGCGTGGCCCTGTTTACCGGAGGAGCGGTTGCCGAGAAAACGCACGGGGTCGAGAGGCTCGTGTGTCGGGCCGCTGGTGACAAGGGCCTTTACGCCGGCAAGAGGCCCCGGTTGCGTAAAGAAATCAAGAACGCGCCCGACGATATCGCTGATCTCGGCCAGTCGGCCTTGCCCTGTTTCGCCGCAAGCCATTTCGCCTGTCTCGGGCAGGACGATGCGGGTGCCGCGCTTTTGCAGTGTTTTCAGATTGTCCTGTGTCGCGGTGTTATTCCACATGACCGGATTCATTGCGGGGGCGATCATGATAGGCTTGTCCGTTGCAAGGAGGACGGTGCTGGCCAGATCTTCGGCTAGGCCATGAGCTATTTTAGCAATCATGTTGGCGCTGGCGGGGGCGACAAGGACAAGGTCGCAATCGCGCGCCAGACGGATATGGCCCATTTCCTGCTCGTCAGTCAGTGAGAAAAGATCGGTATAGACTTTATTGATGGAAAGCGCCGCGACGGAAAGCGGGGTGATGAAATGAGCGCCCCCCTCTGTTAATACGCAGCGGACATCCGCGCCATGGTCGCGCAGGCGGCGGATCAGCTCCAATGCTTTATAGGCGGCAATCCCGCCGGAAATCACCAGTAATATCCGCCGTCCGGAAAGCCGTGTGGTTGTTTTTAATTCCATGCGGTTTATTATACCGGAAACAGGGAGGAAAATCATGTCCGCAATTTTTGTCTATGTTACCGTAGCCACCGAGGAGGAGGCGAGAACCATTGGCAAAACCATCGTCATGGACCGCCTCGCTGCTTGCGCCAATATTTTGCCCGGGATGAAGTCGCTGTATCACTGGCAAGGCAGGCTTGAGGAAAATGCTGAAACCGTGTTGATTCTGAAGTCTCGGGAAAGTCTTTTTCCGGCCTTGGAAGAAAGGGTGCGGGAACTGCACAGCTATGAAACGCCCTGTATCGTGGCCTTGCCCGTGACGAACGGGAACCCGGCGTTTCTGGACTGGATTCTTGCTGAAACAAAGCCTTAGAAAACAAAAAGTTAGATGGTGGTATTTATATACCACAAATTAACTTATTGATATAAAAGAGTATTATATTTATTTTTAAATTCCTGTTGACGGCGGTGCCGGAATGCTCCATAAATCCTCCACTCAGTTTGAATAACAGGCGACCGTCATGGGGCGGAAGCGGTTTAAAACAGGAAAAGAAGAAAATGAAAACCTATTCAGCCAAACCAACGGAAGTTGACAAAAAATGGCTTCTGATTGACGCGGAAGGCGTGACATTGGGACGGCTTGCCAGCCTGATCGCCATGCGCCTGCGCGGCAAGCACAAGCCGATGTACACGCCTCACATTGATTGCGGGGATAATGTTATTGTTATCAATGCCGAAAAAGTGCATCTGACCGGCAAAAAAGCAAAATTCGATATGTTCTACTGGCACACCGGTTATCCGGGCGGGATCAAAGGGCTGTCCAAAGGCCAGATCCTCGAGGGTAAATTTCCAGGCCGCGTCATTATGAACGCTGTGCGTCGTATGATGCCGAAAGAAAGCCCTCTGGCGCGTCAGCAGTTGACCTGCCTGCGCGTTTTCGCAGGTCCTGCGCATGCGCATGAAGCGCAAAAGCCGGAAGTGCTGGATGTCGCCGCAATGAACCCCAAAAACAAAAGGTAATGTGAAACATGGCTACGAAAAAAACACTTTCAGACCTGAAAGAAGCCGTTGCTGAAAAATCTTCGGATACGGCAACGACGAATGTTCCGGCAGCCGAGCGCAAGCCCCTGTTGGACAAAAAAGGCCGCGCCTATGGCACGGGTCGCCGTAAAGATGCTGTCGCCCGCGTCTGGGTTTCCCGTGGCAGCGGAAAAATCATCGTTAATGATCGTGATATCGTGCAGTACTTTGCACGCGGTACGCAGCGTCTGGTGATCAATCAGCCGTTCGAGATTTCCAGCCGTATCGGCCAGTTCGATGTAATGTGCAAAGTCTCCGGTGGCGGTCTCTCCGGTCAGGCCGGTGCGGTGCGTCATGGCATTTCCCGCGCTCTGATCAACTTCGAGCCGGGTCTGCGCGATGTCCTGAAAAAAGCAGGCATGCTGACACGCGACAGCCGTGTTGTCGAACGTAAAAAATACGGTCTGCACAAAGCACGCCGCAGCACACAGTGGGTCAAGCGTTAATCGCTTGTTGCATTGTACTGCAGAATGCAAAAAAGGCGCCCTTTACCGGGCGCCTTTTTTCTTTGCCGGTTGAAAATAGGTCAGGGTTGCGGCGGGCGGCGGATGCAGTTTGTCGACGTGAATTTATCTTCGTGATATTGCAGGGCGTTTTTATATTCCGGCCCCAGATAGCTTTCCAGTTCCTGCACGCTGATGAACATGGCTTTGGCCAGTCTGGTAAAGTCCACGCGGTTGGGGCTCATTTCGCGGCTGATCTCCGTGGCGAGCGCGGCGATATCCGCTTGCATCATTTTTGCCGCCATGACCCAGAGCGCAAAATATTCATGCGGATAATGATAGTCATCCTGCCGTTTAAGCGCCTCGCGGAGGGAAAGCGCTTCGGCCTTCTCGGTCTCCTCAAATCCGGCATGGTTCGGATGCCGCGTTGAAATTCTGGCGCCGTTGGGGAACATGGCTTCCCATACTGCGGGCGGCAGGGGGCAGGCGTGCAGGCGGGCATCGACCGCAAAGCCACGCCCGTTGTTGATAAAAAATTTGTCGTCCCGCGCCGCATAGAGGAATACGAAATCAGCTGCGTTCAGGTCAGGCTTGGTGCCGAGCAGTTCTTCCATCTCCTCTTGTCCTTCGCGCAGGGCGTTGCGGATGCCAGTTTGCAGCAGGCTGTCGGCAAGGTCTTCATCCTCGCCAAGGCCACCGAAATGGGCAAGCCCCGCGCCAACGGCATTGCTGCGCGTGCTGACGACGATTTCAATGCTGTTGATATCGGAAAGATCGCCGCGATAATAGACCGATCCAGCGCCGCGCCGACGGATCGGGTCACGGTTTTGCGGATTTTTCAGCCATTCAAGCCGGCCTTCCGGCGTTGCGGGGATGTCTTCGGCCATATATAATCTCCTTGATTGAATGAGGGGAGAATAGCATGAAACTTATTCCATATAAAGGGGCAATGCCAAGGATCGGCAAGGATGTTTTTATCGCCGAAGGCGTGCCTGTGATTGGCGATGTCGAAATCGGCGATGAGGCCAGCATCTGGTTCGGCTGCGTTGTGCGCGGCGATGTCAATAATATCAAAATCGGCGCACGGACGAATATTCAGGATGGCACCGTCATCCACGTTTCTTCTACCTTGCAAGGAACTTATATCGGGAGTGATGTAACGGTGGGGCATATGGCGCTGCTGCATGCCTGCACGATCGAGGATGCGGCCTTCATCGGCATGAAGGCCTGCGTCATGGATGGTGCCTATGTCGAAACCGGAGCGATGGTGGCGGCGGGCGCGCTGGTTACGCCGGGCAAGCGCGTATTGTCGGGGCAGCTCTGGGGCGGGTCCCCCGCGCGTTACATGCGCGACCTGACAGAGGACGAAAAGAAATATATCCCGTATTCCGCTGTGCATTACAGGAACATCGCACGGGAGTATTTGGTTTCGGTGAAGAAATAATTATTTCACGGCCGCCTTTGCCGCGACAGGATGCTCCGCTTCCAGATGCGCCAGATAACGGTCTGCTTCCAGCGCGGCCATGCAGCCCATGCCGGCAGCGGTGACGGCCTGACGGAAGACTTTGTCCTTTACGTCGCCCGCGGCGAAAACGCCCGGAATGTCCGTTGCCGTTGAGTCGGGTTTGGTGACGATATATCCTTCATCGTCAATTTTAATGTGGCCTTTGAAAACCTCTGTGGAGGGCGAATGGCCGATGGCGATGAAAATACCGTCGAGCTTGATGTCCGTTGTGGCATTGGTTTTCAGGTTTTTGATCCGTGCGCCGGTGACGCCTTTGTCATCGCCCAGCGCTTCATCCAGCGCGCTGTCCCAGATCACCGATATTTTCTGATTTTTAAACAAGCGGTCCTGCATGATCCGCTCGGCGCGGAAGCTGTCGCGGCGATGGACGAGGGTAACTTTGGACGCGAAGTTGGTGAGGAACAAAGCTTCCTCCACGGCTGTATTGCCGCCGCCGATCACCATGACCTCTTTGCCGCGATAGAAAAATCCGTCGCAGGTGGCGCAGGCGGAAACGCCGCGGCCCTTGAATTTCTGTTCGCTGTCCAGTCCCAGCCAGCGCGCCTGCGCGCCGGTGGCGATGATGACGGCATCGGCCAGATAAATGTCGCCGCTGTCGCCTATGGCTTTTTTGGGGGTGGTGGTGAAATCGACGCTGACAATGGTGTCCTGAATCATTTTTGTGCCGACATGGGCGGCCTGTGCGCTCATTTGCTCCATCAGCCAAGGGCCTTGAATGGCTTCGGCAAAACCGGGGTAGTTTTCGACATCGGAGGTGATCGTCATCTGTCCGCCGGGCTGCATGCCGGCAACGAGGAGAGGCTGTAAATTTGCCCGTGCCGTATAGATGGCGGCAGTATAGCCTGCAGGGCCGGAGCCGATAATCAGGACTTTGGTTTTATGCGTTTGCGTCATTTTTCTTTCTCTCCTTCATTCGGCGGCGGATTTCCGCCGCAATTTTTGCCGTGTCGTCCGGCGGCTCATAAGACCATGGCTCCAGCAGGCCTGTAAAGGGACGGGTGTAACCCTGTTCCTGCAGCAGGCGATGAAAGAGGTTCAGTCTTGCTGCCCCGCCCTCCAGTTTTGCGATATAGACCGGTTTTCCGGTCGCAATTGCCTCTGACGTCATGGAAACGCTGTCTTCAGTGACGATAATATAGTCTGCATGCGCCAGAAATCCAAAATAAGGATTGTCTCCCGCGCCATTCCAGAAAAAAATATTGTCGCCTTGCGGGATTTCGCGCAGAAAGCGCATGTTTTCCTCGCCGGTGCGGCGGGAGGCCGTGATCATCAATCCTGCCTTTAACTTGCGGAGCTGTGCGACAAGATTCCGGCATCCAGCCGCTGTCATGCGGTGTGCCTTGCTGTTCCCGCCGAGCAGAACGGCGACGCGTGGGGCAGGGAGCGCTGCAAGCGTCTCCTCCCACTTTTCCCGCGCCAGCTGGAGTTTTTCCGGTGTGATGCGGTTGAGGGCGCCTGTGGTGACAATAACATTTTCGCCGCGCATCGGGTCATGCTGCGGTACGGCGATCAGGTCAAATGACGCAGGGTGAATACGCGGATCCTGAATCTGGACAAGAAAGGTCTTTCCGCCGCTGCGCTTTTTGATATCAAGCGCGATGCCAATGCTTTTGCGCCCGCTGGCGATCAGTAAATCCGGCCACGGCGGCACAATGCTGTCGCTTTCCGGCGCCAAAGCGTACCGGTGCCCGCAGCGCAGCCAGGGGCTCAGCTGCTTCCATGGCGTCCTGAGTTTGACGCGTTTGATGACCGGAGAAAGAGCCAGAGCTTCAGCCACGCCAAGGCATTGGTTTTCCGTTCCGGCGATGCCTTCAGTCAATACCCAGCAGGAAGGCAGGTTATTTTCTTTATATTCTGACAAATATAGGCCTCTTGTTTAAACCCAAGTTAGGGGGCCCGCAGCTATTGTCAAAAGAAATATTTGGAAAACATTTCTACTTAAATATTTCCCTCGAGGAGCGGATGGTATAATATTGTTTCACTTATAAGTTTGATTCTAACCCCTTCAGTTCATGACAGGTAAAAAATGCCCAAAGTTAAATTAGACCGCATCGACCGCAAGATTCTCAATGACTTGCAGGAAAACGGGCGTATGACAAACGTTGAACTGGCGCAGCGTGCCGGAATTTCCGCGCCGCCCTGTTTGCGCCGCGTACGGGCGCTGGAAGAGGCTGGCGTTATCAAGGGCTATCATGCGGATATTGATGCTTCGACGCTGGGCTACGGCATTACGGTTTTTGCGCAGGTCGGACTTGATAATCAGGCCGAGGGGGATTTGCAGAAGTTTGAAGATCTGATCCGCCAGTGGCCGCTGGTGCGGGAATGCCATCTGGTTTCCGGTGAATCGGATTATATCCTGAAAATCGTTGCAGAGGATTGGGATGCGTATCAGAAATTCTTGACAACGCATCTGACAACTGCCCCCAACGTCAGCCATATCAAATCAGCGCTCGGCATTCGCGTCGCCAAGAACAAGCCCGGCGTTCCGGTGGATGTGGAATAGAAGAAAAAATATATATTATTTATAAGTATAATATGGCTTTGCATCTTGAGCCCATGTTTTTTTTTATTGACAATCTCTATAATTTTCCGTAACATATAGACATAAAGTTTTACGCTGTTGGGAGGCAAAATGCTGAAATTTTTTGCAAAAGAGCCGATGGCCAGGCTAACGCTCACAAATGTTGATAAAATTGAGCAAGCGCTGAAGATACAGGATACGGCGGAGCGTGTAGAGAAGCTGCTGTCCCTGAAAGAGGAACTGGCGGGTTCGTATAAGTCTCTGGGTCGTAAGCAGGATATGACGGCAGCTTTGGCTGGACTTGCCTTAATAACATTGGGAGCTGTTCTGGGCGCAGCCACTGGAATGTTATATTTGAGTCCTGTTTTTTCGTCCGTGCTCGGGGGGGTCTTTTTCCAATCTGTGGCTAACCGTTCGTTTGATGCAAAAAATGAGCGCAATTCTTATTTGAGGGACTTGCTGGTCAAGTGTGATGCAGAGCTTTCCTCTATTTACAGAGTGTCCCCGGATGATATTTTGAATGCGCCGAGCGTAAAGAAAAAAAGAATCTCTTCCGGTGAACTGAAGGTCGCGTTTGATCAAAGCGCAGAATCGTTAAAGTTTGCAGAACATGATTACAGTTTCGTCCAGGTTCGGTCACAAAACCTCTTGCGCGAATCCTTGAAGCGTAAATCTCATTTATAAACTACTTCCAAAACCTCATAGGCTTTCGTGCCTTTGGGGGCGCGGACTTCCACGCTGTCGCCAACGCGCTTGCCGATCAGGGCACGCGGCAGGGGCGCTGTCAGGGCAAGCAGGCCCTTTTCAATGTCGGCTTCATATTCCCCGACAATCTGAAAGGTCTGCTCCTTGTCTGTTTCTTCGTCTACTACTTTTACAGTGGCGCCGAATTTGATGATATCGCCGGACATTTTTGATGTGTCGATGACGTCGGCACGGGAAACTTTATCTTCGAGGTCGAGAATCCTGCCTTCGAGAAAGCTCTGTTTTTCGCGAGCGGCATGATATTCGGCATTTTCCGACAGGTCCCCGTGCGAGCGTGCTTCGGCAATCGCTTCAATTACGGCGGGGCGCTCGACAGATTTCAGCTGTCTGAGTTCTTCTTCCATGCGCTGGTATCCATCGGCAGTCATCGGTATTTTTTGCATCTTTAAAAATCCTGTAATGTGTTCAGGCCGCTGTCAGGTATTCCTGAAGCGACTTTACATCAAACGGCCCGGACAGGCGCAGCGCGGCAATAGAATCCACCGCCGCTTTCGCTCCGGAAATCGTCGTGTAATAAGGGATTTTATTCAGTAAAGCCGCCCGACGCAAGCTAAAGTCATCGGCCACTGCCTGCGGACCGTCGGTTGTATTCAGCATCAGACTGATATCGCCGTTGATCATGGCATCGATGATATGGGGCTGGCCTTCATGGACTTTATTAATTTTATGAGCGCGGATACCTGCCTCGACCAGATGGCGAGCGGTGCCGCCAGTGGCGACGATTTTAAAGCCGATGTCGGCAAGACGTGCTGCGAGGGGGATAATAATATTTTTGTCAGAATCCATGACGGAAATGAAGACGGTTCCCGAAAGCGGGAATTTTGATCCGGCACCAATGCGGGCTTTGGCGAAGGCGCGCCGGAAGTCCTTGTCTATTCCCATAACCTCTCCGGTGGATTTCATTTCGGGGCCAAGCACAACGTCAACCTTGGGAAAGCGGGCAAAGGGGAAGACTGGCGCTTTGACCGCGACATGACTGAAGCGGCGGTTGTGGAGTGTGCCATCAGATTTTAACGCAGAGATTTTTTCTCCCGTCATGATCCGTGTCGCCGCCTTGATGATAGCCACGCCGGTGGCCTTGGCAACGAAAGGCGCGGTGCGTGAGGCGCGGGGGTTTACCTCCAGTACAAAAATTTCATAAGCGTCAAGGTTTGACGGGTCACGGCTTTGCCTGACCGCAAACTGGATGTTCATGAGCCCGCTGACGTTGAGGGCTTTGGCAAGGGTCATGGTCTGGTCCATCAGGTCCACGACGATTTCCTGCCGCAGGGAATAGGGGGGGAGAGAGCAAGTGCTGTCACCGGAATGGATGCCCGCTTCCTCGATATGCTCCATGACGCCGGCAATGAAAACGTCCTTGCCATCCGCCAGCGCGTCCACGTCCACTTCAACGCAGTTTTGCAGGTATTGGTCGATCAGCACGGGGCTGTCACCGGAGACATCGACGGCGGCAGAAATATAACGGCGTAATCCGGTCAGGTCATGCACGATTTCCATGCCGCGCCCGCCAAGCACATAGGAAGGGCGGAGCACCACCGGAAACCCGATATCCTGCGCAATGGTTTCCGCTTCCAGAGCGGAGCGTGCGATGCCGTTATTGGGCTGCCGGAGTTTTATTTTCCGGAGCAGTTGCGAAAAGCGCTCGCGGTCCTCGGCCAGATCAATTGTGTCGGGGCTGGACCCCAGAATACGCACACCTGCCTTTTCAAGCTGCTGGCAAAGCTTGAGCGGCGTCTGCCCCCCCAGCTGTACGATAACGCCGAGAATTTCGCCGTTTTGGCCTTCCGCATGCAGGATATCAAGAACCTTTTCTGCCGTAATGGGCTCGAAATAAAGGCGGTCCGAGGTATCGTAGTCTGTCGATACCGTTTCAGGGTTGCAATTGATCATGATGCTTTCAATGCCCTTGTCACGCAAGGCCATGGCGGCATGGACGCAGCAGTAATCGAATTCAATGCCCTGACCGATGCGGTTGGGGCCCGACCCGATAATGATGACTTTCTTGCGGTCAGAGGGGCGGCACTCTGAATGATCTCCGATTTCATATGTCGCGTACATATAAGATGTGTTGGACCGGAATTCGGCGGAGCAGGTATCCACTCGTTTGAAAACAGGATAAGTGCCGGCAGCATGGCGTGCGGCGGTTATCTCCGCTTCTGTTTTTCCGGTCAGCTCTGCGATACGGGCATCGGAGAATCCAAGTTGCTTTGTCTGCATCCAGTCGGTAATGCCATCCTTGCGGATTTTTTCTTCATGGGCGACAAGCGCTGCGATGCGTTCCAGAAACCAGCGGTCGTATTTGCAGTATTCGTGAACCTCGTCAATGCCGAATCCGTGACGGAAGGCCTGTGCTATAACGAAAATCCTGTCGGGCCGAGGTTGCGACAGCGCTGCCTGAATGTGTTGCGGATGAAATTCCACACCCTCGGGCATCAGGTTGATCTCTTTCAGTCCTGTGAGGCCGGTCTCGAGGGAACAAAGCGCCTTTTGCAGGGATTCCTCGAATGTCCGCCCCATGGCCATGACTTCGCCCACCGATTTCATCGAGGTGGTGAGTCTTTCCTCTGTGCCGCGAAATTTTTCGAAGCTGAAGCGCGGTATCTTTGTGACGATATAATCGATTGTCGGTTCGAAAGCGGCAGGGGTGGTGCCGGTGATGTCATTCCGCAGTTCGTCAAGAGTATAGCCGATAGCAAGCTTGGCCGCCACCTTGGCAATCGGGAAGCCCGTGGCCTTGGAGGCCAGAGCGGAAGAACGGCTGACACGCGGGTTCATCTCGATCACGACAAGGCGGCCATCGGCGGGATTAACCGCAAACTGGACGTTGGATCCGCCGGTTTCTATGCCGATGCCGCGCAGGACGGCGATGGAGGCGTTGCGCATGACCTGATATTCCTTGTCGGTCAGGGTGAGAGCGGGGGCGACGGTGATGCTGTCTCCCGTATGAATGCCCATCGGGTCGATGTTTTCAATAGAGCAGATGATAATGCAGTTATCGGCGCTGTCGCGCACGACTTCCATTTCGTATTCCTTCCAGCCCAGAACGGATTCTTCAACCAGAATTTGTTTGACGGGCGAGGCGTGCAGGCCCGAGCGCACGATGCTTTCGTATTCTTCACGGTTATAGGCGATGCCGCCGCCCGTGCCGCCCAGCGTGAAGGACGGGCGAATGATGGCGGGCAGTCCGACGAAATCAAGGGCGTCCAAAGCTTCGGAAAGGCTGTTGACCGTTTTGCTGCGCGGACAATCCAGCCCGAACTTTTTCATGCAGTCCTTGAAAAGCTCGCGGTCTTCGGCCAGTTCGATGGCTTTCTTCTTGGCGCCGATCAGCTCAATGCCAAGGCGGTCCAGCGTGCCGTTATTGGCAAGATCAAGCGCGGTATTGAGCGCCGTCTGTCCGCCCATGGTCGGGAGCAGGGCATCGGGTTTTTCCTTTTCAAGGATACGGGCGACGATTTCGGGCGTGATGGGTTCAATATAGGTCGCATCGGCCAAATCGGGATCGGTCATGATCGTGGCGGGGTTGGAATTGATCAGGATAATGCGATAGCCTTCCGCTTTCAGCACCTTGCAGGCCTGTGTGCCGGAATAGTCGAATTCGCAGGCTTGGCCGATGACGATGGGGCCAGCCCCGATAATGGCGATAGATTTAATGTCTGTTCTTTTCGGCATTTCGCAGTCCCCTTAAAAAGCCATCGCATGCAGGAAATCGGTATGATCATCGGTCCACGGGCGCAGCATGGTATGCATCGTATCGACTTTTGCCCAGCCCACGGCCTCCAGCGGCAACAGAATATTCTCATCGGCGGAAACGACAATCCATTTGCTGATATAGGCATAGGGTTCCGTGACAGCCGCATCAAGAATATAACGGCTGTGCAGGTCCAGACTTCTGGCGGTTCCGGCAATGACGGTTTCAAGATCAAAAAAGCGGTTGGAAATGTTAAACAGCATCAGTCCGCCGGGATGCAGGTGTTGCGCATAAAGCTGCATGGCCTCGCGCGTCAGGAGATGCGTTGGTACCATGTCTGATGAAAAGGCGTCGAGGATGATGAGGTTGAATTTTTCATCTTTAAGCTTGCCCAGTTCGAGCCGTCCATCGCCAACGATAATGCGGGGTTCTGTCCGTCCTTTGCATTTACTAATAAATGTAAAATAGCTTTTGGCGACATTGACGATCGCGGGGTCAATTTCAAGGAAAGTAAAGGCGCGCTCGGGTGTGGCGTAACAGTTTAGCGTTCCGGCACCCAGCCCCATAACGGCGATATCCTTCGGGGCATAGTAACGGAAGATATCGCCAATTGGGCCCTTTTCCGTGAAGTACGAGGTAGGCTTTGTTTCAAACTCCGGCATTCGAACCTGCAGCCCATGAACCGTCGTGCCGTGTTTCATGAAGCGGATATTGAGCGGCGGGGATATTTCAGTGTTGACGGTGTCATAGACTTTGATGACGCCGAAGAAATTTCTTTCGCGCAGCAGGGTCTTGTCCGTGTCGAGGACAAGGGTGGTAAGGGTAAAGAGGGCGATACAGGCGATGATCGTGGCGCGGGGATGGAAGGCCACCATAATAAAGATGGCGGCGAGAAAGGTATTTTGTACAAACGCGGTTGAAAATCCGCCTTTATAAATCACGCCGTAAACAAGCATCAGGGCGCATCCGGCGAGGTATAGAAGAACGTACCGGTTGGAAATTTTTTTCCTGAAATCTGGATTGAGCGCGCAGGAGGCGAGCAGGATAACAGGGTATTCCGCCAGCGTATTGAAGAGCATCGGCGCAATGAAGGCATTCAGCAATCCGCCCAGCGCCCCCCCAACGGCAATCAGCAGGTAGAATTCCGTCAGGGCGCGGTCATTGCCCAAGGGGCGCGATTGGGCCAGCCGCAGATGGCACATCAGGGCTGTGACCGTAAAGGCAAGTAGGTGCCAGGCCATTGCCTGCCATGAGAAACGGGCCATGCCAGCCAGTATCATCATAAAAGCAAAGGCCATTGCGACAACGGGCGGGTGAATTTTTGAAATCAGGCGGAGAGGTATAAGCTGCCGCCGGCCAAAAACGATAACAAAAGTGAGCAGATAGAGGCCGAGTGGAATGACCCAGACCATCGGCGCCGAGAAAATATCGGTAGTGATATGTGTTGTCACACCGAGCATCAGGCTGGAGGGAACAAAAGCCAGTGCGATCCAGAGCAGACGCTGACGGGCGGTCACAGGGGCGGGGGCTTCGGCCTGCAACGGTGCTGCCGTTGTTTTTGCATTGTTTTTTAGAGTAAAACTCAGGCTGAGAATGCCGCAGAAAATCAGCAGGATATAACCGTAAAGCCAGTTTTGGGCTTGATCGGAGAGGGTTAAAAACGGCTCGACCGCAAGCGGATAGACGATCAGTCCGGCAAAGCTGCCCAGATTGCTGGCACCATACAGGTAATAGGGGTCATGCGAAGTATGATGCCCTGCTGTCATGAATAATCTCTGCAAGGTGGAGGACGTTGCTGCCAACGCTATAAAAGGGATCGCGACAGTCGCGGAGAGAAGCAGAAAAATACCCTGAGCGGTCTGGGCGCCATCATTTAGAACTGAAGCATTCTTCAAGGATGCGGGCAGAAAAAAAATGCCGATAGTTAAAAGGACAAGATAGGCCAGCACGTGTTTGTGCACAGAAAGGCGGGAAAGAAAATGGGCAAGAAAATATCCACCCAGCAGGGCCGTCTGAAAAAACGCCATGGCGACGATCCAGCCTGCGGGCGTACCGCCGACAAGAGGCAACAGCATTTTGCCGATCATCGGTTGCAGCAGGAACATCAGGAAAGCGGACAGGAAGAGGGAAGTTCCAAAAATCGGAAGAAGCGGGCTGAATTTCCTTATGGGGCCTCTCGGCGCGGTCATTTTTTTCTCCCTAGCGCAATGGCATCAAGAAAATTGGTGTAATCATCAGTCCAGGGTGCTGGTTGTTTTTTATCAGGCGCGGCTTTTTTCCACCCGGTAAGGCCAAGAGGCAGGAGCATATTGTCATCTCTGGCAAGGGCGACCCATTGGCTGGGGTAGGCGTAGGGAACATCGACGGTAGGTTGTACAAGTGTTCGCCCTTGAAGGCCGAGACTTGCTGCCGTGCTCAATACGACATTTTCAAGGTTAAAATAGCGGTTGGATATATGGAGCAGGAGGACCCCATTGAACGAAAGTTTTTGCAGATAAAGCTGCAAGGCCTCTCTTGTCAGAAGATGCGTTGGAATAGCGTCTGAAGAGAAAGCGTCAAGAATGATGAGGTCGAATTTTTCGTTCTTCAGTTTTTCAAGTTCCAGCCTTCCATCGCCAATGATAATGCGCGGGTCATGCCGTCCTTTACAGGTGTTGAGGAAAGTAAAGTATTTTGTGGCGACCTCTGCTACGGCAGAATCTATTTCAATAAAAGTGAAAGCGCTTTGCGGTGTAGCATAGCAATTGAGTGTACCTGTGCCAAGCCCGATGACGGCGATGTCGCGGGGCGCAAGATAGCGAAAAACATCGTCAGGCGGAATATAATAGGATGTGGGTTTTTTTTCCAATTCGGGAGTTAGGAGCTGTAGTCCATGGTGGGTTGTACCGTGCTTCAGATGGCGGATTTGTGTTTTGTTTTCGTCAATGTTGATACTTGTCTCGTATATCTTGATGACGCCATAGAAGTTTCTTTTCTGGAACAGAAGATCGCGGGTTGCTGGCTGAATAAGGCTTGTGATCAGGAAAAGGCTGGCGCCGCCAATAAGCGCAGCCCGAGGATGCGCGACAAGCATGGGAAAGAGAATGAAAAGAAAAACATTTTGTAAGGGGGAATCCAGGGGGATCCTGGTGCGCAGGATGCCATAGGCAAGCAGAGCGGTGCAGCAAAGCAGGTAAAAGACAACAAGGCGTGTCGAGAATATTTTTGTAAAGTGGGGGTTGAGCACGAAAGATAGCAGTAGCACAACGGGGTATTCCGCCAGCGTGTTGAAAAGAGCGGGGGCGACAAAAGCGTTGAGCAAGCCGCCTAGAGCGCCGCCAACGGCCAGCAGCAGGTAAAACTCAGTCAGGCCACGGTCATTCCCAAGGGGGCGTGATTGCGCAAGGCGTAGATGACACATGAGCGCGGTGACAATGAAGGCAAGAAGATGCCATGACATGGCATATAATGAATGCACTAGCCCGTTGACGAGAGGAAACAGGAGGGCAATGGATAGAACGACGATTGGCGTATGGATATCCCCAATCAGGTTGGCGGAGATTCGTATTTTTTTGCTAAATGCCACAACAAAAGTCAGAAGGTAGAAGGCAAGCGGAATAACCCAGATCATCGGCGCCGAAATAATATCTGTAGTGATATGCGTTGTCACGCCGAGCATCAGGCTGGAGGGAACGAAAGCCAGCGTGATCCAGAGCAAACGCTGGCGGTTTGTTATTGGTAAAACGGCGGTTTCCGGGCGTTTTTCAGTAACGCCATTTTTCCCCGTTGCCAGCAGGCAGAGAATACCTGCTGCGACCAGGCCAAGGTAGCCATAGAGCCAGTATTGTGCTTGTTGTGTCAGGGGCAGAAAAATTTCAAAAGTGAAGGGGTAGGCCAGCAGACCGGCAAAGCTGCCTAAATTACTTGCGGCATAAAGGAAATAGGGGTCATGTGCTGAAGGATGCCCTGTTGTCATGAACAGCCGCTGCAGAGTGGAGGAAGTTGCTGCCAGTGAGATGAAGGGGGCGGCCAGCGTCGCAGTCAGCAGCAGGAAAATATCCGTTGCTGTTGGTGTCCCTGTGACGTCAGCGCCCTGATGCAATGTCACCGGAAGAAAAACAGCGCTGATGCCGAGCAGGATCAGCCAGGCCAGAGTGTGCTTGTGGACGGAAAGGCGGGAAAGAAAATGGGCAAGAAAATATCCGCCCAGCAGGGCCGTCTGAAAAAACGCCATGGCGACGATCCAGCCTGCGGGCGTACCGCCGACAAGAGGCAACAGCATTTTGCCGATCATCGGTTGCAGCAGGAACATCAGGAAAGCGGACAGGAAGAGGGAAAGAGCGAATGTCAGGAGCAATGCCTTGTTTCCGTGAGCGGTTGTTGTGGTCATGCAGTTTTCCTTTGTTTTTCCCGAACAAGGGAGGCGAAGCGCTTGAAAAGGTAATAGCTGTCTTGCGGTCCGGGTGAGGCTTCCGGATGATATTGCACGGAAAAGACGGGACGGCCTTTAATCCGGAGCCCTTCATTCGTTCCGTCGAACAGGCTGACATGCGTGACAAGCGCGTTTTCAGGCAGGCTTTCGGGGACAACATGAAAGCCGTGGTTCTGGCTGGTAATTTCAACTTTTCCGGTTTCTATATCCTTGACCGGATGGTTGGCGCCACGATGTCCAAAGGGTAGCTTCGCCGTTTTTCCGCCCAGTGCAAGAGCCAGCATTTGATGACCAAGGCAGATGCCGAAGAGCGGCAGATTTGATTTCAGGAGGGTCTGGATGACAGGTACGGCGTAAACGCCCGTTGCAGCGGGATCGCCGGGGCCATTCGACAGGAAGATACCGTCAGGATTCAGGGCCAGAATATCTTCAGCCGGGGTATCGCAGGGAACAACTGTCAGCTTAAATCCTTGTGCGGCAAGGCAGCGCAGGATGTTACGCTTGACGCCGTAGTCAATTACAACAACATGCGCGGTCGGTGCCTTCGCTTGCCCATAACGGGCAGCCGCAGTGTCCCACAAGCCCTCTGTCCAAGGGTAGATATCTTTGGTTGAAACGGTTTTCGCGATGTCCAGCCCATCCATGGAGGGCAGGCCGCGCGCCTGCGCAATCAGGGCTTCTGTTGCGGGCAATGTTTTTTCCGCAAAACAGATAATGCCATTTTGCGCGCCATGATCGCGCAGATGATGCGTCAAAGCACGGGTGTCAATGCCGCAAATTCCGGTCATGCCGTTTTGCCGCAGCCAGATATCGAAATTTTCTTCGGCGCGGTAGCTGGAAGGGGAGGTTATGTCCGCCCGCAGGATCAGTCCTTTTGCAAAAGGCGCCGTTGCTTCATTGTCATCGGGGTTAATGCCGACATTGCCGATATGGGGAAAGGTGAAGGTGATGATCTGTCCGGCATAGGAGGGGTCGGTCAGGATTTCCTGATATCCGGTCATAGAGGTGTTAAAGCAAATCTCCCCTCCCGTTATGCCGGGGGTGCCGATGCCTTTACCAAAAAAAACGCTGCCATCGGCCAAGGCCAGCGCAGCGTTCGTCGTGGGCGGGATATGTTGGGGTAATATCATTTTTCCCTGATTTTTCCTGCGAGATTCGATTGTTGTAATTATATTTCGGATGGAATAGCATATCGGGTAAACTAACGCCACAAAAAAGCAGGAAATATTATGCTCAGGAACGAGTTCCAGGAACGGCTGAAACAGGCAATGCATGCCAAAGATGAAACAATCGTGGCGACGCTACGATTGATTGTTGCCGCTATGAAGGATCGCGATATTGCAGCGCGTGCCAAGGGTAATTGGGACGGGATCAGCGATGACGAAATTCTGTCCATGATGCAGTCGATGATCAAGCAGAGACAGGAATCCATCAAGATGTATGAGGCTGGCAAGCGTCAGGATTTGGTGGATCGTGAAGTGGCTGAAATCAAGGTGATTGAGGGTTTTTTACCCAAGCAATTGTCGGATGATGAAATCAGGGCGGTCATTGATGAAATCATTAAAACTGTTAATGCTTCCAGCATCAAGGATATGGGCAAGGTTATCGCCGAGATGAAAGCCAAATACGCCGGGCAAATAGACTTTTCCAAGGCGAGTGGGCTGGTTAAAGAGCGGCTAGCAGGGTAATCTTTTGATAAATAAGAAAATACGGAGCAGACCGCATACCGCTTGACATATAACCACTAATTTGACATATTTCTCATTGGCGTTTACAGGGAACATATGTCAGAACCGCAGAAAAAATTTCAGCTGAATACGAAGCGCCCTTCCAAGGAGCAGATGGCGGCGGTTATCAAAGCCACGCTGGCACCGGGGAGCGGGTATGTTGCGACTGTGTTGAAATCTGGTCAGAAAATGGCGGATGGTACGATCTATCTCGGCCAGTACAGTCCGAAAGACCGCGATGGCGTGTCTCTGAGCAAGACATTCAACGTCTTTGCCGCGCCGGAAGATCTGCTGGAGACAATGAAATATGTCGATGCTGTGAAGCATATCGCCGAGCTAAAAAACTGGCACGGGTTTGATGGCACGAATTATCCGACCGATAAAGAAATCTATGCCGCGCTGAAAGATGGCAGTTATAACGGTGGTTGGATTATCCCGACCCGCGAATTGCTGGTTGGCACCGAGCCTGATGGCGAGTCGGGTGTTCGCAAAGGTAAGGTCATCCAACTCGACAACCTTTGCGATCATCAAAACGAAGGCTCCTTTAAAGACACGTTTAAAATGGCTGCGTCTAGCGCTTCAGACTGTCCCGACTGGTACTGGTCGTCCACGGAGCATCGTGATGGCCCAGGCAACTCGTGGGGTGTCCGCTTCTCGGACGGCGACGAAGGTTGGGGTCATAAGGACTTTGTTCGGCTTAGCTGCCGCCCTGTCCGCTTGGTGGAATGTAAGGCTGGCTGATCAGCCCCTGTTTGCCGTAATGCATGCCTGATTTTTCTTGCGGGTTTTTGTGTCTGTTATTACAACAACAGCATGTCGCTCCCCCGCCAGTTCATGGATGAGATTCGCGCGCGTGTACTGCTTTCCGAGGTTATCGGCAAGCGGACCAAGCTGACGCGTGCCGGTCGCGAGTTCAAGGGCTGTTGTCCTTTTCATAAGGAAAAAACGGCCTCCTTTACGGTGAATGACCAGAAGGGATTTTACCATTGCTTCGGGTGCGGGGTGCATGGAGATGTTGTCGGGTTTTTGATGAATCATGACAATCTTTCGTTTATGGAGGCTGTCGAGCAATTGGCGGCGCAGGCCGGAATGCAGGTTCCGAAACCGACAGTCGAGGAGCAGAAAAAGTTCCAGCGGCAAATGTCCTTGTATGATTTGATGGAAGCCGCAACAAAATATTACGAGCAGCAGCTTCATCAGCCGCAAAACAAAAAAATCCTGCATTATCTGACTGATCGTGGGCTTTTCTTAGAGACAATCAAAGGTTTTCGTATCGGCTATGCCCCGTCTGAAGCGCAGCTCATGCAGCACCTTCAAAAAAACGGTTATAAGCTTGAAGATATTATAGAAGCTGGCCTTTATAAGGCGTCGGAAAAGAAAAAAGGGGAGTATTATCCCTTTTTCAGGGGACGGGTCATGTTTCCGGTTCTGGATATACAGGGCCGTGTCATCGCTTTTGGCGGGCGCGTCCTGCCGGAATCCCATGGGGGACCGCCGGATAAATCCGCTCCGAAATACATCAATTCGCCAGAAACCGCTATCTTCCATAAGGGGCGGAATCTGTATGGGCTGTCACGGGCAAGACGAGCGATCGGAGATGGTGCCCCCGTTATCGTTGTTGAAGGTTACATGGATGTTATTGCTCTGGTGCAGGGCGGCTTTCCGGGGGCGGTCGCCCCGCTTGGGACGGCGCTGACGGAAAGCCAAATCGAGGAAGTGTGGAAAGTCATGCCGGAGGAAAACCGGGCACCCATTCTTTGTTTTGACGGGGATGCGGCGGGACAGCGGGCGGCATCTCGTGCGCTGGAGCGTGTTTTGCCGATATTAAAGCCCGATTATACGGTCAAGTTCGCTTTTTTGCCCGAGGAGCATGATCCGGACAGCCTGATCAAGGCCGAGGGGGCGGGCGCCATGCGTCGCGTATTGGAGAGTGCCATCGGGCTTTTTGATATGATGTGGGCCGAGGAAGCGAAAGACCGTAATTTCAGCCAGCCGGAAACCAAGGCGGGGTTTCGCAAGGCCCTTGAAAAACGGGCGCGCCAGATTGCCGATGCAAGCGTGCAGGAATTTTTTATGCAGGAGATCGGACAGCGGATTAACGACACGTTTTTTGCGCAGGCGCAGGGAGGGCGTCAGACCCATCATCCTGCCAGAACTTTTTCTACTGGTGGCGGGCACGGATTCAAGGGACGAAAACCGGAGGTGCCCAATGTGCATACGCCATACCGGCCGATGGCGTTGCGCGTCAAGCCGATCAAAGTTTCCAGATTGTTGCGAGAGAAGGCGCTTATTGCCGTTTTGATCAACTATCCGGAACTGTTCGAGGAGTTTGGGGAGAAGCTTGGAATGCTCCATATATCGAATGCGGAATATGACCAATTAAAGCAGGCCCTGATTGCCTTTTTGGGACGGGCGCCTGAAAATACGAAAGAAGAAGAAATATACCTTGACGATCAGGCAGTTAAGCAACATCTTATTGAATCGGGATATGGCAGAATTTTAGAGGCGGTTTTTGACAAGGGACTTTACCTCTATGCCGGTTTTGCCAAACCAGGTCAGCCCCTCGATGTTGTGCGTCAGGGATGGCGCGAGGCTTGGGAAAAAGGACAAGGAGGCATCCAGCCGGACTGATCTGCAAACGGGGATTGGTTCGGCGGTTTAATTTTTTTATTCAGGAGCAAGGGTGCGGATGGTCGCAAAAGTCAACGAAGATCAAGATACAGAAGTTCATGATGATGCCGATGATACTCCCATCCAGGGGGCTTTGGCCAAGGTTGTCAAGAAAATCGTCTCTAAGGGCAAGGAGCGTGGCTACGTCACCTATGACGAACTGAACAAGATGCTGCCACCGGGGGAATACACCTCCGACCAGATCGACGAAACGATGGCGATGCTTTCGGATATCGGCATCAATATGGTCGAGGAAGAGCCGGACGCGGAAGAAGAAGGTGCGACAGAGAAGGCGGAGGCTTCGGATGACGATGAAGCCGCGGGCAACCTTGCCGAAACGGATCTTGGCCGTACCGACGATCCTGTGCGCATGTATCTGCGCGAAATGGGATCTGTTGAACTGCTGTCCCGTGAAGGCGAAATTGCGATTGCCAAGCGTATCGAAGCCGGCCGCGAGATGATGATTGGCGGAATTTGTGAAAGCCCGCTGACTATTCAGGCGATCATGACGTGGCACAAGGCGCTGGAGAACGGCGAAATGCTGTTGCGGGATATTATCGATCTGGAAGCGACCTATGGAGAGGGCGAGCCTTCCGCCGATGCGGGCGGCGCTGCCGCAGGGGGCGAAGAGGGGGTAAGCGCGCGCGCCAAGGCTATTCAGGCGGCAGTCGCGGAAAAACTCGAGAAAAAAGAAAAGGAACATCAGAAGGAAGAGGAAGCGCGGAAAAAGGCCAAGGCTAAAAAAGCCGCTGCCGCCGGCGAAGACGATATCATTCTTGATCATGACGAGGAAGAGGTGAAGCCGGCCGAGGAAGACCTTGATGAGAGCAGCCTTTCTCTTGCCGCGATGGAAGAGGAATTGAAGCCTCAGATTATCGAGACTTTCAAACAGATAACCAAGGCGCACAAGAAGCTTGCCAAGGTGCAGGAAGAGCGCCGGGAGGCATTGGAGAAAACAAAGGAAGTTCCCAAGAAACTTGTTGACAGCCATCGCAAGTGCCGGGCGGAGCTTGTCGATCTGATGCAGTCCGTGCGGCTGAATGCTTATCGTTCCGAGCAGCTGATCGAGCAGCTATACATGATGAATCGTAAGGTGCTGGGGCAGGAAGGCCAGATTATGCGTCTGGCGACGTCTTGCGGCGTCACGCGCGAGGACTTCCTTGATAAATGGGCCGGGCAGGAAACCAATGCGCGCTGGATGGGTAATGTGTCCAAGCTGCCGGGCAAGGGCTGGAAAAAATTTGGCGAGAAGCATAAAGACGACGTCAAGGGTATTCGGGACGAAATCGAAAAAATCGCGCAATCCTCCGGTCTGCCGATTGGAGAATTCAAGCGTATCGTCCATACCATTCAGAAAGGCGAGCGCGAGGCAGGCAAGGCCAAGAAAGAAATGGTCGAAGCCAACTTGCGCCTTGTTATCTCTATTGCCAAAAAGTATACGAACCGCGGCTTGCAATTTCTGGATTTGATTCAGGAGGGGAATATCGGGTTGATGAAGGCGGTGGACAAGTTTGAATATCGCCGGGGTTACAAGTTCTCGACCTATGCGACGTGGTGGATCCGTCAGGCGATTACGCGCTCTATTGCGGATCAGGCCCGCACCATCCGTATCCCTGTGCATATGATCGAGACGATCAATAAACTGGTGCGCACCGGCCGCCAGATGATGCACGAGATCGGGCGGGAGCCGACACCGGAAGAATTGTCCGAGCGTCTGGGCATGCCGCTCGATAAAGTGCGCAAGGTCATGAAGATTTCCAAGGAACCTGTCTCGCTTGAAACGCCCGTTGGCGACGAGGAAGACAGCCAGTTGGGGGACTTTATCGAGGACAAGAACGTTATCCTTCCTGTGGAAGCGGCGATCCATGCCAATTTGCGTGAAACGACAACGCGCGTTCTGGCGACGCTGACGCCACGGGAAGAACGTGTGCTGCGCATGCGCTTCGGTATCGGGATGAATACGGACCATACGCTGGAAGAAGTCGGCCAGCAGTTTTCCGTGACGCGGGAACGTATCCGCCAGATTGAAGCCAAGGCCCTGCGCAAGCTCAAGCATCCCAGCCGGTCACGTCAGCTCAGAAGCTTTCTCGATACCTGATTGTTAACGGGGAAGGGATTTTTCTTGTCTTTCCGGACGAATATCAAGGCCTCCTTTTCCTCTCACCGGTGGTTATTAGGGGCTCTGGCGGGGATGTTTGCGGTGATGGCCGTTGAATCGGCCATGCTGGGGGTGCCGCCTTCGGATTTTATCGAGCTTCCGATATGGATTTTAGCTGCGACGTTGAAAACCCTGACGTTTCTGGGGCTTGTTTACGTTGGCGGGCTGGGCTTGTTCGCATGGCGTTACGGGCTGCCCCTGATTTTCAGGGATGTCAGGAAGTTTTTTTCAGCATGGGACGGGGAGGTTATCCGTTATCTGGAAGGGCCGGTTTTTGCCCGGGGGATTGTCGGTGTCCTGATCGCCATTTTGGCCATGGCGGCTTTTGTTATTCAAAAATGCTACATTCCTTTTTTAAGCCCCTATCATTGGGATCCGGCGCTGGCCGCGCTGGATCATGCGTTGCATTTTGGCAAATATCCGCACGAATGGCTGCTTCCTGTCGTAACCGCCACTAAATCCACAGCGTTTTTGGACAAGGTATATGCCCTCTGGTTTCTGTTTTTTTATTTTCTGGTGGGCTTTGCCATGTTTTGCGAAAAAGATGCCCGTCACCATATACGCTTCATGTGGAGCTATGCTTTTGTCTTGCCGGTGATCGGTAACTATTTCGCTACTTTTTTTTCTTCGGTCGGCCCCGTTTTTTTTGGAGCGTTTTATCCTGATATTCAAAACCCGTATCAGGATATGGTCGCGTATCTTGACGATGTTAACCAGACAACCCCCTTGCTGACGTTTTCAAATCTGTCGATGCTGGTTGAATGGGTTCGGAATGACCAGTTCATCGATTACAATTCGATTTCCGCGATGCCAAGCGTGCATATTGCAGTGATGTGGATACTGGTGCTCTATTGCTGGAAATACCATTGGTTCTTCAGAGCTACGGCGCTTGTTCTTTGCGCGCTTGTTTTTATAGCTTCGGTTTTTCTTGGCTTCCATTACGCCGTTGATGGATATTTTTCGATTGTTCTCACCAGCCTGTTCTGGTGGGTTTCCGGGATACTGGCAAAACGGGGTTGTCCGGAAATACCGGTGTCAGGCAGGTAGGGGGAAAGTTTGGGGTTTCTAACGAATATCAAGGCTTCTTTTTCCTCCCATAAATGGCTGTTCGTCATCATGGGGTTGATGTTGATCGTAACAGCTGCAGAATCTGTATTGCTGGGCGTGCCGTTATCGGATTTTTTGCTTTTCCCGGCCTGGCTCGGGATGTCCTTTATCCAGTTGCTGATTTTTCTGGCGGTGTTTTATGTTGCGGGGTTCCTGACTTTTTTCTGGCACTATCCTTTTGCGAGGAAGGGGCGTGGGATTCACCATTTTCTTTCGGCATGGGATCAAGAGGTAGATGCCTATATTCACAGTCCACGTTTTACGCAAGGGGTGGTGGGTGCTCTTATCGCGACGATGGTAGTGGCGGCCTTCACGATCCAGAAATGTTATATTCCTTATTTTCAGCCCTATTCATGGGACCCGGAATTTGCGGCCTTGGACAAGGCTGTTCACTTCGGCAAATACCCGCACGAATGGTTGACGCCGGTCATCATGGCGATGAAGGCGACGTGGCTGCTGGATAAAGTTTATATTTTATGGTTTATGATTTTTTATCTGCTGACGGGGTTTGCATTGTTCTGTGAAAAAGATCCGCAGCATCATATGCGCTATATGTGGACGTTTTCTCTTTCCCTGCCGGTCATCGGTAATTATTTCGCGACGGCGATGTCTTCCGTCGGGCCTATTTTCTACAGTACATTCTATCCGGATATCCCGGATCCTTATGTTGGTCTGGTGACGCATCTGGTAGAGGTGAGCAAAACGACACCGTTGTTGACCTTCCAGAACATACAGGTGCTTGTTGACTGGGTGCGTAACGACAGATTTGTGGATTTTAACTCTATTTCAGCGATGCCCAGTGTTCATGTGGCTGTTGTGTGGCTTTTGGTGCTGTACTGCTGGAAATACAACTGGTTTTTCCGGGGGCTGGCGATAGCCCTGTTTTTCCTGATTCTGGTGGGGTCCGCTTATTTGGGCTTTCATTATATGATTGACGGGTATTTTTCCGTTGTTTTCGTGAGTATTTTCTGGTGGTTTTCCGGTAGCGTGTCAAAACGTCTTTGCGCTAAACCCGAGACATGCTAGAAAAACATGTGGTCGGGGCCTGTAGCTCAGTTGGTTAGAGCGGGCCGCTCATAACGGTCTGGTCGGGGGTTCAAGTCCCTCCGGGCCCACCATTTTACCGGACAGCAGGACGGAACATGTCTCCAGATATGCGCGGCAGTGATCAGAGAGATGATACAGATGATTTTCTTCATCTGTTTCTGAATGATGCGCCGTTGCTGGATGTGCGCGCGCCTGTCGAGTTTGCTAAAGGGTCCTTTCCGGGAGCCGTCAATATCCCGTTGCTGAATGACGAGGAACGGCACAGGGTTGGCACGACTTATAAAGAAGAGGGGCAGGAAGCCGCCGTCGCCCTAGGGCATCAGCTGGTGAGCGGGGATATCAAGGCGGCGCGGCTTGCGCAGTGGCAGGATTTTGTCAGGCAGCACCCGCAGGGGTATCTTTTTTGTTTTCGGGGCGGTCTGCGTTCGCATATTACCCAGCAATGGCTGGGAGAGGCGCAGACACCCTATCCGCTGGTCAAGGGGGGATACAAGGCCCTCCGGCGTTTCCTGATTGATACATTTGATCATCTGGTGGCGACGCGGAAATTTTTTGTTATCAGCGGACGCACAGGCACCGGTAAAACCATGGTGATCAGTCAGCTGGAAAACGCGGTGGATCTGGAGGCGCTGGCCAACCATCGCGGCTCCAGTTTTGGCAGGCGGATTGCGGGCCAGCCCAGCCAGATCAATTTTGAAAATGCGCTTGCGATTAAATTGCTCAAGGTTTGTTACGCCGGAGAAAATCCGGTCTTTATCGAGGATGAAAGCCAGTTGGTGGGACGATGCGCGCTGCCGCAGAGTCTGCTGTCCGGGATGCGCGCATGGCCGATTATCGTTCTGGAAGATACGCTGGAAAACCGTATTGCCAACGTGCAAAAAGACTATGTGACGGATATGCTGGCAGAGCATCAGTCGGCCTATGGCGCTGATGGCTTTTCCGTGTTTGCCGAGTTTTTGCAGGCAAGCCTTTTGCGCATCAGCAAGCGTTTGGGCGGGGAGCGGTATAAAGAGTTGCAGGCGCTGATGGCAAACGCGCTGGTTATGCAGCGCGAGACAGGCGCAGAGACGCTGCACCGTCTCTGGATATACGAACTGCTGACGCATTACTATGATCCGATGTATGACTACCAGCTGTCGCAGAAGGAATCGCGTGTCGTGTTCAGGGGCGACCGCGCTGCGGTGCTGGATTGGTGTCGTAAAGCTTGACTTTTTTACGATGATTGCGTGCCGCCGACGGTGAGCCCATCGATACGCAGCGTGGGCTGGCCGACGCCGACGGGAACGCTCTGGCCGTCCTTGCCGCAGGTGCCGACGCCGTCATCAAGCTTCATGTCGTTGCCGATCATGCCGACGCGGGTAAGAACATCCGGCCCGTTGCCGATCAGGGTGGCGCCTTTGATGGGGGCGCCGATTTTTCCGTTTTCGACAAGATAGGCTTCGGAAGCAGAGAAAACGAACTTGCCCGAGGTGATGTCCACCTGACCGCCGCCAAAATTGACGGCGTAGATGCCTTTTTTGACGGAGGCGATGATTTCATCAGGCCCGCATGTGCCGTTCAGCATGATGGTGTTGGTCATGCGCGGCATGGGGTGATCGGCATAGCTTTCGCGGCGGCCATTGCCGGTGGATTTTGTGCCCATCAAACGGGCATTCATCCGGTCCTGCAGATAGCCGGTGAGGATGCCGTCTTCTATCAGGATATTGCGTTGTGAAGGCGTGCCCTCGTCGTCAATGGTAATGGAGCCGCGACGGTCGGGGATTGTGCCGTCATCGACGACGGTAACGCCTTTGGAGGCGACCTGCTTGCCGATCAGGCCGGAAAAAGCAGAGGTGCTTTTGCGGTTGAAGTCGCCCTCCAGACCGTGACCAATGGCTTCATGGAGCAGAATGCCGGGCCAGCCGGAGCCGAGGACGACGGTCATTTCACCGGCGGGCGCCGGAATGGCCTCCAGCGAAACCTGCGCCTGTCGAAAGGCTTCATCGACGGCGGATTTCCACTTGTTTTCATCAAAGATCATGTCATAGCCGTAACGTCCGCCCCAGCCGTAATAACCATCCTCCATCCGGCCTTTGCCGTCGTCGAGGTAGACGGAAACGTTCATGCGCACCATCGGGCGAATGTCGGCGCTTTTATGGCCGCCGCTGCGTAAAATTTGCACGGCTTTCCATCCGGCCGCCAGATTGACCGAGACTTGTTTCACGCGGGGGTCTTTGGCGCGGGCATAGGCGTCTATGTTCTGCAGCAGGGCGACCTTTTGCTCGAAGGGGATTTGCAGCAGCGGGTTATCATCCGTATAAAGCTGCTGGTTGGTCTTTTGCGGGTTCAGGTCCATTTTGCCTGCATAGCCTTTTTGCGTGGCGCGGACGGTTTCCGCGGCGCGGGCCATGGCTTTTTCCGTCATTTCCGAGGCATGGGCATAGCCGAAGGCTTCTCCGGCGACGGAACGGAGGCCAAATCCCATGTCGGTGTCATAGGTGCAGGTTTTCAGCCTGCCGTCATCCCAGCTGAAAAATTCAGATTGCACGTATTCCAGATACATCTCGCCATCGTCGGCGCCGGTCAGGCTGTCATCGACCATCCGGCAGATGCGGCTTTGGTCGAGCTGGTTTTTCTCGTAAAAAAGCTTGTCTGTGAGGGCAATATGTGACGGCATGAGGGCTCCGGTTTTGCAGTGTTCGTTCTTGATAATAGGCGGTGGGAACGGGGGGAAACAGAAAAAAATCAAAAAAACGATGGAATATAGCTATTTACAGAATTATTGACAGGGCGGAAGCATTATTGTAGAAAGGCTGATCATTCAAAAGAGGTGCGTCATGGAAAAGCCAGAAGAAATCATCAGCCCGATTCAGGAGCGCGTTGCAGAGCTTAAAAAGATCCTTGGCGCGGTGGCGCTGGCTATCGTTTTCGGTGGCGTGGCAGGGGGCACGATTGGCTATTCCAGCGGCAAGAGCGCTGCCATGGCGGAGGCCGAGGCCCGTCTGGAAAAAATACAGGCGACGCAGAAATTTAACGATGAGTTCGCGGCGGGGGCAAAGTATTACCATCTGTGCTGGTCTTTCCGGCAATTGGCCGCGAAGGACGGCAGGCAGGCCACGCGGAAAAATCCTGCGGCAATAGAAATGAATGAAGCAACGGCGCAGGAATGTTCATTGCAGGGGATTCCGAACGTCAAGCCGAAGATTGTTTTTTAGGAGGTCCCATGATGAAGTCATATCTGGAGAAGGCAGCCTTGCTGGTGGCCAGCGCGGCAACGGGAAATCCCGAAGATGTCCGTAAATGCCTTGCCGATGGCGCGAATATCCATCATGAAAATGATCTTCCCCTACGGGCGGCGGCAATCATGGGGAATTTTGAAAATGTGAAGTTTCTGGTCGAGAAGGGGGCCGATGTCAAAGCCGCGCATAGCGAAGCACTGCTCTATGCAGCCAAGCGCGGGGATCATGAGATCGTGGCGTTTCTGATTGCGCAGGGGGCCAGTATCGCGGACGTTTTGCAACATCATAAAGCGGACGTTGATCCGGAGTGCCGGAAATCTCTGGAGCTTCCACAGTCACAGAAATTGCGCACGGAATTCGAGCAGAACCACCGCCAGCTGAAAGACAAGCTGAAGACGCGGAAACGACCCTATTTCAAGCGGGACGTTTAAGTTTTTTAAGTTTGCAGGCATGGCGTCGTGTCACACCTCGGTGTTACACCCCGGATATATTCGGCAAAAACTGCGGTTTTATTGGGATTTAGAGAGAATTGGTAGCGAGGGAGGGATTTTCCGCCCGTTCTCGTAACTGATTGATATTGCTAAGCAGTTATCTCCCGCCATACCCGTTTTGTATAGCAAATTCGAGCGGATGAGGCAATTCGTTTGGAGAAGGGTGGTTTTTCTATTCAGCCGAGGCTCGCTCTTGCCACGCCGCCCAGCGCCTTTAACCCCATGCGCCTGTAGAAATGCTCTGCCGGGGAGCCTGTGCGGGCTTGCAGGATAATGTACTGTACGCCTTCCTTTTCCGCCCAGTTTATGGCGGCGGACCAGAGTGCGGTTCCCAAGCCTTTGTCCCGCGCATTTTTTAAAACGCCGAAATAAACGGGATACCGCGTCAGCTGCCCAGCGGCGTCCGTCATGGTTTGCAGCGGGCCGACCGCTCCGGAAACGGCGTCGTTTTCCACTGTAACGAAGATTTCTCCGTCATCATGGCCCTGCGCCAGCCTGTCTTGCAGGAATTGAAAGCCGCTGTTGTCCGCATCGTTTTTTGCAAGAAGCCCTATCGTTTCTGCCGCGGGCAAGGACAGGGACTTGAAAGGCACCGCATTCATTTTCGCGGCGGGGACATGTAACCCGTTATCAGCCAGAAAAACAATGCTGTCCGATTTAAAGTCTTCGTTCGCGCCGAAGCGGACGGCTTGGAACTTTGCGTCGGGGTAGAGCTTTCGCAGGCTGTCCTGTTGTTCGCCCAGCGCGTCTTCTGCGCCGTAACAGTATAACCGGATCAGGGAGCTATCGTTGAGCGTAGGGATAATCGTGCAGCTTTTATCTTGGAAGATATGTTCTTTCAGCAGGCGCTCGCGCTTGACGCCGCCCCATCTTTTTTCCTTGTCGTAGGGCAGGAAACTCCCGTCATGCGCGAAATTCAAAACGCCCATAACGGATGCCGAAAGGGCGCAAGGATGCATTGCCCCCAGCGTTGGCACGAAAGGGACGGTCATATGTTCAAGAAATAAGTCTGAGTCGAGCTTCATCAGGCTAGCCTATAACAAGTCAGGCATTTTGTTGATAGGGAACCGCGCCAGCATATCGTCCAATTCTTCGATGGGGTGGAAGTCGTCCATGCCCTCGCTTATCGCTTGTTCAAGAAATCCAGCGGTATTTTGCAGGGAGGCGACTTCGATGGCATCCAGACTGCCCTCCTTGTCTATGGCCTCCTTGCGCCGCGCCAGCAGCTTGGAAAAGTAGTCTCTCAGAATGCGCTGTACCTCGACGTAATCCATGCCCACCGCCAGTTTTCCTTGAATTGCCATTGCATGATATTCGAGATGCTTTGCCAGCCGCAACGCTTCCTTTGGGTCGCGTGTACCCAGTGACAGGCGAATATGCCGCGCCTTGCCCTGTGGATGCAGAAAGGCCGGAACAGGCCAGCGAAAATAGAAAACATGGTGTCGGGATAGTGCCAGATAAGCCGGAACATGCATGGCGTCGTGTCACACCTCGGTGTTACACCCCGGATATATTCGGCAAAAACT